>CBINNW010000162.1:0-9544 GCA_966252115.1 uncultured Akkermansia sp.
GGCGGCCATGGGTCAAAGGCTTGTGGTCGGGGCGGGGACGCTCGGCAAGAAGGAGCTGAGGGAGAGCCGGGGTGGGGGGATGGGCGGGGGGGGGTGGGGGATGGGAGAGGAGGCGGTGGGGGCTCGGGCGGGGGGCGGGGGCGGCGGGGGATGGGAGGGAGGCGGTGGTTCGGGCGGGGAGGGCGGGGCGTCGTGCCGCCCCGTCCAAAGCGGCGTCATGCCGCCGCACTCCATAGGTGGCGCCGGGATGGACAGGGCGGGGGGGGAGGGCTTTGGCTGCGGGGGCTTGAAACTGTCGCCCAACCTATCCCCGGCGGAGCGCGACGCGCTCGCTCGGTTCGTGCTCGTCTTCGCCGCGATCATCCTCGCCTGGGCCTGCGCGCACGACCTGTGGCTCATCCACGTGGAGCCGCGGCATTTCACGGAGTTTCACCGGCCGCTGTTGCCGCTCACCGATCCGCGCCTGCTGGCGCTGCAATACGCCACGGTGGCCAGCCTCGGGCCCGGCATGGTGTTCGGCGCGCTGGCCTACGCGGCCTGTCGGGCGGGGCGGGGCGCGCCGTGGTCGCTCGGGCGGGTGGCGGCGAGTTTCGGCGTGGTGCTGCTGGCGGTCGAGGTGGCGGTGGTGGCGCTCGGCCGCTGGTCGCTGGCGCGGTGGCGGGCGGGCGGGGATCCGCTCTACCCGGCCGCGCTGTATCCGGATTTCACCGACGGCATCGTTTTCAGCCAGAGCGTGAACATCTCGGTTTACCTGCTGGCGCCGACGAGCGGGGCGCTGTTTCTCGTCGGCTGTCGGTGGGCGCGGCGGCGGCGGGTGGCGCGGCCGGCGGTCTGAGCGGGAGGCCGCGCCCGGCGCCGTCGCCGCGCGCCTCACTTGCCGGTGAGCAGGGCGAAGGCTTTTTGCACGGTCGGGTTTTCGGCGAGGGCGGGGTTGGCGCGGAGGGCGGTCTCCTGCTTGGCGAGGTAGGCGAAGACGCTGTCGAGGGTCTTGTCGGTCACGTAGCCCTCGAGGTCGGCGACGCCGGGTTTGCCGAAGAGGGAGGCGGCGGGGCCGGCGGCGGCGAGGAGCTGTTTATATTGGTCGGGCACGCCGGCGGCGGCGACGGACTTTTGCACCACGGGCAGGAGCTGGGCGCGGAGTTTTTTGGCGGTCGTCTTGCGGATGAAGTCGGTGACGGCGGTGTCGCCGCCGGCGGCGAGGTTTTTGGCCTCGCTCCACGGCACGTCGGCGAGGGCGCCCGAGACGGTTTCGAGCGCGGAGGCGAAGCTGTTGTCGGAGGCGGTGTTGAGTTTGGTGGCGAGCCCGTCCACGAGCTCGGATTTGCCGGCGACCTTGGCGGCGGCCTGGATCTTTTTGAGGGTGTCGGGCAGGGAAAAGGTGGTCGTGTCGGTGGCGGTGCCGGGCTGGAGCAGAGCGGCGTAGGCCGCGCCGAGCGCGGAGCCGAGGGCGACGAGGTCGGTGCCGGTGGCGGCGGCGGTGGCGGCCTGGGTCGTCGGCGTGGGCGTGGTCGCGGTCTCGGCGGCGGAGGCGGGCGAGGCGAGCGGCAGGCCGAGGGCGACGGCGAGGGCGAGGACGGGGGAGGGGCGGAGGCGCAAGGTCATGGTGGAAACGAGGGAGGGGCGCGGAGCCTGCGGTGACGGACCGGGGCGGGCAAGCGCGGGGCGGACGGGCGCGAGCCGGGCGGTTCGGCGCCGGGCGGCGGAAGATTTTTTGAACCTTTCGGGTGTGGCGGGATTCCTCTGCGCATGACCAACTCGCCCCGCCCCCATGCCGCCACCCACGGAACCTGACTCCTTGCCGGTGGCGGCGGCGCGCGCGGGCGATCCCGGCGCGTGGGACCGGCTGCTCCGGCGCTACCAACGTCCGCTCTTCGTTTTTGTGCATGAACTCGTCCGCCACGAAGCCGACAGCCTCGATCTGGTGCAGGAGACCTTCGTGCGGGCGGTCGCTCATCTGCCGCAGCTGCGGGAGGACGCGCGCTTCGGGAGCTGGCTTTTCGGCATCGCGCACCAGCTCTGTCGGCGTCGCCTGCGGCGGGCCGGGCGCGAGGCGGAGTTCGACGAGGCTTTCGACGCGGCGGTGGACGATTCGCTGCCGGCGCCGGGCGAACTGCTCGTGCGCGACGAGGAGGCGGGCGCGGTCTTCGCCCTGCTCGCGGAGCTGCCGGAGGCGCAGCGCGCGACGCTCACCCTGCACGTGCTGGAGGATTTTTCGCTCGAGGAGATCGCGACCGTCACCGGCGTGCCGGTGGGCACGGTGAAATCCCGCCTGCACCACGCGAAACGCGCGCTGCGCGAACGTTTGAACAGAAGACCGGAAATTTCAGGAGCCCGACAAAAATGAAGACGCTGCGTGAACAACTGTTGGAGCGGGCCGAGCGGTCCGAGGTGGCGGATCGGCTGGCGGCGATGCGCGCCGAATTGGTTGCCCGTGTGGCCGGCGGCGACGCGGCGCGCCGTGAGCCGGAGAGCGTCGTGGACGCGCTGCGCGCGGGCTCGGTGCCGGAGTTTTTCCGCGCGGTCTGGCGCGAACTGGTGCTGCCGGTGCGCGGAGTCTGGGGCGGGCTGGCGGCGGCCTGGGTGGCGATGTTGCTGGCCGACGCGCTGGGTGGCGCCGCCCCGGGGGCCCGCTTTCAGGGGGAGGGGCGGCCCGACGCCGCACAGTTCGCCGGACAACTGGCGGTCTGGCTGGAACAGCGGCGAAATCTGGCCGCCCATTTCCTCGGCGAGCGCGGGGGCGCGTCGGCCGGCGAAGGGGCGGCCCCGACGCGGCCGGAAAAGTTGGAACCGACCGAATCGAAGCCCCTGAGCGTGATCGAAAACGCCTCGGCGCGGAGCTGGGTCTGAAGGCCGATCAAATTTTGAGATGAAACCCTCCGAACAGGTGGGGCGCGACCGCCGGGCGCGCCGGTTTGGGTGACGATCACCGTCCGTGCCCGGCGGCGGCGGGCCCGGCGGTCCCGCCCCGCCCAGGAGTCTCAATCCGTCCGGTGACCGGCTTGGAAACCGGACCTTCCTCAATCCGCGAAAGAAATTTTTCCCATGTCCTCTTCCCTTTCACCGAATCCCGATACGAAACGGCCCGGCCTGCTGCGCCGGGCGCGCGCGCTTTTCTCGCCGCGTCGCTGGCTGACCTGGCGTTTGCTCCGGCGCGCCTTGGTCGGCGGGGCCGTGCTCATCACCGCGGTGGCGGCCTTTTATCGGATCGAATACTGGCGCGGCGAGCGGGCTTGGGCGGCGGTGGAGCGCGACGCGCGGAGCCGGGGCATCGCGGTGGGCATGGAGGGGTTGAACGGACCTCCGATTCCGGAAGAAGAAAACGCTTTCGCCGCGCCGGGGCTGCGGGAGTTTTTCGCGCCGACGGGGGGCGAAACGGGCGGGATCGGGACGTTTCGTTCGCAGGCGGGCCGATGGACACTGGGGGGAGCCGGCCCCAAGGATGGCCGTCTTGAGCCCAAGGACGGCTGGGATGCCGATCTCGACGCGTGGCGCGCGTATCTGGAAACGGAGGATCTGATGGCCGCTTTCCAAGTCCATGAGGAGGCGTTGGCGCAGATCGAAGGGGCGGTGCTGCGTCCGGAGGCGAGGTTCGCGCCCGGGCTCATTTGGGGCCACACGGACTACCCGGGCCTGTTTCAGGCGAGCAAGTTGATCGGGCTGCGGGCGCGAGTTCGTTTTGACGCTGGGCGGGCGGATTTGGCGGCGCAGGACCTCCTCACGCTCCTGCGGTTGGGGCGCCTGCTGGAGAGCGCGCCCGGGGGATGGTTGATCGACGATTTGGTCGCGCAGGGCGTCACCCAGCTGGCGACCGAAGGCATTCATGCCGGTATGGTCGCCCGTGCGTGGGACGCGGAGACCTTGGCGAAGTTCGACGAGGAGCTGGGGCGTGTGGACCGGCTGAAGGAGCTGCGAGCATGCATGGAGGACGAGTTGCGGTTAACCCTCCTCTGGATGGCTGCGGCTTCCGGAGGGGAGGGCGATTTTCCCTTGGGCGCCCGTGGTCGGGACACCTGGCAGACGACGCTTATGCCCCGGGGCTGGATCTGGCAAAACGCGGCGACGCACTACAGGCGGATGACCGACGAGGTTTTGCCCGCGATCAATCCGGCCGGGGGAACGGTTGACCTGGCCCGGCTGGAGGCGGTCGAGCGGAGCTTGGCGGAAGAACGGGTGAATCCCTACGGATTTGTCAGCGCAATGGCGTCGAAAAACTTGGCCAGAATCGTGGGCGATGTGGTCGAACGTCTGGTGCGCTTCGAGCTGTGCCGGGTCGAGTGCCGCATCGAACGACACCGGCTCGTGCATGGCGTGTATCCGGAAAATTTGGACGAACTCGAGCGCCCGCCGGCGGCGGACGGCCTGCACGACCACCGCGACGGCCAGCCCTTTGTTTACCGACGCGGCAAGGACGGGACTTGGTTTTCGCTCGTGGCCGGCGGCGGCGCCGACGCGCTGCGGGTGACGCGGTAGGCGACGCGTGGCGGCGGGTCGATTTTTTCCGGGACAAGATCACGGTCCGTGCTCCTTGTCGGTCCCACCGATGAAGCCCCCGCGTCGTTGTTCCGTCCGTTCTCGTTTGTTTCGCGTGTTCCTGGCACCCGCTCTTCCCGGGTTGCTTATCGCGCTTGGTCTGGCCGCGTGCGCGGGACCGTCTTCGCGGCGCGTGGATCAATCGCGGGCGACCGGCGTGACGGTGGCGGAGTCGGCGTGGCCGGCCGACGAATTCGCGGTCGGCGCGGACCTGTCGTTTCTCGGCGCGGCCGAGGCGGCGGGGACGGAGTTTCGCGCCGACGGCGTAGTGAAACCGGGACTACAGATCTTTCGCGAGCGCGGCTACGACTGGGTGCGGCTGCGGCTCTTTCACACGCCGTCGAACGAACGCCGTCCGTTGCCCAACGATCTCGCCTACACGCTGGAACAGGCGCGGCGGGCCAAGGCGCTCGGTTTCAAACTGCTGCTCGTTTTTCACTACTCCGACACCTGGGCGGACCCCGCGCACCAGACCACGCCGGCGGCTTGGCGCGAGCTGGGGCCGGAGGCGCTGGCCGAGGTGGTGCGCAGCTACACTCGCGAGACCATCGCGGAGTTTCGGGAGGCGGGGGTGTTGCCCGATATGGTGCAGCCGGGCAACGAGGTGACGGCGGGCATGCTCTGGCCGCACGGCAAACTGCCGGAGAACTGGGACAACTTCCTCGCGCTGACGCGGGCCGGCATCACGGGCGTGCGCGAGGGCGCGGGAGCGGACGTCGGGGACGGAGCGGAGGCGGGCGGCGCCGGGGCGATGCCGCTGATCCTGGTGCAGATCGAGCGAAGCGGGGACCCGGCGGCGACGAAGTGGTTTTTCGACCGACTCTTCGCGGCGGGCATCGAGCCGGACGTGCTCGGCCAGTCGTATTACCCGTGGTGGCACGGTTCGCTGGAGGATTTGCGGACCACCCTGGACGCCATGGCGCGCGACTACGGTCGGCCGGTCATGGTGGTGGAGACGGCCTACTGCTGGCGCCCGACCGAGTATCGGGCGGAGAAACCCGCCGGCCCGACGCCGCCGAAGGGGCCGGCGCCGTTCCCCGAGTCGCCCGAGGGGCAGCGCGATTTTCTGGCCGCCGTGGCCGAGGTGGTGCGCGGCGTGCCCGACGGTCTGGGCGCCGGGGTTTTTTGGTGGGAGCCGGCGGTGGGCACGGGGCGCGGGCGCGGTGGCTTGCGAGACCGCGGTATGTTCGACGACGCGGGCGAGGCCCTGCCGGTGCTGGATGTGTTCGCGCGGTAGCGGGCGGCGGCTCGTCGATGGATCGAAAGCGGCGGCGGCGGTGGGCGTCGCCGTCGCCCTTTGGAGTTCAGGGTTCAGGGCGCCGTGACGCGCACGCGCAGGAAAACCGCGGCGCCGGGCGTGGCGGGGCGCAGGCGGAGGTGGCGCGAGCCGTCGGGCGCGAGGGTGTTTTCCAACTCCACGGTCGAAAGGCCGTTCGTGTCGCCGGTGGGCGCGGTGCCGGTGCCGGCGCCGTAGGCGTGGCCGGGGCTCCAGGTGACGAGGTCGGCGGAGGTCTCGACGGTGTAGGTGAGTTCGGCGCGGCCGGCCGGGAGGGTGAAGGCAAACTCCACCGCGGGCGGCGTCGCTTCGGGGTCGTCGGGCGTGGTGGCGGGGATCGCGACGGGCAGCGCGGCGGCGGCGGGGCCGGCGGATGTCGCGTCGGGCGCGGTGGGGTCGAGGGCGAAGGCGTATTCGAGCAGGTTGGGCAGGCCGTCGCCGTCGGGATCGGCTTCGGGCGTGGCGTCGGCGGCGGTCGCGGGGTCTTCGGTGGCGAGGCCGCTGTCCTCGGTCCAGGCGGTGTAGGGGCTGACGACGCGCAGGGTGAGCAGGGCGGTGCCGGTGCCGGCGGCGTTGGTCGCGGAGAGCGTGACGGCGTGGTCGCCGACGGTGGTGGGCGTGCCGGTGATGCGGCCGCTCGCGGTGTCGAGGGCGAGGCCGGCGGGCAGGCCGGTGGCGGCGTAGGAGGCGGGCGAGTTGGTGGCGTCGATCGGGTGGTCGAGCGCGACGCCGACGGTGGCGCGGAGCGGGGTGGAGGCGTCGATGACGGGCGGGCGGGTGTAAACGAGGTCGTCGATCCAGCCGGCGTCGGCGCCGGAGGAGTTGCGGCCGTTTTTGGTGTAGCGCCAGCGCACGCGGTGCTCGCCGGCGGCGAGGGTGAGCGTGCGTTGCGACCAGGTGGTGGCGGCGGAGGAGGTGCCGGAGATGTTGGCCTGCTCGACGCCGTCGAGGTTGAGCCGGAGGCGGTCGCCGTTGGTCTGCGAGGACACGCGCCACCAGAAGGTGAGGACGCCGGGGCCGGCGAGGGGGAGCTCGATCCAGCTTTCCTGGTTGTTGCCGATGACGCCGCTGCGCATCGAGGAGCCGCCGGCGTGGGACTGGGTGGTGTCGCGCGTCCAGGCTTGGTTGCCACCGTCGGTCCAGGCGAGGCCGGGGGCGTCGAGGATGCGGTCGACGGCGAGGGTGAAGGAGACGGCGTCCAGCCAGGCGGTGTCGGCGCCGGCGGAAGCGGAGGCGTCCTTGGTGTAGGAGAAACGCACCACGTGGGCGGTCTCGTCCTCGAAGACGAGGCTGCGGGCCGTCCAGCCGGCCTCGCCGGAGATGGCGTCGAGTTCGACGCCGTTGACGAGGAGACGGAGGCGGTCGTGGTCGGCCTCGGAGGACGTTTTCCAGGAAAAGGCGAGCGTGCCGGGGCCGGAGATCGGGAACTCGATCCAGCTCTCGGCGCCGTCGCCGGGCGAGCCGGCGCGCGCGGCGGAGCCGGAGGTGGCGTCGGCGAGGCCGGTTTCCTGTTGCCAGAGCGCGGCGCCGCCCGAGGCGAAGTTGAGCGTCGTGTTGTCGAGAGCGGTGGGGAGCGAGCCGGTGATGGTGAGCGCGAGGGTGGCGGAGGCGGAGCCGGCGGTGTTGGTGGCGCGCAGGGTGACGGAGTAGGCGCCGGCCAGGGTGGGGGTGCCGCTTATGAGTCCGGTCGCGCCGTCGATGGCGAGTCCGGGCGGGAGGCCGAGCGCGGCGTAGCCGGTGGGGCCGCCGCCGGCGGAGATCTGGTAACCGAGCGGGACGCCGACCGGGGCGCCGAGCGAGCCGCCCGCCACGATGGGCGGCGCGGCGAGGATGGTGCCGGTGATGCGGTAGGCGCCGAGGCTGCCGTAGGCCGAGTAGCCGGTGAGGAGCGGATCGCCCTCGCCGACGGCGGTGAGAGTGAGGTGGTAGGTGCCGGCGGGGACGGAGGCGGAGAGGGCGGGGCGGAGCGAGCCGGTGGGGTCGGCGCTGGCGATGAGGTTGCCCGCCGTGTCGAGGAGGTCGAGGCGCGCGTCGAGATCGGGCAGGCCGCCGAGGGCGTCGGCGGCGAGGGTGAAGGACACGGTGCCGGCGCCGGTGGCGAAGGTGTAGGTGTCGGCGTCGCCGGTGCGTTCGACGAGGCCGGGTTGGTCGATCGTGGTCGCGTCGGCCTGGGCGAGCGGCGGGGCGGAGGCGAGGGAGGCGGAGGCGTCGTCGGCGAGGTGGGCGACGTGGTTGGCGCCGCTGGTGATGAGGGCGAGATCGTCCTCGGTGTTGTTGGCGAAAAGCGAGCCGTCGGCGTAGTCGCCCCGGCTCCACTGGGCGAGGTTGACGTAGTAGCCGACGCCCATGATCGGCGCCCAGCTGGTGGGGCCGGAGCCGCGTCCGTCGTAGTAGTCGTCGGTGGTGGTGCCGGAACTGTTTTCCAATCCGTCATGGGAAAGCCCGAGGGTGTGGCCGACCTCGTGGGCGACGGCCTCGGCGATGTAGCGCGGGTTGGTGCCGAGTTGATTGGCGAAGACCCAGCAGGGAATGGTCGAGCTGGTCGAGAAGGAGCCCGCCTGGCGCCAGGACGACACGTAGGCGACGCCGCCGGCGGTGCCGAACCAGGCGCTGGTCTGGGTGACGATGCAGCGCATGCGGTATTTGGCGGCGACGGCGGCGTAGCGGGCGGGGTCGGTGGTGACGTCCACGTCGAAGGGCGCGTAGTCCTCGGCGACGCGGCGCCAGACCTGGTTTATCTGGTCCGCGCCGAGGCCGCTGGCGGAGGCGACGATGGTGTTGCCGGAGTTCCACGACGGATCGGTGACGGTCTCGCCGTCGAAATCGAGGTAGATGACGGCGGGCGCGCCGGGGCGGCTGTAGAGGAGGGGCACCGGCTCGGCGGCGGCGATGGCGAGGGCCGGGGCGGGGGCGGGTTCGTCGGCCGCGCGGGCCGCGTTGGCCGCCTCGGTCGCGTAGGCCGCGTTGGTCGGCGCGGAGGAGGGCGGCGACGCCGGGGGCAGGGCGGGGCAAAGCACGGCGCCGCGATCACGCTCGACGAGCAGGACGCGGCCGGAGGCGTCGGGCTCGATGGTGTAGGCGACGTCGCCGGTGGCGGGCACGATGACGCCGCCGAGCAGACCGCCCTCGCGCCCCAGGCTGAAGCTGCCGAGCTCGCGGCCCTCGGCGTCGATGAGCGCGCCGCCGACCAAGGTGCGTCCGTCGGGTTCGGTTCGGGAGAGGTTTACGCGTCCGAGGAGTCGGCCGCCGTCGAGCAGCGGCAGCGAGAGCGTGGCGTCGCGGGCGAGCGGGAGCTCGGGGGCGGGGTCGAGGACGGCCCAGCGGCGGGCGTTTTCGGCGCTGGCCCGCGTGTCGTAGCGGGCGGGCAGCGGCGGCGGATCGTCGCTCACCGGTCCGGCGATGCGGTAGGGGGCGGGGGCGGCTGAGGTGCGGACGGAGGACGAGGCGTCGGGGGCGGACGTGTCGGCGATGGCGGCTTCGGTGGCGCCGGAGCCGGAGTCGGGGTCGGAGCGGTGAGCGGCTGCGACCGGGGTGGAGGGAGCGGGGGCGGTGTCGGCGCGCGAGGGTTCGCGGGGCGCGGCGAGGCGGGTGCTCAGCCACAGGCTGGCGACGGAGCCGAGCAGGAGGAGGGCGAACGTAAAAAGCGGACGGCGGCGCATGGGGCGGCGGCGAGACGGGGGCGAGACGGGGGCGGTGCTTGTTTCTTATCGGCAGATTGGACGAAGACCGAGCGAGATT
>CBINNW010000163.1:0-9464 GCA_966252115.1 uncultured Akkermansia sp.
TCGTCCCCGGTGAACAGCACCCCGTCCGCGCCGGCCGCGCGCACGTCGATGGCGTCGGCCGAGCGGGCGTGGAAATGGTAGGGCACCCCGCGCCGATCCACCAACAAACCGTCGCGCAGCGCCGGGTGTATCGGCGGCACAAATACGATCCTCCGGCGGTTGCGCCCCGTGAGCGCCGCCGCGATGTCCGCGTTGTCGCCCAGCGGCGGTCGCTCGGCCAGCCGCAGCGAGGTGGTCAACTGCCCCAGCAGGCCGTGCAACACCACGAGATCGTGGCGCTCGTCAAACGTCGCCGCGTGCAACTCGTCCGCGAGGGGCGAGTGCTCCGGTCGGTCGGCCGGGTGCGCCAAGGCCGAGGGCGCGGGGGCGGCGGACGCCTGGACGGAGGACGACACGACGGCGGCGGGTGCGGGCTCGCCGCCCCGATGCTTCGGATGCGGTCGGAAATAGAGGAGCATTACCCCGCCGGCCACCAGAGCGGCCGCGACCGTGAGGACCACCTTGTTTCGATGTGCGTTCAAGCTGGGATAAATCGGCGGGCGAATCGGGCCCGCTGTGTAGCGTTGGCCGTCCCCGGCCAATTTCCCCAATAGCCGCGCCTCGGGCGCGAATCGGAGTTGCGATCAAAACGCGCGGCCATGGTGAGAATGCGGGTAGGGCGGGACCGCCGGGCCCGCCGCGAACATCGGACGGTAAACACCACCCGAACGGCGCGCCCGGCGGTCGCGCCCTACCGATGTGCTGTTCATCGCTGCGCCTTGGGTCGTTCGTTCAACACCTGCGCCGTCCTCAAACCGTCGGCAGGAAACCCACCGGCGCCACGCCGCTGCTCGGATCGTAGAAACGCGTGATGTTGGGCAACACCAGCGGCAGGTCGGCGGGCGGCACGCCGAGCCAGAGCGCGAGTTCGGCGAAGTAGGCATCGACGCTCGTCGTCGGGATCAGGCGCCCGCGACCAAGGTCGAGCGGGTTGCCGGCGTAGAGATCGGGATAAGCGCCGTAGATTTTGCGCCCGTCCACCGCGCCGCCCACCACGAAGGTGTTGCCGCCCCAGGCGTGGTCGGAGCCGCGCCCGTTGGAGCTGAGCGTGCGTCCAAAGTCGGAGGCGAGGAAGAGCGTCACGTTGTTCTGCACGCCGAGCAGTTCGAGCGCGTGGTAGAAGGCGCCCACCGCCTGGCTCACCACCGGCAGCATGTTGGCCTGGTTGACCAGGACCTCGTCGTGGTGGTCCCAGCCGCCGAGCGACACGAAAAAGGTCTGCCGGCGGGCGCCCAGCGCGTCGCGCCCGGCGATGGTGCGCGCGATCATGCGCAGCTGGTTCGCCAGCATGCTGCTCGGGAAGGTCGCTCCGGCCGGCAGATCGGCGGACGTGGCGCCGGAGAAGAGGTCGTAGGCGTCGAGCGCGGAACGCTGCGCGCCGGCGAAGGTTTTTTGGAAGACGTTGGCGTATTCCAGCGCGAGTTGGCCGTCCACCGCGGCGCTGCGCACCTGGCGCGTGCCGTATTCCTGCACCCATTCCTTCGAGTAGCCGGTCAGGCCGACGGCGCCGTCGGGCGTGATGGCGTATTCAAAAACTGAATTCCCCGTCTGCCAGACGTTGCTGCCGGCGAGCGAGATGTTCATCGACACCTCCGGGTGTTGGTTTTGGGAGTTGAGCAGGTCGGCGAGCCGGCCCGCCCAGCCGATGCCGGCGCGGGTGTCGGGCAGCGAGGTCTGCCACTGCTCGATCTGGTCGGAGTGGGAGAAGAGACCGACCGGCAGCTTGGAGAGCCCGCTCTGGAATCCGGCCTTGGTGACGCCGGGCTCGACGAGCGTGCCGACGTTGGCGACGAAGGCGGCGTGGCCGGCCTCGAAGAGCTGCTGGAGCTCGGGCATGCCGGGGTGGACGCCGAGCTGGCGGCCCACCTGCGCGGCGTTGAGCGGGTTGATGGGCAGGAGCTCGCCGGCCGACAGGGCGAGGTCCTGGCGCACGGCGGCGTATTCCGCGTGTTCGGCCGTGCCGCGCGGGGCAAGCATGTTGAAGGAGTCGTTGCCTCCGTTGAGGAAGAGGCAGACGAGCGCGCGGTAGTCGGAGCCGGGCGTGGTCTGGGCGGAGGCGATGCTGCTGGCGAACTTCAGGTTCAGCAGGGTGCTGAGCACCGGCAGCGTGCTGACCGCGGCGCAGCTGGCCTGGCCGAGGAAACGACGACGGGAAATGAGGCGGGGATCTTTCATGGTCGGAGCGGCGGGAGGGCGGCGGGGGCGGTTCAGCGAAGCACGCAATATTCGGGCGAGGTGACGATCAGCCAGATGGCGAGGCGGAGACGTTCCTTTTCCCATTCCCAGGTGCCGGTGCTGATGCGCAGCATGGACTCGCGGATGATCTGGAACTGGCGGGGGCTGAGCGCGCCGCCGGTAAGCGTCATGTCGAGACGCCGCAGGAGCGTGTCGATGTCGGCCGCGCCGACGAGGGTGAGCTCGTGGGTGAGATCGAGCCGCACGTTGCGATCCGGATCGGCGGTGCCCCAGCGGTGGAGCCCGCTCAGAATGGCGTTGTGGTAGTAGTTGGGCGCGGAGATGGCGCTGGTGGCGTTGAGCAGCTGGAACTCGGGGGCGACGAGGCCGGCGGCCTGCACCTCGCCCGGCGGCGAATAGCTCGGTAGGTAAAAGTTGAATACGCTGGGCGAGTTCATCGGCTCCTGGTAGTGGTCGAAGTAGAACTGGCTGAGCTGGTAAAAACCGGAGGGCGAGGCGGCGTCGAAGGCGCGGGCGAGGTTGACCACGCGCAGGAAGGGCTCGCGTTGTTTGCCGAAGTGCGGGTCGTCGCGGTGCGCGGGGTCGCGCGCCTCGGGGTCGAGCAGGATGGCCTTGATGACGGCCTTCATGTCGCCGCGCACGCCGGAGCCGTTGTCCGCGAAGGCGGCGGCGACGCGGCCGACGTAGGCCGGCGAGGGGTTCGAGGTGACGAGGCGCTGGATGAGCTGGCGCCCGAGGAAGGGGCCGGTGTTGGGGTGGTTGAAGAGATTGTCGATCGCGGCGGAGAGGTCGGCCTCGGTGGCGGCGCCGGTGGTGCCGGGGCCGGCGAGGGCGCTGCGATCGGGCAGCGTGACGCCCTTGAGCAGGGTCTTGGGATCGAGGTCGTGGTAGGCGTCCCAGAGCTCCATCGGCTCGAGCCAGTTTTCCTGCGCGAAGAGGAAGGAGGCGCCGCCGGCGAAGGTCATGCCGGTGAAGACGCGGGCGAAGTTGGTGATGGTGGTGTTGTCGTAGCTCGGGATCGGCTGTCCGGCGGGCACGAGATTGCCGGCCGGATCGAGATCGTCGGGATCGAGCGGATCGCCGCCGGAGA
Source organism: uncultured Akkermansia sp. (assembly GCA_966252115.1). Taxonomy (GTDB): domain Bacteria; phylum Verrucomicrobiota; class Verrucomicrobiia; order Opitutales; family Opitutaceae; genus IMCC26134_A. The sequence goes on from CBINNW010000163.1 coordinate 3,326, forward strand.
GGCGGCGCGTGCCGTCGGGGTTGAGCTCCCAGAGGCCGATGCTGAAAAGCTGCATGATCTCGCGGGCGTAGTTCTCGTCCGGGAAGAGGTGGTTGGCCGGGTCGGGCTTCTGGTTTTTCAGCGCGCTGAGGTAGAAGCCCATCACGGGGTGGCGGGTCACGTCGTAGAGGAGGTCGCGGTAGTTGCCAAAGGCGTGGCGGACGAGGACGTCGTAGTAGTTGACCACGCCGACTGGCTGCACGGCGAGGACCTCGGGGCGGTCGGAGACGACGAGAATCTGGCTGAGCGAGTAGGCGACGCGGTGACGCAGCACGTCGTATTGCACGGCCGGGCCGCCGGGCACGGCGGGCGACACGCCCATGGCGCGGCTCCACCAGGCGGCTTGTTTGCGGTCGGTGTAGAACTCGGGGATGTCCGCGGCGTATTCGGTAAAAGGCTGGAGGTAGGTGGGCGGCAGGGCGAGTTGCGCGTCGAGCCAGCCCTCGACGCCGAGCGTCATGACCTCCTCGGCGTTTTCGGGCGTGAGATCGGCGTCGGCCGGATCGTCGCGGCTCGGGCCGAAGGCGGCCTGGATGAGGAAACGCACGGCGGCCTTGGCCGAGGGCGCGGCGGAGGCCGCTTCGTCGAGCAGGGTGACGGTGGCCGAGGTGGTGGCGCCGAGGGCGTAGCCGGTGCCGGGCAGGACGGTGAGCGTGATGGTCTCCGCGCCCTCGCCGTCGGCGGCGTCGGCGACGGGCGCGAGCTCGACCCAGGCCTCGCGGGCGCCGGGCGGGAAATAGACGCTGGTCGTCTCGCTCGCGGTGTAGTCGGCATCGGGCGTGGCGGAGCCGGAGAGGGCGATGTTGACGACGAGGGGCTTGAGGCCGCCGGCGCGGCGCACGGCGAAGACACCGGGATCGGGCCAGCGCTCGGAAAAGGTGTCGTCGATGGCGGCGACGGTGAGGGTGTTGGCGGCGTTCCAGGTGTTGGCGGCGCGGGTGGCGTCGGGTGTGTCGAGACGTTCGGTGTGGGCGCTGGCGAGGTCGAAGCCGAGCTCGAGTTCCTCCCAGTCGGAGAGCCCGTCGGCGTCGCGGTCCGTATCCAGAACCTCGAGACGGAAAAAGCGGGAGGGACCGGCGAAGCTTTGCGCGAAGGCGTGGGCGCCGCCGGCGCTGGTGAAGTCGTGCAACACCTCCCACTCGGCGGCGGGGGTGAGCAGGGAGTCGGCGGCCAGCAGGCGATACCGTTTTCCGGCGAAGCCGCTCCAGGCCGGGGTGAGCGCGCCGGCCCCGGCGGTGAGGTCGAGGCGCGGGAGCGAGAAGGGATCGAGCGGGTCGGTGCCGGCGACGGCCTCCTGGGCGTTGGTGACGCCGTCGCCGTCGGGGTCGGCGGACGCGACGAGGCCGGAGGCGCCGTGCAGGGTTTCCCACAGGTCGGGAAGCTGGTTGGCGTTGGTGTCGAGGGCGGCGTGGGCGAAGTCGGCGAGGAGCAGAGGCGTCAGGCCGACGGCAAGAGCGAGGCGAAACGGCAGCATGGGAAAGGGAGCTGGGAGCGGGGTGGAGCGCGGAGGCAGACGCGCGGCGAAGAAACTGGCAACGCTCTTTTTGTTTATGCATTGCAAAAGCACGTCTCCCCTCGCGGGCGGGTGGTTGATCGAGCGGACGGATCGCGAGAAACCTGTGCCGAGGGAGAATTGTGGTTCTTTCCAAAATTCCCGTTGACGCATCTGCTTCACGCCCTTTGCTCCCCACTCCCGTCACTTCGGCGGCCTCGGCAAGATAGCTCAGTTGGTAGAGCAGTTGACTGAAAATCAACGTGTCCCCGGTTCGATTCCGGGTCTTGCCACCACTTTCGCCCTCAAGGGGTTGCGTAAAGTTTTCGGGTTCGTCGCTGTTTTCGGCGGGTGATGATGAATGAAACCACTAAAACGACGACTCAAGGAGCGTCGTTTGAAGCATGAGTTTCGCGAAGCGAAACAAACCGATTTCGAAGACTCGGCCAACGGCCTCGCAGGTGAAGCAGGCGGCCGGGATGAGGCGCGAAGAAACGCAGTGAGGCAGGCCTCCCAAGGCGGACGGACATTCTTGTCGGTCGGTCTGAATGTTCGACAACTCCATGGTTACCAACAAGCGGGCGGGGAATATCCGGTTCTTCCTGATGGGTCCGGCCGAGTCCGTTCGGTGTGAGGGGGCCCTTGTCGGCGGACCATGAAATGCTTCAACGGGGCCGCGCTCCGGAGAGCGCGGAGTCAGCATAAACCAGTTCTGGTAACATCTAACGAGCCAATGCTTCAACGGGGCCGCGCTCCGGAGAGCGCGGAGTCCCGCCAGTCGGCGAGATCGGGGTGGGCGGTGCTGGCGCTTCAACGGGGCCGCGCTCCGGAGAGCGCGGAGTCAGCAACGCAGACCGCCCAAGTCCCAACCTGAGAGCTGCTTCAACGGGGCCGCGCTCCGGAGAGCGCGGAGTCGGGTGCGGACCGCATCCACCTTGCTGCCGAGAAACGGCTTCAACGGGGCCGCGCTCCGGAGAGCGCGGAGTCATGTAAAAAAGGTGCTGCGCGAAGAGTGGTATGTATGCTTCAACGGGGCCGCGCTCCGGAGAGCGCGGAGTCGTGCGCGTCTAATAGAGGACGGTATTATTTCCTATGCTTCAACGGGGCCGCGCTCCGGAGAGCGCGGAGTCTGCGGAGGGTGACGTGAGCGCGCGTTTTCAGGCATCTGCTTCAACGGGGCCGCGCTCCGGAGAGCGCGGAGTCCGGCCGAAAATGGTCCGTAGAGCGTGCCGTCCAAATGCTTCAACGGGGCCGCGCTCCGGAGAGCGCGGAGTCAATATGCGCTCCGGGCGCTTGGCATCGAGGCGGAAGCTTCAACGGGGCCGCGCTCCGGAGAGCGCGGAGTCGAAATTTTTTGAGCGGAGGTCGGCCTCGGTGCTGATGCTTCAACGGTGCCGCGCTCCGGAGAGCGCGGAGTCTCATCCTGCTCAAGCCCGACTGCGACTTCGCCGACCCGCTTCAACGGGGCCGCGCTCCGGAGAGCGCGGAGTCGGAGTTTCATGGGTATGTAGCGTTAAAATAAATGAGCCGCTTCAACGGGGCCGCGCTCCGGAGAGCGCGGAGTCGGTTCGCACGCTCGGTGCGTTGCCTGAATCGGAGCGGCTTCAACGGGGCCGCGCTCCGGAGAGCGCGGAGTCGGGGATGCCTGCCTACGAGCGGTGCGTGAACTTCCTGCTTCAACGGGGCCGCGCTCCGGAGAGCGCGGAGTCGGCCGGAGCGGCCTGCCGATGCGATGACACTGCACCGACGCTTCAACGGGGCCGCGCTCCGGAGAGCGCGGAGTCAGGCGTATCTCCGGCACACGAAGCGCACGAAGAAATGCTTCAACGGGGCCGCGCTCCGGAGAGCGCGGAGTCGCGGGCGTGTCTCATCTTGTGCGTTAGGCAGAACGGCTTCAACGGGGCCGCGCTCCGGAGAGCGCGGAGTCGGAGCGTCGATTTCGCCTCGCAGCATCATGGCCTTGGCTTCAACGGGGCCGCGCTCCGGAGAGCGCGGAGTCGTTGCCGACGCCCGCCAACTGAACGCCGATCCCGCCCAGCTTCAACGGGGCCGCGCTCCGGAGAGCGCGGAGTCCTTAAGGCCGCCGCCATCGGATGATACGCCGCCATGCTTCAACGGGGCCGCGCTCCGGAGAGCGCGGAGTCCAACCAAAGGCTCAAAAACTGCAATTACAGCACTCGGCTTCAACGGGGCCGCGCTCCGGAGAGCGCGGAGTCACGCACTTTAACGCGTCGGGCTACGCCCATATCGCGCTTCAACGGGGCCGCGCTCCGGAGAGCGCGGAGTCATCTCGCCTCCGCGATTTCCGGATCCCCGAATTCCTGCTTCAACGGGGCCGCGCTCCGGAGAGCGCGGAGTCCAGTGGAAGCGCGATAACCCCGAGCAGGCCCGAGTGCTTCAACGGGGCCGCGCTCCGGAGAGCGCGGAGTCCACCTATACCCTTCCCTCCTTAACTCTTTCTTAATCGCTTCAACGGGGCCGCGCTCCGGAGAGCGCGGAGTCCGGGCAGCCCCCGGCCGTTTGGGTGGGTCACCCGCCCGCTTCAACGGGGCCGCGCTCCGGAGAGCGCGGAGTCGCTCAGCCCCCACAGGATAAACGCCGAGGGCAGCACGCTTCAACGGGGCCGCGCTCCGGAGAGCGCGGAGTCCTTCGCGGCCTGCGCCGCCCGCAGCTTCGGGTCGTCGCTTCAACGGGGCCGCGCTCCGGAGAGCGCGGAGTCGTCAGAATACGAAAATCGAGTGGTGCGACCACACCTTGCTTCAACGGGGCCGCGCTCCGGAGAGCGCGGAGTCAATCGAAGGTCCTGCAAATGCGCATAGCTAGAATGTGCTTCAACGGGGCCGCGCTCCGGAGAGCGCGGAGTCTGAGTGCCTGCCCTTGCGCCGTCATTAGTGAAGCGTTGCTTCAACGGGGCCGCGCTCCGGAGAGCGCGGAGTCCACCGACAACCGACGCGACAACACCGAGAGCCCCACCGGCTTCAACGGGGCCGCGCTCCGGAGAGCGCGGAGTCACGCCCTCCGGCCGGCTCGCCCGCCTCCGCGTCGAGGCTTCAACGGGGCCGCGCTCCGGAGAGCGCGGAGTCGCCACCGCGCGGGTCGTAGGCTGCAATTTCTCGGTGGCTTCAACGGGGCCGCGCTCCGGAGAGCGCGGAGTCGAGCGGGAAATGCCCTATCCAGGCCGAAGGGAAAATGCTTCAACGGGGCCGCGCTCCGGAGAGCGCGGAGTCGCCGCAGTCGGGCATTCAGTCGCCTTTTTTCGGCAAGCTTCAACGGGGCCGCGCTCCGGAGAGCGCGGAGTCGCGATGACACTGCACCGGCCAATTACCCAGCGCAAGCAGCTTCAACGGGGCCGCGCTCCGGAGAGCGCGGAGTCGTGCAATCGCGACGGGAACAATTTACGGCGGAAGTAGCTTCAACGGGGCCGCGCTCCGGAGAGCGCGGAGTCCGGGAATCTGACGACCAGCGGAGCGGCCTCTGTATCCGGCTTCAACGGGGCCGCGCTCCGGAGAGCGCGGAGTCATGAACGCCGCCGCCAGTGACGCCGCCGCCACCCAGCTTCAACGGGGCCGCGCTCCGGAGAGCGCGGAGTCTACAAAAAGACCGTCGCGAAGGAGTGGCGTGACAGCGGCTTCAACGGGGCCGCGCTCCGGAGAGCGCGGAGTCAACACCGCGGTCGCCCGAGGCAAGGCGCGAGGCCTAGCTTCAACGGGGCCGCGCTCCGGAGAGCGCGGAGTCGCCGTGGTCGATGAGGTAGCGGTCGCCGCGGGCCGTGCTTCAACGGGGCCGCGCTCCGGAGAGCGCGGAGTCGCCTCCGCCCGGGCCACCGGATCCGGTATCCGCGCGATGCTTCAACGGGGCCGCGCTCCGGAGAGCGCGGAGTCGGCCTTGCTTGAACGCGCTCGCAATCGTAGCCGTGTCGCTTCAACGGGGCCGCGCTCCGGAGAGCGCGGAGTCCAGCTTGGAACAGTTTTGTTTGAAGTTTTGGGACATGCTTCAACGGGGCCGCGCTCCGGAGAGCGCGGAGTCGATAGTCCCACTCGCCGGTGGTGTCGCGGCAGTGGTCGCTTCAACGGGGCCGCGCTCCGGAGAGCGCGGAGTCAGCAAGACACTCCACACACCTACGAAACAGGCGTTACGCTTCAACGGGGCCGCGCTCCGGAGAGCGCGGAGTCAAAGTTCCCTATGGACAAGCTGTTCGGGCAGTCTGGCTTCAACGGGGCCGCGCTCCGGAGAGCGCGGAGTCGGTTACTGCGACCTGCGCCGTTACCGTCGCCGCCTGCTTCAACGGGGCCGCGCTCCGGAGAGCGCGGAGTCGCATCGGCAAATCTTGGCCGCGTTCGAGTCCTACGCCGCTTCAACGGGGCCGCGCTCCGGAGAGCGCGGAGTCTGAACGTTTCAAAACTTCCGCCGCGACCGACTACGCGGCTTCAACGGGGCCGCGCTCCGGAGAGCGCGGAGTCCCTGATTGGCGGCGTTGCGGAGGACAAGCGCGCCCTGTGCTTCAACGGGGCCGCGCTCCGGAGAGCGCGGAGTCGGTTCGACGCGAAGATTCGAAACTACTCCGACCGCAAGGCTTCAACGGGGCCGCGCTCCGGAGAGCGCGGAGTC
>CBINNW010000164.1:0-9357 GCA_966252115.1 uncultured Akkermansia sp.
GGGATCAAGGCCGGGGAGGTGGCTCGAGCGCGGAGACGGCCTGGCGGATGGCCGGGCCGTCGGTCGCGATGCCCTCGGCCTCGAGCTGTTCGAAGCGGGGGTGGGCGAAAATCGGCGACAGGATCGGCGGGGCGCCCTCCGGGTTCGCGTCCTTCATCGCCCCGGCGAGGCCGGCGACGATGCGGTTCATGCGTTCCAGGGCGGCGCGCAGGGCGGTCTCGTCGCGGTCGGGCCAGTAGTCGCCCTCGTCGAGCACCTTCACCTCGACGCCGAGGCGACGCCAGATCGCCAGCAGGTCGTGCACGAGCAGGTGGCAGCGGCGAAAGTGTTCCCAGCCGTGCAGGCTGGCGTATTGGGTTTTGCAGGCGGAGTGAAAACCCCAGCCCGGGCGCGGGGTGCGGCGGCGGCGGCCGTCGTGGACGCTCCAGACCGGGTAGTCGGCGAGGCCGAGGAAAACCGGTTCGCAGTCCTCGCCGGGATCGACGATGAAAAACCAGCCGGCGCGGGGCTCCACGAAGAAGCCCGCGACGTCGCGGCCGCGTCGCACGGTGGCGGCCTGCCCGAGCCAGGGCGTGTCGGGCTCGGCCGGATACAGGGGCGAGATCGTGCCGAAGCCGCGGCGCGCGAGCAGGCGGGCGGAGCGACGGTGCGCCTCGGCGACGAGACGCCGCGCGGCGGTGGCGTCGAGCCTGGCGGGCGGGCGGAGGGTGTGGTGGATGGTGAGGCCCATGGGAGCTAGGCGAGAGCGGCGAATGGGCTTCCGCCGCTCAGAAGCCGCTCAGGAAGGTTTTCAAACGGGAGAGGGCGGGAGAGTCGAAATCGATTTCCCGGGCGCGGGCGGCGGGACCGAGGCGCGGATCGTCCTCGTGCTTCACCGCGAGCCAGCTGCCGAGCTTGCGCTTGGCGATACGGCGGTTTTCGGCGGTAGGGCCGGCGTTCATGCAGGCGATGAAGTTTTCCACGCAGCGCACCTCGTCGGCGTGGGTTTGGTTGTCGGTGATGGATCGCCAGACGAGATCCTCGATTTCGCCGACTTCGCCCGGTGCGGGGGCGACGAAGAAGCCGACCTTGGCGTCGGGGGCGGCCTCGGTCCATTGGCCCTCGGTGAGGCTGCGGCACGTTATGGCGTTGAGCTTGTTTTTGATCCGATCCGCAAAATCGGGGCTGGCATCGTCGTTATCCACGATGACCGCGATATGGGTCTTGCTGGTGAGGAGGCGCGGCTCGATGAAGGTTTCGAGCTCGATCATCAGATTGTCGCGTCCGCCCATGTCTTTGATGTAGACGCCTTGGAACTTGCCCAGTTTTTCAAGGAATTCTGCGTAAAACGTAAGGTCGCTGTAACCCTCGACGATTAGCACCTTCGGAGACTGCTTGAGAACAGGTTTCATTAGCGAACTTCGATCTCGGACTTCACGGCGGCTTCGATGTGCTCGCGATCCAGCACGCGACCGTCGATTTGCTCTCGGACTCTGTATAGCTGCACGACTCGGAAATCGTAGCTCTTACGTTCCTCAAAGCAGTCGTGGGCGGCTTCCAAACATTCGCGGCTGTGAGTGGTGGCGAAGACTTGGATATCGAGTCGCTCGGCGACCTCGGCGATGCCCTCCCAGATACGTTTGAGCACCGTGTGGTGTAGACCGTTCTCGATTTCGTCGATGAAGCAGATGGCAGGTTTCTGGCCTAGCAATTCGCAGAAGATGGCGATGAGGCGGTTTACGCCTTGGCCGAGCTGCGAGATGGGCACGCGTTCGCTCAGGCCGATGTCGGCGGAGATGTAGGGCTGGCGGTTGTCGCCTTCGTAATCCAAGCGCACGGCCTGGATGCGGTCGTCCACCGCGTGGAGCAGGGATTCGAGTTCCCTCTCGCCCTGCTTGGAGCGCACGGCGGTGGAGAAATCCACGACCAACTCCTGCGGGGAACGGTGCTGCACGGCGACCGTGCGGATGCGGAGCTGGGGGTGCTGCGGATTGAGCCAAGTTTTTACGCAATGAGGGCCTCCGATCTCTCGCATATCGCAGCCTTCGAGGGACAAGTGATTCACGGAATTGTCGGAAAGGATGGTGAGGGCGTCCTCTTGCCACTCGGCAGTAAGTTGAAGTCGCGAGATATTGTCCGCGGCGCCGTCCCGCCTTAGCCATCGCCCCGGATTGCTCACCCCTGAGGAAAGGCGAAACCGGTGGAGCAGGTTGCCGGCTTCCTGCGGAGCGGCGGCGAGGGCGATGGCCTCGAGCAGGGTCGTTTTGCCGGTGTTGTTCTCGCCCACGATCAAGTTCACGCGGCTGAAACCGGAGAGCTTGAGGTCTTGGATGCCTCGGAAGTCGGTGATGTGCAGATCGGTGAACATGGCGCGGTCTATACTCTATCCGGCGACGCAGGGGAAGACTCCTGGGGCGGACGCGGGGCGCGGGGCGGCGACCAGATCCGCCAGACGGGCGTGAATCTCCGGCCAGGGGCGGTCGAGATCGAGGGAGGCCGCGCGGAGGCGGCGGCCGCAGAAGCTCCCCGCCACGTCGAAGGGTGTCCCGGTCTCGGCGTAGATGAGCAGGCCCTCCACGCTTTCCCAGCCGGGGCGCGGGGCGAGATTCCGTGCGTAGGCGAAGACTTGATACAGGTGCGCGGACTCCAGCCGTCTTTGCCCGTGCCGGTTCTCCTTCAGCGCCTCGGTGTAGAACTTGCAGTCGATCACGAGGGGCGGTCCCGCCGTCCGTCGCAGGCAGATGTCGGCCTCCATGTCCGGCCAGAGTCCGACGTGCGGGCCCGGCTCCGGGGTGCCGTGCCACCCGAAGCGTTCCTTCCCCACCTCGGCGAGGCCGAGCTCGGCGGCGTGGTGGGCGTAGAAGTTGCGGACGAAGTTTTCGAACAGGGCCGACATCGCCCTGTGGTCGCGCGCGAAATCGCGGAAACGGGTGAGCGCGCCGTTTTCATCCGGCACGGCCAGGTCGAGCACCAGGGCGCAAAGCTCCAGCAGAAAACCGTAGTGGCGGTTGTTGCGATGGACGGTGACGCGCCGGCAATCGGCCGGGGCTACGCGCACGAGGCGGACGTCTCGGAATGCGCGGGCCAGCGCGGCGAGATCGTGACGCAGCCCGGCATCCACCAGCGGCGAGCGGAGCAGGAGGGTGAGCGTGGACAGGATGACCCGGTTGGCCGGGGTGTCGTGCTCCAGCTCGTCGAAAACGCATTCGGCGCGGCCGTGGCGGGCGAGCTGCCGTCGCGCGGTGGGCACGACGGCGAGCCGGCCGCGCAGGGCGCTCAGCTCCTCCCGACGCTCGAGGTAGCCGCGCTCGAAGCCGCGCCGGACGAGGGCGCGCACGCCGTTGGCGAGCACGCGGCCGAGCAGGTTGAGCGTGTCGCGCGGCGGTGCGTCGGTCGCGACGTCGATCAGCTCGCGCTCCTCCAGCCGGTCCCATGCGTAGCACAGGAGATGGTAGAGGTTGCGGATGGGGATGGCGCTCTCCATCCGGCTCAGGGGGCGAGGAGTTTATCGGCCTCGGCGCGGGCGCGCTTGGGGTCGTCCATCCAGTATTCCTCCAGCAGGGGGCGGATCTCGAAGCGGACGATTGCGTCCAGCCACGCGGCGGGCTCCCCGATTTTGTCATCCCCGCAGAAATAGCTGTGCCCGATCTGGTAGCCCGCGCCGAGGCTGCGGGTGTCCGTGGCGATCTCCTCGTTCAGGGCCCGAAGTTTTTCGGACAGGCGGCGGGCAAACTCGGGCGGGCAGTCGCGAGCGCGCAGGTGCGTCTCGAAGCGTTCGCCCAGCTCGGGCTCGAGCGTGAAGAAGGCGAAGCGGCGGCGCAGGGCGTAGTCCACCAGGGCGAGGGAGCGGTCGGCGGTGTTCATGGTGCCGAGGAGGTGGAGGTTGGGCGGCACGGAGAAGCGCGGGGCGGCCTCGCTTTCGTAGGCGAGGGTGACGGCGTGGTCGTCGCCGCGCTTGTCGGTCTCGATGAGCATCATCAGTTCGCCGAAGATTTTGGCGAGGTTGCCGCGGTTGATCTCGTCGATGATGAAGACGTGGGGGCGGCCGAGCGGGTCTTGCCGGGCCTTTTGGCAAAAGCGGTGGAAGACGCCGGGTTTGAGCACGAAGCCGCCGGTCCGGGGGTCGGGGCGCAGGCCCATGACGAAGTCCTCGTAGCTCATGCTCGGGTGGAACTGCACGATCTCCACCCGCGCCGGGTCCCTGACTCCCATGAGCAGGTAGGCGAGGCGGCGGGCGACGAAGGTCTTGCCGACGCCGGGCGGGCCCTGGAGGACCAGGTTTTTCTTTCGCGCCAACTGGTCGCGCAGCTCGGCGAGTTTCGCCTCCGACATGAAGAGGTCCGCGTGGGCCTGGGCTTGGGTATAGGGTTCGGCGGCGGCGGGGGCCGTCGTATCCGGGTCGTCTTCCGGTTCGATTCCCGGAAGCGTGTCTTCACCGTCCGTGACGGGACCGAAGAGGTTCTCCGCCAAATCCGGAGTCCCCAATTCATCCAAAACTTGCCGAACAAGCGGACGGTAGGGCGTGAGATCGGTTAGCGTTTTAACGGAGAAAGGTGCGTTAAAAACCCAGCGTCCTTGGCGGATCCATTCAACCGAACGAACATGCTTATACTCGTTACGTGCGGGATCGAAGCGGTAGTCGCTTTGGATAATGCCGAGCCCAACTATTTGACTGCGACCGATTTTTGCCAGGATCAGGTCCCCTACCTGCATCTCGTTGGAAAATTGCCAACAGGCCAACGCGTCGTTCGAGCGACGGCGCGCGGATGAAGATCCGGTCTGAAGTCGGGCTTCGATCTGTGGCTTGGATGCGTAACCGCTCAAGTCGCCGAGGTGGTCCCATCCAATAGCGGCCAGATTGGAGGTTAAAAAATCGTTCCACAATCGTCCCTGCTCCCCCGGAGACATCGTCCAGATGCGGCGCGGTCTGCCGATTTTGCTTGGGGGTGGGGCGGGCGTTTCGGCGCCTTCGCTTGACGTCATGAGCTTCGTGACCACCAGCCAGTGGGCGAACATATCCAAGGCGTCGGCAGGTGGAAGCCCGGGGGCTGCTTTGTTCAACTCCTGCGTAAGCTCCGTCGCCAACTCACGAAGGCTGCCGTTGACCGCCGGATACTCGGCCATTCCTGAGCGAAATCCCGCTGCCGATACCCATTCGATCAGCGCCAGCGGTTTCTTGTTCACTATTCTGAAGCGATCAGGGTCGAGGGCGTTCAGGATGGGCGAAAAGAACGCCGCTTTGATCCCTTTGCTGAGCGGGTTGCGGGCGATGTCGGTGCAGAGTTCCTGAAACCTATCCGGTTGGTTTTGGCAGGCTCGGAGAAACTCGAAAATCATACGCGCGATGGCGGGCCAGTCCTCCCGCTTCGCCCAACCGGCGCCCTCGAACCAGTCGCGAATGTTTCCTGTGATGGTAGGTGCGACGTGTATCCATGCTCCTCGATTCAGGTTGGTCGGGGTGGCCGCATGGGGCAGCAGGGTGTCGAGAACAAGGTCGGTGATATCCTCGTTGGCGGCGGCCTTGCGCTCGACGGCTTCGAAGTTGCGGCGCCCGGCGTCACGACTCGTTTCGTAGCTCGCCGAGTGTCGCCGCCCCTGCTCCGTCTGGGAGAATTCACCGGAAAAGCGTTTCAGCCATTGGGCAAGTTGGGCGTGTTTTTCCGAACTGAGTATTGGCATGGGTGATAAAGGTCAGGCGAGGTAGGTGCCTTTGGTGTCGCCGGGGCGGGCGCGGCCGAGGGCGGCGAGGGTGTCGAGGATCTCCGCGAGCTCGGCGGGCTTGGCGCGGAGGAAACGCCCGGCCAGCTCGTCGGGCGTCACGGGCGCGGCGGCGGCGGTCAGGGCGGTCTCCACCGCCTTGACCCGCTCGGCGAGGGTCTTGGGCCAGGCGACTTTTTTGGCCTTGGCGGGCTTCGCGGGTTTGGCGGCGGAGGGTTTGGCGCCGGCCCGGGCGGGCTTGGGTTTCCTGCCGGCGGTCTCGATGGCGAGGGAGGTCTGGGCGGCGGGGGCGAGCAGGGGTTTTTGGTAGTCGGGGCGGAGCCAGCGGACGAGGCCCCGCGCCTCCTCGGCGGCGCGGGCGGCGTTGAGGGCGACGACCCGTTCGAGGATCTCGGCGTCGGCGAGCGGCCAGGGCCAGCCGTAGGCCTCGGCCACGGCGGCGTCGAGTTCGTCGTGCAGCTGCTTGAGCGTGGAGACGAGCGCGGCGTCGTGGATGGCGCGTTCCTTGGGCGTGAGCGGGGTGGAACGCGTTGTCCCCAACGCGTTTTTCGGGGCGGGGGTCGAGGCAAGCGCGTTGTGGACAACGCGCTCCACCCGCGAGCCAGGCTCCACCCGCGAGCCAGGCTCCACCCGCGAGCCAGGCGCGTCGGGGACAACGCGCTCCACCTGCCGGAGCTTTTCGAGGACGTTGTAGATGTCGGTCAGGCCGAGTTTGTGGGTGGCCTGCGCACGCTTGCGGTGGGCGTCGAGCTCCTCGGCCAAGGCGCGGATGCGTTCCTTCTGTTTTTCGGTGCAGTCGGGGAAGGGGAAGGGATCGAAGCAGCGGGATTTGTTGTAAACGGGACGGTCCTCCAACGTGCCCCCGGCGGCGAGGGCATAGGCGACGTGTAGCCGACTGCTCAGGACGCCGAGGTGAAATGCGTCTGCCGAGCCCGTGACGACCAGACGGTGCTCCGGCTTGATGGACGCATCCAAAAACAGAAACACCCGATGCTTCGTGGTTTCGACCGTGGCGATGTAACGCGGAAGTCCTCGGATGGCTCCGCGCACCTGTTCGTTGCTTCGCCTGAAAAGCCACCAAAATTTCCGCAGCTTCGGATCGCGATTGGTTTCCCGATCAGGGCGAACATGGGACAAGAGATGCTGATACACCTCGGGGGCTTGGGCTCGAAGCGCCTCCTCGGTCCATCCGTCGGTGTCGATCACATAGGCGTCGCGCGGTTCGCCTGTCAGATCCTCTCCGTTCCGCAGCGGGCTGATCAGAGATGCCGAAGCTTTGGACTTCCGGGCCAAGGTCTCCGCTTCGCTGCTTGTGAGGACGAATCCGCGGCTTCCGAGGATCAATCCCGTGCTGGTGAGGGCGTCGTTTGAACGGAGCGGCAACGCGTCCTCCAGCTCCGCGCCGATGTTGAGGCCGGAACCGATGCGCCCGCGCAGTTTGGTGAGCACGAGCTCGGAGGAGCCGTCTTCGAGCGGCGTTTCGTTTTGGACGATAAAGAGGTCGCCGGCGAACGCCGATGGATCGGGCGGCGGTGGTTCTTCGAGGCCTTGAAAATCCGATGCGGGGTGGCCGAGTCCGCCGACCGTCATCGCGATACGCACGGCCGCGCCGTCGGCGGTGTCCACCCAGGGGTGATCGGGAATCGCGAAGCGCAGCGAGATGCCCTCCATCAATGCGCGTTTCACCACGCGTCTATTGAAGGTCTGGCGGATGGAGTTGGTGGTGATGAGGCCGAAGCGGCGGGTGCGGCTGGCGAGGGTTTCCTCGGCGGCCTTGTGCCACCAATACATCACGAAGTCGGCGCTCTCGGGCACATCCGGATAGGCGGCGCGGAGGGTCTCGGTGTAGCCGTCGCCGAGGTCTTCGCGCATCTTGCCTTTGCCGAGAAAGGGCGGGTTGCCGACGATGAAGTCGGCCTGCGGCCACTGGGCGGGGCGCGGGTTTTCGTAAACGTCGAGCGGGCGGACGCGGGCCTCGTCGGGGATTTCGCGGCCGGTGACGGGGTCGGTTTTGTAGCTTTTGCGGTCCCAGACGAAGCGCGTCTTGCCGGTGGCGGGGTCCTTGGCGAAGGCGTGGCGGTCGTAGGCGAGGACGGCGTCGCGGCACTCGATGTTGTTGAACTTTTTCAGGACCGGCTCGGCGGGCATGGCGTCGCCGTGGACGCGGAAGTGCCACTGGAGGTAGCCGATCCAGAGGACGAGCTCGGCGATGGCGGCGGCGCGGGGGTTGATCTCGAGGCCGAGAAACTGGTGGGGGTCCACGGTGGAGCCCTGGAGGTTGAGCGTGCCGGTGTCGCCGAGGTCGTGGAGGAGGGCGACGACCTCGCCCTCGAGGCGTTTCATCTGCTCGAGGGCGACGTAGAGGAAGTTGCCGGAGCCGCAGGCGGGGTCGAGCACGCGGACGGCGCAGAGGCGGTCGTGGAACTGGCGGACGGTGGCGCGGGCCTGCCTGAGGTCGGCGGCGGTGTCGCGCTGGGCGAGGGTGACGGCGGCGACGCGGACGGCGGACCACTCGTCGCGGAGGGGCTCGATGACGGTGGGGAGGACGAGGCGTTCGACGTAGGCGCGCGGGGTGTAGTGGGCGCCGAGTTTGTGGCGTTCCTCGGGGTGGAGGGCGCGTTCGAGGAGGGTGCCGAAGATGGCGGGCTCGACGTGGCGCCATTCGAGGGCGGCGGCGCGGCGGAGGAGCTCGAGCTGGGCGCCGCTCACGGGGAGGGCGCGGGCGGAGGCGAAGAGGCCGCCGTTGAAGTGGGGGAGTTTCTTTTTGAGGAGGCCGGAGAAGCGGCCCTGGTTCATGTCCTCGAAGAGCAGCTCGAGCAGGGGGACGAAGGAGCCGGGGTCGGCGCGGACGGCGTCGAGGAGGCCGCCGAAGCCGTGTTTGGGGAGGAGGCCGACGTCCTCGGCGAACATGCAGAAGAGGCAGCGGGAGAGGAACTCGGCGACGAGCTTGGGCTCGTGGTGTTTCTCGAAGGATTTGGCGAGTTCGGCGAGGTAGCCGGCGACCTCGCGGGTGACGGCGGCGGATCGCTTGGCCGGGTCGAGCGAGTGGGGGTCGAGCCAGACGGCGCGGAGGGTGTCGCGGACCTCGGGGCGGGCGAGCTCGGCGAGGCGGATGCGGTGGGTGCGGGCGTCGGGGAAGGGGAGGTAGTTTTTGCCCTTCTGGGTGAAGTCGGCGTGGAGCTCGATGGTGTGGCCGACGTCCACGGCGAGGAGGAAGGGGGGCGGGTCCTCGTCGGCGGGGAGGGAGCGGGCGTATTCCTCGGCCTGGGCGAGGGCCTCGAGCATGGCGCGGTCCCAGGCGGCGGTGCCGCGGGCGACCTTGGTGGAGCGGGCGGGGGCCTGGCCGAGGTCGAGGGCGAGGGCGTGGTCGGCGGTTTTGGCGGCGGCGTATTGTTTGGCCTCGAGGACGAAGCTGCCGCGTTTGTAGAGGTCGATGCGGCCGTGGGTGGGTTTGGCGGCGCCGCGGCGGTGGATGGTGACGAAGCGCTCGAAGACGTAGTGGTTGTGGGCGGTGTCGTCGGTGGCGGGGTCGGGGCGGGGGACCTCGAGGATGTCGCAGAGTTCGGAGAGGAACATCGCGTAGTTGGCGCGCTCGGCGGCGGAGGCGACGGACCAGCGGGCGATGAAGGCGGTGACGGCGGGCGGGGTGCCGGGGGAGGG
>CBINNW010000165.1:0-9327 GCA_966252115.1 uncultured Akkermansia sp.
GCGGAACACCTGTTACCCACAAAGCGGAACGAAACACGGCGGTCCCGCCCTACCCGCGTGCCGTGACATCACTTCCTGTTACCGTCGGCGACGCCTAACAAAGTAAACAGGCGGGGAGGTGGCGGGCGGCGGGACCGGGGAATAGGGGAAGAGCACCGGACCGCCTTTCGACGTGGGCCGGACGCCCAGGTCTCTCCCCATGATTTCGCCTTCGACCACAAGCCCGGCCGAGTCTTTCGCCCGGTCCTCCGTTCGCCCAGCGGCGCCGCCCAAACCAAAGGCGGCCTTTCTCCTCGATACGTCGAGCCATCGGCTGATCTACGGGCCGGAGGAAATGGAGGAACTGCGACGCCTGACCGACCTGGACGAGACGGTCGTTCCGTTTCGTGACTGGGCCCTGTATCCGGAGGCCCTGGCCGAGGTCGAACTGTTGTTTTCGGGCTGGAGCGCGCCCCTGATGGACGAGCGCTTCCTGCGGGCCATGCCGAAGTTGCGGGCCGTTTTTTACGGTGCCGGTTCCGTGCGCTATTTCCTCACGCCGGCCTTCTGGGAGCGGGACATCGTCATCACCAGCTCGGCCGCGGCCAACGCGATCCCGGTCGCCGAATACACGGTCGCCACCGTGCTGTTGAGCCTGCGCGACTTTTGGAACCGGGCGGCGCTGGCCAAGGTGGGCAAGGGCTGGGGCGACCACACCCGGGATATCCAGGGCTCCTTCCGCGCGACCGTCGGGCTTTTGTCCTTCGGCGCGATCGGGCGCGCGGTGGCCCGCCACCTCCAGGCTTTCGACGTGCGCGTGCTTGTTCATTGCCCCTACCTGCGGGAGGCCGAGGCAGCCGCCGCCGGCGTGCGGGCGGTGGGTTTGGACGAGTTGTTCGAGTCCTCGGACGTCGTGTCGATCCACACCCCGGTCCTGCCCGAGACGATCGGGATGGTGAACGGACGGCTGGTGGCCTCGATGAAGCCGGGCGCGGCGCTGATCAACACCGCGCGGGGCGTCATCGTGAACCAGCCCGAGCTGGTGGCGGCCCTGCGCCGGCGTCCCGATCTGCACGCCGTGCTCGATGTCACCGATCCGGAGCCGCCGCGGGCGGGCGATTCGCTCCTCGCCCTGCCCAACGTCACCGTCACCTCGCACATCGCCGGCTCGCACGGGCGCGATTGCCAGCGCATGGGCCACTACATGGTCGAGGAGCTGAAAAACTACCTCGCGGGCCGGCCTCTTCGCTGGCGGGTGACGCGCGAGGAGCTGGAGCGCATGGCCTGAGCCCGGCCGGCCCGCGCCATGCGTGTAACCGGTTGTTGAATACACCTAGCCGCGCCTCTGGACCGGGGGCGCGGGTGGAAAAAGGAGACGTCGGCTAACAGACTAAACCGGCAAAGCTATCGGCACCGTCCCGCGTTTCGCCAAGCGTGCGAACGTCGCAAATCGCCCCATTCACCAGCCACGCCCGATTCCCCCGCCGCGTGTCTCACCCGGCGAGTTCCGGGTGTGGCTGTAAAGGCGTTTGGACTCCCCCCAAAGACCCAACCTCCGTTGTTCACCCGACTGTCCCAAGTCATGAAAGCCTCGCATATCCAGCGTCCCACCATCTCGAGCCAAAAGCTCCTCGCCGCCCTCGTGGCGTTCTCCGGCTCCGCCGCCCTCTTCGCTCCCTCGGCCCACGCGCAAGCGACCTGGACCGGCACCCTCGACCAAGATTGGAACAACGCCGGCAACTGGAGCACCAGCCCCTCCAACCCCTCGGGCAACTTCACCCTCAACCTGGCCACCGGCAATTTCCCCGTCCTCGGCACGGCTTCGGCCTTCACCCCGAGCGACGTTCTCCTCGGCAGCGGAGCGAGCCAGTCGGGTCGCTTTGACCACACGGCCGGATCCCTGTCCCTGGCCAACGTCTCCGCCGGTTCCGGCAACTGGTTCCAGGTCGGCCGCGACGGCGGCACCGGCACCTACAACCTCGCGGACACCTCCGGCACCGGCGGCACCCTGACCGGCTTCGCCCAGGGCTCCGGCAGCCTCACCGTGGGCAAGCTGTGGGTGGGCGGCGTCTCCGGCGGCACGGCCGGCACGGGCACGGTCAACATCAACACCTCCGGCACCATCAACGCCAATTCCACCTCGACCTACTCCAACCACGGTGGCGTCTCCATCATCGTGGGCACCAGCGGGGGCAGCGGCACGCTGAACCTCGACGCCGGCACCGTGAACGCCGCCGGCATCGTGGACGTGGGCTCCTCTTTTTCCGGCGCCCAGGCCACCCAGGGCACGCTCAACATCTCCGGCGGCGTCCTGAACAGCGAGGGCGACTTCCGCACGGCCTTCGCCGGCAGCGCCGGCGCCCAGGCCACCGTCAACCTCACCGGCGGCACCCTCAATGTCGCCAGCGCCACCAAGCGCTGGATGATCCTCGGTCGTTTCGACGCCGCGAATTCCACCGTCAACGTGAACGGCGGTAACCTGAATCTGAATACGAACACGGACATCCGTTTCGCCCAGGGCGGCACGGGCACCCACGTCATCAACCTGAACAGCGGAGCCATCACCTCCTACGGCGGCAACCAGACGGGATTGGGCGCCGGCGTGGTGGACCTGATGCAGGGCAATGTCGCGGCCAACAACACCTTCAACCTCAACGGCGGCGAGCTCACCATCCGCCAGGTTATTTCCAACCAAAACTCGGGCACCCGCACCTTCAACTTCAACGGCGGCACGCTGCGGGCGACCGGCAACGCGACCGGCGCGGGCAACGCCTCCTTCTTCCATCTCGGCACCGGCAACGCCCGCGCCAACGTCCGCAACGGCGGAGCCGTCATCGACAGCAACGGCTTCAACGTCACGGTCGTCCAGGCCCTCGTGCACAGCAACATCGACGGAGACAACGCCACCGACGGTGGCCTCACCAAGCTCGGCACCGGCACGCTGACCCTCTCCGCCACCAACACCTACAACGGCGCCACCACGATCAGCGCGGGCACCCTGGCGCTCGCCGCGACCGGCAGCATCGCCAACAGCTCCTCCATCATCGTCAACGGCACCTTCGACGTCTCCGCCGTCTCCGGCTTCAGCGTCGGCGCCAGCCAGACCATCCAGGGCACCGGCACCGTCACCGGCGCCACCACGGTCGATGGCACCCTCGCCGCCGGCAACTCGCCCGGCGTGCTTACCTTCTCCTCCGACCTGAGCCTCGGCGCCACCTCGGTCTCGGAGTTCGAGATCAACGGACTCGCCCGCGGCACCCAGTATGACGGAGTCGATGTCGGCGGCGCCCTGTCCTACGGCGGCACGATGAGTCTCTTCTTCGACGCCCCGATCAGCGCCGGCACCTACGATCTCTTCGGCGGCTTCAGCGGCCAATCCGGCACCTTCGCCTCCGTCAGCGTCGGCGGCAGCTTCGCCGAGGCCTTCAGCGCCCCCGCCTCCATCACCGGCGGCGGCTGGACGGCGAGCAGCGCCAGCTGGAGCTACGCCTTCGACAACGCCTCCGGTGATCTGACGGTCAGCGCCATCCCCGAGCCCTCCACGTTCGCCGCCCTCGCCGGCCTCGCCGCCCTCGGCGCCTTCGGCGTCCGCCGCCGCCGCCGGACCGCCGCCTGATCTTCACGGCTCAGGTAGGGCGGGACCGCCGGGCCCGCCGCGAAGTCCGGACGGTGTTCGGCTCCCGAACCGGCGCTCACGGAGTGAGCGCGCTACTTTCCGGACAGCTCGCGGGCTCGGAAGATGAGACCCATCACGGGGCCGGATCGGGACTCCAGGTAGGGCGGGACCGCCGGGCCCGCCGCGAAGGCGGACCGGTGATCGGCACCCCGGCCGGCGCGCCCGGCGGTCGCGCCCTACCTTTTCGAGGCATCCCAACCTGACCTCCATCCAGGGCGGGGCTTCCAAGCCCCGCCCTTCTTCTTTTTTCCTTCCCTCGATGACCCCCCCCCGAAACCTCCGCCTCCGCCTCACCTCCCTCCGTGCTTCCGCCTGCGCTTCCCTCGCCCTGTTCGCCCTCGCGGGCGCCGACTGCCGGGCCGGCGATCTCCTCCCCGGCCAGGCGCCCGGATCGGCCAACCCGATCCTCCCCGGCTACTACGCCGACCCGGTGCTTGTCACGTATCAGGAGAAACACTACATCTACGTCACCATCGACCCTTGGGGCGGCCAAACCCTGGGCTGTTGGGAGTCCTCGGATTTCAAGAACTGGAGCTACCGCGAGCTGAACTGGCCGACCAAGAAGGCCTGCACCAGCCCCACCTCCGGCAGCCCCATGGTGTGGGCTCCGTCGGTCGCGCGCGTGCCCGACGGCCGCTTCCTGATGGCCGTCTCCGTCGGCGGCGAGGTCTGGCTCGGTGTCGCCGATCACCCGCTCGGCCCCTGGGAGAACATTCTCGGCGACCAGGTCTTCATCCCGTATCGCTACAAGCCCGGCTACCACATGATCGACGCCGACATCTTCGTGGACGACGACAACTCCATCTACCTCTACTGGGGCTCCGGCCATGGCTGGAAGAACGGCAAGTGCTTCGTCGGTCGCCTCGCCCCCGATCTCAAATCCTTCGCCGAGGAGCCGCGCGACGTCACCCCGAGCCACTATTTCGAGGGGCCCTTCATGGTGAAGCGCCACGGCAAATACTTCCTGACCTATTCCGACGGCGTCACGGTCAAGGACACCTACCAGGTCCACTACGCGGTCGGCGACAATCCCTACGGCCCCTTCACCGAGCCGGACAACAGCCCCATCCTCGTCACCGACCACGACAAACGTGTCGTCAGTCCGGGGCACCACGCCGTGTTCAATCGCGATGGTCGCGACTACATCCTCTACCATCGGCACAGCATTCCGTTTAACCCGAAGTTTATCGGACGGCAGACCTGCGTGGACCCGCTCTCCATCACCGCCGACGGCCGCATCGCCAAGGTCGCGCCCACCCACACCGGGCCGGACTTCGTGCAAGGGCGCGCCGAGTCCGGCGGCCTCGTTCGCGGGGCGGTCGTCACCGCCTCCAGCCGGGCCGGAGAACACACCGGGGCGGCCTTCGTGGTGGACGACAACTACGCCACCCGCTGGGCCGCCGCGCCAGACGCCCAGGGCGGCTGGCTGCAACTCGACCTGGGCTCCGTGCGGGATTTTTCGCGTGTCCTCCTCCGCCCCGAATACGCGTGGAAACCCTTCCGTTTTCGTCTCGAGGTTTCGGCGGACGGCGCGGATTGGCGAACGCTCGCCGACCACGGCGACACGCCCGCGAAAGGCTCTCCCATCGTGATCGAGGCGCCGGCCCGGGCGCGTCACCTCCGGCTGGTGTTTCCCGCGGATGTCCGCGGCTCGGACATCTCGCTTTTCGAGCTGAGCGTGGATTGAGCGCGGCGGGGCGCCGCGAAGGCCTCCCGGATCGTTCTTTGCGATCTTCCGTGGCCGTTCCCGACAGCCCCCAAAAACAGGCCTTGTAGCCGCGAAAGAACGCAAGGAGCACAGAGAGCGGAAGGACCCATCCGTTCTCTGGCTCCTCGCTGTTTCCGGTGGATGGAAGTGGCGGAATGGCGGAGACATTTCGTTTCCGTGGAACCGCGCCGGACGAAAGCGCTTCCGCGCTTCCGCCACGACCAGCAGTCAAACCCCGCCGAACAACCCGAAGGCCGGCCCGATGCCTTGCGCCGTGGCGGAACGGCAGCGCCGTTTCGTCGCCCTCGAGTCACTCGAGCGAAATCGCTCCGCGATTCCGCTACGGCGGAATACCGCCGCGAATGACCGACAAGGCGCCGCGCCCGGTGGCGGGCGCGGCGCGAAGTGTGCCGTGGGGCTTGGTCGATGCGCCGGGCGTCTCCGGGCGCCCGGCGGCGAACGAGGGGACTATTGCGAGACCTCGGCGAAGGTCGCGTCGCCGTTGAAGGCCGAGCCGGAGCCGCTCTGCGCATACAGCCAGTAGGCGTAGTGGCGCAGGTAGCGGGTGGAGTCGGTCCACATGCGGAACGAAGATTTGCTCGAATCCGCCAGGCCGGGCACGCGCTCGAAGGTGGCGCTGTCGAGGAAGGCGGTCGTGCCGTCGTTCTTGTCCACCCAGACTTCGCCGTTCGTGCGCACCCGCATGAAATATCCGGGGAAGTTCACGGATTCGAAGGACACGCCGGCGGAGTTTGTCAGCCCGGGCCGGAGGCGGAACTGGGAGTCCTCGACCGGGGATACGTTCTCGTCGATCCGTCCGCGATAGCCGGCGTGGCGGACGTGGCGGGTCGGGAAGTTGTGCGATTGCAGACGAGTGGTCGCCGTGATCGAGAGCGGAGCCAGGATCCACTGCTGGTTGTCGGCTCCGCTGTAGTCCCACTGGATGATGGCCGCGCCGTCGGCGCTGCTGCCGGCGCTCACGTCGGCGGCCTTGCCGCTGTTCACGTTCAGGAGCTTGAAGAAACCGTCGCCCGACGGGGTGAGCGTCCACTTCTGGCAGTTGTTGCCGTTCGAGGGCCAGATCTGGACGACCGCGCCGTTGGCGGTGGAAGCGCCCGTGACTTCGAGAAACTTGCCGCTGGCGACGCCGGTCAGCCTATACTGGCCGTTGCCGAGATGCAGGAGGTCCCACTTCTGGTCGTTGCCGCCGTCCCATCCCCACTGGACGGCATCGGTGCCGTCGGCGGTGCCGCCGTTGACGAGGTCGAGGACCTTGCGGCTCTTGCGGCTGACGACACGGTAGCGGCCGTCGGGGAGGGTGCGTCCGGTGTCGCTCCAGAGGCCGAGTTCGGAGATCGCGGTGCCGCCGGCGCCGTTGTTGGCGGTGATGTTGAGCCGGTAGAAGCGATAGGCGGTGGTGTTGCCGATGTCGTAGGCGTTCTGCTGCATCCGATACGCGAAGGACTGGTTGCTCTGCGAATTGAGGGTCGTCCAGTTGGAGCCGTCCTGGGAACCGAGGAAGGTCCAGCTTTTCGGATCGCGCGTCGCCACGTCGGCACTGCTCACCGTGTAGCGTTTGACGACCTGCGCGTTGTTCGCGCCGAAGTCATACTGGAGCCAGCCGGTGGGCGAGTTGTAGCCATACCACTTGGAGCCCGGTTCCTGGTTGAACGCCTGGTCGGAACCTTCCACGCCGGAGCCGCTGTTGAAGCTGGCCGACGAGGTGCCGCCGAAGGCGAGGTTGACCCGCGGTGCGGGCAGCAGCGCGGCCCCGAATTGCGGCGAATTGCCGCTGGTGCCGGCGGAGTTCTTCGCGCGGGCCACGTAGTAGTAGGTCGTGCCCGCGGTCACCGCGGTGTCCGTATAGCTCGTGGTGGTCGCGGAGAGGTTGCTGGCGAGGGCGGTGTAGCCGCCGCCGGAGGTGGTGGAGCGGAGCAGGTCGTAGGCGGTGGCGCCGAAGGAGGGCAGCCAGCGCACGCTGATGGCTTTGCCGGAACCGCTGGCGAGCAGGGCCTCCGGGGCGGCCGGAGTCGTCACCAGACCGCCGGTTCCGCCGGTGAAGGACAGGTTCGCGAAGGTGGCGGTGTTGGCCGTCGTATTCCCGCTGCAGATGAACAGGCCGATATAGAGCGTGGAGGGGAGATCGGTGTAATACGAGCTGAGCAGAGGGCTCCAACTGGTGCCATCATTCGAACTGTAGGTGGTGAGCAGGCCGCCCCTGCGCTCGAGTTTGAGCCAGTAGGGGAAGTTCGGGAAGGCTTGCGAACGCTGCGCCCGATTGCTGCCGCCCCAGTTTTCCGCCCAGCCGCGCATGTGCGCTTCGAAGAGATAGCCGCCGGTGGAGGTGGGCGTGACGGCGGTCCAGGCGCGCTTCGCGATGGTGCCAACCAGGTTGTCACGGATCATCAAGCCGGCCTTCCCGTTTTGGGAGCCCGAGAAGGTGACCGAGGTGACCTTGGCGACGATGGCGCAGTCGCCGGTCATCGCTTTGTAGGCGAACTGGCAGTCGTCGGTGCCATCGGTCCAGGTCCCGCTGCCGAGACCGGAAATCGTCCAGACACCGCTCGCGTAAGAGACGCTGCGTCCCGCGGTCTGGGTGCCGAGGGTCGTGAGAGTCAGGCCGCTGGAGGCCGGGGAAACCGCCGGGAAGCTGACGGGCGCCTGCGTGCTGGCGGTGGTGGAGTCGGTTGTCTTGGCGAACATCCAGTTGCCGCCATCCACCAGGTTTTCCTCCAGTTTGCGGTCGAGCCAGGGCGTGGGGAGGTTTTTGCGGTTTTTGTAGGCGTTCTGGAGGATGTTGTAGGCCAGGCGATTGCCGCCGTAGCCGACTCCGGGCACGTTGGCGAAGTAGTGGTAATCGATCGTGCCCAGGGGAACGAAGGGACTATCCGTGACGAGGGTGTTGCGGGCGTAGTATTCGCCGCAGGCCAACAGGCGGTTGTCCAACTCGGAGAAGAGGTCCACGCCTTGTTTCCAGGCGAGCTCGGCGACGAAGGCCATGCCGTTGAGCTGGCCAAAGGCATGGCCCGCGTCACGGCCCGTCTCGCCCAGCTGGCCCGTGGGCAGGCTGTTGGGCAGACCGCCGGCGGGGTCGGTGCGGAAGAGGGTGACGACATCGTTGAACTTGGCCGTGTCGTCGCAGAAGAGGGCGATGGCCATGCTGGCCTCCATGTAAATGGCGCCTTTGTTGGCGGGCCCAAGGGTGTGCCACGAAGCGCCCGAATTGGGGCCGCCCACCGCCGGCCAAAGCACGTTCAGGAAGTAGTTTTTGACCTTGGTCGTGTCGGTGGCCGTCCATCCGGGCCAGGTGCCGCGCAGGATGCTGGCGCCGCCACCGTAGCAGACGGCGAAGTCGCCAAGCGCGAGGCCGGATTCGTTGCCAATGAAGCTGGTCTGCGTGTCCGCCCAGGCGATGAGG
The DNA here is from genome assembly GCA_966252115.1 of uncultured Akkermansia sp. Taxonomy (GTDB): domain Bacteria; phylum Verrucomicrobiota; class Verrucomicrobiia; order Opitutales; family Opitutaceae; genus IMCC26134_A. The sequence continues at coordinate 8,782 of CBINNW010000165.1, forward strand.
ATGTCGCGGGCCTTCTGCGCATAGGCGGCGTTGCCCGTGAAATACCACATGCGCGCGAGATTATACACGGCGACCATGTCGTTCTGCCATTCGCCGAGGTTTATGTGGGGGGCGCGGCCGACCTGGGCGAACGGTCCTCTTATCGTGTAGTCGAGCTGGGAATGCCAGTCGGCCACGAGCACGGCGTAGCCCTGTTTCCACGGCTCCTTGTCGAGGTTGGTCTTGATGGTGGCCAGTTCGTCGAGGGTGTTCGGGATGCAGGGGTGGGTGTAGGCGTGGGCCCGGGGCTGGCCGAGGGCCAGCAGGAGCGCGGTGGCTCCGAGGCTGAGCAGGGTTTTTAATCGGTTCATGGTTGGGGTGTCGTCCCGGAGTGGTTCCGGGCGAAATGGGGGTGGAAAGCGTCGGCTCGTGGACCGAGCGGACGAAGCGTGCGCCGACGGCGGTCGGGTGAAGTGGACCGACGGGCGGTTTTTAACGGGGGGACGGGACCCGCGTCGAGGGACTCGGCCCACAGCCCGGCGGCCTCCGTGTCCCGGAGCGCCCATT
>CBINNW010000166.1:0-9200 GCA_966252115.1 uncultured Akkermansia sp.
GGGACGATCGTGTGCGCCTGCTGATGGAAGAAATCGAGGAAGGACTGGCGGATCTGCGCGGAGGTCATGGGCCGGGGGAAAAAGGGGCTAGGACACGCGGCGCGGCCGGGGGTGGCAAGCGGGGAGTGGCGCGCGGCGCGGGCGAGGCGGGGGAAAGACCGGGCGGCCGCTCGCGAGTGAGGTGAAAGCGAAGGCCGGGGCGCGGCGGAGGCTTCGGCAGAGGGGTTCCCGCAGGCGGGCGTGGGCGTGCAGGGCGGTTAATATGAGGAAGATACCCCAAAAGAGAGCCCGATGCTGCTCTTGCTCCGGGGCGGGGAATTCACAGGTTTGTAAAACCATGGTGCATCCCGGTCCAGGTTCCCCCGCCCCCGCTCCGACCGCGCGCGGACGGGGCCGGGGGCGCAAACGAAGGGTCGTCGCGTGGAGCTTGGCAACCGCTGGAGTCTGCGTGGCTTCGGTGTGGCTGGGGTGGCGCGACGGGTCTTGGCGGCGGGTCGAGCGGGCGGGGGTGCTGCGCGTGGGCTATGCGCTGGAAGCACCCTACGCGTTTTTCGACGAGCGGGGACAGGTGACGGGCGAGGCGCCGGAGATCGCGCGGGCCGTGACGAAACGACTGGGGCTGGGGGAGCCGGAGTGGGTGTTGACGGACTTCGGCGCGCTGCTGGACGACTTGGAGGCGGGCCGCTTCGATTTGGTGGCGGCGGGGATGTTCGTCACCGAGGAGCGGGCGGAGCGGGTGGCGTTTTCCCGGGCGACCGCCGTGGTGCGTCCCGGCCTCCTGGTGGCGGCGGGCAATCCCCACAATCTCCACTCCTACGCCGACGCCATCCGGCATCCGGAGGTGCGATTGGCGGTGCTGGCGGGGTCGGTGGAGGCGCGGGCGCTCGCCGAGCTGGGCATGCCGCGGGAGCGGGTGGTGACGGTGCCGGACGCCCTGTCCGGATTGACGCTTTTGAAAACCGGGCGGGCGGACGGGCTGGCGCTTTCGCGCCCCACGGTGCGCTGGATGGCGCGGTCGGAGAGCTCGCGGGATTGGGTCGAGTCGGCGGAGCCCTTCGTCGCCCTCGGGCCCGACGCCGACGAGGAACGGGTCGCCTTCGCCTTTCGCCGGGGGGACCGGAACCTGCGGCGGCGGTGGGACCGGGAACTGGCGGCTTTCATGAAGACGGACGACTTTCGGCGCATCGAGGTGGAATTCGGCTTCATGCGCCGCGGCGCGCGGGAGGAGGCGCGATGAACGCCGAGCGCTTGTCGGTGATGATGCGCTTCGAACCATCCAGCCTGGCCTCCGCCTGGTGGAGCCGGGGGGCCTTGCTCTGCGCGGTGCTGGCGGCGGCGCTGGTGGTGACCCTGCAGTTGCGGCAAAATGATCGCCTGCAGGAGTCGGTCCTGGGCGTGCGCTCGCTGCGCGAGGCGCGGCTGGATTTGTCGAAAGGATTTTTGCATCTCGTGCAGGCCGGCGAGCCCGGGGCGCCCTATTCGCGCGAACAGGGTCTGGCCCTGGCGACCCAGGCGCTGCGACGCATGGAGCTCGACCTGCGCGAGGCGGACGATCCGGCGCGCGAGGCGACCTTCGCGGCGCGGGTGACGGAATTTCGCGCCTATCTCGACGACTGGACGCTGCGCCAGGAACCGGGGGTGGCGGCGGAGCTGCGCGCGGCGCACTACGCGCTGGAGCGCGAGGCGGACGCGCTCGACGCGCATCTGCGTGATCGGCTGCGGCGGATCGAGGCGAGCAACCGCCGCGAGTTTTACCTGGTCTGCGGCCTGGCCGGCGGGCTGCTGGCCGTGATGTGCGTGGTGGTCTATCGCGTGCAAACGCGGGGGCGGCGCGCCGCGCGGCAGGCCGACGCCGCCATGGAGGCGCTGCGCGAACGCGAGCGCGAACTTTCGCTGATCGCCGACAACCTGCCCGGGCTGCTCGCGCACTTCGATCCCGACCTGCGGTATCGCTTCGCCAACGAGGGCTATCGCCGCTGGTTCGGCATCGACCCCGTCTCGCTCGTGGGAAAAAGCGTGCGGGAGCTCGCCGGCGAGGAGCAGTTCGAGCGGGCGCGTCCGTTTTTCGAGCAGGCCCTCATCGGAGAGGTCGTGAGTTTTGAAAACTCGTCCGATCTCGGCGACGGCCGGCAACGCCATGCGCTGGTGACGCTCGTGCCCGACCGCGACGAGGCGGGCGCGGTGAAGGGCCTCTTCGCGCTCTCGATCGACATCTCCGGCCGCAAGCTCGCCGAGGAGTCGCTGCGCCGGCTCAACGCCGAGCTGGAGCGACGGGTGGAGCAACGCACCGAGGAGCTGGCGGCGAAGAACCGGGAGCTGGAGATGTTCACGTATTCGGTTTCCCACGACCTGAAGGCGCCCCTGCGCGGCATCGACGGCTACAGCCGCCTGCTGCTCGAGGACTACTCGGACCGCCTCGACGAGGAGGGGAAACGCTTCCTCGGCTCGGTGCGCCAGGCGAGCGCGCACATGGGGCAGCTCATCGACGACCTGCTCTCCTACTCGCGGCTCGAGCGTCGCGCGCCGCAGCCGGCCCGCCTGCGGCCGGGCCCCGTCGTGCGCGGCGTGCTCCAGCCCCTGCAACCGGAGATCGAGAGCCGGGGCGTGTGGGTGACGGAATCGCTCGACGAGGAAGCGGAGCTGCTGGCCGATCCGCAGGCGCTGAACATGGCGGTGCGCAACCTCGTGGACAACGCCCTCAAGTTCACCCGCGCGACGGAGCGCCCCGAGCTGGCCATCGAGGGCCGGCGCGAGGGCGATGTTTACCGGCTCAGCGTGCGGGACAACGGCATCGGTTTCGACCCGCGTTTCCACGACCGGATTTTCGAGATTTTCCAGCGCCTCCACCGCATCGAGGACTACCCCGGCACCGGCATCGGCCTCGCCATCGTGCGCAAGGCCATGGAGCGCATGGGCGGCCGGGTCTGGGCCGAGAGCGCGCCCGGCCGCGGCGCCACGTTTTTCCTGCAAATACCCCTCTTTACCCAATGAGCACCCAACCTTCTATCCTGCTGGTGGAGGACAACCCCATGGACGTGGACCTGACGCTCCGCGCCTTCAAGCGCCGCCGCCTCACCAATCGTGTCGATATCGCCCGCGACGGCGAGGAGGCGCTCGCGTGGATACCGCGCTGGGAGGCCGGCGAGCCGCAGCCGGCGGTCATCCTCCTCGACCTCAAGCTCCCCCGCGTGGACGGGCTCGAGGTGCTGCGCCAGCTCAAGGCGCATCCCGAGTTTTGCCGCATACCCGTCGTCGTGCTCACCACCTCGGCCGAAAACCAGGACGTGCGCGGCGCCTACTCGCTCGGCGCGAACTCCTACATCGTGAAGCCCGTGGACTTCGACAAGTTCCTGGATGTCGCCGCCCAGATCGAGCTCTACTGGACGATGGTGAACGAACCCTCCCACTGAGGAAGCCACCTCGATGCATATTCTCTATATCGAGGACAATCCGCTCGACGCCGACCTGACCCGGCGGGAGCTGGCGCGCGCCGGGCAAAACCATCGGCTGGAGCAGGCCGCCTCCCTGGCGGGCGCCTGGGATCTGATCGAGAGCTCCACCGACCCCTTCGATCTGGCGCTGGTGGATCTCGATCTGCCCGACGGCTCCGGCATCGAGTTCGTCATCGGGGTGCGCGAGCGCGACCTGCCCATCGCGGTCGTCATGCTCACCGGCTCGGGCGACGAACGCAGCGCCGTGGCGGCGCTCAAGGCCGGCGCCGACGACTATCTGGTCAAAACCGGCGACCACTTCCGCCAGCTTCCGCAGGTCATGGAGTCAGCCCGGTCGGCCTTCGGCGCCGGCCGCGCCCGGCGGACGCGCCCGCTGCGCGTGCTCTACGCCGAGCACAACCCCGCCGACGTGGACATCGTGCGACGCCACCTCGCGCGCCACGCGCCGCACATCCAGCTCGACTCGGTCGGGGACGGCGAGGAGGTGATGGTCCGGCTCTGTCGCCCGGCGGGCGAGCCCGACGTCCTCCTGCTCGACTACCGCCTGCGCGGGCTCGACGCGATCGAGCTCATCGGCCTGCTCCGATCCCGCGGCCAGCTCCGCGTGCCGGTGGTGCTGGTGACGGGCCAGGGCGACGAGGCGGTGGCGGTGCGCGCCCTGCGCGCCGGCGCGGCCGACTATCTGGTGAAACGTCCCGGCTACCTGCACGAGCTGCAGGCCACGCTGGAAAACAGCCACCACCGCGCGCTGCTCTGGACCGAGCAGGCGGCCCTGCGCGCGAGCGAGGAACGCTTTCGCCAACTGGCGGAAAACATCGACGAGGTCTTCTGGATCGCCGACCGCCGCCACGACGCCCTGCTCTACGTGAGCCCGGCCTTCGCCAAGGTCTGGGGCCGCTCCTGCGAGGCCGTGCTGGCCGCGCCGCGCGTATGGATGGACTCCATCGTGCCCGAGGACCGGGAGCCGGTGCGGGCCTGGAACGCCGAGGTGCCGGAGCGGGGCGCGCGTGTCGTGGAATACCGGATACAGCGGCCCGACGGCGAGGTGCGCTGGATCCGCGACCGCGCCTCCCCCGTCCGCGACCCGGCCGGACAGGTTTACCGCCTCGTCGGTGTGGCCGAGGACATCACGGAACGCCGGCAGTTGGAGGAACAACTCCGCCAGGCGCAGCGCATGGAGGCCATCGGCCAGCTCTCCGGCGGCGTCGCCCACGATTTCAACAACCTCCTCACGATCATCCAGGGGCACCTCGGGCTGCTCGAGGCGAGCGGCCGGGTGACGCCCGAGATCGCCGGCTCCATCGACCAGATTTCCCAGGCCGCCACCCGCGCGAGCAACCTCACCCGCCAGCTGCTGACCTTCAGCCGCAAGCAGGTCATGCAATCGCGCGTCCTCGACCTGCGCGCGGTGGTCGCCGACATGGGTAAAATGCTGCAACGCATCCTCGGCGAAGACGTGCAGTTGCGCGTGCTGGCTTGCGAGACGCCGCTTTGGGTGCATGCCGATCCCGGCATGATGGAGCAGATCTTGCTCAATTTCACCGTGAACGCCCGCGACGCCATGCCGCGCGGCGGCCGCCTCACCATCCGCCTCGACCCGGTGGAGTCCGACGACGTGGTCGCCGCCGAGGTGGAGCTCGAGTCCCCGCCCTCGACCGCGCCGCTCGGCTTCGTGCGCATGGCGGTGGACGACACCGGAACCGGCATCGCGCCCGAGGTGATGGGGCGGATCTTCGAGCCGTTTTTCACCACCAAGCCCGTGGGCAAGGGCACGGGCCTCGGTCTGGCCACCGTCTATGGCATCGTGCGCCAGCACCGCGGCGGCGTGCGCGCGCGCAGCGTCATCGGCGAGGGCACGACCTTCGAGGTTTACCTGCCCCGGGTGCCCCAGCCCGGCGCCCTGTTGTTCGACGATTCCCCGCGGCCGACCGAGCCCGACGCGGACAAATCCCGCGGCGCGCACATCCTGCTGGTGGAGGACGACCCCTCGGTCTCCGGCATGGTCGAGCTGGCCCTCGACTACGCCGGCCACCGGGTGCTGCTCGCGCACAACGGTCACGAGGCGCTCCGCATCTGGGCCGAACATCGCGACAAGATCGACCTCCTGCTGACCGACTTCGTGATGCCCGACGGCATGAGCGGACGCGATCTCGCCGAGCGCGTGCTGGCGGAGCGGCCCGAACTGCCGGTCATCTACATGAGCGGCTACAGCGCCGAAATAGCCGGCCGCGAGGTGAGCGATTTGGAGTCGGGCAACTTCCTGCCCAAACCCTTCAGTCTGGACGTGCTTCACGAGAAGGTGCGCGCCGCGCTCGCCCAACGGGCGAAACCCGGCGAATGAGCCCCGCGCCCCCCGCAGTCGTCGAGTTCGCGTTCCTCGCCGCCGGGCGCGTCCGGCCCCGGGCGCGCCCCGCGCGATGAAGGACTCGGCGGAACGCGGAATCTGGGCGGGCCTGGTCACCGCCCTGCTGGTGCTGGCCCTCGTGGGCGCGGTCTCGTGGTGGACGGTCGAGGGCCTCGGCGAGGAGCTGGCGGCCGCCGAGCGCGCGCACGCCGTCGTCGCCCGCTTCGAGAGCGTGGCGTCCGCCACCCGGGAGCTCGAGACCGCGCGCCGGGCCTCGCTCGCGGCGAACGAGCCGGCCTTCGCCGCCCTGGTCGAGGAGGCTCTGAGAAGCCGCGAAGCGGACCTGGCCGTGCTGCGGGAGCTCATCCCCGAGCTTTCGCTCCAGCGTCTGCGGGTGGAGCGGTTGTCGGGTTTGCTGGGGCGGCTTGACGCGCTGGCGGCGGCGGAGCAGCGCATGCGCGGCGAACCGGCGTCGGCGCTGGGTCCGCCCGGCTGCGGCGACACCGCGCCGAAGCTGCTCGGCCTGATCCGCACGCTCGTCGCGGAGGCGGAAGCAGAGGAACTCGCGCGGCTGTCGGAGCTCACCGGCGGGCATCGACGCGTATCCGTCTGGTTGCGACAAGCCGTGCCGGCGGCCCTCGCGCTCGCCTCGCTCGCGGCGCTGGCCGCCATCGGCAGGCTGAGGCACGAGGATCAGCGGCGGCGCGCGGAGGAGGAGTCCCTCCGCGCGCTCAACACCGCGCTGGAAACCCGGCTCGCCACACACGTGGCCGAGCTCGACCGCGCCAAAGCCGAGCTGGAGGAAAGCGAAAACCGGCACCGCGAAGTGGTCGATGCGTCGCCCGACGCCATTTTCACGCTGCGCGGGGACCGGGTAGCATCGGTGAACCCCGCCGCCCGGAGGCTGCTGCGCGCGCCCGCCGCCGCCGCCCTGATCGGCCGTCCGATGCGCGATTTCCTCGCCGACGCCGAGTCCGAGCCCGTCTCCGGGAAGCGCACCGGGGACGGGCCCCGGGAGGCGGAGCTCCGCGCGGTCGATGGGCAAGCCATCCCGGTGCGGCTCGCCACCGTGGTCCTCGATTCGGCGCGGGGGCCGATCACCCTCGTGCTCGCGCACGATCTGAGCGGGCCCAAACGCGCCGAGGCGCAGCTCGGCGCCGCGCACGCCCGGCAGCAGGCGCTGGCGCGTCGTCTGCTCGAGATCCAGGAGAGCGAGCGCCGTCAGCTCGCGCGCGAGTTGCACGACGAGATCGGGCAGGCCCTGACCGCCACGAAGCTCGGGCTGCTCACCTTGCCGAGGCCGGAGGACGCCGCCGCCGCCGAGGCGCTGGATCGCAGCATCGTCATCGTCGAGGCCGCCCTGGCGCAGACCCGTTCGCTCTCGCTCGCGCTGCGTCCGCCCCTGCTGGACGATCTCGGCCTCGAGGCCGCGCTGCGCTGGCTGGCGGACTGCCAGTCGCGGATCAGCGGGCGCGCCCTCCGGCTGACCTTGGAGGAGCTGGAGGTGCGTCCCTCGCCCGACGTGGAGACCGCCTGTTTCCGCATCGCGCAGGAGGCGATCACCAACGCGCTGCGGCACTCCGGCGCCGAGCGGATCGACATCGACCTGCGCCGCGCGGGGCCGGAGCTCGTGCTCACGGTGCGGGACGACGGCCGCGGCTTCGACATCGCGGCGGCCCGGGCGCGCGCCGCCGGCGGGGGAAGTTTCGGCCTGCTCGGCATGGAGGAGCGGGCCGAGCTCGCGGGCGGGCGGGTGGCGTGGCGCAGCGGCGAGGGGCGCGGCACGGAGCTGCGCGCGCACTTCCCGCTTTTCCCCTTGGCGGCGGAGTCGCAGCTTGGCCGCGAATGAATCCCCTCCGCATCGTTCTGGCCGACGATCACAACCTCGTGCGCGCGGGCATCCGGGTGCTGCTCGAACGCACTCCCGGCTGCGTGGTGGTCGGCGAGGCGGCGGAGGGTCGCGCGGCCCTGGCGCTGCTGGAGCGGGAGCGGCCGGACGTGTTGTTGACCGACCTCTCCATGCCGGGCCTCGGCGGGCTGGCGCTGGCGGCGGAGACGCGCCGCCTGCATCCGGCGGTGAAGGTCCTGGTGCTCTCGATGCACGCGAACGAGGAATACGTCGTGCGGGCGCTGAAGTCGGGCGTGGTCGGCTACCTGCTCAAGGACGCGGTCGGCGACGAGCTGCGTCTGGCGGTGGAGGCGCTGCGACGGGGCGAGATTTACCTGAGCCCGGTGATCTCGCGCCGGGTGATCGACGCCTACCTCTCGCGCACCGCCGGCGCCCCGACGGCGCCGCCCGCCGATCCGCTCACGCCGCGTCAACGCGAGACCCTGCGCCTGATCGCCGAGGGGAAAAACACCAAGGAGATCGCGCACCAGCTCGGCCTCAGCGTCAAAACGGTCGAGACCCACCGCGCGCAACTCATGGACCGGCTCGACATCCGCGACATCGCCGGCCTGGTGAAATACGCGCTGCGCACGGGGCTGATCGAGTGAGGGCGGCGCGGGACGGGCCGGGCGCGCCCCCCCGCGGCGACGAAGGCGGAACGGGATCGTCACCCAGGCCGGCGCGCCCGGCGGTGGCGCCCTACCCTTTGCGGAAACGCCCGCCTCGAAACGTGGCCGGCCTCAGTCCTCCAGCTCCACGTTCCAGTAGGCGAGGTCGAGGAAGTCTTTCCAGCGCTCGCGCTGGCGGTTGTTCAGCACCAGCGAGATCACCGGGCGCCACTTCGGCCGCACCGGCTTGCAGATCAGCCGCATGTGGGCCTCGTGGGGCAGCCGGTTCGCCTTCTTCGAGTTACACTTGATGCAGGAGCAGACGATATTCTCCCAGGTCGTGCGGCCGCCGCGGTCGCGCGGGATCACGTGGTCGAGATTCAGCTCCTCGCGCGGGAAAATCTTTCCGCAGTATTGGCAGGTGTCCTTGTCGCGCGCGAAGACGTTGTTGCGCGTGAGCTTCAGCTCCTTGGTCGGCAGACGGTCGAAAAAAGTGAGCAGGATCACGCGCGGCAGGCGGATCGTGGTGCGGGGCGTGCGCACGGTGTCCAGCGCCTCCAACGGCGGGTTGTGCCGCGAAAAATCCATCCAATCGAGAAACGAAAACACGCGGAAGTCGTCGGCGTGGTGATGGATGACGGCGGCGTGCCCGCGCGCCAGCAGGGCGAAGGCGCGACGCGCCGGGATGACGTTCACCGCTTGCCACAAGCGATTCAGGACCAACACAGGCTGATCTAGGAGGGCCTCCATGTTGGGCCCCATCGGCTAGGGAGCGCCGCCGGACCTGTCAAGGCACCCCTCGTGAAGAGCGCGTGACGGCCCGCGCGCCACGCCCGCCAAAGTAGCGGGAGCTTCCAGCTCCCGTTCCCCACCAGCCCACCCACGCCGGGCCCCGCGCCCCGCTTCCA
>CBINNW010000167.1:0-9195 GCA_966252115.1 uncultured Akkermansia sp.
AGTTGTTGCGCTGGCAGCGTGGCGACAACAACGGGCTGGTCCTGAGATTCTACGAGTCGTATGGCTACCACGTGCAGCTGTGGCTGCCGAACCAGGCGTCGTGGGACTACAACATGGGGTCCATCGACCTAAACGCGTGGCGACATTTTGTGATCACGCGATCGGGCGACACGCTGAGATTCTACTTAAACGGAGCCTTGGTGCAGACCTTCGGCGGCGCGAACAGTCCCCAGTGGCGCACGCAGGGAGCGTTGTATCTGGGCGGACAACCGAACGTGAGCAACCGGTTCAGGGGGCAAATCGACGAACTCTCCTTCTACGACCGTGCCCTCACCTCCGCCGAAATCACCGCGCTCTATTCCGCCGGGGTCGCTGGCAAGAACCCAGATATGCCGGATGTAGCGCCTTACTTCCTCATCCAGCCTCAGGCTCGAACCGTCGGGCTCGGCTCGGCCGCCTCCTTCTCCGCCTTCGCCACCGGACGGCCGGTGCCGGCGTATCAGTGGTTCAAGGACGAGGTCCTGATCGACGGCGCGACCGCCAGCACCTTTACCCTGCCGGCCGTCACCGCCGCCGACGCCGGACTCTACTCCGTCGTAGCCTCCAATCGCGCCGGAGACGCCACCAGCGTGAGCGCCCTGCTCACCGTCGGCCTGCCTCCGCAGATCACCACGCCGCCCGCCGACCTGCGCGTGACGATGTTGCAGCCCGCCAGCTTCTCCGTGGTCGCCACCGGCTCGCCGGCTCCGACCTACCAGTGGTTCCGCAACGATGCCGCCATCCCGGGCGCCACCGGCGCCTCCTATGCCATCGCCAGCGTGCCCGGCTACGGCGCGGCCGATGGCACCTATCGGGTGACCGCCACCAACACCTGGGGCTCGGCCTCCGCTTCCGCCACCCTCGTGGTGGACTCGTGGCCCACCATCACCGCGCAGCCGCAGGATCGCGGCGTGCCCGCCGGACAGGCCGCGAACTTCTCGGTCACGGCGGTCGGCAGCGAGCCGCTGGTTTACCGTTGGTTCAAGGACAACGTCCTCATCGAGGGCGCCACGACCTCCTCCCTCGCCATCGCTTCGGCGAGCGCGACCGACGCCGGGGTTTACCGTGTCGAGGTGACCAACGACCACGGCATCGCGGTCAGCGTGAACGCCACCTTGGTGGTGCAGACGCCGCCCTTCATCACCGTGCAACCCGTGTCGCAGCGGGTCGTCGCCGGCCAGGGCGTGAGCTTCTCGGTCGAGGCCGAGGGCCTGCCGGCGCCCGCCTACCAGTGGCTCAAGGACGGCGTCGCCATCGCGGGCGCCACCGAACCGGTCTTCTCCATCGCCTCGGTGGCGGGTTCCGACGCCGGAGCCTACGCGGTGCGGGTGAGCAACCCGGCGGGCGAGGTGCTGAGCGAGGTGGCCGAGCTCTCGGTCAACTTGCCGCCGTGGGTGCAGCTCACCGTGCCCGAGCCCTTCAGCTCCTACACCCTGCCCACCGCGATTCCGCTGGAGGCCACCGCAGGCGACTTCGACGGCAGCATCGCGCGGGTGGAGTTCTACGCCGGCGACGTGAAGCTGGGCGAAAGCCTCGTCGCGCCGCACACCCTCACCTGGCTCGACGCTCCGGCCGGGCCGGTCCTTCTGACCGCCCGCGCCTATGACGACGAGGGCGCCGTGACCATCTCGGTCGCGGTGGGCATCCAGGCCTTCCCCGGTTTGCCCTTCCTGGCCGACTTCGAGGCGACGGAGGGATATGAGCTCGGACCGCTGGGCGGGCAGCGCGGCTGGACGGTTTCCTTCGGCTCCGCCGAAGTCACCGACGCCGCTCCGCACCATGGCGAACGCGGCCTCATGCTGGTGGGCGACTCCGAGCGCGCGGAGGTCCTGATCGAGCTCGGCGAAGGCGCACCCAACCCGAACACGGTTTATGTCGATTTCTTCGCCAAGCCCGTCGCCTCGTCCGATCCGGCCGAGTGGCGTTTCGCGCAGGTCGGCGACGTGGCCCAGCTCGCCTTGGCCGACGAGACCGACACCGATGGTCGCTACCAGGTTCTGGTCGGCGACGCCGAAGGCGGCGTGGAGTGGCGCCCGACCGCGAAACAGATCGCGCTCGACCCCAACGGCACCGCCTCCGCCTGGCAGCGCATCACCGTGGCGCTGCACCACGACGTCCGCACCTGGGACTTCTATGTCGATGGCCAACCCGTGGCCGGCGATCTCGGCTTCGCCGGGCAACAAGCTTGGCTGTCGCGGCTCGTTTTCCGCGGCCACGACCAGGCGCACGTCCTGATCGACGAGCTCTACGTCGGCGCGGGCAATCCGCTCTTCGACGACGAAAACGCCGACGGTATCGACGACGTCTGGGAAAACGCCCACGGCTTCGCGCCGGGCATCAACCACCGCGAGACCGACTCGGACGGGGACGGGCTGACCAACTTCCAGGAATATGTGCGCGGCACCGATCCCACCCGGCGCGACACCGACGGCGACGGCCTGGGCGACGCGGTCGAGGCGGCCCTCGGCACCGATCCGACCACGGGCGACGACTTCGGCGAACTGCCGCCGGTATCCGGCGCCGCACTCCACCTGCGCGCCGACCTCGGCGCCTTCGCGACCGATCTCGAGGGGCGCGTCGGCGTCTGGCACGATCTCTCCGGTCGCGGCAACGACGCCGCGCAGCCCGGGGAAGAGTGGCGGCCCCGTCTGCTGGCCGATCAGGCCAACGGTGCTCCGGTGCTGCGCTTCGACTCGGCGCGCCAGACCGCGCTGGAGTTGCCCGACCTGCTGAACGGCGCCACCGCCGGCGAGGCCTTCGTGGTGCTGCGCCGCTCCGCCACGAACGAGGTGGTGGGCCTCTGGTCTTTCGGCACGCATGAATACGGCAACCGTTACCCCGAGGTGGGGGAGCCGTGGATCGCGGAGGACTTCGGCGCGTCGCGTTGGCCGGACTTCGTGCCCGCGCCCGCGAATCTCGACCAGTTCAAGATCTACAACGTCGGCGCCGACGAGACGCGCTGGTTCCAGTATTTCGACGGAGCGCTGCACCATGAGCGGGCCGGCGAGCCGGTGGGCTTCACCGCCTCCCCGCGCCTGGGCGACGGGCGCGGCGCGCACTTCGACGGCGATGTGGCCGAGGTGCTCATCTATGACCGCACGCTGAACGAGACGGAGCGCGCGGCGGTGACTGCCTATCTGGCGCGGCGTTACCGCCCGCCGGGCATCCCGGAGCCGTCCAAACCGAGCCTGAGCGCGACGCTCAACACCGACAACGCGGTCGAGTTAAACTGGTTCGACGCCCAGTCGTCGGGCGCGCGGGTGCGCAGCGTGCTGGAGCGTCGGGTGGGCGAGGGCGAATTTGCCGTATTGGCGGAGCTGGAGGGCGTGGAACGCAGCTTCCTCGACGCCACGGTGCAGCCCGGCCTTGGCTACGGCTACCGCGTGACGCTCTCGACCGTGCTCGGCGTTTCCGCCCCCAGCGACGAGGCGCGGGTGGAGGTGCCGGAGATTGCGATCAACCTGCCCGTTGACGGGCTGGCGCTCTGGCTTGACGCGTCGGAGGGTGTGCCGAGTGCGGGGGCGGTGGCGGTCTGGCAGGACAAGAGCGGGCGCGGTAACAACGCGTTCCAAACCGTCGCCACCCAGCAGCCCACGGTGATGCCCGGCGGGATCAACAGCCGCCCGGTTTTGCGCTTCGATGGCAATGATCGGCTCCAGTTGCCGAACTTCCTGGACGGGGCGCAGGGCTGTGAGGTGTTTTTGGTCACCCAGCTCGATCAGTCCGGCGGGCTCTTCCACTTCAACAGCGGTTACGATGCGGGCACCTTTGTCGGCGAGTCGGCGCTCAGCCCCGGTTTGGGCGAGTGGCAATGGACGTCACGGCGCGAGCTGCCGGGCGTGTCGCTGCCCCGCCTGCAGCGGCCCCACATGTGGAATTTCAATGGGTCCGGTTACGGCGGTGCCGTTTCGCTCGACGGGCGCAAATTCCTGGAAGGCTATCCCTACTATGATGGCAGCGGCAATTCGGGGGGGCCGAGTTTCCTCACCCGCTCGGATCCGGTTTTGGGCTGGGCCGGCGAATTCTACGCGCAGGGTCGCTATCTGGTCGGCTCGATGGCCGAGGTCCTGGTGTATGCTCGAACCTTGTCGGACTCGGAGCGTGCCGATGTTCATCGTTACCTCGCGCTGAAGTATGCGTTGCCCGGCGGTGTGGCGCCGGAGCGGCCGGAGCTCTCGGTGAGCGCGGTGGGTGATGGGACGGTGGAGCTCGCGTGGTCCGAGCCCGCCGAGGGCGGGGCCTTCGGGGCGGTGATCGAGCGTCAGGTGGACGGCGGCGAGTTTGAAGTGGTCGGCATGGCGGACAACGCGGTCAATTGGACGGATTGGGAACTGGATACGTCGCGCGCTTACGCCTACCGCGTGACGCTGCACACTTGGGCGGGCGAATCTACGCCAAGCGAGCCGGAGCTGATCGACCTTTCCTCCGCCGCGTATCCGCCCGGCGATGGGCGGGTGGTTTGGCTGCGAGGCTCGGACGGCTTGGCCGAGGACGAGATCGTGATGCGCTGGGAAGACTACACCGGCTCCGGTCGTGCCGCCGCGATCTCGAATTTCTATTGGCAGAATCCACCGGTGCGTTCGCCGGAGACTTTTGGTCTGTGGCCGGCGCTGCGCTTCGAGGCGGGCGGGTGGGACGCCTGTTTGGATTTGGGCCTGCCCGGCTCGACGGCGGAGATCGTCGTGATCGGCAAGGTGAACAACCGGTCGGCGCGAAATTTCTTCTTCGGTGATAGCTGGCAGGGCGGTAACGGATACGGGGAGACGACGATAAACTCCGCCTTCGGCGCCGTTGCCACGTATCCGTTGCCCTCCGAGCCTCTGCTGCTGGAGCCCCACCTTTTTGGGGTGACACGTGATGAGGCGTCGGATTCCACGGTCCGTTTCAACGGAGCGTTGGTTGGCCGTGCATCGACCTCGGAGACCTATTGGGGAGATTTTTCAATCACCCTGGGCGCCTTCAATTACTCCGAGTATCGCACCAGCTTCGGCGGCGACATCGCCGAGGTCTTCGCCTACGACCATGTGCTCACCCCGGCCGAACGCGACCAGCTTGGCCGTTACCTGCGGCGGAAGTATTGGCCCGAGGGTTTGCCGGGGGCGACGGTCGAGCCGCCGGAGTTGAGCGTCGATGTGTCCTACACTTCGGCGACGCTCGAATGGCCCGCCTCGGGTGATCTCGAGCGGGTGGTGATCGAGCGCTCAAACGCCGGGGGCGAGTTCATGCAAATCGCCGAGGTCGAAGTGGACGCCGCCGTCGGCGAGATGGCCGAGTATGTGGATCGCGGGCTGACGCCAGGCGAGACCTACACCTATCGGGTCAAACGCTCGGTTTGGTATGGGGAGTCGGACTACGGCGAGGGAGTTGAGGCGACGACTCTGGTGCCGCCGGTGCCGGGCGAGCCGACGGTGAGCGCGAGCATCGTTTCCGCATCGCAGGTGGAGCTAGTTTGGTTCGACGCCATATCCTACGGCGTGCCTACCGCGGCCTCCGTCGAGCGCAGCCAAAACGGGGGGGCGTTCGAGGTGCTGGCCTCATTGAACGACGCCTACGGCTTCATCGACACCGATATCGAGCTCGGATCGACTTACGAATACCGGGTGGTCTTGGGCACGGTTTCGGGAACTTCCACACCGGGCTCCGTCTCGCTGGTGGCTGCTTCCGATGCGCTCCCGCCCGCCGGCATGCGTTTGTGGCTACGCGCCTCGGCGGGCCTGGCTACCGGCGAGCCAATCCAAATTTGGAGCGACCAAAGCGGCGCGGGTAACGACGCTACGCAGGCCGATCCGTTACTTCGTCCTGTTTGGGTGCCCGGCGCGATGGGCGCTCAACCCGCGCTGCGTTTTGACGGAGTAGACGACCGCTTGGACTTGGGGGCGGTGATGGCCGGAGCCGAGGCCGGCGAAGTTTTCGTCGTCGCACGTTGGATCGACTCCGACACCGAATGGTCGGGCCTCTTCAACTTGGGGACCGGCAACGGCACCGGTTACGACTATGCCGGCTATGTTTGGGACGATTTCGGCGTCGATTCGAGCGACGGCCCGCTGGCGGCGGAGCCCGAAGCGCTTTTCCGCCCCCATCTCCACAATTCCTCCGTCTCCGTGGATGGCGACGCGGTCGTTCGCTTCAATGGGCAGACGCGGATAATCCGCTCCGGTTTCGACGTGGGCTTCCCCTCGGATGCGTGGTTGGGAGCCGACAATTGGGACGATTATCTCCGCGGCGACATCGCCGAGGTCATCCTCTTTGATCGAGTGTTGAGCGACGAGGAGCGAGATCGAGTCGAGGCGTATTTGGAGCGGAAATATGGCTGGAATTCCCATCTGCCGGTTCCAGCGCAACCCTCGCTCGTGGCGACACCGCTATCGTCATCCGAAGTCGAGCTTGCGTGGCATGAACCGGTATCGGCGAACAGTGAAACCGAGGTGGTTGTCGAGCGCAGCGTGGACGGCGGCCCGTTCGTCGCCTTGGCCACCGTCAAGGACGCGGTCGGATTCCTGGACGGCACCGTTCAGGAGGGCGAAACCTATGCGTATCGCGTGACCGTGAGAAATCCCGTCGGCGAATCACCGGCCAGCGAGCCGGTTACTGTGCAGGCTCCCGCCGTCGCTCCGGTTCCGACCGCGGG
The DNA here is from genome assembly GCA_966252115.1 of uncultured Akkermansia sp. Lineage (GTDB taxonomy): Bacteria > Verrucomicrobiota > Verrucomicrobiia > Opitutales > Opitutaceae > IMCC26134_A. The sequence goes on from CBINNW010000167.1 coordinate 6,668, forward strand.
GCTGCGTTTGTGGCTGCGTGGTGCGACTGGAACGGTCCTGCCGAAGCCGCTCGCGAGCTGGGAAGATCAAAGCGGATCGGGCTGCATGACCATCGCGCCCGGATGGGTCTGGAATCGACCCGAGTTGGAGACGGGGGCGATCAACGGCTGGCCGGCCGTGCGGTTCACTGCCGAACGTCAATCGTCGTTTCTGTTGTTCGATCCGCTGCTCGGCGCATCCGAGGGAGACATCTTTGTGGTGGCGCGGTGGTGCGATCCGGGCGTGGCAAACATCGGCCTGTTCCGTTTCGGTGGTGGCGGTGGCAGTGGTTATTCCCCGTCTGGCGAGGTTGCCGACGATTTCGGGACCACCGTTCCCGGTTATGCGACCGGGATAAGTCCGGAATTTTTCCAGGCGCCATTCCTGCACAACTCATCCATTTCGCCCGGCGGTGATGCGACTTTCCGTTTCAACGGAGGCGTGCGGATGGTGCGTTCGGGATTACCCGTGAGCTTCGCTTCAGTCGCTTCCTTGGGAGAGGGGAATGGCGCCTATTTGGACGGGTATATCGCCGAGGTCATCGTATTCGACCGCGTGCTGAGCGACGAGGAGCGCGAACGCGTTCACCGCTACCTCGGCGAGAAATACCAGATCCCCGGCATGGCCGAAGCGCCCGCCCAACCCTGATGCGCCATCGAACTCGCGTCCCGTCGCCCTCTTCGCCCGTGTCCTCCTTTCGCATTTTCCAGCTTCCCGTGGTGAAACTCCTTCCGCCCTCCCTCGTTCGTTCGGTCCGTCGCTCCGCCAGCCGCCTCGGCCAATGCCGTTGCTTTGGCACCAGTTCCGCCGTCCAGGTCCGGGGAGCGCACCCGTCCCGGGTGCCGCGTTGGGCGTCCCGCCCAACGTCTTCCGACGGAGGCTTCGGCGAGACGCCGAAGCCAGCCCGCGAGACGCGGGCGCTCCCCGGACCTTCTCCGACCGCCCGTCTCTTCAAAATCAACATCATGGGCCGTCTCGGCTTCGGCGTCGCTCTGCTTGGCGGTTTGCTCACCGCCTTTGCCGCTCCGGTCCGCGCCGCTGATTCCGCCGGCACCGCCCAGGTGCGACACGCCCCCATGCTCAACGGCCGCGTCGAGGGCTCCGTCCATCAGATGCTGCCCGAGTCCGCCACCTTCAACGGCGGCGCCGCCCTCACCGGGCAACTCCTCGCCCCGGGCACCCCCACCGTTCGCATCAACGGCAACCCCGTTTTCGGCGGCGCCACCGACGGCGACGGCTCCGCCACGCCGACCAATTACCAGATCACGCTCAACGGCGGTTCCTCCCTCGGTGGCCTCGTCCGTCGCACCGACCCCGTCGCGCTGCCCACCGTCGCCGCCCCGCTCGCCCCGTCTGGCTCGCGCAGCGTCAACCTCAACAACGCCACCGATTCCCCCGGCGATTGGGCCACCCTCCGCAACCTCACGCTCAATTCCAACGCCGGCACCCGCGCCGTCCCGCCCGGCGCCTACGGCGACTTCACCGCCAACGGCAACTCCGTCCTCGTCCTCGGCGTCGCCGGCGCCACCACGCCCGCCACCTATCACCTCAAGCGCCTCACTCTCAACGGCCAGTCGCGTCTCGATGTCGTCGGTCCGGTCGTGCTGAATCTCGCCAACCACCTCAACGCCAACGGCAGCCTGGGCGACGTCGCCAACCCCGCCTGGCTCACCCTCAATTTCTCCTCCGGCGGACTCACCCTCAACGGCTCCGTCTCCGTTTATGCCCACGTCACCGCTCCGTCCGGCTCGGTCACGATCAACGGCAACACCCAGCTCGTTGGCGGCCTGGTCGCGGATCGTCTGACCCTCAACGGCAACGGTCTCCTCCGCCTCATCCCCGCCGAGTTGCCGAACGAGGCGCCCAGCGCCGAGCCCCTGGCGCTCGCCGTCGAGCGCGACCGACCCCTGCCCATCGCTCTGCGCGGCGCCGACCCCGAGGGCGCGCCGCTCGCCTACCGCATCGTCTCGGCGCCCGCCCACGGCACCGTCGCGTTCACCGGGTCGGACACCGTGCTCTACACGCCCGCCAACGCCTACCTTGGCGCCGACGCCTTCACCTACCTCGCCAACGACGGGAAAAACGATTCCGCGCCCGCCACCGTCTCGCTCACCATCGCCCCGCCGCCTCCGACCCTCGTTACCGTGATGCGTGACGGCGCACCGCTGGCCGGCGTGACCGTTTACGCCTACGACGAGGCCGGCGCCTCGCTGAGCTACTCGCGCAAAACCGACGCAGCCGGCGCCGCCAGCTTCACCCTCGCCAGCGGCAGCCTGGTGAAATTCCGGGTGGATCGCGACGGACGCCAACTCTTCTCCGAAGTGATCGAGGCCCCCGCCGCCAGCTTCACCTTTACCCTTCCCGGCACCACCACCGTAACGCTGACCAAAGCCGGCGCCCCCCTCGCCAGCCGCACCGTTTACGCCTACCTCGCCGCCACCACCGAAGGCGCCACCGACACCTATCTCGGCTACGCCCGCAGCACCGACGCCGAGGGCGTGGCCCGCTT
>CBINNW010000168.1:0-9178 GCA_966252115.1 uncultured Akkermansia sp.
GTTGGCGATGACGCGGTCCATCTCGGTGTCGGTGACGAAGTAGTCGGTGCCGATGAGGATGGCTCGGCCGGGACCGGCCTGGCGCGACAGGACGACGGCGTCGCCCGTCGGGGCGAGGTGGAGCGAGGTCACCGCCCCGGCGGGGGCGCTGTAGGTGTGGATGAAGTAGGCGTAGAACGGGGTGGCGACGCCTTCGTTGAGGGGAGTGCGGGTGGTCCGGGTGAGGGTTGCGAAGGTGGGGCCTTCGGTCGGGATGGCGGCGAGCAGGCCGCTGCGGGAGAGGAGGAGGTGTTCGTCGTCCAGCCACGAGCAGCAGATGATGGTGCCTCCGCGGGCCGCGAAGGCCTGCAGGACGGGAGCCAGGGCGGTGGCGATGGGAGCGAGGGCGTCGGTGGGGGCGAGGGCTTGGGCGGGGACGAGGAGGATGTGTTTGCCCGCGAGGGCCGCCTCGAGCTCGGCCGGGGTGGAGGCGGTGGTGGAGGTCTCGTGGAAGCGGGTGAAGAAGCGGGCGATGGCTTCCTTGGTGTTGAGATACTCGCCGGGGTAGGCGTAGGGGATCCACGAGAGGATCTCGGCGGTGTCGGCCTGGCGAAAGCCGATGTCCACGGGGCCCGAGTGGGTGGCGACGAGGTTGCCCCCGGCATCGACGGCGCGGAGGGTGACGGGGATGGGGGTGTCGAGGGGGTGGGGGTCGGGGAGGGCGTCCCACTCGAAGTGATCGACGGTGCCGGTGCCGACGTCGAAGGCGTTGCTGGAAACGGTGGGTCCGGCGGGATCGGTGACGGTGAGCACGACGCCGGTGGCGAAGTCTCCGATGGCGAGGGGGCCGGACCAGACGCCGAGGGTAAACGCGGGGGCGTCGGTCGGGCTGATGGCGACGGGATCGCCGGCGCCCGAGGCGGCGGCGAGGGTGGGCGTGCCGTCGTAGTGCGGGAGCGGGGCGCCGTCGGCGTCGCGGGCGGTGAGGGTGACGGCGAAGGGTGCGTTGCGGATTTGCGGGCCGGTGATGGGGTCGAGGGTGAAGTGGTGGGCGTCGTCGTCGGCGACGGCGAGGGTGAGCGAGGTGGCGGTGAAGCCGGGGGCGGAGGCGGCGAGTTCGGCGGTCCGGGCGCCGTCGGCGTCGGTGTTGTCGGGGAAGGTCAGGGGGAACTGGGCGGAGGTCCGGCCGGCGGGAATGAGGACGGCGGCGGGAGCGTCGAGCACGGAGGTGTTTTCCGAGGCGAGGGTGACGGTCAGCGGCGCGGGGAGCGTGCCGGAGAGCTCGATGGTGGCGCTGCGGCCGAGGGCGCCTTCGTGGAGGTCGTCCGGGGCGGTGAGGACGAGGGCGAGGCTTTCGTTGTCGAGGGTGGTGAGCGGGGCCTGGCCGGTGGTCCAGCCGGCGACGCTGGCGGAGAGGGTGCCGGCGAGATCGCCGTCGATGACGGTGTCGTCGATGGCCGTGATGGGGAAGGTGACGGAGCTCTGGCCGGCGGGGATGAGGACGGAGGCGGGGGTGCCGAGCTCATCGGGGAGGGAGTGGGCGAGGAGGACGGTGACGTCGGTTTGGGGCGCGGGGGAAACGGAGAGCGTGGCGAGGCCCGAGGCGCCTTCCAGCAGGGTGGCGGGGGCGGAGAGCGCGAGGGTGGCGGCCTCGTCGTCGGCGAGCTGGAGGGTGGCCGCGTCGGGCCGCCAATCGGTGGCGGAGGCGGTGATGTTGACCGGGCGGCCACCATTGCGGAGGGCGTCGTCGTGCGGGGTGAGGGTGAAGGTGGCGGAGCTCTGGCCCGGCTGAAGGGTGATGGTGGCGGGAACGCCGAGCGAAGCCGGCAGGGAGGAGGCGAGGGTGACGGTCAGCGCGGAGCCGGGGGCCGGGTGGGCGGTGAGGGTGGCGGTGCCGGCGGTGGCGTTTTCCGCGATGAATTCGGGGAGGAGGAGGCGCAGGCCGTGGTCGTAGATGCGCTCCACGCGCACGTCGTCGATGCTCAGGCCGCCGGCGGGCGCGGAGTAGTAGCCGTATTGGTTGAAGCGGAGGTGGAGGGTGGGGCCGTAGGGCAGGGTTCGGGCGTTGAGGAAGGCGTCGAGATCCACGGTGAACTGTTTCCAGCTCTCGCCGAGATGGGGCGGGCGGAGGGGCTGGAGCTCGTGCCAGATGACGCCGTCCACGCTGAGGGCGAGGCCGTCGAAGTTGGCGGTGTCGTCGTAGGGGTTGGAGGGCGGGGCGTCGGCGCGTTCCCAGGGGCCGAGGCGAGCCGCGAAGGAGATGCGGAGCCCGGAGCGACCGGAGACATCGAGGGTGAGGGTGGCCTCGTTGCGGGCGTAGGTTCCGAAATCGGCCGTATCCATCGCGAGGTGGTGGGTGCCGCCGTGGGGCTGGTCGAGGGTGGTGACGAGGGTTTGCCACGGGCCGTCGCCGGAGGTGGTCCAGAACGCGGGGTCGAGGGCGCCGGAGTCGAAGGTCTCGGCGAAGACGAGCTCGCTGAAGGGGTTGATGACCAGGTAGATGGATCGGGCGCGGGTCTTGCCGGAGTCGAGATTGGCAAACGTGACCAGGCCGGCGAGGTGGGAGGGCTGGAGGAGGAGCGCGGCGGCGGAGGGGGTGGCGGAGACGGTGGTCTCGGCGCCGACGGCGAGGGTGCCGGAGGCGGGGGCGAGATCGAGCCAGTCGGCGTCCTCGGTGGCGGTCCAGGGGAGCGGCGCGGAGCCGGTGTTGCGGAGCCGGTAGGTGATGGTGGCGGGGGTGAACGGACCGCCGGGAGTGCCGCTCAGCGTGGTGGAGGAGGCCGAGGTGATGGCGAGGGCGTCGGGTGTGCCCAGAGCGGCGGCGACGTTGAGGCGTCCGCCGGTGACGGTCTTGTCGGCGAGGGCCGGGATGGGGTCCACGTTTTCGAGGAGGGCTTCCTTGAGCTCGGCGGGGGAGAGGGGGCCGCGGTGGGCGAGCACGAGGGCGGCGGCGCCGGCGACGTGGGGCGTGGCCATGGAGGTGCCGCTGAGGCTTTGGTAACCGGAGCCGAGGTCGGTGCTGTAGATGGCGACGCCGGGGGCGCCGAGATCGACCGAGACGGAGCCGTAGTTGGAGAAGGAGGCGAGCTGGTCGGCGTGGTCGGTGGCGGCGACGGAGACGATGTTGTCGAGGTCGTAGCCGGAGGGGTAGTTGACCGCGAGGTCGGTGTTTTGGGCCGAGTTTCCGGCGGCGGCGATGAAGAGCTGTCCGGCGGCGCCGGCTTCGGCGATGGCCTCGCGGAGGGCTTCGGAGTATCCGCCGCCGCCCCAGGAGTTGGAGGTCAGGTCGAGGCCGAGGAGGGTGGCGTAGGAGACGGATTCGACGGCGTCGGAGGTGGTGCCGCCGTAGAGGCCGAGAAACTTGATGGCGACGAGGGTGACCTGCCAGTTCACGCCGACGACGCCGAGGGCGTTGCCGCCGACGCCGCCGATGGTGCCGGCGCAGTGGGTGCCGTGGAAGTGATCGTCCATGGGGTCGGCGTCGTCGTTGGCGAAGTCCCAGCCGTGGATGTCGTCGATGTAGCCGTTGGCGTCGTCGTCGATGCCGTTGCCGGCGATCTCGCCGGGGTTGGTCCAGATGTTGGCGGCGAGGTCGGGGTGGTTGTAGTCGATGCCGGTGTCGATGACGCCGACGCGGATGGAGCGGGAGCCGGTGGCGATTTCCCAGGCCTCGGGCGCGTCGATGTCGGCGTCGGCGACGCCGCCGGTCTGGCCGGTGTTGTGCAGGCCCCAGAGCTGGGCGTAGCTCGGATCGGCGGGGGTCAGGGAGGCGTGGACGATGTAGTCGGGCTCGGCCACGCGGAGGAGGCCGGGGATGGCGCGCAGGTCGGCGAGGGCGGCGGGCAGGGCGTCGATGGCGTCGGCGGGGAAGGAGACGAGATAGAGGCCGGAAGCGGGTTTGCGGGCGCGGACGGAGCCGCCGGCGGCGGCGATGGCGGCGCGGAAGGCGGCGTCCTCCACGCCGGGGGCGGGTTTGGTGACGAGGTGGTCGGCCACCATGGCGGTCTGGGCGACGAGGCGCCTGGTGCCGGTGGCGGCGTCGGTGTGCCAGAGCTCCTCGATACGGAGGAGCGGATATTTGAAATCGGCGCGGACGATGCGGACGCGGTGGCGAAGGGAGGCGTCGGCGGGGGAGGGGAATTCGTCGCGCAGGAGGGTGTGGGCCTCGGGCCAGCGATCCGCGACGGCCGGGGTGGCGGGGGAGATGCCGGCCCCGGGATCGAGCGCGAGCAGACGGGCGGGGGGGCGCGTGGGTGTCGTGGTCGGGGCGGCGGGGGCGGCCGAGGAGGCGGGGGCGGCCGGGGCCGGTGTCGGCGCCGCCGAGGTCGGGGTGGGTGTCGCCGCCGGGGTGTCGGGTGGGGGCGTGGGGGTGGAGTGCTCCGAGGCGAGATCGGTTCGGGGGACGGCGGTTCGCCAGAAGACGGCCAATGCGCCCAAGATGCAGAGCGCGCCGAGCGCGATCAGCGCCTTGCGGGAGGTGGAGCGGGACATGAGAGAGTGGCGCCCGGGGTAATTACCTAGGGCTGTTTCTTATTCCGAAGGCGGGGCGACGGGGGGCGCGAGCGTCTTCTTGCAGGTGGGCGCGACTATTTTGCGACGAGCGCGGCGGCCAAGCGGAGGTTATGGGCAGGCGGGTCGGGCCGGGCGGGGTGGGGATACGCGGGCCCGGTCGATGATGGTGCGGCCGGTGTCGGCCGGAGAGGGGCTGGGGCGAGTCAGGGCGAGGGAGCGGTGACTTCGAGGCGGACGAAGCGGGGGGAGGCGGAGAGGGCGGGGTTGAGGCGGACGGTGACGGTCTCGGTGAGGCCGTCGGGGTGGGGGACGACGGAGAGTTGGTCCGGGGCGGGCGCGGGGGCGGCCCAGTCGCGGAGGTTTTCGGAGACGGTCAAACCGATGGCGAGCGAGCCGGGCGCGACGAGGCGGCGGTAGGAGACGACGAGGTGGCGGTCGCCGGTGGTGGGGTGCGGGGCGAGGGCGAGCGAGAGCGGAGAGGCGTCGCGGGCGTGGGGATCGAGGCCGGTGGCGTATTCGAGGAGGTTGGCGAGGCCGTCGGCGTCGGGGTCGCCGAGGGCGCCGTCGTCGTCGGAGGAGGAGCCGGGGGCGAGGCCGTGGGCGCTTTCCCAGGCGTCGGGCAGGCCGTCGGCGTCGGTGTCGGCGGCGGGGTTGGCCATGATGGTGATTGGGGTGCTTTGGCCTTCACTTAGCCGGCGCCCTTGGCGCCGGAGGCGACGATGTCGATGGCGTGGGCGAATGGGCAGGCGCCGAAGGCGACAAGGAGCCGGAGGGAGGATTTCATGGGCGGCTGCGGCGGGAGCGGCGGGTTTGGGCGCGGGCGAGAGCGGCGAGGCCGAGCAGGGCGGCGGCCGAGGCGGGCTCGGGGATGGCGGCGGTGAGGAAGCTCACGGAGACGTTGTCGGTGGCGAGGGCGTGGTCGTTGCCGGGCTCGTCAAAGGTAGCCCAACGCAGCCAGAGTTTTTCACCCGGGGCTAGGGTGATGCCGGAGATAATGACGCTGACGTGGCCTTGGTTTTCGGAAAGATTGCCATCGAGCCATTCGGCGCCGGTCAGGGTCGCGTTGGGCGACGTGAACGTGGCGTCGGGCACGTGTGTCCACCCCGCTCCAAGCTGGTTCCCAACCTCAATCGCCTCGCTAAAGCCGGCCGACCAGATTCGGTAATAGAGATGTAGATCGTTGCTGGTCTGGGGCGAATTGGCCCCCCGATACCACTGCTCGACATCGTAGGAAACGGAAACCCCGGTGATGGCTTCGGTGGTGGTGTTAACGAAGCGGAGGGACCAGTTGGTGACGCCCCCGCCGAGGGCTCGGTCGGCATCCTCATTCTTGCCGAGACTGGAAAGACCTCCGGACGCGGTGTTGGCCTTGTAGAGAGAGTTCGTGGAATACCAACCGGGGATGGTGGAATTGTTGACAAAGGGAACGCCGCTGGAGGGGGTTTCCGAAAGCAGGCTGTCGAAGTCTTGGGTGTAGGTGCCGGTCAGGTTGACTTGGCCGGGGCCGGAGGCGCCGGAGGCGACGATGTCGATGGCGTGGGCGATTGGGCAAAAGCCGAGGGCGGCGAGGAGAAGGATGCGGAATTTCATGGGGAGATCAGAGGCTGAGGTTGAGGGTGAAACTTTGGGTGTCGGAGTGGCCGCGCGCATCGGAGACGTGGACCGTGACCGGGTGGGCGCCGGCGGCGACATCGTTGGCGGGATCGGCGTCGGCGTTGAGGCCGTAGTAATCCCAAAAGATTTTGCCGCTATGCGGGTCGATCTGCATTCCCGGAGGGTGTTGGGTAAGGCTGTAGGTGAGCGGGGTGCGCCAATCGCAGTCCACCACCACCTGGTAAACGTAGATCGGCTTCACCGGGGCGTTGGCCAGAAAGGTGAGGTAGGAATCCTCGTAGAAACGTTCGGCGAAAAACAGATCGACGATGCAGCTGCCGGTGGCGGTCTCGAGGAAGGGGGTCTGCTGGCCGTCGCGGTTCTTCACCATCTGCCGGAGCGAGGAAAGGCTGTGCCATTCGGCCCAGCCGGCCGAGCGGTCCACGACCTTGCGGCCGTCGATGAAAATCCAGCAGGCGTCGTCGGAGCTGATATCCAGCGCGGTGTCGGCGAGGTCGTAGTCGAGCCGAAAGTGCAGCTCGAGGGTGAAGCATTGGCGGTTCTTAGGTTCCCCCCATAGCGAGCCGACATCATTTTGGTGCGGGAAGAAATGTGTTTCTTTCCGAATACCGTGCCAGAGCTCGGGATACTCCCACTCCTCCGCTTCCTTTTTCTCGATGGAGAAGGCGAAGGCGTCGGGATAGGTGAACCAAGGGACCAAGGAGTATCCCGAATTTTCGTTCAGGGTCGATGGATCGGGCACCGGCAGTCCATAGAGAGGTCCGCCCGCCAGTTCGGCATGGATGGTGTTCTTGGATGGAGTAAGATCCCAGCCGAACTCGGGGAAGGTGGCATACTGGCCGCTGGCGTAGGGGAAGTCCCGCAAAACGGCGGGGTAGCGGTCGGGGCGGGCCTCGGTGAGCGGCAGACTGGTGATGGCGAGCGGAGCGAAGCTCAGCCGGGTGGCGCCGCCTTCCTGCCGACGTTTGAGCGGGCGCCCGTGCAGCGTCTTGAGGAGATCGCGGGCCACGTAGTCGCCCGTGGCGGGGGTGGCGACGAAGGTGTATTCGTAGGCCCCATTCACCACCGCGCCGGTGTAGTCGGCGTAGTGGGTGGCAAGATCGGGATCTTGTGGATCGATAACTCCATAGGCTCTGTTGCTGGGCCAGACGCGCACGCTCGTGATTTCGCTGTATGTGATGTCTGAATACGCCACGATCATGCTGCCGCCCTGATTGCCGACCAGGTGGACTTTCAGCGGGTCCTCGGGCGTCGGGCCGAAGGCGTTGCCGATGTAGGCGGGATCATACCGAAACTCCTGCGCCCCGAAGCGGTGGTCGGCGAGTTTCACCCGGTCCTCGCGGAAGCGGGCGAGATTGGGTTTTCCGTCGCGAAGCGTGGCGCCGTTCTCGGCGAGGGTGCCGCCGCAGCGAAATTTTTCCCAGGCGTCGGGCAGCCCGTCGCCATCGCTGTCGCGCCGCTCCACCGCGTAGCGTTCGGCGAGGGTGTGGCCGGCGGGGTCCCGGTCCTGCGGGCCGAGCTGCAAGCCGCCGAAGCGGTAGCGTTCCCAAGCGTCCGGCAAGCCGTCGGGTTCGTTGTCGGCGAGATCCTCGTCGGGATAGGCGAAGGGATCGGTCATCGCGACGGTGGCCTCGTCGTGGTTGCTCACGCCATCGCGGTCGTAATCGCCGGCGAAGGGCTCGATGAGGTAGTCCACATGGCGGAGGCGGACAAACTGCCGCTCGGTATTGCTCTCGAAGCTGCGGTAGGCCTCGGGGATGTTGGCGCTGCGATAGCCGTTTTCATCCAGAGCCCAGCGATACCGCTCGCCGCCCAGCACCAAGCCGGGCAGGCGGCGCCAGCTCAGGTTGGCGAGATCGTCGGTCTCCTCCACGACGTAGGTGCGGCCCGCCTTGCTCCAAAAATCCACCGTGTAGCGCCAAGGTGTGAGCGGGTCTCCGCTTTCCTCGCGGGTGAGCGAAAGCGCCTCGTTGGGCGCCTGCCATGGCTGTGCCGAGGCGGTCGAGGCCAGAAGCACGGAAAAGGTGGCGGCGAGGACACGCGGGTTCATCGGGCACCTCCTTCCGCCGAAGCGGCGGGACCGGCCGGAATCACCGGCTGATAGTAGCGGACGATCACCGGCTTGGGCGGGGGTGGCGGCTCGGCGGCGAGGCGGGCGGCTTCCGCGCGACGCAGTGCGAGCGCCGCGTCGAGGGCCTGTCGGTTTTGCTGATAGTGCGCATGCAGCTCATCCAGCGCGGCGAAGGCCTCGGGGGCGGCGGCCCACTCCGTGCGCCGGGCGTAAACGAGGTATTCGGCCTCCGGGCCGGAAAAGCCAAGGCCGGGCAAGTGCGGACGTCCCTCCGCGTCGCCGTCGCTCACGAAGGGAAACCACTGGAAAACGGTGTCGGCGGTCTCGATCCGGGTGAGCTGGGTGAGCGCGTGGAAATCGATGTTGCTGTAGGCGAGCCACTCGCGACCGGCGGCCGTCCAGCGCAGCTCGGTGAGCACGGGCCGGCCGGGATAGACCACCGCGAAGACCGTGAAGTTGTCGTGCTTCTTGGCCGCGAGGCGCAGCTCCTCCAGTTTCTCGGCGGTGGTGGGCGTCGGCGACGGAGCCGGGGGAGGCGCGACGGGGGCGGCGGCTGGCGACGGTGCCGGGGGCAGGGCGCGGATGACGATCAGCTCGCGGCCGTCTTCGGTGGTGGAGACGGTGCGGGAGAGTTCACGTCCGGCGGAGGCGGGTGCGGTTTGGGCCGGGCACAGGACCGGCAGGGCCAGGAGCATGGCCGGCAGGCTCGCGCGACGCGCGAGGCGGGGGATGTGGGTGAAGCGGGGATGCATAGGGGGGAGCGAAGAGGAGGATAGCGATTTGCGGAGGGTTTGTAACGAACTGCGTTTACCTCAATTAAGGTAGTCTGTGGGCTGGCGGCGGGGCTTGGGGCATGGTAAGGGCGGCGAAAATGAGCGGTTTGGAAGAGGTGTTGGGAGAGGGCGGAAGGGAGTGAGACCAGGCAGCCCGACCAGCGGTCGGGCCTACATCGGTGCCGTTGGCCGGTGTCCGGGCAAAAAAAGAGGGACGCACCTAATTGCG
>CBINNW010000169.1:0-9065 GCA_966252115.1 uncultured Akkermansia sp.
GGTTGGTTGTTCGTCTTCTCCTCGACGGCAACCAGCCGGCTTCATGTCATCTACGCCCGCCCCTCTTCCTTCCCGTAGCGGAACGAGGGACTCGTTTCGCGGCCCGCATGCCCGCCTCCGCCGCCAACGCCCGCCTGAAGTGCTACTTCTAATCCGTGGTCTCATAGTCGGCGTTCCGCTATGTTCGGCGGATGCCGAAGGACAACGCGCTCAAGCGCTTTGGTAAAAACATAAGGGACCGCCGGGAAGCTCTTGGCCTCTCGCAGGAGGCGCTTGCCGAAAAGGCCGACCTCGACCGCACCTACATCGGCGGCGTCGAGCGCGGCGAGCGCAACGCCACGCTCCAGACCACCCTGCGCCTCGCCAAGGCGCTCGGCGTCACGGCCGCCACGCCCGCGACCGCCGCCCGCCCCACCTTCCTCGACCTCTTCTGTGGTTGCGGCGGGTTCACGCTGGGCATGCTCCGCGCCGGCTTCGACTGCCTCGCCGCCGTCGATTTCAACGAACAGGCCGTCGCCACGCTCAAGTCCAACCTCGCCGACAAGAAACACCCCGACTTCCCCCCGGTTCGCCACGCGCTCCAACGCGACCTCACCGCATTCCAGCCCGCCGAGCTCGCCGCGCTCATCGGCACCGACCGCCTTGACGTGATCGTCGGCGGCCCGCCCTGCCAGGGCTTCTCCACCGCCCGCCAGCGCGACGGATCCAACCACGGCACCGAACGCCTGAAGGAAGACCCCCGCCGCCACCTCTTCCGCAACTTCCTCGCCTTCGTCGAATTTTTCCAACCCAAGGTCTTCGTCATCGAAAACGTCCTCGGCCTGCGCTCCGCCGCCGGCGGCCGCTACTTCACCGCCGTCCAATACCAGGCGCGCATCCTCGGCCGCGACAAAGACCTGCCCGGCTATCGGGTGCATCCGCAGATCGAGCGCGGCGAGAAGCTCGGCTCCCCGCAAAAACGCCGTCGTCAGCTCATCGTGGGCGTGCGCGCGGATCTCGCAGGCTACTTTCCCAGCGAACTCCAACCCGTCGCCCGGGCCTGCGTGGGCGCCATGCTGGGCGACGCGATCATGGACTTGCCCGAGTTGGAGGCCGGCGAGGGCGAAAACCTGCGCGCCTACGATTTCAAACACCGGAAAAATTTCTTCCACGACCACGCCGAGCACGGCCGCCGTTTCCTCTTCCACGTCGCGGAGGCGATGAACACCGAGGCGCTGCACAACCACGTTGCGCGCCCGCACAGCGCCCGCGACCTGCGCGACTTCAAGCGCATCCCCGAAGGAAGCTCCTCCGCCGAGCAGATGCGCAAAGGCGTCAAGTTCGAATTCCCCTACAAGAAGACCACGTTCAAGGACCGCTACACCCGTCAGCATCGCGAGCGCCCCTGCTCCACCATCGTCGCCCACCTCGCCAAGGACGGGCTGATGTTCATCCATCCGACGCAAAATCGTTCCCTCACCCCGCGCGAGGCGGCCCGCGTCCAGACCTTCCCCGACTGGTTCGTTTTCCCCGAACCGCGCACCCACTCCTTCCGCGTCATCGGCAACGCCGTCCCGCCGCTCATCGGCGAGGCGGTCGGCGACGCCATCCTTCGTTTCCTGCGTCCCACCGCCACGCCCGCCCCGGCCGCGCCCGCACGCTCCGCCAAGACCTCGCCGCCACCGCCAGCGCCGACATTTCCGCTGCCTCGTCACCACGAGGAGGCGGTCGAGTGGCTCGATCCGCTCGCCAAGGCCGACCGAAAAACCATGCGCGCCATGCCGGCCGACGCGTTTCTGAAGTGCTGGCACGCCCTGCTCTGGCTCTTCCCCGACCTCCACCCGGAAAACGCGCTGGAAGACGAGCACGGTGACGAAAAACACGACGAACCCGCCTCCGGCGAGGCGGTGGACCGCTTCGGCCGGCGCTACACCCGCAGCGGTTGGCCCGTCATGCTCGAAGGCTTCGGCGTGGAGGCCTGGCGTCGCTTCGAGGCCGACGAATTTTCCGACGAGGCCTTTTACTGCGTCGCCGCCCAGCGCGCCGGATTGGAGGCGCGCGCCCGTCTCGCCTCGGCGGCGCGGTCCGCCGCTCCCGGACCGGTGCCGGCCCACGCCCGCTGACCTCTCCGCGCGATGCCCGACGAAGCCTTCGATTCCACGCCGCCCCGCGCCGCAGCCATCGTCGAAAGCCTTCGCGCCTTCGGTTACGACCTGCCCACCGCCCTCGCCGACCTGGTGGACAACAGCATCTCCGCCGGCGCCCGCCACGTCTGGCTGCGCTTCGAATGGGACGGCGCCGATTCCGTCATCAGCATCACCGACGACGGCCATGGCATGGACGCCGCCGAGCTGATCGAGGCCATGCGCCTCGGCGGCGGCGGCCCTCTCGCCGCGCGCCAGCCGCACGACCTGGGGCGTTTCGGCCTCGGCCTCAAGACCGCGTCCCTCTCGCAGTGCCGCCGCCTAACCGTGCGCTCGCGCCGCGCCGACATGCCCGCGCCCGAGACGCGTTGCTGGGATCTCGACGTCATCGCCGCGCGCGACGACTGGCGCCTGCTCCGTGCCGCCGCCCCCGCCGCCGAGCCCCGCTTCGCCCGGCTCTCCAGCCTCCCGCACGGCACCACCGTGCTCTGGCAAAACCTCGACCGCCTGACCCGCGGCCAGGACCCGCAAAACGAGAAACACCAGCTCCGCTTCCTCGAACGCATCGAGGGCGTGCGCCGCCACCTCGGCATGGTGTTCCACCGCCTCCTCTCCGGCCCCTCCGCCACCCGCCTCTTCATCAACGAACGCCCCGTAGAGCCTTGGGACCCCTTCATGGAGGAGCACCCCGCCACCGTGCGCCTGCCCGCCGACCCGCTCCGGCTCGGCGGCGTGCGCGTGCCCGTGCGCGCCTACGTGCTGCCGCACTTCTCCAAGCTCACCAAGCCCGAGCACGAGGCCGGTGCCGGCCCGCGCGGCTGGCTCGCCCACCAGGGTTTCTACGTTTACCGCCGCGACCGCCTGCTCGTGGCCGGCGACTGGCTCGGCTTCGGCTGGACCAAGGACGAGCACCTGAAGCTCGCCCGCATCGCCATCGAGCTGCCCAACAGCCTCGACCAGGAGTGGCAGATCAACGTCACCAAATCCCGCGCCACCCCGCCGCTCGCCCTCCGCGACGACCTGCGCCGCATCGCCGAGCACGCCCGCGCCAAGGCCAAGGCCGTTTACACCCACCGCGGCTCGCGCCTCGTGCCGCAGAAAAATTCGGAGCGCGTCCACCTCTGGGCGCCCGTGGCCAAGCACGACCGCGTGTTCTACCGCATCAACCGCGAGCACCCGCTCGTGCGCCACCTCGGTGCGGGCGCGGCCGACGCAGAGGCGTTGCGCGCTCTGCTCCGCATGCTGGAGGAGACGGTGCCGCTCCAGCACATCGCCATCACGGCGACGGAGAACCCGGCTTCGCAGCCGGAGCCCTTCGAGAGCGCGCAGGAGGCGGAGATCACCGAGGCCATGCGCCAGCTCCACCGGCTGTTTCTCGCCGCCGGCCACGCTCCCGAGTAAGCCCGCCGCCGGCTCTCCTTGCAAAGCCCCTTCGACCAATTCCCCACGCTCCTCGCCGCCCTCGATCCCCAGCCATGAAAAACGCCCACGATTACGCCCGAAACATGGCGTCACCCTTGAACACGCCATGAGGCCGCCCAAACCTAGGCGCATGCCCGAAGCCAGCGCTGAAACAAGAGCCGTCGCGACCGTCCTTCACGAGCTACGGTTGCAGCGATCCCTAACGCTCCAGGAACTCGCGTTCGCCGCAGGCTTGGACGCGTTGCTCGTCGCGGATCTCGAAGCGGCGCGTCGTGACGCGAGACTGAGCGACCTTGTCGCGCTGGCACGGGCCTTGGAAACAAGCGTCGAAGCCGTCCTTCGCCGAGCCTCGCTCTGACGCGATTTTAATCGGCCAAAAACACATGCTCGCGGTGCCAGGCCAGAAACTCCGGCTCCGGCTTGAACCGCTGCGGCAACCGGATTGGCGCGCCACCGTAGCTTTGAAGCCATCCGGCCGCTGGCGTTTCCGCCAGTTGATGCAAACGGGGTGATAGCACGACTCGGAATTCGTCCGAGACGGTTATCAGGCCCCGATCAAATGCACGGTCATGCAGCGCGTTTAGGCACAGTCCGTTTCGTGGATTCACCCGCGCCGATGCGTTTCTCGCCCACGGCACGACGTGGCTTGCGACCAGCAGCTCCGGGGCATCGAGCCCCGTGATGCAACACGCGCTCTCATACGCCGCCAGAATCGAAGCCCGAAAGAAGTGTTGGTTTACCCGCACACGCACCACGCGCTCACGCTCGCGACCTTCCTTTGGCAACTCGGACTCCTCGATGCCGATTTCCGTCTCGAGCGGCACTCCTTTGGTTTTCGCCAGCAACACCTCGCTCTCGTAGGCGCTCTTCTCCCAGTCGTGATGAAACTCCAGCCAAACCTCGCGATCCAACTGGCTGGCGCCGCTTAGCCCGCTCACTCCGCGAGCGGCATGAAACGGATCGAGCGAGGCGAAGTTGCAGAGCTTCATCGCCAGGCTGCTCGGGCTCCGGTCGAGCTTTGCCGCCACCTCGACGATGACCGGATTGCGGGCGTGGAATTGGCCGAATTCCATCGTGCAGTAGAGGTTCATCGCCACCACCAGTTCTTCACGAGTCCATGCACGTCCTTTGGCCATAGATGGGATCGTCAGGTTTTTTGGATACGGAAAACGAAGCGGCTTGGTTCGTCCTGCAACAAGGTCGACGAAACCAACGACGCTTTTCCGAGGTAGGTGAACGGCGCGCGATGAACTTCACGATAGAAGACATGGATTTCATCGCCGCGCATGGACGCCGACGCGATGCGTTCGTCGTTCCCGTGCCCCTTCTCGCCGTGCCAATTCATCATGTCGCCTTCGAGCAAGTCCGCGTAGGGCTCATCGCCCTCCCTTTTTTCCTCCTTCACGAAAAGAATGATCTGGTTGGAATCCCGAGGCGTAAACACGCCTCGCGCCAGAGCGTGAAAGCTCGCGTAGCCCCACAATTTCGCCAACTCGACGCGCTCCCAGCGGCTGCCGGGCTCGATGACTGAGAAATTCACATTCGGCATGGGATTATTCGCCTGAGCGAAAAATCACGCGCAGCCGGCGGCCGTGTAGAGCGGCGTATGGCTTTGCAGTTCAGTGGATAATCTGGCGATGTTACCTCCTTGGGGCAGCAACACCATGCCAGGAAGCCGGGCGGCGAGGAGCGGGCTGATGTCGAGCGGCTTGGGCAAGGGAGTCGTCGCGGAAAGCAGCAACTCGCCAAACTTGCGCCGGCTGGCGGTAAACAGCTCCGGGGCGCTCGCCTCGATCATCCAAAAACGCTCCGGCAGATGATTCTCCATCCGCCCGACAATATCCGGTTCGAGCGAGTCGCCGGCCCAGCAACGCATCTCCCGCAGATGCCGCAGATAGGCCGGCCGCTCGACTAGGAACGAACGCAAAACCAGAAGCCCTTGGCGGCAGAAAATTGCAAATCGGTCATACCAATCCTGCCCGATGGCCGGCGAGAAACGCACGATGCTTTCAAGAAACGCGAACCCCACCGCCTCGGCCTCGCCGGCGTTGTAAGCGGTGGCGTGGCGTTGCAGGCCAAGGATGATGCGGAAATTGTCCTTTTTGAGAAAATGCCGGGGCAGGCAGTAATACGGGCCGAAATTGTCGTCGTGCAGCACGTAGCAGCTCAGCCAGCTCTCACTGGAGAAATAGCGGAGTTGATTGCCGAAGTAGGCGCGCTGGGCGTCCGGCACCCAGGCGTCGTTGTTGAACGTGTGCCCGATCACGGGCACGATGTGCCGGGGCGAGCCACCCGGGCCGGGGTTCGGATCTTCCAGCTCGAAGCCGACCAAGGCCGGGCAACCGGACTCGATAAAACCGTAGAGGTCTCGTTGGAACTCGGTGGGCAGATCGAGCCCGTCCCTCGGTTCATGCACGATTTTTTCGTGAGGCACCCCTAGGCCGCGCAAAATCGTCTGTAAATCTCCCGGCGAGAGACCGGTGCCGCCACCGACCACGCGCGTCCGGTGGTCGATGCCCGCGAGCCCGTTCATACGGGCGTAACTCAAATCATGCTCGGGCAGGAGACAGGCCAAGGCGGTGCGCAGGGCGACGTGGGCGCACACAAAGGTCAGATCGTTTTGCTGGGCGTAGAGAACGCCGGTCACGGCCTGCGGTCCGGCGGCGGTCTGCACGGCGTAGGTGCGCCGACAGTGGATAAAGTTGTTCTGATCCTCCAAGCGAACTGACGGCAACACCGCCTCATAAACGTAATCCTGCGGGTGCGAGGCGCCCTTCAGCTCATCGCTCTTGAAAATCGCGTAGCCGATGAAATCGCCCGGCGCGACCTCCGCGTCGGGCGGGCATCGCCAGAAGCTGAGCCGCTCCACCGCAGACCCAACAAAGTCCGGCCGTCGCACAGCCAGCGCCGCGTTCTCCTCCGCAAGCAAGAGGCAGGCGGCTTCGTCGATTCGCTCAACCAGCAGCGATTTGTAACCCAACACTCGCGCGAGCGAAAAAATGCGCCGAAGGACGGGATGAGACCGGTAACGCCGGTCGATGTGGAGAAAGTTTGAAAACCCGGATTCGGTCCGGGTGTCGATCCACTCTGTTCGTGTGCCCGGCGCGGCCCGGAAGCTCATGCATCAGAGATCTAGTAGCTGCCGACACTGACGTGACGAGTCTGGGCGGAGTAGTCCTGCCGACGCTCGAGATAGGTTTCCACCTCTTTGGAAAACTGAAGTCCGTCAGCCGGAATGATGGACGGCGCCGACGGCTGAACCTGCGGCTTATCCTGCTGGCTGCGGCGAGTAAGCTCCTGCAGGGCGTGGGTAAGTTGCTTGGTGGCGTAGGTCACGGGAACGAAAATGAAATAGGGAGGAAACAGACGGAGCGGTCGATCAAAGATAGACGTTCCTATCGGCTTCTTGTTCGATAACCGAAGGGAGGCACAAGGTAATTTTCAATTGACGTAAGTAAAACCACCCCAAGCCCGATGGCTATAGCTAAAATTTACGATCCCAGCATCAGGGGCTCTTTGACCCGGCGTCGGCGCCCCCGCTGTGCTCCGACGCCTTCACCACCATTGCGCTGGAGCGCCTGATCGAGCACAACGAGGCCGGCGATTCCGCGCTGTGCGCTTGGGAAGATCCGGGACGCGGGAAAACCCCGGCCGCGAAACTCAGCGCCTGGTCGCTCTCCGGCGACGGCGCCACGCTCGATCTGTTCGCCTCGCTTTATCACAACGACGACTCGCCCGCAGTCGTGACCCGCGCGGAGGCGGACCGGCACTTCAAGTTGTTGCGCGGCTTCCTGCGGCGAGCGCTCGACGGCTGGCACACCAAGCTCGAACCGGCCTTTCCTATTTTCGGAGCGATGAGCGCCATCCACCAGGCGAAGGATTCGCTCACGGCGGTGCGTCTGTTCTTTCTGACCGACGGCGTGGTGAAAGCCGGCGAAATCGAGCAGGAGCAGATGGACGATCTCGAGCTGCGCTACGTGCTCTGGTATCTCGACAAGCTCAGCCGCCTCCAGGTGGGCGACCGCGAGGTCATCGAGCTGGATTTCGTCGAAGACTACGGCGGCCCGGTGCCGGCGCTGGAAACCGAAGCGAGCACCGGCGAATACCGGACCTATCTCGCGTTTCTGCCCGCCCCGGTGCTGGCCAAGATATACGGGCAGCACGGCCAGCGCCTGCTCGAGCGCAACGTCCGTGCATTCCTTTCCGCGAAGGGCAAAATCAACAAGGGCCTGCAACAGACGCTCAAGGACGCACCGCACCGCTTCCTCGCCTACAACAACGGCCTGTGCTGCACGGCCGCCTCGGTGGAGGTCGATACGCGCGACAACGGCCACGCCCTGCTGAAAACCGTGACGGACTTCCAGATCGTCAACGGCGGCCAGACCACGGCGAGCATCTACCACGCGATGAAGCGCGAGGGCACGGACGTCTCCGGCGTGGTCGTGCAGGTGAAGCTCACCGTGCTGAGCGATCCGGAGCGCGTGGCCGACATCGTCCCGCTCATCTCCAAATACGCCAACAGCCAGAACAAGGTAAACGCGGCCGACTTCTCGGCCAACGGCAAGTTCCACCTCGATATCGAAAAACTCTCGCGGACCGTGTGGGCGCCCGCAGCCAGCGGCTTGGATCGCGGCACGCACTGGTATTACGAGCGGGCGCGCGGCTCCTACGCCGACGACAAGCTCCGCCAAGGCACCAAGCCGCGCATCCGCGACTGGGAAAAGCAGAACCCGCCCGGACAGAAGTTCACCAAGACCGACCTCGCCAAATACGAGCAGATCTGGAACGGCCTGCCGCACTTCGCCTGCCGCGGCGCGGAGAAAAACTTCATCGCCCTCGCGCAACGTCACGAGGACGAGGGCGAGCCGATGGTGGACGCCGCCTACTTCAGGCACCTCGTGGCGAAGATGATTCTTTTCAAGGTGATCGAGCGCATCGTCACCGACCAGACCGGCGGCGAAATCCGCGCGCAGGTCGTCGCCTACACGATGGCTTGGCTCGCGGAGAAGTCCGGACGTCGCATCGACCTCGGGCAGATTTGGGAAAAGCAAGCGGTGCCGGAGACCTTGCGCCCCGCGATCACGAAGGTAGCCAAGGCCGCCTACGATCACATCAAGGCGCAGCCCGGCATCTCGACCGAGGCCGCCAAGAAGGAGGAGTGCTGGGAGAAGTTTCAGCGCGTGCGGATCGAGTTGGACGCCTCCTGGGAAAAAGCGCTCGGCCAGCATGCCTTCGTGGCTCCGCGCAGCGACATGGAGGCGGTGGAGCTGGAATGGGAGCGGGTGCGGCTAAAATTCCTGAACGACACCCGCACGATCATGGGCATGGCGGTGCGCATGGGGAAAGGCTACCCGGCGAATTCGGGCGGATGGATCGTCGGCCAGGTGGCGGCGCTCGATTGGGAGCGGCTCAAGATGAAGCCCGGCTTCGGCCCCAAGAAACTGCGCGAGATCGTGGAGCTGTTCACCCTAGCAGCCTGTCGGACTTAACCAAGAGTTTGGCCTACTAATTGCTTGTCAA
>CBINNW010000170.1:0-9030 GCA_966252115.1 uncultured Akkermansia sp.
GCCGCATGCTGGTGGTGGATGCGGTGATCTCCAGCGGCAACGACTTCCAGAATGTCAACGGCGGCCTTACGGACAACGTCAGCAACCACATGCAGGGCGCCAAACCCATGGGCGGGCACGCCGGTTTTGTCGATGGCAGCGTCAAATGGCGCCCCTTCGTCTCCAGCATCAATCCGACCGATCCCACGGTTTTTACCAAAAAAACCACCTCGGGAACCCCGACCTTCTGGTTCTAGGCCGGACCACCCTTCCACTACAACGCCTCCCCGGCGGCGTCCGTTTGGACGCCGCTTTTTTGTGCTCTCCCGCGCCGTTTCGCCACGTCCCGGGGGACCGAGGACCGACCCGGTCCCCCTCCCGCTGGCAACAGAGCCCGACCTACTCTCCGGTCGCTCCCGCCTCGCCGAGCAGTTTCCTCAAATCGGGGAGCTCGATCACACGCCGGCCGTTTTGTCTGCGTTCCAGATACGGCTCCACCGGCGGCTGGTTGTCCGGATCCAGTTCCGACTTCGCCAAGGGCCGGGAATCCTCGCCGTCCTCGTCGTCGGACTCGCCGATTTCCACGCCTTCCAGATCGAGGTCGTCCCACTCCGAGGGATCGAAAAACTGGCTCAACCTGCGGGCCGTGGGATCCAGAAGCATCGCCGGGTTTTTCACCCTCCCCGCCTTCACAAACTCAAACAGGCAGGGCAAGCACTGGTCCTCGTAACGCCGCCGAAACTCGCTCACCCACTTGTTTTCCACACCCTCGCGCCGGCTCAAAAGAACCACATCCGAAAAATGGATGCAGGCGTCGAACCACACCCCGAGTTGCGGGTGCTTCTCGGCCAACTGGCAGTTCACCAAGGTGAAAATGCGCGCCACCGTCAGCTCGTAGGCGGCCAACCAAGGTTTGAGCGCCTCCAGCTGATCCACCGGATCGATAAAGCCGTCCAAAACGATAAACACGTGCGTGGCCGCGGCGGGCGGCACGTCGGCGAAGAGCGCTTTCAGCTCCGGATCCCATTTCATACGGGCCACCGTGGCCGCTCCGGTCTTCGTGTCCGCCTCCGCCCCGGGTTCGCCGGCGGGCAGGATCAGGTGCGCGCGCTCGCCGGCGGCGGCGTCGAGCCCGCCCCCGATCAAGTCGGCCAAAACCTCCCGCCGCCCCGAACCGGGGGCGCCGAGAACCACGTAAACCAACTGCTCCAAAGATGCGGCGACGTCGGGCATGGGAAAAATCTCCGGATCAGAACTCGAAGCTGTGATTTTGCGCGCGGTCACGCAACCAGTGATCCAACAGCACCAGCGCCGTCATGGCCTCGACGATCGGAACGGCCCTCGGCACCACGCAGGGATCGTGGCGGCCCTTGCCCATCAGCTCGACCGGACGTCCCTCGAGATCGACCGTCGGCTGGGCGCGCAGGATCGTGGCGGTGGGTTTGAAGGCCACGTTAAAAACCAGCTCCTCGCCGTTGCTGATGCCGCCCTGCACGCCGCCGGAACGATTGCTCGCGGTCCGGATCCGTCCGTCGCGGTTCTCGAAAAGGTCGTTGTGCTCCGAGCCGCGCAAAAGCGAGCCGGCGAAGCCGCTCCCGATCTCGAAGCCCTTGGTCGCCGGCAGCGACAGCATCGCCTTGGCCAGATCGGCCTCCAGCCGGTCGAAAACCGGCTCGCCCAGACCCACCGGCAGACCGCGCACGCGACACCGCACGACGCCGCCCACCGAATCGCCCTCCGAACGCACCGCCTTGATGCGCTCGATCATGGCCGCCGCCGTCGCGGCGTGCGGACAGCGCACCGGCGTGGCCTCGATGTCCTCCAACGCGGGAAACGCCTCGAGCGCATCCTCCGGCGTCGTGATGTCGTGGATACGGGTGACGTGGGCGCGCATCTCCACGCCCCGCAGACCGAGGATTTTTTTGGCTATCGCGCCGGCCGCCACGCGCCCGATGGTCTCGCGGGCCGAGCTGCGCCCGCCTCCGTTGGGATCGCGAACGCCGAACTTGGTCTGGTAGGTGAAGTCGGCGTGCGAGGGGCGAAAGGCGGCCTTCATCTCGTTGTAGGCCGAGGAGCGCTGGTCCAGGTTTCGCACCAACATGCTGATGGGCGTGCCCGTGGTGCGGCCCTCGTAAACGCCGGAAAGGATCTCCACCGTGTCGGCCTCCTTGCGCGGGGTGGTGATGTCGCTCTGCCCGGGGCGACGGCGATCCAGCTCGGCCTGAATCTCGGCCGCGCTGATCGGCAGCCGGGGCGGGCAGCCGTCCACCGTCACGCCGATGGCGGGTCCGTGGCTCTCGCCCCAGGTGGTGATACGAAAAAGGTGACCGAAGCTATTGGGCATCGCGCCGGAAAAGTTGGGAGAGCCCCGGGGCACTGCAAGGGGCAAAACCTCCGCCTCCCGGAGCCGCCGAGCGGCCGGCGTGAAGGGAGGCATGAAACCTGGTGCCCCCGCCGTGAATCGAACACGGATCAGTCGTTTAGGAAACGACCGCTCTATCCTTTTGAGCTACGGGGACGCTGGTGGCCGGGCGCCGGTGATGGCGGGCTCGGCGGAAGCACCCGATGACCCACCGGATGCCGAACGTCGAGCCTCGCGAATTCCTACCGGCCCGTTTCGCCCCGCAACAAGGCTTTTCCATCCACGTCTTCGTTGGATGACGCGCTTGTTGGGCGGCGGGCTTGCCAGAAAACTCCACCAACAACGACGCCCGGACTCCCGACATTACTTCCCCGGCCATCGATTTCACCCCGGGCGCCATCGAAACCTCCCCATTCCGTTTGCCCGGGCCAAATTGCCGACGCACCCGGAGGGCGGGCGCTGCTTTCGAAAAAGGCCCAGCTCGGAACGGAGTTGGTATAACCCGAAACCGGCTTGGGAGCCGGTGTTCGCCCCCGCCCTACTCCGCGCCGAACACCGCTTTCGCGTAGGCGTCGGGGTCGAAGGGTTGCAGGTCTTCCTTTTGTTCGCCGAGGCCGACGTAGTGGATGGGCAACTTCAACGCGCGCCAGATGCCGACCACCGCGCCGCCGCGGCTGGTGCCGTCGAGCTTGGTGACGACCAGCCCCGTGAGTCCGAAGCTTTGGTGAAACACCCGCGCCTGCTCGATCGAGTTGCTGCCGAGCGAGCCGTCCACCACCAGCCACGCGTAGTGCGGCGCGGTGGGGTCGAGCTTCTGCAAAACCCGGCGGATCTTGGCCAGCTCCTCCATGAGGTTGCTTTTGGTGTGCAGACGGCCGGCGGTGTCGATGATGACCACGTCCTTGCCGCGGCTCCTGCCCGCCTGGAGCGCGTCGTAGGCGACGGCGGCCGCGTCGGCTCCGGTGTGGCTGGAAACGATGTCGAGCGAGAGGCGATCCGCCCAGGTCTTGAGCTGCTCCACCGCGGCGGCGCGGAAGGTGTCGCACGCGGCGACGAGCACGGACTTGCCCTCCTGTTGCAGCGCCCAGGCGAGCTTGGCCGTGGTGGTGGTTTTGCCGGAGCCGTTGACTCCGATCATCACGATCACGGTCGGCGCGCCGTCGGGCCGTTTGGCGAGGTCGGGCGTGCCGGCGCTGCCGGCGAGCACCCGCTTGAGCACGGACGAGCCGATCTCGGCGGCCTGTTTGCCTTTGAGCTCGGGGTCCTTGCGATAGGCGGCCTTGATCTCGGCGAGGATCTCGTCGGTCGTCTCGACGCCGAAGTCGGCGGTGATGAGCGCCTCCTCCAGCTCGTCGAGCGAGGCGGCGTCGATCTTGCGGCCGCCGAAGAGCGAACGCGTTTTCGAGGTGATCGCGGCGACCGTCTTGGCGAGGCCGTCCTTAAATTTTTTGAAGAGACCAAACATCGAATGGGGAAAGTGGGAGACGGGAGGCGGAAAGGGGAATGTGGAATGTGGAAAGCTGGAAACAGGCCGGGAAAAAGGCCGCGGTGGCGGGGCGGGAAGGGGAACGTGGAATGTGGAAAGCTGGAAACAGGCAGGGAAAAGACGGAAACGGCGGGCTAAAAGGCGGGGACGAATCGGGACCGATCAGCGCGGGCCGGGGCCGACGCGTTTGATGGTGAGCGGCACGGAAGCAAAATTGAGGATCAAACCTTCGGGGAGTTTCGCGGCTCTCATCTGCGAACGGGCGATCATGAAAAAGATGTCCTCGATCTCACGCACCGCCTTCAGCTCGACCAGAAACACCTCCTCGACCACCAGATCCAAGCGGTGCTCGGCGATGTCGATGTCGCGATAAACGATCCGAACCGGCTTCTGCTGCTCGAAACGCAGGCCCCGCGCCGCCAACTCCACGCAAAGCGCGTTCTCGTAAACCTTCTCCACAAACCCGGGCCCCAGGGCCGCATGCACCGCGATGGCCGCCGCGATGATGCGTTCGCTCAAATCCCGATGCCCCAAATCCGACCTTCCGACCCCGGCTTTCCCGCTTTCCACATCATTCCTTCCGGTCCCGGTTCCCGTTCCTGTTTTCCAGCTTTCCACATTATTCCCCTCGGTTCCCGCTCCCGTTCCCGTTTCCCGGCCTTCCACATCGTTCCTTCCGATTCCGGTTTTCGTTCCTGTTTTCCAGCTTTCCACATCCACTTTTCCGCACCCCGCTTTCCTCAAGTCACCTTGCGGGCGTCGCGGCCGATCTGGTCCTTCAGCTTGTCGAGGATGCCGTTGATGAAGCGTTTGGCGTCGGCGTTGGAGAACTGCTTGGAGAGGTCGATGGCCTCGTTGATCGAAACGACGGGCGGGATGTCCTTGCGATGGACCATCTCGAAGATGGCCAGGCGCAGGATCGCGAGGTCGATCTTGGCGATGCGCTCGAAATCCCAGTTGTGGGCGAGACCGCGGATGCGACCGTCGATGTCGTCGCAGTGCTCGATCACGCCGTGGATGAGCTCTTCGCCAAAGGCGTAGTGCTCGCGCGGCTTGGCGTCCTCGAGCGTGGAGAAAAAGGTCTCCAGATCGACGGCCAGATTCGTGGGCCGGTTGATGCTCCAGGCAAAGAGGTATTGCAAGGCGGCCACGCGTCCGTCGCGGCGTTGGGCGAAGAGGGCTTTGTTGCTCATCGAAATCAGGAAAGGGTGCGTTTGAGGGCGGCCATCTCGAGGGCGGCGGCGGCGAATTCCGCGCCGCGGTCGATCGGGCCGGTCGTCCGGGCCTCGGCCTGGGCGAGGTTGTTGACCACGATGACGCCGTTGATGACCGGCAGGCGGGTGTCGAGCGACACGCGCATGAGCGCGGCGGCCACGGCGTCGCCCACCATCTCGTGGTGGTTGGTGTCGCCCGCGATGAGGACGCCGAGCCCGATGACGGCGTCGAAGCGGCCCGAGGCGGCGAGCTGCTGCGCGGCCCAGGGCACCTCGTGCGATCCCGGCACGCGCACGGTGCGAATGGCGGCGGCCGGCACGCCCGCGCTCACGAGCTTGGCATGCGCGCGATTGACCAGGGCATCGACGAGGGTGGCGTTGAAGCGGGCGGCCACGATGCCGATCCGAAAATCGGCGGCGGAAACAGACAAGGGCGTGGGCGCATCGAGGCTCATGGGAAAGAAGAGAACGGAAAGGCATGCGTGCCGCCCCGGCCCGAAGCAAACGGGAAAAAACGCTCCCGCGTTTCCGCGTTTCAGCGGGCCCGACGGGAAGGTGGTCCGCACCGTCCGAGCGTCTGTTACCGGGAGCGGAGGCATCCTTCCGGCTGCTTGGCGTCGGTCCGAAATGCCGGCGGGATGCCGGCGCTCCCGGGTGGGAAAAAAAGAGGGCCGGACCGCCCCGAGGACGATCCGGCCCGGATTTTCGTCAACCAACCAACCCACTTGTGGTGGCGAAAAAAGGGGGCGCGAAGCGAAACAGACCGAGCGATGCGCGCCAAGGAGGACGGACATTCTTGTCCGTCTGTCCGAATCCTCGACCAGGCATGCAGACCAAGCAGACGGACAAGAATGTCCGTCCTCCCTTATGGATCTGGCCGAGTCCGTTGGTGGCCGACGGACGCATCCACCGGGCTCAGGCGCCGAGGACGTGTTGCCAGTGGCGATCCTGCGCCTGGCGCGCGGTCTTGAGGGCGCCGCGCGCGACGTAGGTTTTGTAGTCCTGGCCCAATACACGGACGCGCGGGTTTTCAAAACCCTCCTCGAGCAGCTTGGTCTGGAGGGCCACGCCGAAGCCGCGGATCAGGCTGCCGCCGCCGGTCACGATGACGTTTTGCAGCAACTCGCCGATGGAGTCGGGCTCGGCGCGGGCGATGAGCTCGCGGGTCATCTCGAACACTTTCTGAAGCAGCACTTCGCAGCCGGCGGCGATCTGCGTGGTGAGGTCGATTTTGTGGGGCTTGCCCGCGATCATGACGGTGGTGATGGCGGGCGTGTGGCCCTCCTCGGCCATGACGAAGGAGTATTTTTCCTTGGCCTCGCGGACCTTGGTGAGGGTGAGTCCGGAGTCGGGGTAGGCGGCGAGGGCGGCGTCGAGGATGATCTGGTCCACCGCGTCGCCGGCGAAAGGCACGCTGAGCTGGTCGTTGACCGTCGGGTAGCGGCCCTGCACGAGGCATACGTCGGTCGAGCCGGCGCCGATATCGACGTAGAGCGAGTTGAGCACCGGATCCTGGTAGTCGGGGTCGGCGAGGCGGGCCTCGTCGCGGTAGCCGAGCGCGGCGAGGAAGGGCTCCGGCACGAAGAGCACT
Source organism: uncultured Akkermansia sp. (assembly GCA_966252115.1). Classification (GTDB taxonomy): domain Bacteria; phylum Verrucomicrobiota; class Verrucomicrobiia; order Opitutales; family Opitutaceae; genus IMCC26134_A. The sequence goes on from CBINNW010000170.1 coordinate 6,633, forward strand.
TTCTGGAAAATACCCTGCACGGCGGCGCGGGCGTTTTCGCGGGCGGCGAGGTCGGAGCTGGCCGGCATGCCGATGACGGCGCGGATCTCGCCGGCCTGCTCGGGCAGGCGCGAGCGGAAGTGCTTGGCAAAATCTCGGGCGGCGTCGCGCTCGGCGATCACGCCGCCGCGCAGCGGACGCACGAGGTTGAGGTGGGCGCGGTGTTTTTGCGCGAGCTTGCCGAAGAGCACGCGGGCGTCGCCGGGCAGGATGCCGTCGAGCACGTTGTCCTGGGCGTAGCCGACGACGGTGGGGATCTGCTCCTGCACCGCCAGCTCGGTGCTGTCGCGACGGGCGGCATGCAGGCAGGAAAGGTTGGTGCCCCAGTCGAGGCCGACGAGCAGGGTGTCTTGGGCGGTGGCGAGCGGGGCGACGCCGGCGGAGGAACTGATGGTGGAAGCGGCGGATACGCCGAGGGTCTTGGCCATGGTGATGGTGGGTCGGTGGTTGGTGGGTGGGTGTGGGAAAAGGGAAACTGCGGGAAAACTCAGATGCGGGCCGCGGCCAGCGTGGCGGCGGAACGCAGGGGCCAGATCGCCTCGCGACGCGCCTCCTGCTCGGCCTCGGCGAGGCCGTCCAGCATGCCGGAGATGTCGCCAAACGGCACCGCGCGTCGCAGCCCGACCGGGCCCGAGGAGCCGGCGGCGGCGGTCTGAGAAAACGCGGAGCCCGAGCCGGAGGCGCTGAAGGCACCGGCGCCAGTGCCGGCGCCAACGCTGCGGTCGGGTCGCTCGCGGGCGGCGAGCAACTCGGCGGTGATGATGCGTCGCTGCGCGATGCCGCGGGCGACCAAATCCTGGGTGTCGGCGAACATGCGGCGCAGTCGCTCCTGCACCTCGGCGCGCGGCAAACCGCAGCAGGCGCTCCACGCGCGGATCAAATCCGGGATGCGTTCCTGCAACACGCGCACCGCCTCGGACTCGCGTCCCTCGGCGCGCAACACGCAGGCCTCCAGCGTCCAGTGCTCGATCTCCGCCCAGCTGTCCCGCGCGGCGGCGCTTCCGACGACGGGGGCGGACGAGGCGGGGGCGAGGGTGGCGCTTGCGGACATGCGCCATGATTCAGCACGGCCGATGCCAGTTTCTTTTATCGTTATATACCAATATCTTGAATGAATCCCGGCATCGCGGGAAAACTTTACCGCGAGGTCGTTTCTTCGGCTTGGAAATTTCTGCCGCGACGGGAGCGGACGCCGGAGAACGGGTCGGAGGGCTTGCGCCACGGGGCCGGTTTTCCACGCTTCGCGCCCATGCAGTTGCACAAAACCTGGGCCGCCCCTCTCGATGATTTTGCGATCGACCTCGCCTGGTCGCCCGACGGGGCGCGCCTGGCGATCGCCTCGCAGGCCGGCCCTCTGCACCTCTTCGACGGCGCCACCGGCGAAAACCGGCAGGAGCTGCCGGGGCACGAGGACGGCACCAATTGTCTGGCGTGGGCGCCGCGCGCCGCCGTCGGTGGGGGCAAGGAGGGCGCGGATGCCGGCGATGGTGGCCGTGTCGGCGGCACCGCCGAGGCGGCGGGCGCATCCATGCTGCTGGCCAGTGGAGGTCAGGACGGCGCGGTGAAATTCTGGGACGGCACCGCCGGGCAGCATCTCGCCACCACCGAGCTCGGCACCGCCTGGGTGGAGCATCTCGCGTGGCGGCCCGCGCCGCGTGGGGCGGACGCGTTTTCCCCCATGCTCGCCGCCGCGGCGGGGCGGGATCTGGTGTTTCTCCGCCCCGGGGCCGGCATCACGCATCGTTTCAAACCCGCGCCCAAGACCATCTCGGCCCTCGCATGGCATCCGGGCGGAGGCGCGCTCGCCAGCGCCTACTTCGGGGGCGTCTGCCTGTGGGATGCGGACGATTTTATCGCGCAGAAGGAGTTCCCCTACGCGCAGGGCATCGCGACGCTGGCGTGGTCGCCGCCGGGAGGACGCTGGTTGGTTTCGGGCAACGCCGACCCGAGCGTGCATCTGTGGCTGCCCGAGGAGGATCAGGAGTTTCACATGAGCGGTTACGAGACGAAGGTCCGCCAGATCAGTTTCGACCCCAGCGGGCAGCGGCTCGCCACCACGGGCGGGCAGGATGTGTGCGTGTGGGACTGCTCGGGCGCGGGCCCCGAGGGACGCGAGCCGGCCATGCTGCCGCACGATGCGCCGCTGGTGGCGGTGGCGTTCCAAAACCGGCACAGCCTGCTCGCCTCGGCGAGTCGCGACGGGGTGCTTCAGCTCTGGAGTCCGGAGCGCGCCCAGCCGCTGCGCGCGACGGTGAAAATGCCCGCGCCCGCGACGAAACTCGTCTGGTCGCCGGACGACCGTTTCCTCGCCGTCGGCAGCGAGAAAGGCGTCGTTTACGTGCTACGGGTGGAAAACTGA
>CBINNW010000171.1:0-8688 GCA_966252115.1 uncultured Akkermansia sp.
GGTCGCGGAAGATGTTTATGTTGGGCGTCCAGAAGGTGAGGCCGGCCCACCACTTGGAGTCGCCGTTGTTTTGCTTGGCGTAGTCGTTGTGTTTGGCGCGGCCCTCGACGCCGATGATGTGGCCCTGTTCGCGGAAGAGCGCGGGGTTCCAGGAGGCGGCGCCGCCGATGGCCTGCGGGAAGACGGTGGCGATGCCGTTGTTGGCGACGCCGTGGAGGGCCTCGTTCCAGTAGTCGTAGGCGGGCAGGCCGAGGCGCGGGATGGCGGGCGCGGCGTTTTTGAGCTGGGCGACTTTTTCGGCGAGCGAGAGGCGACGGATGAGGTCGGCCGAGCGGGCTTCGAGCGAGTGGGCGGGATCGCGCCAGATGGGCGCGGCGGCGACCTCGGGCACCTGCAGGGCGGCGGCGGAAAACGCGTCCTGGAGGTCGGCGGCGCGCAGGCGGGCGACGGACTCGCCGGCGGCGTTTTGGACGGAGAGGGTGTTGAACTTCGCGTGGCCCCGGCGGCCGGTGAAGGTGATGCGCAGGGGGCCGCGGAGGGCGTCGTCGGCCTTCTCGATCGTGCCGCCGATCTGGGCCACGCGGCGGGCGCCGCCGGCGGCGGCGAAGAGGTCGAAATCCTTGGCGAGGACGGTGTCGCCGGCGCTGACGTCGAAGACGCGGGCGCCGGGCTGGTCGTGCTCGGTCTCGGCGGCGCGAATCTCGATCACGTAGGCGCCGGCGGGCAGGCCGGCGATGGCGACGGTGAAGGCCGGGCCGTTGATGTCTTCGCGAAAGGCGGCGGCGTCTTCGCCCGCGCCCGCGACGACGAGATCGGGCGCCTCCTTGCGGTGGGAGAAATCGCCGGTGACGCTGACATTGGCGCCGCAGGCGACGCAGATCTCGTCCGCCGCGCGGAGCGTCGTGGGCGCGAGCGGCGACGCGAGCAGGGCGAGGAGCAGGGGCGCGAGGCGGGCGAGGCGGGGGCGGAGGCGGCGCATGGGGGAAGGGCGGGGCGTGGAGGGCGGAAGCGGGGCGGGGCGAATGACCAATGTCCAATGACCAAGGACCAATGGCGGAGCTGGGGGGGGCGGGGCCGGGGCTGGCTGTGGGGGCGTGGAGGGGCGGGGAGCGTGGTTCAGCGCGTGGTTGGCGCGGCGGCGTCGCCGGAGGCGGCGGCGGACGCGAGCAGGGGCAGCATCGTTTCCGCGTAGCGGCGGCCGAGCTCGCGGTAGCCGGCGGGGCTGAAATGCAGGCCGTCGGGCAGGCCTTCGCAGCCGCGCGAGGAGACGACGTGCGCGGTGGGGATGGTCTCGGGCAGCGTGGCGATGATGCGGTTCATGCTCGCGCATTTGCCGCCCTGCTCGGCGTCCAGCATCTCGCCCGCGAGCAGGGGCGCCGCCGATGCGTCGAGGCCGAGATCGGCGAGCAGGTTTTCATAGACGCCCTTCACCTTGGCGGGCCAGTCGCGGTCACCGGTGTTGGATTCGCCCTGGTGGAGCAGGATGCCCTTGATGACGCCGCCGTCGCGCTGCGCGACCTTCGCCATCTCGACGAGGCGGCGGTAGGGATCGCCGGCGTAGTCCTTGACCGCGTTTTGCAGCCAGCCCGGCGAGCTGGCGACGTAGTCGGCGAAGTTGTCCTTTTGGAAGAGCTCGATGCGGCAGCCGCCGATGGAGACGTTGACCACGCCGACCGAGAGGTGGGCGGGGAGTTTTTCCACCAGCGTGCGGCCGAAGTAGTCGGCGGGGCCGAGTCCGGCGTTTGGACGCGAGAGCGGCGGCACGGCGGGATACCACTCGCCGGTCTTACGGCCGAGCTTGGGGAAGTCGGTCGTGGCGAGCATTTGGAAACGCGGGTCGTCCCAGGTGGTGTCGGCGGCCTCGAGGCCGGGGAAGCCCTCCATGTTGGACTGGCCGAGGCAGAGAAACACGTAACGCGTCGCGGGCGTTGCGGTCGGGACGGCGTCCGCGTTCGCCTCCGCCTCCGCCGCGCCCAGCGGCGCGTGGGCGAGGCCGCAGGCCGCGAACAGGAGCAGAAGCGGGATCGGGAGCGGAAACCGGAATGAGCGAGGCGCGGGGAAGCGGAGGGCGGAAGGCATGGGAGGGCGGGGAAGCGCGCGGGTTTAGCGGGCGGGGCGGGTGGGGATGAGGCGGAGCAGGACGACGCCGTGGGGCGCGACCTTCGTTTCAAATTTGCCCTGGTGTTGGCCCAGATCGGTCTGGCGCCAGAGGTCGCGCACGGTGAAGCGCGCGCCGCCGTCGGGCGTGGCGAGCGTGCCCCATGGGCCCCACTTCACGCCGACGGTGGTCTCGGTGTCGCCGCGGTTAAAGAGACCGACGGCGTAGGAGCCGTCCTCCAGGGTCTTGGCATAGACGACGCGGGCGCCGTCGTTGCTGATCTGGGTGGCCTGTTTGCCGAGCGGGTCCTGGTTGATGGCGAGGACTTCGTCGTTGGTCAGCAGGCCGAGGGTGAAGTCGTCGAGCTGGGCGAGATCGCAGCCGAGGATGAGCGGGGCGGAGAGCAGGCACCAGAGGCTGATGTGCGAGTATTGTTCGTCGGGCGTGAGGCGGGTGGGGTGGAGGTTGGGGCCCCAGCCGACCATGCCGACGACGAGCATGTCGGGGTCGCTCCAATGTCCGGGGCCGGTGTAGGCGGCCCAGCGGTCCTGGAGAAAACCGATGCGGCTGACGCTTTCCCAGGTGTCCACGATGTCGCCGGTGGTGCGCCAGAGGTTGGCGAGCTTCACGTAGTCGGGCGCGTGGTCGTAGATGCCGGTGTTGGAGAGGCTGTAAACGATGTCGCGGCCGGTGGCGCGCAGGGCCTTGGTCATCTCGGTGACGGTGGGCACGTCGTTGGGGAACCAGTCGTATTTGAGGTAATCGACGCCCCACTCGGCCCACTGGCGGGCGTCGTTGGCGGCGAAGGAGTGTTTGCCGAAGGTCCAGTTGACCCAGTTGGGTTTCGCGCCGGGGGCGTCGGGGTTTTTGTTGAGTTTGTAGAACTCGTTCACGTCGCCGGACTCGACCCAGTCGTAGGTGCCGTCGGCGTTGTCGGAGGAGCCCCCGACGTAGCCGGCGTAGGTGCCGCGCCAGGGGCCGGAGTAGATGCCGAACTTGAGGCCCAGCCCGTGGATCTCGTCGGCGAGCTGTTTCATGTCGGGAAACTTTTTGTTGGGCTGGATGGCGTTGTGCGGGCCGCCGCGTTTGCCCTGCCAGCCGTCGTCGATGTTGATGAAGGTCCATCCGTGGTTGCGCAGGCCTTTGGCGACCATGGCGCGGGCGGAGCTGAGGACTTTTTCCTGGCTCACGGCATCGCCCCAGCAGTTCCAGCTGCTCCAGCCCATGGGCGGGGTGAGGGCGATCTGGTCGCCGACGACGATGCGGAATTTTTTCTCGCCGCGACCGAGCTCGTTTTGCGCGCGGAGGACGACGGTGTGTTCGCCCGCGGCGGCGAGGGTGCCGGTGATCCGTCCGCTGTCGGCATCGACGGAGAGGCCGGCGGGCAGGTCGCCGACGGAGAAGGTGAGCGGGCGGCGACCGGTCGCGGGAATGGTGTAGAGGAAGGGCGCGCCGGGGCGGACGCCGAAGACGGACGGACCGTTGACGCGCGGCGTCTCGGGCGCGGGCGGGGTGAGGATGACGCGCTCGTCGGCGGCGAGCGCGGTGGTGGCGACGGTGCCGGTGGTGGCGGCGCCGGCGAGGAGCGCGGCGCAGAGGGTGAGGGAGGTGGAGCGGGGGGCGTGCATGGGAAGCGGGTGTGGTGACGAAGGGGACGTGGGTGCTGGAGAATGGGGTGATTTCCGGGGCGGCGGCTTGGGTGGTCCGGGGAGCGCACGCGTCTCGCGTGCTGGTGACGGAGTCCCGCCGTCACCTCCGGAGCGCCGGGAGGGACGCCCGACGCGGCACCCGGGACGGGTGCGCTCCCCGGACCAGAGGAAGTTTCGCTTTTTAGTCCATGGGTGCGGCGAGGGCGGATGCCGGCTCAAAACTCCACCAGTCGATGGCGAGGCGGGAGGCGTCGGTGCCGGTGAAAACGAGGTGCAGGTCGCGCACGCCGGTGGCGGCGGCGTCGGTGACGGTGGTGGAGCGGGTGGCCCACTGGTCGGCGCCGCCGGTGCCGCCGACGGGCAGGACCGCGACGAGCGGGCCGTCCGGGGCGTCGAGGCGGAGCTCCAGCGTGGCGTCGAGGCCGGTGCAGGCCACGGAGGTCCGGAAGGCGCGCGCGCCGTCGCGGAAATCCACGCCCTGCACTTTGATGAAGGCACCGGTGCGGGTGGGATAAACACACATGCCGCCGCTGCCGGCGCCGCCGGCGTCGGAGTCGGCGGGGCCGACGGGGCGGGACTTCATGCCCTCGCTCCACGCGATGGTTTCGGCTTCGACGCGGCGGTAGGGATCGAGGGTGCCGAGCTGCTCGACGCTCGGCGCCTCCTCCCACCACGGGAGCTCGCGGATGGTGCCGTCGGGATTGAACTCCATCTTGGCGACGCAGACCGAGCGGCGTTCGTGGTGCGCGGTGGTCTGGGCGAAGTTGAGCTTGAAGTTGAAACCGAAGACGTAGGTGGAGCCCTTGTAGTCGATGATGCCGGGGTGGTTGCCGGTGGCGCGGCGGTCGGGCTTCATGATGTAGCCCTTAAAATCCCAGGGGCCGGTGGGGCCGGGGCCCATGGCGTAGCCGATGCCCTCGGGGCAGCAGGTGGAGGCGTAGGCCATGTAGTAGTGTGCGCCGCGTTTGTAGGCCCAGGGACCCTCCTGGTAGTGGAAGGGATCGGGGCGGCCTTTGACCTTGGCGAACTGCGGGTCCTTCACGATCTCGCCGGAGGTGGAGATCATGTCGCGGTTGAGCTTCACATACCAGAGGTTGGGGTTGCCCCAGTAGAGGTAGGCCTGGCCGTCGTCGTCGATGAAGGGCGAGGGGTCGATGTAGCCGACCTCCTTGTTGATGAGCGGGCGGCCGAGCGCGTCCTTGAAGGGCCCGAGGGGGCTGTCGGCGACCGCGACGGCGATGACGTTTTTCGGCCAACCACGGACGCTGACGGGCGCGTAGAAGAAAAACTTGCCGTCGCGCTCGATCATCTGCGGCGCCCAGGCGTCGTTTTCCTGCACGGCCCAGGGGAAGGTCTTGAGCGAGGCGATGGTGCCGTGGTCGGTCCAGTTGACCATGTCGGTCGAGGAGTAGCACTGCCAGTCGAGCATCCGGAAGCGCCCCTGGCCGGCGGGGGCGTCGTCCTCGTCGTGGCTGGTGTAGAGATAGACGACGCCGTCGTGCACGAGCGGCGCGGGATCGGCGGTGAACTTGGTCTGGACGATGGGCTCGGAGGCGAAGGCCGGCGCGGCGAGGAGCGCGGCGAGCAGGGGAAGGCGGGTGAATCGTGGGGTGGTCATGGGGAGCGGTGCCGGGGAGGGCGGGGCCGAGGGGGAGTGGTGCGCGTTTTCAGAAACGCACGGTGAGCGGGGCGCCGGTGTATTCGACGCTGCGGACCTCGGTGAGGGCGGAGGAGAGGCCGACGTTTTCGCCCGGGCGCGCGACGACGACGTGGAGCGTGCGTTTGGTCACGAGGCCGGGGAAGGAGCCCTGGCGCGCGCCGACGCGGAGGGTGCGCGCGGCGTCGTCCCAGCGGAGCTCGTAGGTGGCGTGTTCGCCGCGCTCGTAGGCGTAGGTTTCGTTGTCGTCCTCGTAGATGGTGAAGCGCGCATCGGCACCGGGATAGACGCGGAGCTCGAGCGGGGCGCCGGGTTTTTCAGTCGCATATTGGACCACCGGGCCAAGGGGCACGATGGAGCCGGCGCGCACGTAGAGCGGGAAGCGGTCGAGCGGGCAGTCCTTGTTGACGGTGGCGCCGCCGGCGTGGCGCTCGTTGGTCCAGAAGTCATACCAGTCGGCGCCGGCGGGCAGGTAGGTGGCGACGGTGGTGTCGATCTCGCGGCGGGTCTCGGCGAGGGCGCGGAGCTCGGACGGGGTGCGCCAGGCGAGGCGGAAGGCGCGTTCGCCGCCGCCTTGGCGGAACTCGATTTTGAGGGCGACCTTTTGGCCCTGGGCGAGGGTGAGCCGGGCGCTCTTGTAGCGTTTGGCGCCCATGTCCCAGTCCTCGAACAGCGTCTTGCCGTCGGCGATGAAGCGCACGCTGTCGTCGAACTCGGCGCCGAGCTCGTAGTCGCCGGATTCGGGCGCGGTGAGCATGCCCTCCCAGCGGGCGGAGAAGTTGCTAAACCCGTCCAGGCCCGGGGGCGGATTGGCCAAGGGCGGGCCGGGCCAGGAGTGGTCGAGCGTGGTGTCGATGACGCGACCGGCGGGGGTTTTGAAATCGGGATCGCTGAAATACTGCACCGCCAGACCGGGCCGACCCTCGGGGCTGGTGAGGGCCGAGGCGGGCAGGGTGGCGGCGGGCGGTTCGCCGACGTGGAACATGGCGCGGGTGACGGGATGCACCAGGAAGGCCGGGCCGAACATGAAGGCGTCGTCGAGGTCGTGCGTGCGCGGATCGGCGGCGAAGTCCATGGGCAGCGCGCGCATCAGGGTGTAGCGGTCGCGGGTGACGCGCCACGCCTGGCTGTAGATATAGGGCAGCAGGCGGTAACGCAGGTGGACGGTGTCGAGCAGCGAGTCGTAAACCACCGGGTCGAGGTCTTTGAAAAGGTAGGGCTCGCGCTCGATGTTGGTGCCGTGGACGCGCATGAGCGGGTTGAAGGCGCCGAGCTGGAACCAGCGGGCGAAGAGCTCGCGGTAGGCGGGATTTTTTTCGCCGCCGGGGAACTCCGAGCCGGTCACGAAAAAGCCGCCGATGTCCTGGGTGAAGTAGGGGTTTCCGGTGATGGTGACGTTGAGGCCGGCGGCGATCTGGGCGCGCAGGGTTTTCCAGCTCGCGAAGATGTCGCCCGACCAGGAGGCGGCGGCGGTGCGCTGGGCGCCGGCCCAGGCGGAGCGGGTGAGGGTGAAAACGCGTTTGTCGCTCGTGGCGCGCTGGCCCTCGTAGGCGCCCTGCGTGGTCATGAGCGTGTAGGGGTTGAGGTAGCGAGAGAAGGGGCCGAGCGCGTTGCGGCCGAGTCCCTTGATGTCGCGCTGGACCTCGTTGGCGTCCCAGCAGGCGGTGCCGACCTCGACCTCGGTGCCGTCCATCCAGAGCGCGTCCACGCCCTTGTCGAGCAGGCCGCTTTTGAGGTGCTTGAAGTAGATCTCGCGGCCGAGCGGGCTGAAGGCGTCGTAGATGCGGGCTTTTTTGGAAATCCAGTGTAGCGGATCGAAGCGGAGGCCGTGCGCGTCGAGCTCCTTGGCGAGGGCGGTGTCGTTGCCGACCGAGGGCCAGATGGAGATCATGAGCTTCAGGTTCAGGTCATGAATGGCGCGGGTCATGCCCTCGGGGTCGGGGAAACGCTCCGGGTTCCAGATCATGCCGCTCCAGGTGCCGTCCTTGTCCGAGCCCCAGTATTGCCAGTCCTGCACGATGTAATCCAAGGGGAACTCGTGTTCGCGAAAGGCGCGCGCGACCTCGACCAGGCGTTTTTGCGTGGGGTAGCGCTCCTTGCTCATAAACAGACCGTAGGCCTGTTTTGGATACATCGGGGCGTCGCCGGTGAGGGCGCGGTAACCGGCGACGACCTCGTCCATGTCGTCGCCGCCGAAAAAGTAGTAGTCCACGCCGCCGGGCGCGTCCTCGGCCCACAGGGTGGCGCCGTCGGGGCCGTCCTTGAAGCGCATCACCGAGTAGGTGTCCCACATCACCCCGTAGTTTTCCGTGGATACCATGACCGGGATGACGATGCCGATGTTGGTCTGGACGAGCAGGAGCTCCTTGCCGCGGCGGTTGGTGCCGTCGGGGCCGATGAAGCCGAAGCCGTAGATGCCCTCGCCGGGCTTGAGGGTGAAGGTGTTGGTCGCCTCGTAGCTCGGGGCGCCGGCGATCTCGCGCGCCTCGATGGTCTGCGGGCGGGTGGCGTGTTCGCGGGTGTGGAGACGGCCGGAGGCGTCGTAAAACGCGAGCGCGCCCGAGCGTTTGTCGGCGACCACGCGGAGCTGGTCGGTGGCGACGGTGAGCTCGGTGTCGGTCTCGGACACGCGGAAGGCGACGCCCGCCGGGCGGGCGGTGACGACGATGCTGGGATGCTCCCAGTGGCTGCGGCCGAGGTTGGCGTTCACGCGCACGGTGCGCGGTCCGTAGAAGAGCACGTTTTTGGTGACGCCCTTGACGCGCAATTGGACGCCGTTTTCGAGGCGGGTGAAGGCGAAGCCGGCGGCGGCGGGGGCGCCGGCGGCGGGGACGGACACGACGCTTTGCAAGTGTCCGGCGGGATCTAGCCCGGTGGGGGCGGCGGGCAGATCGCGGGCGAAGGCCGCGCAGACGACGAGGAGCGGAAACCAGTTTTTCATGACGCGATAAGGGTTTGGCTTGGGGCGGGGGAGCGGGGCGGTTTGGAGGTCGGGGGCGAGGGGGCCGGAGCAGACCGAAAGGGGAGGGGGAGGGACGGAGGTGCGCGCTGTTAGCGCCGTTTCGCGGCCGAACCCGCCAAAAAATTATGGCAGATGTTTTGGCGGGGAAACGCGGCGCTGTGTTTCACGCGGGAGCGGGGGCGGTTTTCGCGGGGTGCAACCGGATGCGATGTCAGTCCACCGGGAGCGCCGGCAGACAGCCGGCTTGCCCGGGCAAAAGGCCGGCAGGATTCCGGGGCGCCCGGGAACGATGGTGCCGTTTTCGCGACGCCGTCGCCGCCCG
>CBINNW010000172.1:0-8613 GCA_966252115.1 uncultured Akkermansia sp.
CCAACATGCTCGACGTAGTGGGATACAACTACCAGGAAAAGGCCTACGACGAGGACCACGCCCGCTTCCCCGGCCGCGTGCTCTACGGCAGCGAAAACGGCGACCGCCTCGAGGACTGGTATGCCGTGCGCGACAAGCCCTTCATCTCCGCCCAGTTTCTCTGGACCGGCTTCGACTTCCTCGGCGAGGCCGAGAGCTGGCCCAGCCACGGCAGCGGCGCCGGCCTCTTCGACAGCGCCGGTTTCCCCAAGACCGACGCCCTCCGCCGCGAGGCGCTCTGGTCCGACAAACCCGTGCTGCACCTTCGCGCCTACCGCCCCGCCCCCGGTGACGGCCCGCGCCGCCGCCTCGGCCCCTCGCATTGGAATGCGGTCGCCGCCACCGATGCGGCCACGCCGATCCTTGGCGATCCCGCCACGGTCGTGGCCTACACCAACCTCCCCGAAGTCACCCTCACGCTCAACGGTCGCCTCATCGGCACCGCCAAGTCCGACGGCGGCGTCGCCCGCTGGGAAGCCGTGCCCTGGGAGGCCGGCACGCTCCTGGCCACCGCCGCGCCCGCGTCCGGTGGCGCCCCGCTGACGGCGAAACTTGAAACCACCGGCGCCCCCGCCCGCATCCAGCTCTCGGCCGACCGCACCGAGCTTGCCGCCGACAACCGCGACGCCGTCCACCTCACCATTCAGCTGCTGGACGCCGAGGGGCGCGCGATCACCGCCGAGGAGCGCCCGGTCACGGTCGAGGTATCGGGCGCGGCCCGCCTGCTCGCGCTTGACACCGGAAACATGCGGGACAACACCCGCCCGCGCTCCGCGACGCGCTCGACCTGGAACGGCCGCGCCATCGCCATCGTGCAGGCCACCCGCGCCATCGGCCCCGTCACGATCAAAGTCAGCGCCGAGGGCCTCCCGCCCGCCGAGCTCACCTTGGTCGCCCGCGCCGCCGACTCACGGTAAACGAGGGCGGGCCGTCGGCGCGCGTCCAACGGCCTGCGCGGTTTGGGCGGTCCGGGACGTTTCAGAGCGGGGAGCAGAAAGCTCCCCCTCCGTCAAAGTGGCGGGAGCTTCCAGCTCCCGTCCGACGCGGCGAGCCCGGGGCGGTCCCGCCCTATCTCCAAACATGGTTCCAGGCGGCTACAACTCCGCCTAAAACGCGCTACCGTAGGGCCCAAATCGAGCCCGACGCGTCGCCTGACGCTCAGGCGGCGTCCACGAACTTGATGCTCTTGATCTCGATGCGCTCGCCCGGGGTGCTGCGCTCGGGGCCGGAGCAGGGCACGGTGGCGATGGCCTCGAGCACGTCGTCACCCTTCACGAGTTTGCCGAAGGCGGTGTATTGGCGGTCGAGGAAACGCGCGTCGCCGTGGCAGATGAAAAACTGGGAGCCGGCGCTGTCGGGGTTGGAGGAGCGGGCCATGGAAAGGACGCCGCGGGTGTGGGGCTTGGTGTTGAACTCGGCCTTGATCTGGTAGCCGGGGCCGCCGGTGCCGGGCATGCCGCGACCGCCCGGTTTGGTGTTGGGGCAACCGCCCTGGATCATGAAGCCCTTGATGATGCGGTGAAAGGCGGTGCCGTCGTAAAAGCCCTGGGTGGCGAGCTTCTTGAAGTTTTCCACGTGGCCGGGCGCGACGTCGGGCCAGAATTCGAGGGTGAGGTCGCCCTTGGTGGTGGTGATGACTGCGAGTTGTTGGGTGTTGCTCATGGGAAAAGACAAAGGCGCAGCGTCGGTCCGCCCTCCGTCGCCCGCAAGCCCGCACTCGGGCCGGGGCGCGGCACGAGGCGCGCGGCTTCGCCGGACGAGCTCCGGCGCTCCGCCTCCGCCCGCGCGGTCGTCGCGGAAATTGGCCGGGGACGGCCAACACTACAAAATCTCGTTCTCCGCTTGCGCGGCGGTCTCCGCCGATTCGCCCGCCGCCGATTCCCCCGTCATCTCCCCCGGCGCCTCCGCCTCCGTCTCCGCCGTCGTCGTCGCGGCCGGGGCGTGCAGAAAATCGTGCAACTCGCGCGCGAGTTTTCCGCCGAAGCCCGGCACATCGGCGATCTCCGCGGCGGTGGCGCGTCGCAGCCGGTCGATGTCGCCGAAACGTTCCATCAACGCGGCGCGGCGCACGGGACCGAGGCCCGCGAAATCGTCGAGCAGGCTCTCGCGGATCTTTTTGGAACGCAGGTCGGCGTTGTAGGTGTTGGCGAAGCGGTGGGCCTCGTCGCGCAGGCGTTGGAGCAGGTGCAGCGCGGGAGAGTTGAGCGGCAGGTTCAGCGGGTCGCGCGCGTCGGGGAAGATGATGGTCTCGTGTTTCTTCGCCAGGCCGATGAGCGCGGGCGGGGTGAGGTCGAGGGCGAGGAAGGCCTTGAGCGCGGCCGCGATCTGGCCGCGGCCGCCGTCGATCACCACGAGGTCCGGGAAGGGTTTCCCCTCCTCGGCGAGGCGCCGGTAGCGGCGGCCGACGACCTCCTCCATGGCGCGGAAGTCGTCGTTGCCGATGAAGCTCTTTATCTGGAAACGGCGGTAGTTGTTTTTGTCCGGCCGGCCCTCGGCGAAGTGGACCATCGAGGCGACGCAGTAGGTGCCGCTGATGTGCGAGATGTCGAAGCACTCCATGGTGCGCGGCGCGGGGCGGATGGCCAGGGCGCGGCCGAGCTCCTCGATGGCGGCCTCGTCGGGCGTCACCACCGGCCGGTCGCGCTCGAACTTGCGGGTCTTCTGCAGGGTCTTCTCGAGCGCGAAGACGATGTCGCGGAGCTCGGCGGCCTGCTCGAAATTCTGCTTGGCGGCGGCGGCGGCCATCTCGGCGCGGAGCGATTCCAGCCACTCGCGCGACTTGCCCTCCAGAAAGGCGCAGGCCTCGTCCACGCGGGACCGGTAGGCATCGACGGTGACGACGTTTTCGAGCACGTAGATCTCGCGCCGCACGTCGTCGTAGAGCTGCCAGCGACCGTCCTCGAGCCGCTGCGGGGTGGCGTCGCCCAGCAGGATGCCGAACTGGCGGCGCATCTGGGCGAGGGTCTTGCGCAGCAGGCCGGAGTGGGCGAAAGGGCCGAAGTAGCGCGAACGCTCGTCCTTGCGCAGGCGGGTGAGGCGGAAGCGCGGCAACGTCTCGGCCGGATCGACGCGCACCAGCAGGAAGCGTTTGTCGTCGATGAAGTCGGTGTTGTAGCGCGGCTTCCACTGCTTGATGAGCTTGCCCTCGAGCAGCAGCGCCTCCGGCTCGGACTTCACCTCGATGGTGTCGAAGTCGTGGATGAGCTCGATGAGCGCGCGGATTTTCGGGTGAACCGTCAGGGCCCGCGAGGGCGTGAAGTAGGACGACACGCGCTTCTTCAGCGCCTTCGCCTTGCCCACGTAGAGGATGCGACCGAGGCGGTCCTTCATGAGATACACCCCCGGTTTGTCGGGCAGGGCGCGGACTTTCTCCTTCAGGTTTACCGGGTCGCTGGCTGGCATTTTGGGAAAGAGTAACCAAGCTGGCTCATTCGCAACGCATGGTTTCCAGCCCCGTCACCTCCTCTTCCGGCTCGCTCCAGCCGGGCCCGTCCGTGTCCGCCATCCGCTACGAACTCATCACCCTCGGCGACGAGCTCCTCCTCGGGCTCACCGCCAACAGCCACCTCACCTTCATCGGCGCCGCGCTCGGACGCCGGGGCGTCGTGCTCTCGCGCAACGTCACCATCACCGACGAGGCCGAGGCCATCGCCGCCCAGTTTCGCGAGAGCTGGGCGCGCGCGCGGGTCGTGATCACCACGGGCGGCCTGGGGCCCACCTGCGACGACCGCACCCGCGAGGTCGTCGCCTCCGTGCTCGGCCAGGAGCTTGTATTCGAGGATTCGATACGCGAGGCCATCGAGGCCCGCTTCACCCGCCTGGGCCGGAAGATGACGGAGAACAACCTCAAGCAGGCCTACCGTTTCTCGCGCGGCGAGGTGTTGCCCAACGCCAACGGCACCGCGCCCGGCCTCTGGGTGGAGCAGGACGGCAAGGTGCTCGTCATGCTGCCCGGCCCGCCCAACGAGCTGCAACCGATGTTCAACGAGCTGGTGCTGCCGCGCCTCGCCGAGCGCGGCCTGCTCGCCGCGCGCGAGGCCTACGTGCAGATCCGCACCGCCGGCATCGGCGAGAGCGCCCTGGAGATGCGCCTGCAGCCGCTGCTCGCCCCGCACGGCGAGGCCCTGAGCGTGGCCTTCTGCGCCCACCAGGGGCAGGTGGACCTGCGGCTGGGCTCGCCCTCCGGCGCGCTCGACGAGGCCGCGCTCGACGAGCTCGCCCGCCGCTGCGCCACCCTGCTGGGCGACGATTTCCTCTGCTTCGGCCACGACTCCATGGCCAAGGTCTGCGCCGACCTGCTGCGCGCCGGCGAGCACACGCTGGCGGTGGCCGAGACGGCGACCGGCGGCCTGCTCGCCAACGCCTTCACCGACATCTGCGGCGCGTCCAAATTTTTCGCCGGCGGCTGCGTGTGCTACTCCAACGAGTCGAAGATGCAGCTGCTCGACGTGCCGGAGGACCTGCTTTTGCAACACGGCGCGGTCTCGGCCGAAAACGCGGTCGCCATGGCCGCGGGCGTGGCCGAGCGCCTCGGCGCCGACTACGGCCTCGCCGTCACCGGCTTCGCCGGCCCCTGCGGCGGCACCAAGGAAAACCCCGTCGGCACCATCTACCTCGCCCTCTACACGCCGGAGGGCGTCTGGTCGCGCCGCCTGAGCCAGTCGGGCCCGCGCTCGACGGTGAAACAACGCGCGGTCAACGGCGCGCTGGACTGGCTGCGCCGCGAGCTGGTGCGCGCCCGTCGCGGCGGCACCCGCCCTCCCTTCGGCGGCGGCGACACCGCCACGCACGCTCCCGGCGGCTGAGCCGCGCCGCATTTTCCACGGCCGGGCGGACCCGGTAAGGTCGGTCCCGGCCGGGCGGGTGTTTTTCCCGCTTGTCCACGGCTTTCACCCCGGCTCCGCGGGCCGCAATTCGCTTCCCACCGGAGGAGGTGTTTTCGCATGCTGCGGCCCTCATGCCCGCCAGCCCCATCACCGCCCAGCACATCCTGCTGGCCGCGCAGCGCATCCCCGCCACCGGCAAGGCCTACCGCACCCTCGTCGCGGTGCTCTCCGAGCCCGACGCGAGTTTCCTGTCGGTGGTCGAGGCGGTGCGGCTCGACGGCGCCCTCGCGGCCCGGGTGCTGCGCGGCGCGAACAGCCCGATCTTCCGGCGCGGCGAGCCGAGCCGCACCCTCGACGAGGCGATCGGCCGCATCGGCCTGCGCGAGACCGGACGCCTCGCCGGCGCCCTGGTCGCCGAGCGGATGTTCGCCGAGGGCCTGCCCCTGTATCGACTTTCCGGAGACGCGCTCTGGGCCAACACCGTCGCCACCGCCCACGCCGCCGAGCTGCTGGCCGCGCGGGCGGGGCTCGACCCGAAGGAGACCTACACGCTGGGCGTGTTGCGGCACATCGGGCGCCTGTTGATCCAGCGCCTGACGGCCGATCTCGCCGTGCAGGAGCGGCCGGAGCCGACGGCGGGCGCCGCCGGGGTGACGCGTTGGGAGATCGAGCATCTCGGCTCCACCGCCGAGGAGCTCGGGGGCCGCATGCTGCGCCTCTGGGAGTATCCCGAGGAGCAGGCCGCGGTGCTGCGGCATGTGCGGCACCCGGAGACGCATCCCACGCGGGCCCGGCGTTGCGCCCTGCTCCACCTCGCCGCGTGGGTCGCGGAGACGCTGGGCAAAGGCATCGCCTGCGAGGCCGGTTGCTGGAGTCTCGCGCCCGAAATCCTCGCGCAGGCCGATCTCGACGAGGAAACGGTGCGCGAGTCGGTGGTGGCCACCCGCGAGGCGCTCAACCGCACCGCCTCGGCGATGCAGGGCTGAGGGCCCGGGCCATGGGCAAAAAACACACACGCCGACGCGAACCGACGCTCGCCGACCTGCAGCCCGCCAGCCTTCGCGGCGCGGCGGGTTTTTTCCGCGTCGGCCGCTCGGCCGAGGGCGTGTGGTGGCTGCTCACGCCGGAGGACGAGCCGGTGTTTTTGCGCGCCGTGGCGGGCGTCAACCGCCACGGCCGCGCCGGCCCCGCCCCGGTGCGCCGCAGCGCCTACGCCCAGACCGTCGCCGGTCTCTACGGCCTCGATCCGGCCTCGGGCGCGTGGGAAAAAAGCACGGCCGCGCGCCTGCACGCCTGGCGGGTGGACACCGTCGGACCCTGGGCCGAGCCGAGCCTGGTCGAGCGCGGGTTCTATTTCACCGGGCTGGTCGATTTCGTGCGCGCGCAGGTGCCGACCCTGCACGGCCCGGGATTGCGTTTGCCGGATGTTTTCGACCCGGCCTGGCCGGCGGCCGCCGAAGCCCACGCCGCCGCGGTCGCGGCGCCCTGGGCGGGGCGGCGCGAGCTGGTGGGCTGGTTCACCGACGACGCCCTCGGCTGGTGCGGGGGCGCGGCGACCCTTTTCCAGGCCTGCCTCGCCCTCGAGCCCGCCTTCGCCGCGCACCATGCGGCGTGGGAGTTCGCGCTCGCGGCCAACGGCGGTTCGCTCGACGCCGTCGCGCGCTTCTGGGGCCTGCCCGCGGCGCATCGCGAGTGCGTGCGGCAGATGACGCGCGAGGAGCGGCCCATCGACCGGCCCGGTTTCGCCGACGACGCGAGGCGTTTCGCGCGGGAGCTGGCGCGGCGGTATTTCGCCGTGACCAGCCGCGCGCTGCGCGCCGCCGATCCCTCGCACCTCGTGCTCGGCTGCCGTTTCTCCGCGCCGCCGTCGGCCGGCGTGCGCGAGGCCTGCGTCCGCCCCGAGGTGGACGTGGTCTCGTGGCGACTGCAGGCGGGCTCCGCCTTCGCCGCGCAGGCGGACGCCGCGGCGGGCGAGCTGCCGCAATGGGTGACGGGCGGCGGGCTCGGCCACGGCGATTTCGGGTCCCTGGCGATTCGCGACGGCACCGGCCCGACGCGGCTGGAGCGGCTGCTGCGCGCGGGGCGCGAGGGGATGGTCGCGGCGTGCCGGGATCCGCGCACGGTGGGCATCGAGTGGGCGCACTGGGCGAATTCCGGCGACGAGGCGCCGCCTTTCGGCGCGGGCCTGGTGCATGCCGACGACCACGAGGCGGTGGAGCACACGGAACTGCTTTCCCACATCCACGACCGCGCGCGAGCCCTGCACGCCGGCGCCGCCCGCTGATCCGGCGGTCCGCCGCCGTGGCCTTCGCCCCCTGCGGTCCGCCTCCGACTGCATTTTTACGGCTCAGGTCGCTCGCAGCGCGATCTCCGCCACGAGCGGGCCGGGTTGAAAACACCGGCCGTCGTGCCGCACGCGGCGGACACGCACGAGGTCCGCCTCGACATGCACCATCAGCGCGCCGAAGGGCCGCGTGTAGGATCCGGTGTTGATCACGGTGATCGGCGGGCCGCCGGCTCCCGGACCGCTCCTCGGCGCCGGCACCCGCCACACGCCGGGATAGTGCGTGTGGCCCAGAATCACCACCTGGGCCCGAGGCCGCTGCGCCCGCGCCATCGTCGCGGCCAGGCGCGGCGTCGCGGCCCAGGCCCACAGCATTTTCAGGAGCCTGCCGGGCGGAAAAACGCAGTGCCACAGCAGGCGCAGTTTTCGGAAAGGGGACGGGGAGGCGGGCTCCTTCCAGATGTCGGGCAGGGGCAGCGCGACGCTCGCCTCGCGGTTGAGGCGCAGACGGTTTTCGACCCGCGCGGCCGCCTCCGCGTCCAGGCCGTCCCGCGCCTGGGCCGCCGTCAGACGTTGCTCAAAATCCGCCGCGTGGTGGCTCCACGGGGCGATGAGGTCGAAAAACACGTCCCCGTGCGTCACCCACACCCGACCGTCGGCGAGGTTCAGTTCGGCGGGCGCGTTGGGCAGGTCCGGGTCGTGGTTGCCGGTGAGGAATACGATCTCCTCGCGCCGGGCGGCGAAGAAACGCTCCAGCTCACCGCGGTGCCGGGCGTGCGCCTCGATCTGGGTGTCGATGGCGTCGCCGTTGAGGATGACGCGCTCCGCTCCGTCCAGCAGGGGGTCGAGGGTGGCGAGGTCGTGGAGCAGGCCGCGCGGATCGCGGAAATGCAGGTCGGAGAGGATGCGGGTGCGCGGCTCGGCCATCGTCGGTGCGCGAGGTAAACGGCGGCGCCGGGCGGCGTCACGTTCCGATGTCGGACCGAGCAGATGTCGGACCGAGGCCATGGTGGCGGGAGCTTCAAAGTGGCGGGAGCTTCCAGCTCCCGTGCTCCCGTTCCGAGAGTCCCCGTCCCGAGCATCCCGGTCCCGCATCCCCGTTCCGAGCGTCGCGGGACGGGGCAACCGCTTTCAAGCCACGGGAGCAGGATGCTCCCGCCACTTTGCGTCCCGTTCCGGGGCTCCCGGTTCAGACCCACGGGAGCTGGAAGCTCCCGCTACTTTCGCGGCGGAGGGCGCGCACGTCGGCCGGTCACTTCACCGCGGCGACGGCCTTCACGAAGGCCTCGGCCTTGGCGGTGATGGCGGCCCAGTTTTTTTCCTTAAACGCCTTGGCCTCGACCAGCGAGCTGCCGGCGGCGGTGGCGAAGGCGCCGGCCTTGATGAACTCGCCCACGTTTTCGGCCGTCACGCCGCCGGTGGGCACGAGCTCCACCTGCGGGAGCGGGGCCTTGAGCGACTTGA
>CBINNW010000173.1:0-8509 GCA_966252115.1 uncultured Akkermansia sp.
TCCTCCGACTCAACCGCCGGATGCGGAAGACCGCACGTCCGGTGGTGTGGAAGGCTCACGGGGCGCAATCCCCGTGAGCCCATCCGATCAGCGGAGCCGCGGTTTTATACGTTTGGATGCAAACTGGTCTCAGGCCTTGCCGCCGCGGACGAGGTGGTCGAGGGCGGTGGCGACGCCGCGGAGCTTGTCGGTGCGGCCGTTGAGTTCGTTGGCCGCCGAGGAGGTTTGTTCGGCGAGGGCGGCGTTTTGCTGGGTGAGCTTGTCGAGCTCCGAGACGGAGCAGGAGACCTGGGCGAGGCCGGTGCGTTGTTCGGCCGAGGCGGCGGCGATCTCGGTGATGAGCTCGGCGACCTCGCGCACCCGCGCCACGATGTCGCCCAGATGGGTGCCGACGCGGTCGGTGAGGTCGGTGCCGCGGGCGCTGCGGGACTGGGCGTCGCCGATCTTGACCGCGGTCTCGCGGGCGGCGGCGGCGCTGCGCTGGGCGAGGGCGCGCACCTCGTCGGCGACCACGGCGAAGCCGGCGCCGGCCTCGCCGGCCCGGGCGGCCTCGACCGCGGCGTTGAGGGCGAGGATGTTGGTCTGGAAGGCGATTTCGTCGATGGTCTTGAGGATGGCGGCGACGTTGTCGGACGCGGCGCGGATGGCGTTCATCGCCTCGCGCAGGCCCTCCATGTCGCCCGCTCCGGCCTCGGCGGCGTCGCGGGCGCGGCCGGAGAGGCCGCGGGCCTGCTCGGCGCGGTCGGCGTTGGCGGCGGTGACGCTGGAGATTTCCTCGAGGGCGGCGGAGCTGGTCTCGAGGGCGGCCGCGCTTTGGGAGGCGCCGTCGGCGAGGGAGACGCTCGCCTGCACGAACTGCGACGCGGCCTCGCGCACGCCGTCGGACTCGGCGCCGAGAGTGGCGGAGAGCCGGAGCACGGGGCGCACGACCTGAAAGCGGGAAATGGCGAAGGCGGCCATCGCGCCGAGGGCGACGGAGACGCCGAAGACGGTGAAATTGACCGTGCGGCGGTGGTGGGAGGCGGCGTGCAGCTCCTTGAGGTCGCCGGTCACGTCGGCGACGGTCTCGGCCTCGAGGGCGGCGAGGGCGGCGGTGTCGGCCTCGGCGCCGGCGTTGAAGGCGGCGAGTTGTTCGCCCACCTCGGCGTCGGCGGCGCCCTTCTCGGCCACGGCGGCGAAGACGACGCCGGACTGTTCGCCGAAGACGCGAACGGAGTCGGCGAGCGTGCGGGTGACGTCGGTCGGCTGTCCGAGCACCCCGCGATGGGCCTCGATTTTTTCGAGGAGCCCGAGGGTGCGCTCCACGGCGGCGCGGACCGCGCCGAGCTCCTCGGGGTCGCCGGTGAGGAGGGCGCTCTGGTGGGCCCGGGTCGCCTCGTCGAAGGCGTAGGCGGCGGCGCGGGCCTCGAGGGCGCCGGGCACCGACTCGTTGGCGATGAGGTCCAGGGCGCGTTCCTGCTTCATGTCGCCGAGGGTGCCGAGGGCGATGTTCACGGCGTAGCCGAGCGCGAAGACGGAGACGGCGGCGGCGATTTTCAGACCGATGCTGAGGGAGCGGGACATGGCGGGGGACGGACGGAGGGTAGTTAAAAAAAGAATACGGTTCGCGCGGCGCCGGCCGGTTCGCCCGCCTGGTGTGGAGGGCGGGCCGGCGTCGCGCGGGAGGGACGGGCTCAGTTGACCGGGACGACCTTCACGGCGGGGGTCACCGCCGAGGCGGAGACGTAGCCGAGCGAGCCGGGGGTTTTGGCCACGTAGGCGATGACGGCGGCCTCGTCGGCGGCCTGCTCGGGCAGCACGCCCTTGCCGGTGAAGACGAGTTTCTTCCAGTATTTGTCGAACTGGTCGGCGTTGCGCTGGGCGTGGTCCTGCACGACTTTTTCGTGCAGCGGGCCGGAGCCGAGGACGACGAGTTTGATGACGCCGCCGCCGTCCCACTTGGTTTTGTTGCCGAGGAGGATGGACTTGAGCGCGTCCGCGCTGAGCGCGGCGTCGGCGCCCTGCGGATTGGCGATGAACACGGCGTCCTGCGCGCGGGCGGCGGCGACGAGGCCGACGACGAGGGCGAAAAGAAGAAAAAGGCGTTTCATGATCGGATGCGACGGAGGTTGGAGAGGGGCGTGGTTTCCGATCAGAAGCTGACCGTGGTTTTCAGCACGAAGTAGGTCCAGGTGTCGTCGGTGGCGCCGGGGTTGAGATCGCCGGCCTGGCCCAGCTTGTTGATGCCGTCCATGAGATGGACCTCGGCCTTCACCAGCCACCAGGGCTGCACGGAGTAGGCGACGGCGAAGGCGGTGTCCTGGTCGGTGCCCGTGTCATAGTCGCTGTGGGCGTAGTAGGCGCCGAGGCCGACCTTTTCGGTGAGCTGGTAGGTCACCTGGGCGTAGGCCTCGCGTTCCTCGATGTGTTCGGTCGGGACGGGGAGATTGGTGATATCGACGTCTATGTTGATGAGCTTGTATTCAGTCGCGAAGACCCACTTGCCGACGCTGTATTCCGCCGAGAAGACCTGCGCTTCGTAGTCGATGTCGCCCTTCGCGACGCCGAGGCCTTGGTCGATTTTTGGGAGGTGCTGGTAGCTGTAGCCCACGCGCAGGCCCTCGGCGGGCGTGTTCCAGAAAAGGGAGGCTCCATAGACCCGGTCCGCGTAGAGGCTGTCGGACTGAAATCCGCGCATCAGGGGCATGTCCTTGTCGAGGTGCTGTCCGTAGCCCGCGTAGGTTTGGTAGTCGAAGCCGCCGGCCTTGCCGGTGCTCAGGTTGCCGTAGAGCGCGACGCCGTCGTAGCTGGCGTTGATGGCTCTCATGGTGCGGGGATAGAAATTCAGCGGCAGCGAGGCGAAGATGCGGACCTGGTCTAGGTCCTGCACCTCGTTGTAGAGGCCGACGGGCAGCTTGTTGCGACCGACGCGGACGCCGAGCTCCTGGCGGAAGGAGTAGTCGAGATTGGCGAAATCGACGGCGATGTCGTCGTATCCGGCCAGTTCATACGCGTAGATCTGGGCGGCGATCTTGATGCCGTTGTCGAAGCGTTTCGTGCCGTTGAGGATCAGCTCGGTCTGGTTGAGGTCGAGCGAGTCCTTGGTGTCGCCGAGATAGTTGTAGTCGGGCGAATAGGACGCGGTGGCGCTCACCGAGCCGTGGATGGCGACTCCGCCCATGTCGGCGGCCTGGGTGGAGGCGGCGAGGCAGAGCCCGAGGAGGGCGGCGGAGACGCCGGGGGAGAGGTGTTTGTGGAGGGTTCGGGGGGATTGCATGGTTGTTCTTGGCGGTTCCCACATCGGCGTCATGCGGCGGCTTCTTTAGCGGGATTAATACCCCGTGCCTTTTGCGCTAAACTCGGGGGTGGGCCGGGCCGATGAAGGTGAACCCCCCGGCCCATGAAACTCGGAAACCAAGTCGTGCTCATCGCCTTGCTCGCCATCGTCCTCAGCGTCGCCGGCGCGCTGATCGTGCAAAGGCAGGTCCTGCGTCGCCAAGGCCTCGCGCTTACCCGGGCGCAGATGCGCGACGCGGTCATCGAGGCGGAGAGCGTGCGCCAGACCATCTCCTCGCTGAATCGCGAAGGCGCCTTCGACCGCGCCAAACTTCTGGCCGAGTATCGCGAGAGCGGAGACCTGCGCGGCTCCACCATCTACCGCACCATCCCGGTCGTCGCCGCCTGGCGGGCCATCGAAAAGGTGGCGGAGGAGAACGACTGGACCTTTCGCGTCCCGAAGCACCAGGCGCGCAATCCCGACAACCTGCCCACGCCCGAGGAGGCGCCGATCGTCACACTGCTCGAAGCCGGCGGGACGGAGGAATATTTCGAGGTGGACCGCGCGCGAAACGAGATCGTCTTCGCGCGCCCGATCCGTCTCAGCGCCGACTGTCTCGCCTGCCATGGTGATCCGGCGAACAGCGCGACGGGAGACGGGAAGGATCCGTTGGGCTTCGCCATGGAGAATTGGAAGGAGGGGGAGGTCCACGGCGCCTTTCTGCTTCGGGCCAGCCTCGCGCCGGTGGACGCCTTCGCCCGGGCCAGCCTTGTTCGCACCCTCCAATGGTTGTTGCCGGTCGCCTTGCTCGTGGCCGTGGGCGCGACTCTCTACACCCGCGGCAAAATCATCCGTCCTCTGGAAGCCTCCATCGAGGTGGTGGGGGCCGCGAGTCATCAGACGGCGGCGGCGGCGCGCCAGATATCGAGCTCCGCCCAACAGCTCGCCGCCGGCGCCAGCCAGCAGGCCGCATCGCTCGAGGAGACGCACTCGGCCGTCGAGGAGGTCTCGGCCACCGCCACGCGAAATGTCCAGGACGCCGGCGCGGCGCGTGATCTGGCCCTCGCCACCCGCCAGGCCGCCGACTCCGGCACGTCCGAGATGCGGGCGATGGACCGGGCCATGGAGGACATAAAGGACTCCGCCCGGAGCATCGCGAAGATCATCAAGACCATCGACGAAATCGCCTTCCAGACCAACATCCTCGCACTCAACGCGGCGGTCGAGGCCGCCCGCGCGGGCGAGGCGGGCGCCGGGTTCGCCGTGGTGGCCGACGAGGTGCGGGCGCTCGCCCAGCGCTCCGCCGTCGCCGCCCGGGAGACGGCGGACAACATCGCCGCCTCGATCCGCAAGAGCGAAACCGGCGTCGCGACGAGCGCGCGGGTGGCCGCCGCGCTCGCCGACATAGCGGCCAAGGCGCGTCGCATGGACGAGCTCGTCTCGGCCATCTCCGGCGCCTCCACCGAGCAGAGCACCAGCATCGGCCAGGTCTCCGGCGCGGTCGCCGACATCGACAAGGTCACGCAGGTCAACGCAGCCGCCGCCGAGGAGACATCCGCCGCCGCCGAGGAGCTCGATGCGCAGTCGCTCGAACTCGACTCCGCCGTCCGGAATCTCGCCCGCATCATCTCCGGCGCCCGAGCCGCGGCCGCGGGGGCGGACGAGAAGACCGCCTCCTCCGCCCCCGACCGCGCCGCCGGCTGAGCCGCCGCCGGCGCCGTCCGGGACCGGCGGCCGCCTCCACCTTTCACGGTTCCACCAACCGGAACCCCGACACCAAACCCCAACGCCAAGCACAAGCACCATGACCGCCCCGCAATCCGGCCTGAAAAAACACCGCACGCCGCTCCTGATCACAACCCTCGTCGCCGCCTTGGCCATCCCCCCGGCGCTCGCCGCCACCGTGGAGGAGCGGCTCGGTCAGCTCGAGACCCAGCTCGAAACCATCGCCGCCGAAAACGCCGCGCTCCGCCAGAAACTGGGCGAAGCCGCGCCGGTCTTCGTGACCGCCTCCGGCAAGGAAAAATCCCTCGCCATCGGAGGCTACATCCAGGTGCAGGGCGAGGCGGGCGACGCGCCCGATTCGCGTTTCCCCGAGGAGGACCGGCTGCTGGTGCGGCGCGCCCGCCTCACGGTCAAGGGCTCCTTCGCGGAGAACATCGACTTCGTGTTCCAGTCCGAATTTGGCAACGGCAACCTCGGCACCACGGCCAACTACCGCGCCCAGTTGACCGACCTCTATCTGCGCTGGACGCGCCACGATTTCGCCCACGTCACCGTCGGGCAGTTCAAGACGCCCTTCGGTTACGAGCAGCTGGTCTCCGACACCAAGACGCTCTTCATCGAACGCTCGTTGCCCAACGACCGCCTGACCCTTTCGCGCCAGATCGGAGCCATGGTCTCCGGCGACATCGTCGAGGACCGGCTCGACTACGCGGTCGGCCTGTTCAACGGCAACGGTGTCAACCGCGGGGGCAACGACAACGACCAGTTCACCTACGTGGGGCGTCTCGCCGGCACGGTTTACGAGTCGGAAAAAATCAGGCTGACCGCCGGCGCCAACGCCTTCGCCGCCGACACCGCGACCTCGGGCGGGGCCGCCGGCGAACGCGACGGCCTCGGCCTCGACGTGCAGGTCCGCGCGGGCCGGCTCGACCTCGGCGCCGAGTGGCTGCGCGCCGAGTCCGCGCCCGACACCGGCGCCGACTCCACCGCCGACGGCTGGTCCGCCCATGTCGCCTGGCAACTCGTGCCGAAGAAGTTCCAGCTCCTCACCCGCTTCGAGACCTATGATCCCAACACCTCGGTGGCGGGAGACGACGGCGAGGTCTGGACCGTGGGCTGCAACTACTTCGTCAAGGGCGACGACATCAAGCTGAGCCTCAACTATCTCCTCGGCGACCCCGCCGGCGCCGAGGACGACCAGGGCCGCCTCCTCGCCCGCGCCCAGATCATCTTCTGACGCCCGTCTCCCTCGCCCGGGCTTGGCCGGGGACGGTCAACGCTACACCGGGCGGGGTTTGGCCGGGGACGGCCAACTCTACACAGACTGGCCTGCCCCGCCTCCCGGCGCCGCGCCACGGCGCCTTTTTCCACACCGCATCTCCCGATCCTTCGTTCCCTATCTCCCCTTCCGCTTCCCATGAAATTCCCTCGTTTCCTCTCCCCGTTGCTCCTGGCGTTCTGCGCCTGTATCACCCATGCCGATACGCTCGAACCCGCCCTCCAGGCCAAGGTGGACGCCCGCCTGGCCGACATCCGCGCCTGGGCGGCCGATCCGGCCCTCGTCGGCGCCGTCGTGGCGCAAAACACCCGGCGGCCCGAGACCCACGCCGCCATGACCCAGGAAAAATGGAAAAGCCTCACGGTGCTCGACCCCTTCGTGCGGGCCTTTTCCAAAAACGCCGCCGGCTCCTTCCTGAAGGCACGGAAGGCGGATTGGGTGTCGGAGGCCTTTCTGTCCGACGCGCGCGGCGACAAGGTCGCCTTTCTCGCCAAGCCGACCAACTGGTGCCACGGCGGCAAACCCAAGCACGACCGCCCGATGAGCGGTGAGACCTGGCAGGGACCGCTCGAGCTCGACGAGTCCAGCGGCCTGCAACAGGTGCAGGTGGCGGTGCCGGTGCTGAACGACGGCGTCCCCGTCGGCGTGCTCACCGTCGGCCTGTCCCTCTCCAAACTGGAGTAGAGCGGGAAACGCGTTCCCGTTCCGGCGGCCGCCCGCTCCGCCCACCGCCTCCGTCTCCGTTTCCGCCCCGTCTCTTCCGTTCCGGTCCGTCCGCTTCCCGATCCCGTCCGATGAAAAATCTCAGCCTGCCCCGTCTGCTCGCGTTTCAGCTTGTCGCCTCCGTCCTCCTCACCGTGGCCATCGCCGGGGGCCTGTATTGGCTCGTTGACTACACGCGGGACGGCGGGCGGGCCCACGCGGCGCTGGTCGCCGAGCGCGCCGGGGCCGCCTACCGGCTGCTGGAGGGGGCGGGCGGGACGCACGCCCTGCTGTCCTCGACCCTTCGGCTGGAGGATCCGGACGAGCTGGAGGCGGCGCTGGCGGAGCTGGATCGGCGCCGCGCGGAGATCGCCTCGGCGCTTGGCGCGGAGGGCGAGGCGGGGGACGCCGAGCGCGCGGCCTACGCGGCGGAGGAGGCCGCGATGCGGCGCAGCCTCGAGTTTTTGCTCTCCGGCGAAAACGCACGCGCCTACGAACACCTGATCGTGGAGGTGAATCCGGCGCACGAGGCCTTTCTCGAGGCGCTGCGCCAGCGTTACCGGCGCGACGCGGCGGAGCTGGCCCGGCTCGAGGCCGAGATGGCGGCGGTGATCGGTCGATCACTCAAGGCCGGGGTGGGCGCGGCCGGGCTGGGCTTGTTGCTTCTGGCCGGGCTCGGCTGGTGGTTTCGACGTTCCGCCGCCTCGCGACTGCGGATCATTGCGGACGACATCGGGCGCGCCACCGAGCTGGTGGGGCGGCACGCCGGGCACGCGGCCGAGATGAGCGAAACCCTTTCGCGCGACGCGTGCAGCCAGGCGGCGTCGCTCGAGGAGACGAGCGCCTCGCTCAACGAGCTCGGCAGCCTGTCCAAATCCAACCACGAGCAATCCCGCACCGCCGCGCGCGTCGCCGGCGAGGCCCGCGCGGCCGCCGAGGAAGGGGCGCGGGAGCTCGAGGCCCTGCGCGCGGCGATGGTCGAGATCCAGGCCTCCAGCGGGGCCATCGGGCAGATCATCAAGGGCATCGACGAGATCGCCTTTCAGACCAACATCCTCGCGCTCAACGCGGCGGTGGAGGCGGCGCGAGCCGGGGAGGCCGGCGCGGGTTTCTCCGTGGTGGCGGACGAGGTTCGCGCCCTGGCGCAGCGTTCGGCGGCGGCGGCGCGCGAGACCGCGCAGCGAATCTCCGAGTCGATCGAGCGCAGCCAGCGCGGGGCGGCTTTGAGCGAACGGGCGGCGAAGTGTCTGCAGACCATCACGGCGCGTTCGGCCGAGGCGGACGAGACCACGCGCCAGATCGCCGAGGCGATGAGCGAGCAGGACCAGGGGCTGGCGCAGATCAACACCGCCATCGGGCAGATCGACCAGCTCACCCAGTCGGGCGCGGCCAACGCGGAGCAGGGCGCGGCGAGCGCCGCCGAGCTGCGCGGCCAGTCGGACGCGCTGCGGCGCAGCGTGGAGTCCTTGCAACGGCTGGCCGGGGTGGCTTGAGCGACGGCGGGGGGGGGGCGGTAGGGCACGGGACGGGAGATGTGGGCTCGGCGG
>CBINNW010000174.1:0-8447 GCA_966252115.1 uncultured Akkermansia sp.
CTAGCCCCCCTTTGCCCCCCTCCGACCTCCCCTCAAAAAACCAAACTCCAGGGCGCTCACGGAGTGAGCGCGCTACTTTCCCATCCAGGTGGAACGCGTTGTCCTCAACGCGTTGCCCCCCGCCCGCGCGAGCCATTCCCCCCCGCGCGTCCGTCCGCGCCCCGCGCCCGACGCGGTATCGCGCGCGCGCCGCCGCCGCCCGTTTGCTCGCTCCGCTCGCGGCTTGATCGTTCGGCCGGGTCCTCTCCACCCTCCCCGACCGTGCCAGACTCCCGATCCATCCCCGCCGCCGAAATCGCCCGCGCCCTCGACCGCCTCGCCGCCGAGATCGCCGCCCGTCATCCCTTTTCCCCCGGCCGCCGTTTGTTGATTATCGGCGTCGCCAACGGCGGCGTCCACGTCGCCACGCGGCTCCAGCTCCTCCTTCGCAAACACTACGCCGAAGGCGAGCGCCCCCGCACCGGCATCATCGACATCTCCTTCCACCGCGACGACATCGGCCGAAACCCGATCCCGAAGGAGTTCACCCCCACCATCATCCCCATGGACGTCACCGGCGCCACCGTGGTCCTCGTGGACGACGTCCTCCAATCCGGCCGCACCGTGAAAGCCGCCCTCGACGAGCTCTTCGACCACGGCCGCCCCGCCAAGGTCGAGCTCGCCGTCCTCGTGGACCGCGGCGGCCGCACCCTCCCCGTCGCCGCCGACTACACCGGCCTCCGCCTCGACGCCGAGTCCGACGAGAAAGTCACCGTCGTCCTCCACGCCACCGACCCCAAACACGACGCCATCACCGTCGGCTCGCCCCGCGCCATCGCCCCCGTCCCCCTCCCCGCCACCGCGCCCGGCAAAACCCGCCGCGCCGCCCTCCGCGCCGCCCGCGGCGCCTGATTCCCGCCCCGCCGCCCCGACCATTGGTCCTTGGTCATTGGTCATTCGCCACCCGCCCCCGTCATCTTCCGCCCATGTCCTGGAACCGTCGCCACCTCCTCACGCTCGAGGAACTCTCCCTCGCCGAGATCGAGCAAATCCACACCGTCGCCTCCGCCTTTAAGAAGATCCTCGGGCGCTCGGTGAAAAAAGTCCCCGCCCTGCGCGGCAAGACCATCGTCAATCTCTTCCTCGAACCCAGCACGCGCACCCGCATGGCCTTCGACATGGCCGCCAAGCGCCTCAGCGCCGACGTCATCTCCTTCGACGCCGCCAGCTCCTCCACCACCAAGGGCGAGACCCTCCGCGACACCGCCGAAAACATCGCCGCCCTCGGCGCCGACATGATCGTGCTGCGCCACTCCTGCGCCGGCTCCCCGCTCTACCTCTCCAAGATCCTCGACATCCCGGTCATCAACGCCGGCGACGGCTCCCACGAGCACCCCACGCAGGGCCTGCTCGACACCTTCACCATGCGCGAGCGCATCGGCGACCTGAAGGGCCGCCGCGTCGTCATCCTCGGCGACATCCTCTTCAGCCGCGTCGCCCGCTCCAACATCCACGCCCTGGTCAAATTCGGCGCCGACGTCACCCTCTGCGGCCCCTCCACGCTCGTGCCGCCCTCGCTCGAAACGCTGGGCGTGAAAGTCTCGCACGACCTCCGTTCCGCGCTCGCCGACGCCGAGGTTGTCATGCTTTTGCGGATACAGCACGAGCGCCAGACCCAGACCATGTTTCCCAGCCTGGGCGAATACACCTCGATGTTCGGCCTCAACAAGACCCGCGCCGGCTGGCTCCACCCCCGCGCCATCATCATGCATCCCGGCCCCATCAACCGCGGCGTCGAGATCGACAGCGATCTGGCCGACGGTGACCGCAGCGTGATCCTGGAGCAGGTCACCAACGGCATCGCCGTCCGCATGGCCTGTCTCTACCTCTGCGCCGGCGGCCGCCCCGAATCCGTCACCCCAACCGACTGATCCCCCAAAGCCTCTCGCGCCCGACTTCCCCCTCTCTGGCTTCTGTCCTCTGGCCGCTGGCCTCTGATCCCACCGGTGCGCCTCCGCCGCCTCGTCCTCCAGAACCTCCGCAACATCCCGCTTGCGGAGTTTTCCTTTTCCGGGGCCCAGCAGTTTTTCGTCGGCGCCAACGGCCAGGGAAAAACCAACCTGCTCGAGGCGGTCGGCTTCGTCACCGCGCTGCGCTCCTTCCGCACCGCCGACACCGCCCTCCTCATCGCGCAGGGGCAAAAGGAGGGCGCCCTCGCGGCCGAGTTCGAACACGAACGCCTCGGCCCCACCCGCGTCGTCATCACCCTTCGCCCCGGCGGCAAGGAGGTCCTGTGCGACGGCGAACGCATCACCCGCCTCGCCGACTTCCTCGGACGTTTCCCCACCGTCGTCTTTTCCTCCCAGGATCAACAACTCGTCCGCGGCTCCCCCTCGCTGCGCCGACGCTGGCTCGACCTCGCGCTCGCCGCCACCGACGCCCGCTACCTCCAGGCCCTCACCGCCTACCACAGGGCCCTCGACGGCCGTAACCGTTTGCTCAAGACCCAGGCCACCGCCGCCGAGCTCGCCGCCTTCGAGGCCCCCCTCGCCGAGGCCGCCGCCTCGCTCTCCGCCGCCCGCCGCGCCGGCGTCGCCACGCTCGCCCCCCACGTCGCCGCCGCCTACGCCGCCCTCCTCGGCCACGGCCCGACCACCACCGACACCGGCGCCGAATCCGGCTCCCGCTCCGAAACCGCCGGCCTCGCCCACGAAGCGGCCGCCGGCCCCGAGGCGGGCGACGCCTCCGCCTGGCGCGCGCATTTCGAAAAACAGCGCCCGCGCGACCTCCAGTTTCGCTCCACCCTTTCCGGCCCCCACCGCGACGACCTCGCCCTCACCATCGGCGGTCGCCCCGCCCGCGACTACGGCTCCGAAGGCCAGCAACGCAGCCTCGTCCTCGCCCTCCGCCTCGCCCAGGTCTCGCACATCCGCGCCGCCACCGGCATCGAGCCGGTCCTGCTCGCCGACGACGTGCTCGGCGAGCTCGACCCCGCCCGCCGTCGGCGTTTCTGGGCCTCGCTCGGCACCGAGCGCCAAGTCCTCGCCACCGGCACCGAACTCCCCGCCGCCGAGCTCGGCACTTGGGAAATTTTCCGGGTCGCGGGCGGCGTTTTCACCGCCGTGCAGGAGCCCGAACAGACCGGGTAAGCCGCTGAACATCAGGCGCCGGCCCGATACCCGCCACCCCGCTCCCGGGGAATTTCGCCCCACTCGGTGAACGCGGTATAAAACGCGCTCAAAGTCCGCCGGCGGGCTTGGCCCGTAATCCTTTCGGAGCATCTTCGCCGACAGATACAATCCATATGCAAAACTTGGATCCCCTCGCCGCCTCCCCGTCCGGAGCCGCCGTCCCGCCCGCCGAAACCGTCGCCGACCCCTGGGCCAGCCTGCGCCGTTTCACCGCCGCTCGTATCGCTCTGGGCAGGGCCGGGGGCAGTTTGCCCACCGCCGCCCGGCTCTCATTCCAACTCGCCCACGCCCGGGCCCGCGACGCGGTGAAAACCGACCTCGACGTCTCGGCCCTCGTCGCTCCGCTCGAGCAGGCCGGTCTGCCCACCTTCCCGCTCTCGTCCGCCGTCTCCGACCGGCAGCAGTATTTGTTGCGCCCCGATCTGGGCCGCCAGCTCTCGCCCGAGTCCCGCCAAACTCTGCAAGCCCTCGCCGCCGCACCCGATTTCGCGTCGCCCGACCTCGCCATCATCGTGTCGGACGGGCTCGCCGCCGCCGCCGCGCAAAACCACGCCGCCGCCACGCTCCTGCCCCTGATCGCGGAGCTGCACGCCGCGGGCTGGCGCCTGGGGCCGGTTTTTGTCGTGCCCCTCGCCCGGGTGAAAATCCAGGACGAGATCGGCTCCCTGCTCGACGCTCGCTTCTCGCTCATGCTGCTCGGAGAGCGGCCCGGCCTCGGCACGCCCGACAGCCTGGGCGCCTACTTCACGGCGGCCCCGGCCCCCGAGCGCACCGACGCCGACCGCAATTGCGTCTCCAACATCCGCCCCGACGGCCTCCCGCCCGCCGGCGCGGCGGCCAAGCTGGCCTGGCTCCTGCGCGAATCCGCCCGCACCGGACGCAGCGGAGTGCAGTTAAAGGACGACCAGCAACCCGGCGCCTCGATCCCCTGATATATGTAGCGTTGGCCGTCCCCGGCCAATTCCGTCGGCATTCGCCAAAACGATTGAGCCGCCTCGACGTTTGTCGGGGCGGCTCATTTCTCGTGTGCGGCTCTGTGGCCGGAGCGCGGCTATGGCGCTTATCTTCGTCTTTGGTTTTGGCGGAGTAGTTCGATCACCTTGTTCTGTTTTCGATTCCGATTCCTAACCGGACTCTGACACTAACACGGACTTCCAACACTAACACTGACTAACACTTACCGCTGCCGCTGTCGGCAGGTGATCCTTTCGATCACGGCGACAGTATAGCCGAAGTCCCGCTACAATGCCACCGGCCCGTCTGTAAGTCGCGTTTCCAAGTCCCTCGCCTCCCGCACTCCTCCGGAAGGGTCGTTTTTTCTTTTCGATTTTCCCGCGATTTTTCCGCGCGCCCGAAGCGCGTTTCGGCCCGCGCCGCCCGCGCCCCGACCCGTTTCCGTCGGAGCGGCCCGCCGCTTTTTTTGCCGGGTTTTGCGCGTCGGCGTTTTCCCGCTTTTCGCGCCCGCCGCTTGCTTCCTCACTCGACGGCGCAGTTTCCACGCCTTCCCGCTTTTCCTTTCCCATGAGCAACACGCCCGCCTCCCGCCCGAAAAAAGTCGCCCTGCTCACCGCCGGCGGCCTCGCCCCCTGCCTCAGCTCCGCCGTCGGCGGCCTGATCGAGCGCTACACCGAGATCGCGCCCGACATCGAGATCATCGCCTACCACGGCGGCTACAAGGGCCTCCTCCTCGGCGATTCCTACAAGGTCGGCCCCGCCGAGCGCGCCGCCGCCCCGATCCTCCACCGCCACGGCGGCTCCCCCATCGGCAACAGCCGCGTCAAGCTCACCAACATCAAGGACTGCGTGAAACGCGGCCTGGTGAAGGAGGGCGAGGACCCGCAAAAAGTCGCCGCCGACCAGCTCGTGAAAGACGGCGTGGACATCCTCCACACCATCGGCGGGGACGACACCAACACCGCCGCCGCCGACCTCGCCGCCTTTTTGGCCAAAAACAACTACGGCCTCACCGTCATCGGCCTCCCCAAGACCATCGACAACGACGTCTTCCCCATCCGCCAGTCCCTCGGCGCCTGGACCGCCGCCGAGCACGGCGCGCGCTACTTCCGCAACGTCGTCGCCGAGCACAACGCCAACCCGCGCATGCTCATCATCCACGAGGTCATGGGCCGCAACTGCGGCTGGCTCACCGCCGCCACCGCCGCCGAATACCGCAAGCTCCTCGACCGCGAACAATTCGCCCCCGGCCTGGGCCTCGCCCGCGAAAACCTCGAGGTCCACGCCGTCTTCGTGCCCGAGATGGCCATCGACCTCGCCGCCGAGGCCGCCCGCCTCAAGGCCCTCATGGACAAGCACGACAACGTGAACATCTTCATCTCCGAGGGCGCCGGCGTGGAGGCCATCGTCGCCGAGATGCAGGCCAAGGGCCAGGAGGTGCCGCGCGACGCCTTCGGCCACATCAAGCTCGACGCCGTCAACCCCGGCAAATGGTTCGGCGAGCAGTTCGCCAAGATGCTCGGCGCCGAAAAAGTCCTCGTCCAAAAATCCGGCTACTACGCCCGCGCCGCCGCCGCCAACGCCGACGACCTGCGCCTCATCAAGAGCTGCACCGATCTCGCCGTGGAGTGCGCCCTGCGTCGCGAGAGCGGCGTCATCGGCCACGACGAGGACGGCGGGGGCGTGCTCCGCGCCATCGAGTTCCCCCGCATCAAGGGCGGCAAACCCTTCGACATCGCCACGCCCTGGTTCGGCGAACTCCTCGCCGCCATCGGCCAGCCTCGCGGCGCGAAGGTGCACGTCGCACACTGATCGCCCGCCGGGGATGGGCGCGAGCACCGAACTCCCCATGTAGCGTTGGCCGTCCCCGGCCAATTTTCGACATCCCCCCACCGTGAGCACCGGTAATCGGCGCCTCACTTGGCGCGCATGACATAGGCCCCGTTCCAATCCGCCCCGGGCGGATTGGCGCGGAGCTCGTTCACCAGAGACTGATACACCACGGAGGGGTTGTTAAATACACCCTTCGACGGATCGATCTGGTTGGCCTCCAGTTTCGCGCTCTCCGCGAAACGCTCCATCGCCCCCGCCCAGTCCTGCGCGTAAAAGCGCGCCAGGCCCGCCTCGAAGATCGTGATCGCCTCGCGCGTGCGGTCGCTCACGTCCTCCCTCAGGCCCACCAGCTCGTGGATCGGCACCGGCGCCGAGCGCCCCTTCACCACCACCCGCCCGAGCGCGCGAAACACCACCCGCTCCGGGTCCGCCGCCACGCAGGCGAGCCGCGTCGGCTCCGCGCACATCGTGAACACGCCCCAGCTCTTGCCACCCGACTCCATGCGCGCGGCCAGATTCACCGTGTCGCCCATCATCGTGTAACTGAAAC
Organism: uncultured Akkermansia sp.; assembly: GCA_966252115.1. Taxonomy (GTDB): domain Bacteria; phylum Verrucomicrobiota; class Verrucomicrobiia; order Opitutales; family Opitutaceae; genus IMCC26134_A. The sequence goes on from CBINNW010000174.1 coordinate 6,508, forward strand.
GCGAGGCGCTGCCCATGTTGCCCACCACCGCCCGGCCGGTGTTGAGCCCCACCCGCGTGCGCAGACGCGTCACCAGCTCCGGCCAACCCCGGCTCGGCATCTCGTGACGCCATTTCTCACGCAGCTCCGCGCAACGCCGCTCCACCCGCAACGCCGCCACCGCCGCGCGCAAGGCGTGCCCGGGCAGGACCAGCGGCGCCCCGTAGATCGCCACCACCGCGTCACCCACGTATTTGTCGAGCGTGCCCCCCTCCGCCTGCACGATGTCGGTGCAGGCGGTCAGGTATTCGTTCATCAGCTCGACCAACTGCGTCGGCGACAGCACCTCCGAAAAGGTCGAGAAGGACTGCACGTCGCTGAAATACGCCGTGATCTCCTCCTCCACGCCGCCCAGCTTCGGCTCCTCGCCCGAGTCCACCATCTGGCTCACCACCGAAGGCGCCAGATACGCGCCAAACAGCCCCTTGATCCGGCTCTTCTGTTTCTGCTCCAACACCAGCTGCGCCGCCCCGCCGATAAACGCGCTGCTCAGGGCCGCCCCCACCGGCGCGGTCAAAGGCAACACCCAGCCCCACCACCCGAACGCCGCAAACGCGAACGCCACATAGCCGACCAACACCAGCGCCGCGAGGCAGCGCAGCATCGCGCTCCTCCGGCCATCCGCCGCCAGCGACAAACCCACCACCACGCCCGTCAACGCGAAGGTGATCGTCCACACCATCCAGCGCGGGGGATGCTCCAAAAAATTTCCCGCCACGATCGTCTTCACCATGTTGCCATGCACGCCGACCTTCGGCGCCGGCACGCGGTCGAAGGGCGTCGGCGCCAGATCCTGCATCAACGGGTCCACCGGCCCGATCAGCACGATCGCGTCCTTGAAAGCCCCGTCGGCAAAATAGTTTTTCACCAGGGCCACCAGCTCCGGATCGCCCGACTCGGCCGCCAACGCCATCGTGTGCATCTTCGTCGCGCTGTGAAAACTCCGGCTCTCGTGGTTCCACGGCGAGAACCAGTTGATGTCCACCATCTGCCGCTCGATCAACGGCACGCGCCGCACCAGCTCGCCGTCGGGCCGGGTGAGGTCGATGTGGTCGTCAAACACCTTCACGTCCTCCGGCCGCACCCCGAAGTGCATCCGTGCCAATTCGAGCGAGAGGTGAAAATAGTTTTTGTCCCAAGCCGGCACATACATCGGCACCCGCCGCGTGTCCCCGTCCAACGTGTCGATCAAGCCCACGAAGGGCGGGTAAAACGTCGCCACGCCGGCCGACCACTCCGGCAGCTCCGGGCTCTCCACATCCCGCGCTCCCTCCGCCACCCGCGGCAACCCCAGCGGCACCAGTTCGCCCTTCGCATCCTCCACCACCTTGCCCGAATAACTCGCCGCCAGGACCACCGGCGGCGGCTCCCCCGCGAAAAGAAATTGCCCAAAACGCGCGTGCCCCCGCGCCACGCGCTCCCGGTCCGCGATGTTCGGCACCCCGGCGTCGGAAAACACCACGTCGATGCCGATCGCCTTCACCCCGCCCTCCCGGATCAACACCTCGCAGATCTGGGCAAAAATCTCCCGATCCCACGGGAAGTTGCCCAGCTCCTGGATCGATTCCGTGTCGATATCGACGTAGATCAACTTCAGCGGCGAGGGCAGCGGCCCGCGCACGCGGAAGCGCGCGTCCTGCGTCAGCTTCTGGATCGGGCGAAGCACCTTCCACTGGTCGAGCAACAACCACGCGAGCGACAGCGCGATCAGGCTGAGATAAAGCCAGAGAGTGGAACGCGGGCGGCGGCGCGGACGGGGGGAGCGCATGCGATTGGCATGAGGCGCCCCCCGCCCGGGATCAACGCCGGAGGCGGTCTCGCCGTGTCGCGCCCCCGCGCCGCCCTGCCCCCGCGCTCCGGCCACCGGGCTCGACGGCGCCCCGGCTTCGTGGCCACGCTCC
>CBINNW010000175.1:0-8428 GCA_966252115.1 uncultured Akkermansia sp.
CGCCTGTCCGGTTCGGAGGGAGGGGCAGGTTACATCCCTGTCCCTACCCCTATCATCCGTCGGCCCTGCATCGGAGCGGGGAAGAGCGGCAACGGCCTCCGCCAAGTGACCGGAGGCCTACTCGGCCGCCGGGAGGATCACCCGGAAAAGCGCGCCGCGGCCCGGGGCGGTTTCCACCTCCACCCGGCCGCCGTGCGCCTCGACGATGCCGCGCACCGTCGAGAGCCCCAGCCCGGTGCCCTTGCCCGCCGCCTTGGTGGTGAAAAACGGTTCCCACATGCGCGCGAGCACCTCGGGCGGGATGCCCGGACCGCTGTCGCCCACCTCGAGCACCACCCGGTCGCCCAATCCGCCTCCCGCTTCGTCCGTCGCGGTGGCCGGCGCCGTCGTCTCCGCCGGCAGGTTGTGCGCGGCCAGCCGCAGCACGCCCACGCCGCCCATCGCGTCGCGCGCGTTGAGACAAAGATTGAGCAGCACCTGGTGGATCTGCGTCGGGTTCGCCCGGATCGTCCACAGGTTGGCCTCGATGGCCTTTTCGAGCGTGATCGTCTTGGGAAAGGAGCCTTCGACCACCGTCACCATTTCCCGCAGCACATGGCGGGGCTGCATGACCGTCACCTCGCCCGTGCTCCCGTGGGCGAAGTCCAGAATCTGCCGCACCAAGGCGGCGCCGCGCCGCGTGCTCATCTCGATCGTCTCCACGATGCGCATGTCCGCCGGATCGCTCAGGTGCAGGCGCAGCAGGGGCGTCGCCATGAGCAGGGGCGAGAGGATGTTGTTCAAATCATGCGCGATGCCCGCCGCCAGCATGCCGAGGCCCTCCAGCCGTTGGGCGCGGAGAAACTGCTCCCGCAATTCGCGCAGCTCGGTCACGTCGATCAACACGTTCACCGCCCCGACCATGCGTCCGTCGGTGGCGCGCAGCGGGCTGACGTTGGCGATGAGGTGGCGCCGCGATCCGTCGGGCCGTTCCACGATGGCGTCGCGGCCGAGCTGCGCGCGGTTTTCCCGCAGGGCCCGCGCCATCCAGCAATTTTCCCGAGCCACCGCCTCGCCGCCCGCGTCGAGCATGCGATGCGAACCGCAAAACCGCTCCTCCGCGTCGCGCAACCGCGGTTCCCGGCCCCAGGCGCGAGCCGCCTCCCGGTTGTAGTAGGTGATCCGCCCCTCGGCGTCGCAGGTGTAGGCCGCGGCCGGCAGCGAATCCAGGATCAGCCGCAGATTCGCCTCGCTGTCCGCCAGCGCCTGACGCGCGGCGGTGTGTTCCGCGCGGAGCCGACGGCGTTCCAGCGCGCGCGCCACGGCCAGACCCAGCCGGTCGAGCCGGTCGCGCCGCACGCAGTCGGCCACGCCCCGCCGCAGGGCGGTCAACATCTCCGCCTCGTCCACCCGCCCGCTGAGCAGGAGCACGGGCGTGTCGAGCCCCACCGATTGCAGATGTTCCAGCGCCTCCAGCCCGTCGAAGCCGTCCACCCGGGCGGACGCGAGCACGACATCCGGCCGCACCTGCAAGGCGGCGGAAAACTCCTCCCGGCCCCGCACCCGCCACGCCGACGGCGCGTAGCCCGCTCGCGCGAGCACATGCATGACCGCCTCGTCCTCGGCGGGTTCGCCGCCGAGCAGCAGCACGCGCAGGGGCTCGACCGCCGGGGTGGAATCGACGAAGCCGGCGACGCCCGAACCGGGCAGGATGGAGGACGGGAGGGAGGCGTTCATCAGGCTGCGGCGGAATACGACGCGGAGCGCCGATCCGGGAAAAATCGCTCGAGCAGCAGGGGCAAGGCCGCCGCCAACTCCGCCTTGTCCACCAGTCCGTCCACGCCGGCTTCCGCGCACAGACGCCGGTAGGCCGGCCAATCCTGCTGCGTCAGCAACACCACCCGGGGCGCCGAGGCCGCGTGGCACAAACGCCGCGCCGCCACCAGACCCGCCGGGAACCCGGCTCCATCGCCCGCGTCGAGCAGGAGCAGATCCACCTCCGTCCGCCCCATCACCCGGTGCGCCTCCTCCTCGGACGCGACCTCGGCGACGAGGCACAAGCCCGGCCGACTGGCCAGATAGGCGGCCGCGCAGCCCCGGAAATTCGGGTTCGCATCCGCCAGCAAGATTCGCACGGGTGACATCCCGACGATATTGGCAGGAAATTTGCCCGCCCACCATAAGGGGATTCCCTATATGGCACGGGGCTATCCCTGAGGCCTGTCGCGCAAGGACCTGTTGCTTAGGCAGCAGAGACAGTGAGTCGGCCCCGCCGCGCCGCGCGCCAAATGCGGTTACCCAGTTAGCCGAGGCGCCTCCCGGGCGGTCCGCCCCCCGGCGAAGGCGGCGGCGCAGAACCGGTGGTTGCCTGGGTTGGTTGGTTGGTTGGCCGGAGGTGATCGCGGTCGCTTGCGGGCCGACGCCCCCCGGATTTCGCCGGGCGATTCGGGGAAACCTCCCCCGCGCCCGGGTCAGGCGGGTTTGCGGGCGCTGGCGAGGAGCGTTTCGAAGAAGGGCTCCTTTTCCTCCCGCGCGACGGTGGCGACCTCGATGGAGGCGAAGCCGGCTTTCTCCAGAAACTGGTGCAGGGTGTTTTCGCGGAAGCCCAGCCAGACGTCGGCGTAGAGTTCGCGGGCTTTTTCAAAACCGTGTTCGCGAAGGTCGAGGATGAGGATTTGCCCGCCCGGCCGCAGGATGCGGAAGGCCTCGGCCACGGCGGTCTGCGGGTGCTGGGCGTGGTGCAGCGCCTGGCTGAGGATGGCGAGATCGACGGAGGCGTCGGGCAGCGGGACTTGTTCGATGTCGCCGAGTTTGTAGGCGAGGTTGGCGAGGCCGTTTTTCTCCGCCAGCGCGGTGCCGACCTCGACCATCTTGGGGGAGCTGTCGATGCACCACACCTGCTTGGCGCGGCGGGCGAGGAGCTGGGAGACGAGCCCCTCGCCGGCGCCGAGGTCCGCGACGACGATGGGCGGGGCGAGGCGCAGGGCGAGGTGGCCGAGGGCCTCCCACGAGCGGCCGGGGCAGTAGTTTTTGCCGAGGCGACCGGCGATGAGGTTAAAATATTCCTCCTGATGGGCGCGGCGTTTGGCGAGGGCGCGGGCGAGGCCGGCGCGGTCGGCGGCCATCTCGGGTTGCTCGGCCACGGCCTCGGTGGCGGAGCGCAGGAGGGCGAGGGTGGCGGGCGGCAGGGGGCTGCGCAGGCTGTAGTAGGCGCGTTTGCCCTCGCGGCGATCGGAGACGAGTTCGGCCGAGCGCAGCAGGGCGAGCTGGGACGAGATGCGCGACTGCGCCATGTCGAGAATCTCCTGGAGCTCGGCGACCGAGAGCTCCTCGCGGAGGAGCAGGGCGAGGATGCGCAGACGGGTGGGCTCGGCGACGAGTTTGAGGGTGTCCCAGGAAGTGTTCACGCGAAGGTCGGATGAGCGGGGGAGGTGAAGGTGACGGGATGGGCGGATGCGACGAGGCCGGGGGGGGGCGGGGGAGGCCGCGCGGGGCGCGGATGGGCGCGGATATGGAGGTGGCGGGCGGAGCTGGCGAGCCTGCCGGTGGCGAAGCGGCGGGCGGGTGACAGAAAAAAGCCGCGCGGCCCGACGAGGGCGGCGCGGCTGGCGCGGGTGATGGTGAGGGACTCGACCGGGCTCGTCGGGCGATGAACTCGGCCCGGGTCTGCGGCTACTGCCGATTCGCCTTAAAGACGAGACTGTCTCGGAGATTGGCCGGGGACGGCCAACGCTACACAAACAGCCGGCTCAGGAGGCGTAGCGGTCGAGCGAGGAGATGGTGTAGGTCTCCTCGGCGGAGCCGATCTTCACCTTCACGGTGTCGCCGACCTTCTTGCCGACGAGGGCCTGGCCGAGCGGGGTCTTGTAGGCGATGATGTTCTTGTCCGGCACGCTGTCCCAGGCGCCGAGCACGGTGTAGCGGGCGGGCTTGCCGGTGGAGGCGACGGTGACCTCGACGATGCTGCCGACGCCGACGATGTCGTTGGTGACTTCCTTGAAGTCGGTGATGCGGGCGCGGCTGAGGTCCTTTTCGAGCTGGGCCTTCTGGGCCATGAGCACGGACTGGTCCTGCTTGGCCATCTTGTATTCGGAGTTTTCCTTGAGGTCGCCGTGCTCGCGGGCGGCGGCGATGGCCTTGGAGTTGTCCGGAATCTTCTTGGAGATGATGAGCTCGAGCTCCTCGCGTTTGCGCTCGTAGCTGTCGCGCGAGACGAGGAGTTGTTCCTCCTTGGTCTCGTTTTCGCCGGTGAGGACGGTGGAGATGGAGGGGAAGAGTTTGATGAAGCGGGCGAGGAGCGATTTCTTGGTGAGGTCCTCGAAGCCCTGGTTGAGCAGGAGGGTGTGGGCGAGGTCGCGGGCGGTCTCGGCCGAGGCGGTGGCGAGGAGGTCGGGGATGAGGTCCTGGTCCTCGGAGAGGGCGTCGGCGAGCGGGATGCGGCGGGCGGAGGCGGCCTGGAGGGCCTCGTAGTCGATCGCGTAGAAGATGGCGGTGAGCAGGCGGGGCGAGACCATGTCGCCGAGCAGCTTGGCGAACTTCTTCGAGTTGCGGTTCTTGACGATCCAGTGGAGCACCGGGGCGCGGAGGTTTTGCTCGGCCATCCAGCGCTTGAAGGTGGCGGCGAGCTCCTCGCCGTGATCGTTTTCGATGAGGAAGTTGATGCACTCGGTGGTGAACTTGCCCTGCGAGGTCTTGAGCAGGTTGATCACGATGTCGCGGTGCTCGAGCGGGTGGGCCTCCTTGATGAGTTCGAGGAACTGGCCCTGAAAGGTGACGGGCAGCTTTTCGACGATGGCCTGCAGGTCGCGAACGTTGGAGACGAGGGAAACCTGGGAGGGCTCGAGGGTGGCGGAGTCCACGCCGGCGAGCTTGGCCAGGCGGTCGCGCACGGAGGCGGCGTAGAGGCGCTCGGCGATGTCGAACTGGTTGGAGTTTTTGATGGCCTCGACGACGCCGTCGAGGATGCGGGGCAGGTCGGCCTTGATCTCGCCCTGGTTTTTGTCGGCCGTGTCCACGAGCTGCTCGGCGAGCTGCACGCGGAGGCGGGCCGAGCGGGTGCCGTTGAATTTTTCGGTGATCTCGTCCTCGGCGGAGACGGGGGTCTCGCGCAGGAAATAGCACTCGGTCTTTTTGACGGGGACGGCGATGCGGGGGTCCTTGGCGATGGCCTTCTTGGCGCCGGACCACCACTTCTTGAACTTCTCCTCGCCGAGCACCTGGGCGAGCACGATCTCGATCTCGATCTGGGTGGCGGCGTTGTTGGGGTAGGCGGCGAGGGCCTCGATCAGGAGCTGGGCGGGATCCTCGGAGGCGAGTTTAACGAGGACGGCGGGCTCGGTCTCCTTGCGCACGAGGAGGTGGTTGGCGGGGAGGACGTCGAGGGTGTTGACGCAGAAGGCCGGGTCCATGGCGTGGCCGGGCTTGGTCTTGAAATCGATGATGAGTTTCCCGGCGGCCTCGTCGTAGGATTTGATCTGCCCGAAGCCCCAGCTCTTGTGCACGCAGTAGGCGCCGGGCTCCATGGCCTCCAGCTTGGCTTTGGCCGTCTTGAGGGACGGGTTCTTGGCGACGAGCGTGGAGATGGTTTCGAGATTCATGACGGAGAGGTTACGGGAGAGGGTTGGTCAGCAAAGCGGGCGGGGGGGGGCGCTGTCAACTGCCGGAGACCCTTCGTCGGCGGAGGGGAGGCGGGGGCGGGGCTTCGAAAACGGGGGCCGGAAGGGCCGGCGGGGCTCGGTTGCACGGGATGTCGGACGGGAGCTGGATGGGGCGGCGGGGATCCAAAACGGGAACTGGGAGCTCCCGCTACTCTGGAGAAGCGTCTGAAAACTTTCGCTTGCGGCGCGGCGCGGGCGGGTGTTTCTCCGGCGCTGCCTGTAGGGGTGCCCGATGCGTCGGGCTGAGATTGCGGCACGACCGGCCGCTCGACCCTTCGAACCTGAAACGGATCATGCCGGCGAAGGAAACAGCAGGGCGACGTTAACACCGCGCGGCGTGCGCGGGCGCCGTCCTCTTTTTCGCCGGGAGGGTCGGCTTCGGGACGGGTGACGTTTCCAACCATGCGAGTCCCAACCCCCCTCTTGTTTCTCGGAGCCGGCGCCTTGCTGGCCCACGGCGCCGGCCTGCGCGCGCAGACCTCCCCGGCCTCCGGCGCGGTCTCGGAACCCGCCGCCCTCGACGAGCCGGTGGTGCTCGATCCGGTGCTCGTGACGGCCGATCTGTGGCAGACCCCGGTCGAGGCGATCCCGGCCAGCGTGAGCGTGTATGGCGCGGAGACGCTCGACGCCGGCGGCGTGCGGCACTTCGGCGATCTGGCGGCGGCGATTCCCAATCTCACCGTCACCGGGGGCACCTCGCGGCCGCGGTATTTCCAGATCCGCGGCATCGGAGAAAATTCCCAGTTCGAGGGCGAGACGCCCGACTCGGCGGTGCGTTTCCTGATCGACGACCTCGATTTCACCGGGATCGGCACGGTGGGCGGCACCTTCGACGTGCGTCAGGTGGAGGTGCTGCGCGGACCGCAGGCGGGGGCCTTTGGCGCCAACGCGGCCGGCGGCGTGGTGCGCCTGGTGACCAACGACCCGACGCCGCACGCGACCGGCGAGGTCGAGACCACGGTCGGCGAGGACGGGCTGCGCGAGGCGGGCGTCGCGGTGGGCGGGCCGGTGTTTGCCGACGATCCGGACAAGCTGATGTTCCGCGCGGCGGCGTTTCACCACGAGAGCGACGGTTTCCGGCGCAACGTTTACCTGCACGAGGACACCAACGCGCGCGACGAGGATGCGCTGCGCCTGAAACTCACCTGGAACCCGGGCGCGTTTTGGCGCTGGGACGCGACGGCTTTTTACGCCGAGGCGGACAACGGCTACGACGAGTTCGCCCTGGACAACAACGGACGCTTCACCTTCAGCGACCAGCCCGGCATGGACCGGCAGGAGTCGCTCGCCGGCAGCCTGCGCGGCGTGTATTCAGGTTTCCAGGACGTGGAGTTCACCAGCGTGACGACCGGGACCGACACCGACTCGCGCTACGCCTACGACGCCGACTGGACCGCCTGGCGTGACGTGCCGCCGGTCAACGCCACCGACGGCTATCAGGGTTTCGAGGACATCGTCCGCGACCGCTACACCCTGGGGCAGGAGTTTCGCTTCGACTCCGTGGCGGACGAGGACGCCCTCGGCTGGATCGACCGCTGGACGCTCGGGGTTTACGGCTCCCGCACCGACGAGGACACGCGCTATGTCTCGGACTACGCGGAGCCCGGCTATTCGGAGCGCACGATCATGGACGCCGACTATCGCGCCGACAATCTGGCGCTCTTCGGCCAAGTGGCGCACGACCTCGGCGAGCGGGATCGCCTGATGCTGGGCCTGCGGGTGGAGGACGTGCGGCAGGAGGGAACGCTGAACAGCGTGACGACCGATAATTTCGGCGGCGTGTCGGGCAACACCTTCACGCCCGATTACCACGACACGCTCTTCGGCGGTAAGCTGACCTTCGAGCACGATCTGGCCGCGAGCCGGCGGCTCTATGTTTCCGTGGCGCGCGGTTATCGCGGCGGCGGCATCAATCTGGATCGCAAGATTGTGCCCGCGGCCGATCCGCTGAGCTTCGAGACCGAGACGCTTTGGAACTACGAGGCCGGACTGCGCAGCCGCTGGATGGAGAACCGGCTCTTCGGCGGCCTGGCCGTCTTCTACACCGACCGGTCCAACACCCAATTCCGCAACGCGGTCGGCGCCGGCAACAGCTACCGCTACTTCACCGACAACGGCGGCGACTCGGCGATCTACGGTCTCGAAGCCGAGCTCGAGTATCGGCTGGCGGACGACCTGGTGGCCTTCGCTTCGTTGGCCCTCATGCACTCGTCCTTCGAGACCTTCAGCTACAGCAGTCCCGGCACGACACCGGAGGAGGGCGGACGCCTGCCCAACACACCCGACTACGGCTACACGCTGGGGCTGCGTTACCAGCCGGCGCGCGGCTTTTTCGGACGCGTCGAGCTGGTCGCGCGCGACGACTATCTGGAATCGCTCGGGCACGAGGAGCGCCGTTCGGCCTCCGAGGTGGTCAACGCCAGCCTCGGCTACGCCTGGGACCGCTGGAGCCTGACGCTCTGGGCGCGGAACCTCCTGGACGAGGATTACGAGAAGCGCGTGTTCTACTTCGCCAACACGCCCGCGGCGTGGAACGCGGGCGTCGATTCGCGCTACACCAGCGCCGCCGATCCGCGCCAGTTTGGCGTCACGGCGAAGTATCGGTTCTGAGCGACCGTTGAGAAACCCGGCGGGCGCGCGGCACCCTCCGCGCGCCCGCCCCGCCTCCCGCGCGCGGCGGGCGGAGGCTCCGGCTAGCGTGGTGGTCGCCAAATGTCTGGACAAAATCCCTGCGCCGAAAGGTCCGGGGAGCGCACCCGTCTCGGGTGCTCCGGCGGGCGTCTCGCCCGCCG
>CBINNW010000176.1:0-8309 GCA_966252115.1 uncultured Akkermansia sp.
GTAGCTCAGTGTCCGAGGGCGCGGCCGACTTGGTAGATCACGAAGCAGACCAGCCAGGCGGTGCCGGTCATGTAGGCGAGTTGGAAGAGCGGCCACTTCCAGCCGCCGGTCTCGCGTTTCACCACCGCGACGGTGGCGATGCACTGCATGGCGAAGACGTAAAACACCATGAGGTTGAGGCAGATGAGGGGCGTGAAGAGCTTGCTGCCGTCGGGGCGGGTGGCCTGGTCCAGGGCGGCGCGCAGGCGCTCGCGGGTGGCGTCCTCGTCGTCGGCCTCCTCGACGGAGAAGATGACGCTCATGGAGCTGTTGAACACCTCGCGCGCGGCGAAGGACTGGATGATGCCGATGCCGATGCGCCAGTCGAAGCCGAGGGGCGCGATGAGCGGCTCGATGGCGTGGCCGGCGCGACCGGCGAAGCTGTAGGCGAGGGGATCCTCGGCGGGTTCTGCGTCGGCCGCGACCGGGCTCGCGTTGGCCGGCAGCTCGGGCTCGGGCACGTCGGGGCCGGGGCTGACGGCGTCGATCAGCGGGATGCCGGGGGCCTCGGCGGGCTCGGGCGGTTTGGGGTAGTTGGCCAGGAACCAGAGCACGATGGAGAGGGCGAGGATCACGGTGCCCGCGCGTTTCACGAAGATCATGCCGCGCTCCATCATCTGGAGCAGCACGTCGCGCAGCTTGGGCAGGCGGTAGGGCGGCAGCTCCATGATCATGAGCGGGGGCGCGCCGCGCAGCAGGGTTTTCTTAAACAGCCACGCGAAGAAGAAGGCCCCGAAGGTGCCGAGGAAATACATGAGCAACATCAGCCCGACCTGGGTCCACACCGGCACGTCGCTGGAGCCGACCAGGGCGGCGATGAGCAGCAGGTAAACGGGCAGGCGCGCCGAGCAGCTCATGAAGGGCGCCACGAGGATGGTGACGAGGCGGTCCTTGGGTTGCTCGATGGTGCGGGCGGCCATGACGCCGGGAATGGCGCAGGCGTAGGAGCTGAGCAGGGGGATGAAGGAGCGGCCGTTGAGGCCGACCTTGCTCATGAGCCGGTCCATGATGAAGGCGGCGCGGGCCATGTAGCCGGTGCTCTCCAGGAGGCCGATGAAGAGGAAAAGGATCAAAATCTGGGGCAGGAAAATGATCACGCCCTCGACGCCCGCGATGGCGCCGTCGATCACGAGATCGTGGAACTCGCCCGGCGGGATGAGGGCCGAGACGTGGTCCGCCACCCAAGCGACGAGCGCCTCGATCCAGCCCATGGGGATGCCGGCCAGGGTGAAAATCGCGAAGAACATGCCCGCCATCAGTCCGCCAAATATCACCCAGCCCCAGAGCGGGTGGGTGACGACGGCGTCGATGCGGTCGCTGAGTTCGAGGGTGGCGTTGGTGGCGGTGCCGTCCGCGGCGGCACCGCCGGCTCCGGCGGGGGCGACGACCGCCTGGCGGGCGAGGTGGCCGATGGCGTCGTAGCGCGCGGCGACCAGGGTGCCGGACCAGTCGGTGTTTTCCGACTGCCAGCGTTTTTTCCACGTTTCCAGGATCCTGCTGGTGGCGGGCGAAAGCGGCGTGGAGCCGGCGACGCGCACCGGGTCGGTGTCGGTGAGGAGCAGGAGGGCCTCGGCGCGGGCGATGAGCGGGGCCTTGCCGTCGTTGGCGCTGAGCGAGGCCTGGAGCTCGGAGACGGCGGGCGCGAGCGTGGCGGGCACGTCCCAGGCGTGGCGGGGCAGCGGGAGCTCGTGGCGCGAGAGGGCGAGTTTCAGCTCCACCAGGCCCTTGCCGGTGGTGGCCTCGCAGGGGATCACGGGGATGCCGAGCTCGTGCTCGAGGCGGGCGGCGCGGATGGTCAGGCCGGCCTGGGCGGCGAGGTCCATCATGTTGAGCACGAGGATGACCGGGCGGCCGAGGTCGAGGATCTGGTGGACCAGGTAGAGGTTGCGCTCGAGATTGGTGGCGTCGGCGATGCAGACGATGCGGTCGGGCATCGCGGTGTCGGTGCGGCGGCCGAGCAGCACGTCGCGCGTCACGGCCTCGTCGGGCGAGCGGGCGGCCAGCGAATAGGCGCCGGGCAGGTCGATGAGCGTGAGCGGCTGGCCGTGCTGGGTGTAGGCCGTGCCGACCTTGCGCTCGACGGTGACGCCGGGGTAGTTGCCGACCTTCTGCTTCAGGCCGGTGAGGGCGTTGAAGAGGGTGGATTTGCCGCAGTTCGGGTTGCCCACGAGGGCGTAAACCGGGGAGCGATGCGGGCTGGAGCTGGTGGCGGAGGCGGCTTGGCTCATGGACGAGGAGGGCGGGCGGCGGACGAAAAACGGGACGAGGTGGCGGGACGGGCGGGCGGGTGGGCGGACGGACTAACGAGGCGCTTGTCCGGTGGGCTGCGGGCGGCGGATCATTTCGCCGGGGCGTCGGCATCCACCTCGACGAGAGAGGCTTCGGATTTGCGCAACGACAGGCGGTAGCCGCGCACCTGGATCTCGATCGGGTCGCCGAGCGGGGCCAGCCGCACCACCGTGATGCGCGTGCCGGGCAGCATGCCCATCTCCCGCAGACGCGTGAAGGCGGCCCCGGCTTGCGGGTAGGCTTTGATCGTGGCGGAGGCGCCGGGGACGAGCTGGGCGAGGGTCATGGAGCGGGAACGGATTTCGTTTAAAAAAGAAAAAAGGGGCGGCGCGTCGGGGGCGGGGCCGGGGCCGGAGCCGCGGGGCCGAGGCGGCGGAGCCGGCCGCACGCCGTCGGGTTCAGGGGCTGGCGGTGCTGGCGCGGGTGGGCATCGGCGGCGCGTCGGTTCCTCGCTCGGGGACCGCGGCAAGCTCAGGCCCGCGCCCGCAGGCCATTGGGCTCCACGAGGATGTGTGCCGCGGCGTCGTGGCTCAGCGCGAGCCGACAACCGTTGACGACGCAGATAAACGGTCCGCGCCCGCCGATCTTGGTCACGAAGGCCCGTTCACCGAAGCCCATCTCGCGTATCCGCTGACAAAACGAGGCGTCGCCCGTCACCGACAAAACGCGTCCGGACTCGCCCGCCGGGAGTTGGCAAAGCGGCAGCGGCTCGGGATGGAGTCGGGCGAGAACGTCGGGCATGGCAGTTGGTGAAGATTGAGACTCAGTCTTAATCGGTCAATGGGATGTTCCGCGCACTTGCGGTAAAGTTGCGGGGGCGGCCTGCGATTCGCCGCCCGGCCAAGACCGGAGGAGGGTCAACGCGTCGGGGTGTTCCGGGTCGTGCCGAAGGATCTCTTTTACGAGCAGGCGCGCGGTGGCCGCGTGTCCGTCGGAGTGGGCGGTGGCGGCCAGCGCCAGCAGTTTGCCCTCGGCCGGCCCCGGATCGCGCGCGAGCTGGCTACGGGCGAGAAACTGGAGCCGCACGAGATCGTCGCCCCGGGCGTGGAGCGTGAGTTCCTGCGTTTCCATCTCGGCGGTGGTCGCCTCGTCCAGCCATGCCGGCCGCGTCCGCCGCACCGCGCCGAGCAGGGCCAGCGCCGCCGGGTCGTCGCCGGTGGCGACCGCCTCGGTGAGCGCACTCAGGAAAGCCTCGCGCGAGCCGAGGCTTTCCTCGCCCGCGACGCCGCCGGGCAAGGCCGGGTGCGCGGCCGCTTCCGCCAGCCGGGTCTCCGCGGTGGGCGAGGGCGGGGCGGCGAGCGCGGTCCCGATACGCCCGCGCAGTTCACCGAGGCTGCGCGCCCCGGGAAACGGTCCCTCGGCCAACACCAGCACTTCGGCGGCCGTCCGGGGGCGGCCCGCCGCGAGCAGGGCCTCCAAAATCCGCACGTAGAGCGGCAGCGCGCCCGGCTGGTCGGCCACCGCCTCGACCAGCGCCGCCTGCGTGCCGGAGCCCCCGTCGAGGCAGGCCCGCGCCAGACGCCGCGCCGTGACGAGCCAGCGCCGCTGGGCCTCCGAGAGTGCCTGGCCGCCGTCCGCGCGCCCGGCCTCGTCCTCGATGGCGTCCAGCAGTCCGAGCACGCGCGACCACTCGCCCGCGCCCTGAGCCAGCTCGAGCCGCGCCCACAGGACCGGACGGCGCGGGAAACCGCGTTCCGCGCACTCGCGCTCCAGGCGCCCGAGATCGTCGATTCGACCCAGCTCGGACAACACCAGCGCGAGCGGCGCGTAGAGCTGCGGATCGGCACCGTGCCGGAGGATCAGCCGATCCAGCTCCGCCGCGGCGGCCTCCTCGCGCCCCGCCAGATGCCACTGCGTGATCGCGTAGAGGGAGGGTTCCACCTCGGTCGGCGTCAGCGCCCGCAAGGCCCGCAGCCCCGCCTCCATCGCCCCGTGGTCGCCCAGTTGGCGGGCCGCCACCACGCCCAGGCGCAGGGGCTCCGGCGCGCCCGGCGACTCGGCCACCCAGCGCTCCGCCGCCGTCCGCGCCTCGGCCGCGCGGCCCTCCTCCAGCCAGCGGGCCAGGGTAAACTCGCGCCGAAACGGGTCCGCCTCCGCGTAGCCCGCCTCGACCAGCGCCAGGGCCTCCTCCGCGCGATCCGCCGCCACCAGAGCGCGGACGGTTTGTTGGTCGAGCCAACGCGACTCGCCCGCCGGGCGCTTCGCCTCGGGCAGCGCCAGGAGGGCCGCGCGCGCCCGCAGGCACAGCTCCGCCGCCTCGTCCGGCGCGTGGTCCGACTCGCGCAGGAGGGTGAGCAGCGTTTGCAGGCTTTCGCGGCCCGGGTAGCCGTGGGTTAGGCCGCCTTTGAGCAGGGTGATGGCGTGCGGCCCCAGTCGCAGGCGCAGGTGCAGGCGCGCCAGTTCGAGCCGGGCGGCGTGGTCGCCGGGGGCGCGGGCCAGCCCGGCGCGCATGAGGGCGAAACCCTCCGCTCCGCGCCCGGCCGCGAGGGCTTCGCGGCCCTGGGCGACGAGCGCCTCGCCGCGTCGGCGGTCCAGCTCGTCCCATCGCCAGGGCAACACGAGGTCGGCGTAGCCCACGCGGTTGTGCGGCGAACTCTCCGCCAATCGCCGCGCCAGCACCGCCGCGCCCGCCAGATAAACGGCAAGCGCGAGCGCCGCCGCCCAAACCAGCGCCCCGCGCAAACTCAGGTGCGGCCGGTGCGAACGATACGCCTCGAAAACCGCCGCGCCCGCAGCCGCCCCCGCCGCCGCGCCCGCCGTCGGGCCGGCGGCCACGCCCGTCGTCGGAATCGTCGCCACGCCGGCCGTCGCGGGCGTGGTCGCCGTCGCGTCCGGGCCGCGTCGCCGACGCCGGCGGGTTCGCGGCACGACGCGCAGATTGACGAGGCCGGCGTGCCAGCGGCCGCCGGGCACGGATGGGTTTCCCCAGACCAGACGAAGGGGTTTCGCGTGTAGGGCGATCATGGAGGCGATACGGTGCCGCCCGCCAAAAACGCCGCGCAAGCGCCCCGCCGGGCGCCGCGTGACATCTTGGCGGAATCGGTGAAATGCCGGTGTCCGCCGGGTGAAATTTTCGCGGCCCGCGCTTTTCGGCGGCCCGCTTTTGACTCCCCGGCCGCCCGCCGCTCCCTCCTCATCCTCCCCGCCCGCCCGCCCGCCCGTCCGTCCGCCCGCCTCCGTCCGTCCATCGGTTCCATTCCATCCCCCGCTCTCGCTCATTTTTTGTTTCCCATGATCCAGCCCGGCCAGATTTTGCCCACCGACTTTTCGCTCCGGGTCGTCGCGTGCGACGGCGAGCCGCGGGAGTCGCCCTTCCGCGATCTGCTCACCCGGCGCACGATCGTCTCGATCTACATGCGCAACAACACCGGTTCCTGCGACCGGCAGATCGACTCGCTCGTCGCGCACGCCGCCGAGATCGAGCGTCGCGGCTGGAACCTCGTGGCCCTCTCGCGCGACACCTGTGGCTCGCACCGGAAATACGCGGCGAAGAAACAGGTGCCCCACCTTCTCGCCAGCGACCCGGAGGACCGCTTCGCGCGCGCCGCCGACGCCATCGTGGAAAAACAAATGTATGGCCGGCGTTTCAGCGGCCTGGCGCGCGCGGCGTTTCTCCTCGACCGGGACGGCACCGTGCTCGCCGTGGTGGAAAAGGTGGACCCGAAGGCGCACGCCGAGCAGCTCCTCGCCGAGATCGCGCGGCTGGAGGGCTGATGGCTGTTACGGGACGGAGCCGATCGAGGCCAATGGGCGCTCCGTCGTTATAAAACGGGTGTCGCAACCTGTAGGCCTGAGCGCTGGTCAGGCAGCCCGACCGGCGATCGGGCCTACATCGGAGCGGGGACGGCTGAATTTCTACGGCTCAGGCCGGGCGGCCGTGGGTGAAGCCCTTGTCCAGCGCGTAGCGGATGAGCTGCGGCGTCGATTTGAGGCCCAGCTTCGTCATGATGTTGTGCCGGTGGTTTCGCACCGTGCGCGGGCTCAGCTCCATCAACGCGGCGACCTCCTCATTGGATTTGCCGTAGCCGAAGTAGCGCAGGAGCTCCATTTCCCGGTCAGACAGCACCTTGGCGAAGGACTGCGGGTCGGACCGCATGCGGGCCCGCGCCTCCTGCACGCTCGAGCTCGCGTAGAGCCGGCCCTCGAGCACGGCGCCCACCGCCTCGTGCAGGACCTCGAGCGTCTGGATGTTTTTGTCCACAAACCCGTTCACCCCGGCGGCGAAGGCCCGGTGAAGGGTGTATTCGTCGATGTGCGACGACAGGGCGAGGATCTTGATTTCGGGGGAGATCGCGCGGATTTCCGGAAGCAGATTCAGGCCGTCCTGATCGGGCAGCACGATGTCGAGCAGCACGATGTCGGGCCGATCCTGCCGGCACAGTTCCAGCCCGTGGGCCGCGTTGTTCGCGGCATGGATCACCGCGTTCGGGTAGGAGATGCGGCAGGCCATCACCAGCAGCTCTTGGATCAAGGTCTGGTCTTCGATGATGACGAGTTTCATACGCGGCGCTGGAGGATGGGGCAAAATGGTTAGGGGCGGTCGGTGCGGTGGGGCGCGGAGCGCGGGAGGGAAAACGAAAACGGACGGCGACTATGTAAACCTGGACCGCTTGCCGCTGGAACAAGCGGGGCGAGTGGCATCGATTTCGGAAAAGCAGGCGATGCAGGCGAGGCCAAAGAAGCGGGAGAATCGAGGTTCATCGCGGGATCGGCGGCGGAAAACCTACGCGGCGGGTGGACGAAAGTTCCCCAGGCTCGCATCCAGGGCGGCGAGGTCGCGCGAGTAGTCCTGCCCGAGGCGGAGCCGGTCCTCGGTCGCCTTGGCAGCGGCGTGGACGGAGAGGGCGCCGACCATGCCGGAGAGCGAGACGAGGTTGTGCAGGGCGCGCAGGGCGGCGTCTTTCCTGCCGTCGGCCAGGGCCTGGGCGAGTTTGCCCCGCTCGGCGGTGAATTGTTCGCGGCTGCGGCCGAGGAGCAGCTTGCGCGTGGCGCTCTCGCCGACGGCCGGGTCGAGGGTGGCGCCCGTGGCGGGTCGCCGGGGCGGGGCCGACAACACCTCGCGGAGGAGGTTGCGGAGCCCCTCGTTGTTGAAGGCCTTGCCGAGGTGGCCGGCCACGCCGGCCCGGCGGCAGCGTTCGCGCATCTCCAGGCTGTCGTCGGCGGTGATGGCGATGATGGGCGGGGCGTCCGGCTTCGCGAGTATGCGGGCCGCCACCTCGTCGCCGTTGAGGCCGGGCAGGTCCCAATCCAAAAACACCACCTCGAAACGCGTCTCCTCCAAGCGGCGCAAGGCCTCGCCGCCCTCCACGGCCTGGGTGACTTTGTAGCCCAGTTGGCGGAGCGCCACGGCGAGAACCACGCGATTCAAAAGCACGTCATCGACCACGAGGGCGGCGGGTGCGGAAGGATCGGAAACACTCATGTGGGGGGCGCGTGAACGGGGCTGCTGGGGGCTCGTAAGGTAGGAAACCGGGTGCCTCCGGTGAATCGGGGGGCGTCCGGAGAAAATGCGGGCATTGGTGGTCAAGGAGGGCCATGGCGCCACGCGCGTCAGGCATCGGAAATGGGTAAAAAAGCCTATGAGGCCTTCCGAGGCGACGCCAAAAGCGCTTGCGAATTTTGCCCGGCGTCAGACTCCGGCGCCGCAGCCGAGCACTCACTCCGGCCGGAGCGGCGACGTTCCTGAGAAAAATGGGGTGAATTCCTCAGTGGAGGGGCGCCAAGTGACTGGGTGAAATCCCCGCGCCGACGGGGGCTGGGGGAGGGCTGGGGGAGGGGCCGGGGAGGGGACGGAGTCGGCGGAAGGATGCGCGGTGGGCGAGCGAAGGCCTCGCGTGCAAGGACCGCCGCTTGCCAGGCGGCGCGACCAGCGGTCGGGCCGTCAACTCGCGGAGCGAGTTGATTACTTTCCGAGCCAAAGTGCTCAGCCCGACCAGCGGTCGGGCCTAGTGTGCCCGGCATGGGCGTGAACTAAACATATG
>CBINNW010000177.1:0-8082 GCA_966252115.1 uncultured Akkermansia sp.
TCGTGGACATCGACCCGGCGCAGCGAGGGCAGGGCGGGGGAAAGTTGTTCCAGTATCCACGCGCCCAGGTTTTCGGCGGTGGAGTGGCCGGGCAGGATGTCGTTGAGATTCTGGTGATCGAGCCGGTCGAGGATCGGCCGCATGGCGTCGGAGATTTCCGCGAAATCCACCACGAAACCGCGCGCGTCGAGCGGGCCGGTGCAAAAAAGCTCCACGACGTAGGAGTGCCCGTGGATGTTGCGGCATTTGTGACCGACGGGCAGGTGCGGCAGCGAGTGCGCGGCCTCGAAGGAGAATCGTTTGCTGACGGTGAATTTCATTGAAGCGGGACAAACAAACGCATGCGGGCGGGCGAGTCACGCGTTCATGCCGGGGGCGAATTGCGGGTGGGCGCGCAGCTCGCGTTCGAAGTCGGCGCGGGCTTCGGCCGGCAGGTCGGCGGGGAATTTCGCGTGGCTGCGACTCCAGCGGCCGAGCCACTCGTCGCCGAGCAGGCGGGGGGCGGCGGGATGCGTGGCGACCCGGTCGGGGCGGGTGAAGGCGATGGTGGTGCTGGTCTTGGGGCCGGTGCCCGCGCCCTCGGCCACGAACCAGCCGGCGCGGAGCAGGGCCAGTCGCACGGCGGTGGCGGCGGAGTAGGTGTAGAGCTCGGCGCCCCCGGGGGCCGCGCGCGCGGCGATGCGCTTGAAGAGCGCGGGCGTCCAGAGGGGCGAGTCGGTCTTGGACGAAAAGGGATCGTGGAAAATCAGGTTCGGCGCCGGCGCCCGATCGAGGGTGTCGAGAAAATCGCCCTCGATGAGTTCCCAGTCGAAGAGCCCCGACGGGTGCGACCAGCGGCCGTCGCGGAGCAGCGCGCCGGGCGCGCGGTGGCGCAGATGGGGGAAACGCGAGGCCTCGCGGGTGGCGAGTCGCAGCGGGTCGAGATCGCGCTCGAAGCTCACGAGGCGCAGCCGGCGCAGACCCGGGACGCTGTCGGCGTGCCGCGCGGAGTGGGCCGCGCCTCGCCCCTCGGAGTCTCGCGGCATCTCCCCGTCCGTTTCCCCTTTTCCAGTTTTCCACATCGAAAGTTGGCCCTCGGAGTCTCCCGTCATCCGCCCGTCCGTTTCCTGTTTTCCAGCTTTCCACATCGAAAGTTGGTTTTCGGAGTCTCGCGGCGCCCCCCCGTCTGTTTCCCCTTTTCCAGCTTTCCACATCGAACATTGGCTTTCGGCGTCGCCCGTCATCCCCCCGTGCGCCTCCCGTTTCTCCGCATGCCACATCGAGAGCCGGCGCTCGAAGGCGGCCAGCGCCGCCATGGCGTTGTGCGCGGCGCCGAGGCCGACATCCCACACCACGAGCGCGTCGCTTCCGTCGTCGGCATCTTGCGGGGAGCGGAGCAGGCGGGCGGCGAGGGCGGACTGGCCGATGTAGAGGCGCTCGGCCTCCTCCTCGGGCGGATTCACGGAGTGCATGATCTCGCCCGAGCTGATCTGGCGGATGCTGCAAAAACCACGCGGCGAAGCGTGGACCTCGTAGTCGCCCAGCCGGCGCGCGGATTTGCGGCGAGGCGGCGCGGGGGCGTGGCCGGGGTGGTCCTCGTCGTCGCGCATGAGCTCGAGTCGCTTGGCGGCGTGGTAGGCGGCGAAATCCCCGCGCAGGATGCTGGCGCGCATCTCGGCCATGAGGCGGTGGTAGAAGGTCAGGTTGTGCGCGGTGAGCAGGTGCCAGCCGAGCGGCTCCTCGGTTTTGACGAGGTGGTGCAGGTAGGCGCGCGAGTAGTCGCGGCAGGCGGGGCAATCGCAGGCGGCGTCGAGTTTTTGTTCGGCAAACTTGTAAACGCCGCGCCGCAGTTGCAGCCGCCCGTGCGAGGTGAAGGCGGTGCCGCGCTGGGCGACCTGCCCCGGGATGATGCAGTCAAACATGTCCACGCCGCGGTGCACCGCCTCGAGGATGTCGATGGGCGTGCCCACGCCCATGAGGTAGCGGGGGCGGTCGGCGGGCAGGTGGTCGGTGGCGAGGTCGGTGAAGCGGTAGCGCTCCTCGCCGGTTTCGCCGACGGCGAGACCGCCGATGGCGAGCCCGTCGAAGGGCAGCTCGCGCAGGAACTCCGCGCTGCGTTTGCGCAGGTCGGCGTGGCAGGCGCCCTGCACGATGCCGAAGAGCGCCTGGGGCGAGTCGCCGCGCGCCTCGAGCGAGCGCCGCGCCCAGCGGTGGGTCAGGTGCATGGCGGCCTCGGCCTCGTCGAAGGGCGCGGTCGAGGGGATGCACTGGTCGAGCACCATCATGATGTCGCTGCCGATGGCCTTTTGCATCGCGATGCTCGACTCGGGCGAGAGCAGGTGGACGCGGCCGTCGGTGTAGCTGGTGAACCGGGCGCCCGCCTCCTCCATGGCGCGCGCGCCGGGCAGGGAAAAAATCTGGAAGCCGCCCGAATCGGTGAGCACCGGGCCGTCCCAGCGCATGAAGCGGTGGATGCCGCCGAAGTGGCGAAACACCTCCGGGCCGGGGCGAAGCAGGAGGTGGTAGGTGTTGGCCAGCAGGACGCTCGAGCCGGCGGCGCGCAGGGTGTCGAGCGTCATGGATTTGACGGTGGCCTGCGTGCCCACGGGCATGAACACCGGCGTGGCGACCTCGCCGTGCGCGGTGCGGAAGCGGGCGGCGCGGGCTTTGGTGCCGGGGGCGGTGGTCTCGAGGGCGAAGTGAAAACGGGGCATGCGCGGAGGAAAACCCGCGACGTTTCCCGCCCGCGGTGGGCGGGGGAATCTTTTTCGCACGGCGGGGACGGGCGGGGCCTGCGGAGGACGCGGGGAAAACTCCCACCGTCGGTGTGGCCGCGCGCCCTATCAAAACCCGGCGGGGATGCGCGTTATGCTGCGACGAACCCCCTCCCTTCATGCCACGAGAAAGCAAAGACGCCTACACGGAGAAACAGAAACGCAAGGCCGCGCACATCGAGGAAAGCTACGAGGATCGCGGCGTGTCCGCGGAGACCGCGAAAAAGCGCGCCTGGGCCACGGTCAACAAGCAGGACGGCGGCGGTAAAAAACGCGGCGCCGCGCGCCGGTCCTCCGGCGCGCGCAAGGGCGCCGCCCGGGCCAAAGTCTGAGCGAACACGGGGTTCGGCATGGGCTGCGACTGCGCCACCGTCGATTCCGAGGAAATGGTCGCGGCTTCTCCCATGGGCTCGACCGCTTCCCCTCGTTTGGGCGCCGAGCAAAGGCTGCACCTGTTGCTCGACGCCGCCTGCGACTTCGCGATTTTTTTCCTCACGCCGGCGGGATTGATTTCCGAGTGGAGTTGCGGCGCGGAACGCCTGCTCGGGCTGGGCAAGGAAGACGCGCTCGGTCGCGACGGCCGCATGATCTTCACCCCCGAGGATCGGGCGCGGGGCGTGCCGGAGCTCGAGATGCGCACCGCCGCCGCCACCGGCCAGGCCAACGACGAGCGCTGGCACGTGCGCGCCGACGGCGAGCGCATCCTCGTGGCCGGCCGGATGGTCGCGCTGCGGGACGAGCGCGGCACGCTCTACGGCTTCGCCAAGATTCTGCGCGACGTCACCGCCCGGGCCCGCATGGAGCTGGCCCTGCAGGCGAGCGACGAGCTGTTTCGCGCCACCTTCGCGCAGGCGCCGGTGGGGATGGCGCTGCTCGATCTGGACGGCCGCATCCGACGGACGAACGCGGCCTTCCGGCGTCTGCTGGACGACCCGGCGCCGTCGCCGGACGGGCGGCCCTTCGTCGAGCTCGTGGCGCCGGAGCATCGCGGGGCGGTGGCCGAGCTGCACGCGAGGCTGGCGCGCGGGGAGGACGACGGGACGGAGCGACCGGTAGTCGAGAAACAACTACAGCGCGCGGACGGCTCGCGCGTGTGGGTGCGCACCAGCGCGGCCCTGCTGCGCGACGCGGAGGGGCGACCGCTGAGCCTGATCGATCTGTGCGAGGATATTTCCGCGCAGCGGCTGACCGCCGAGGAGCTGGCCGGGCTGGTGGAGCGTCGCACGGGCGAGCTTTTGGCGCAGGCGAAGCAGTTGGAGGCGTTTTGCCACACGATCTCGCACGACCTCCGGGCGCCGCTCCGGGCGATCTCGGGCTACGCGGAGTTTTTGCGGGAGGATCACGGGCACCTGTTGCCCGAGGCCGGGAGGGAATCGATCCGCCGCATCGAGGCCTCGGCCGCGCGCCTCGACCGGCTGATCGGGGATCTCCTGGGCTACACGCGCCTGCGGCAGGGGCCGGTGGTGCGCGAGGAGGTGGATCTGGACGCGGTCTTGGAGCGGGTGGTGTGGAACGTGCGCCGCGAGCAGCCGGTGCCCGGCCTGTCGCTGGAGGTGCGCGCCCCGCTCGGGCGGGTGCGGGCCCACGACGTGACGATGGAGCACGTTTTCCAGAACCTGTTGTCCAACGCGGTGAAGTTTCGGCGCCCCGATGAGGCTCCGCGGGTGGTGGTCCGGGCGGAGCGGTCCGGCGCGAAGGGGGCGCTCCGCGTCTGGGTGGAGGACAACGGCTTCGGGGTGGAGTCGCGGTCGCGGGAACGGATTTTCGGCATGTTCGAGCGCCTGCACCCCGAGCGAAAGATCGAGGGCACGGGCGTGGGGCTGGCGATCGTGGCGACCATCATCGAGCGCCTCGGCGGTGGTCGCGGGGTGGAGCCGAACACGCCGCGCGGCAGCCGCTTCTGGGTGGAGTTTCCGCCGGACGCGGTGATCGCGGAGGCCGGTGGGAGCGGGGACGAGGTGGCGACGGAGCCGCCGGCGTCCCCCGCCGGCTAGATTTTTCCGGCGTCGCCGTGCCACTGCCAGCCGGGGTGCCGGACGTAGGCGAGGGCCTCCTTGACGTTCAGGCCGCGGACGGCGACCTGGTCGAACTGGGCGCGGTGGGCGTTCCAGACGCGGAGCTCCTCGGCGCTCGGTTGATGGCGGGGGGCGTAGGGGACCCGGTTGCCGACGAGCATGGTCAGGAATCCCTCGCTGCCGAAGTCGGATCGGGAGGTCGGCATGCGGTGGCGGCAGAAGTTGGTCGGGCCGTTTTCCGCGTAAAAATCGAGCAGCGGCTGGAGCCGGGAGACGTCGGTGTCGTTTTGGCAGTGGCGCCAGAACGGGGTGTCGCTGGCGGTGTTGAACTTGTAGTGGAGGGCTAGGAAGTCGCGGATGTCCTTCCAGTTTTCGTCCGTCATGTCGTTGAAGAGCGCGCGGAGCGTGGGCGTGGGGCGCAGGCGGGACTGGGAGAGCAGGTGGATGAGGGTGTCCGTGTGGCTGCACACGATCATGAGGGCGGTGGCCTCGAGCGGCTCGACGAAGCCGGCGGCGTTGCCGATCGCGACGACGTTGTCCACCCATGGGCGCCGGTGGTGGCCGGAGCGGAACTTGACGATGCGCGGGGAGCGGGGGGCCTTGGGGTTGCGGCGCAAAAACTCCTCGGCGGCGGCCTCGTCGGAGATGGCCTGCGAGGAGAAAACGTAGCCGCGATTGATGTGGTGCTCGTGCTCGATCTGCCAGGACCAGCCGGCGTCCATGGTCTCGGCGGTGGTGTAGGGCAGGATGGGCTCGTCGGTCCGCTCCCAGCCGCCGACCACGGCGCGATCGCAGAACAACGAACGGTCAAAACTCACGAAGGGCTCCTCGAGGGCGCGCCCGATCAGCTCCGCGCGAAAGCCGCTGGCGTCGATGAACAAATCGGCGGCGAGGCGGCGCCCGTCCTCGAGACCGACCGAGGCGACGCCACCCTCGGGACGGCGCTCGGTGTCGGTGACCTTGCCGTCGATGATCTCCACGCCGCTCTCGCGGGAGACGACTTCGAGCAGATGCACGAGTTTCGCGTTTTCGATGTGGAAGGCGTGCCAGTCCTCGACCTCGGGGCAGCCGTTGGCCTGGCGGACGAAGGCCTTGTCGTGCCACATGAGGGCCTGGGCGATGTTGTTGCTGTGAAACTCGTCGTCGCAGTAAAAGCCATGCGGCATCGGCAGGTCTTTCCACTGGAGGTCGAGCTGTTGGAGGAAGGCGTAGTCGAATCGACCGCGGGGGCCCCAGAGGAAGCGCACGCCGAGTTTCCAGGTGGGCTCGGCGAGGGCGTAAAAGCGTTTCCGGCTGATGCCGAGAAACTCGAACATGTGCTTGGGGAAGCTGGGCGTCGTGCCCTCGCCGACGCCGATGGTGCCGATTTCGGGGCTGCGCACCACGCGCACGGTGAGCTGCGGCAACTTACGTTTGAACCCGAGGGCGGCGATGAGTCCGGCGCTGCCGGAGCCGAGGACAAGAACGGATTGAATCATGGGGAGGAGGAGAAAGCGGCCCCTCGGGCATGGGTGGGTTTGGGCGTTCGGACGCGAGGGCGGGCGGGGGCCGGGAACGGGGCGGCTCGCGGGAAACGGGGCAGGGGGCGGAGGGGCGGAGGGGCGGGACGCGACGCGACGCTCTCGGAATTTTCGGCGAGGCGGCAAACCGATTTTTGGCTTCGGGAGGTGGGCGCGTGGGCGCGCGATCTTTGCCCGCATGGAGCCGGGCGCGCAGTGAGGACGGACATGGCAGACGGTCGGCCGGCGGCCTCGAAGCTGTCCGTCGGTCCGAAGGTTCGACGAGTCCATGTTTACCACCAAACGGACAGGAATGGCGGTTCTCCCCGATGGGGCCGGCCGGGGCCCGGTCGTCAATCCAGCGGCCTCTATTCGAGTTACCCCGCACTCGACTGATTTGAATACGCGGTCGATTGAAACCAACACGCGATCCTGTTTCAGTTACCTCGCGTCCGTCTTTTGCCAGCACGCGGTCGATTGATCTCAACGCGCGACCGTCTTTTCCAAGCGCGCGGTGCTATTTTCCTGCCACGCGCATGTCTTTTCTCAATGCGCGACCCTGTTGGACTTACCACGCGCTCCATTTGGGCCGGTGCGCGGGCCTATTGTGGTTACCACCGACCCGCCTTTTCCAGGTTCGGGGTCGATTAAAACCAATACGCGGAGGATCGCCGCTTACCTCGTGGGCCTATTTTCAAAACGCGCACGCCTATTTTTCTTGTTCGTGGTCGAGTAAACCCAATTCGCGGGCGAGTGCGCCAAATCCGCGGCCCATCGCGACCAATCCGCGCGCCTGATCTCCTTACCACGCGACCCTAATTTTCGAGCAAGCGCCTCATTCAAGCCGCGCTTCGGGCCTATTTCAGTAGGGTAGGGGAGTCGGTGGGAAATGTCCGGTCCCTCGCTGTTTCAGTGGGTTGGACGTGGCGGAATGGCGATACATTTCGTTTCTGTGGAGCCCGCCGGACGAAAGCGCATCCGCGCTTCCGCCACGACCAAGAGTCGAGCGTCGTCGCACAAGCCCAAGAGTAGTCCGGTGCCTTGCAACGTGACGGAACGGCAGCGCCGTTTCGTCGCCGTCGAGTCGTTCGAGCGAAACCATCGGAATACCGCCGGCTATTCCTTGAAGGGCGCACCCGCCGGGCGAGCCGGTTTGGGTAGCGATCACCGTTCATGCTTCGCGACGGACCCGGGCGGAAGTCGATCCCGACGGACTCGCCCGATCCTCTTTCTCGGCCTTCGACGGTCTCAGTCTAAATTGCTTTCAGGTTTAGACGCATTGATCCGGGTCGTTCTCATTTTATTTCCGCTCTCTGTGTCTCCGTGTCTCTGTGGTTAAATAATTTACAGATTTTCACCACAGAGACACGGAGGCACGGAGAGTGACGAATTAAACTAGTTTCAAAAGTGAATCGGTCTCCGCGCCGAACAATCCCGACCTGTCCGCTTGCATCCGTAGTTTCCCCGATAGCAGGCTTGCCCGCAAAGCATCGACTTCTCACAAGACATTGACCGGTCCCCGCATGTCCCCCAGCGCGCAACTCCGCTCTCCGACAGCCAGCCCCACAATGTCTGGCAAGATCGACTACCCCGCCATGGGCTCCGGCGGCTTCTTCGTGCAGAGCGAGCGCTTCATCGAGGAGCACGGCGGCCGGCTCGGCGCGATCTCGGTTCATGGCCAAGGAAAACGGACCGCGCGTCCGTTTGGTCTCGCGAAGCGAGCCCGCAGGGTGAGGCCGAATTTCACGAGGCCGAAACAAAGCAACCCCACCACCTGGCGCCTCGCCGCGATGAACATGGCCATCCGCGGCATCG
>CBINNW010000178.1:0-8031 GCA_966252115.1 uncultured Akkermansia sp.
GGGGTGTAACGTCGCGCGCGCGCGCCGCGCGCCCCGGCTCGGGTGGCGGTGGCCGCGTTCCCTCCAAGCCGACCGCCGCCTACCTGCTCGACGGCGGGTGGGCGTTCTTTTTCGCCACGGAGGACACGGAGCGCGGGCCCACGGAGGGCACGGAGGTCCCGTCCGGGGTCGGGGGGCGTTTCCGTGGGGGCGTGAGGATGCTGGCCACGTTTCGAGTCGGGTGGAAAGTAGCGCGCTCGCTCCGCGAGCGCTGGCTTGGGTGGCGGTGGCCGCGCTCCCAACATGCCGACCGCCGCCTACCCGCTGGACGGCGGGTGGGCGTTCTTTTTAGCCACGGAGGACACGGAGCGCGGGCCCACGGAGGGCACGGAGGTCCCGTCCGGCGTCGGGGCGGCGTTTCCGTGGTGGCGTGAGGATGCCGGCCACGTTTCGAGTCGGGTGGAAAGTAGCGCGCTCGCTCCGCGAGCGCTGGCTCGGGTGACAGAGGCCGCGATCCCATCAAGCCGATCGCCGCCTACCTGCTCGACGGCGGGTGGGCATTCTTTTTCGCCAGGGAGGACACGGAGCGCGGGCCCACGGAGGGCACGGAGGTCCCGTCCGGCGTCGGGCGGTGTTTCCGTGGTGGACGGGCGCTTTGGATTTTTGGGTTGGAAGCTCGTGGGTAGGGCGCGACCGCCGGGCGCGCCGCGAATTGCGAGAGCCGTCCTTACGCGCGGACGGCCCGGCGGTCCGTCCCTACCGGGAGGGGCGGAAATTGGCCGGGGACGGCCAACACTACAGCGAGCGGGGGCTCAGTTTTTGTGCCAACGAGCGGCGGCCTTTTTCGCGGTGTCCTTCGCGGCCGCTGAAAAACTCCACCAGTCGAGCTTCAAGGTCTCCGCCCCCTGGCGGCACACGAGGTAGAGGTCGCGGACGCCGCTGGCGCCGCCCTCGCCTTCGAGCGGGGCGCTGAGGCTCGTCCATTGGCCTCGGGTGTCGGGCACGGTCACGGTCGCGAACACGGGACCGTCCACCGCATCGAGTCGCAGCTCGATGGTGGACTGGCCGCCGCCTTCGGAGGCCGCGTGGACGGTGAATCCGACGGCGGAGTTCGCGCCGAAGTCCACGTTTCGCACCCGGATGTAGTCGCCGGCGTCGAGATCGTGCACGGCGAGGTTTCCCGGGCGGTCGCCCACCGGCGTGGTCTCGACGCCGTTGGTCCACGCGATGGTCTCGGCCTCGACCCGGCGGTAGGGATCGAGCGTGGCGACCGGGCCGGGGCCGTCTTTGCTCATGTCCATTTTCACCACGGAGCCGTCGGGATTGAACTTCAGCTCGTCCACGCAGACGGAGCGCTTGAAGCCGCCGCCGCCGGGCAGGGCGGCGTTGTGATAAAAGAGGTAGGTCTTGCCCTTGTAGTCCACGACGCCGCCGTGGTTGGTGAAACTCCCGCCCTGCGCGGGCATGACCACGCCGCCGTAACGCCAGGGGCCGGTCGGGCTCTCGCTCACGGAGTAGGCGAGGTGCTCGGGCAGCGGCCCGCCGGCGTGGAAGAGGTAGTGCAGATCGCCGCGTTTGTAGAGCCAGGGGCCTTCCTCGTAGGCGGTGGGACGCTTTTCGTCGGGTTTGCCGCGCGGCCCGAAGGCCTCGACCGTCATGTCGAGGGCGACCAGGCCCTGCTCGCCGATGCTGGTGTCGAGCGAGACCATGTCGCGGTTGAGTTTGGCATACCAGCACTTGGGGTTGCCCCAATAGAGGTAGGCCTGGCCGTCGTCGGCGATGAAGACGCTGGGATCGATGTGGTCGCCGCGAATCAGGGGGCGGCCGATGGGATCGGTGTAGGGACCGAAGGGGCTGTCGGCGACGAGCACGCCGATGCCGCGACCGTGCAGGGGGACGTAGAGATACCATTTACCGTCGCGCTCGATGGCCTGCGGAGCCCAGGCGCCGTTTTCGAAACCGCCGCCCCAGCCGGTGCCGGCCCAGGAGAAGTTTCGCAGCGAAGCCACGGCGCCGTGGTCGGTCCAATTGACCAGGTCGGTCGTGGAGAAACAGCGCCAGTCGCGCATGGTGAAGAAGTTTTTCACCAACTCGTCCTCGTCGTGGCTGGTGAAAACGTAGAGCACGCCGTCGTGCACCACGGGCGCGGGGTCGGCGGTGTAGATGGTCTGGATGATCGGATTGGCGGCGCGGAGCAGCGCGGCGGAGCCGAGCGCGAGCGTGAGGAGGGCGGGGCGAAGAGGTGAGTGCATGGGAGGTGGGGAAGGGGGGCTGGGTCAGAAACGGACGGAGGTGGCGCGGCCGGTGTAGGTGAGGGTGCGGGAGCCGGCGGCGGCGGAGTCCTCGCCGACGAGAACCACGGTGAGCTCGCGCTGCTTTTGCAGGCCGGGGAAGGAGCCTTTGCGCGCGGCGATGCGCAGCGTGCGACGCGAGTCGTCCCAACGCAGCAGGACGGTGGCGCGTTCGCCGCGCTCGTAGCCGAGGGTCTCGCCGTCGTCCTCGTAGAGCGTGAAGGACGCGTCGGCGCCGGGATAGATGCGCAACTCCAGCGGGGACGCGGGCGACTCGCCGCTGTGTTGCACCGGGGCGCCGAGCGGCAGGATGGAGCCGGCGCGAACGTGCAGCGGTATGCGCTCGAGCGGCGCGGCGACCTCGACGGTCTGTCCGCCGGCGCGGTGTTCGCCGCTCCAGAAGTCAAACCAGCCGGCGTCATGCTCGGGCAAATACACCGGCCAGCGCTCCACGCCGGGCTCGAGCACGGGCGCGACGTGCAGAGCCGGGCCGAACATGAACTGGTGCTCCTGGTCGAGCGCGCGCGTGTCGCCCGGGAAATCCATTACGAGTGGGCGCATGAGCGTGGCGTGCTCGAAGCTCACCCGCGCGCTCTCGGAGTAGATGTAGGGCAGGAGGCGGTAGCGCAGTTCGAGCCAGCGACGGCTCTCGGTCTCGACGCGTTCGCCGTAGCGCCAGAACTCGGTGTCGGTCTGGTAGCCGTGCACGCGCATGAGCGGAGTGAAGGTCGAGTATTGTAGCCAGCGCAGGAAACGCTCGTGGAAGCCGGCGTCGCGGTATTGGCCGCCGCCGGGGCGGAAAAAGCCGCCGGTGTCGGTGGTCCACCAGGGCAGGCCGGTGACGACGTAGTTGAGGCCGGCGGCGACCTGACGGCGAAGGGTGTCCCAACTGTTGCCGATGTCGCCGGACCAGGTGGCGGCGGCGTAGCGTTGTTGGCCGGGGAAGGCGCTGCGGGTGAGGATGAGCGGACGGCGCTCCGGGTCGTCGCGGCGCAGGCCTTCGTAAACGGTGCGGTTGACGAAGAGCGGGTAGATGTTGCGCACGGTTTCGCCGGGGCCGGCGTGGGTGCGGCGGCCGAGCAGGTCGTCGTTTTCGGGTTCGGTGGCGTCGAGCCACCAGGCGTCGATGTCGAGCGGGAGCAGTTTCTCGCGGAAGTTTTCCCAATAAAAATCGGCGGCGGCGCGATCGAAGAAATCCACCCACTGGGTGCCGGGGATGTAGTGCCCGCGCGCGGCGAATTCGCGGCCGAGCTCGGAGCCGGGGTCGATCTTGGACCAGACCGAGAGCATGAGACGCAGGTCCTGCTCGTGCAGGGTGCGAACCATGGCGGCGGGGTCGGGATAGTGCGCCTCGTCGAAGCGCATGGCGTTCCAGCCGTGGCGGCCCCAATACTGCCAGTCCTGCACGATCACATCCGCCGGCAGACGGCGGGCGCGAAACTCGGCGGCGTTTTCGAGCAGCTCGGTCTGGGATTTGTAGCGTTCGCGGCAGTGGATGTAGCCGAGGGCCCAGCGGGGCATGAGCGGCGCGGCGCCGGTGAGGCGGCGGTAGGCGGAGGTGATGGCGTCGCCGCGTCCGGCGATGACGACGTAGTCGATGGAGTTGGCGACGGGGGAACGAAAAACGGTGGCGGCGCGCGCGGGGCGAAAGCGCAGCGCGGGGCGGTCCTCCTTCACGCCGACCACGCGCACGGTGTGCTCGCCGGCGGGCAGGTCGAGGAACCAGCTCGTGGTCGGCGGCAGCCAGAGATTCTCGAATTTGACGACCTCCCGGCCGTCGATCTCGACCTGCCAGCGCCGGGCCATGGCCTGGCCGACATCGAGGAAAAACGCGTGCCGGCCGGCGCGCTCCACGGTGAAGCGTCCGGTGAAGACCCCGTCGCGGCGGACTTCGCGGCGCGAGCCCTCGGTGGTGGTGACGTCCACGGCCGTCTCGGCGCCCTCGGCGCCGGCGGGGCGCAGCTCGACGGCGGTGTCGGCGGGGTTGACCTCGGTGAGCCCGTAGTTGTGCCAAAACAGGCCGTAGCCGCGGCTCGAATGGAGGATCGGGATGGCGATCTGGGTGTTCACCTGGGTGAGGCGGCGGGGCAGGTCGCGCACGTCGAGAAAGCCGTCCTGGAACTGGCCGAGGCCGTAGAGGCGCTCCTCCGGCGGAGAGTCGAAGGCCTGCTCGACCGACCAGGTGGGCTCGCCCCGAATCGTATCCGGAGAAACGATACGCGAGCCCGGCAGCTCGCGCAGGAAGACGCGGCCCTCGGCATCGGCGAAACTGAGCGTGCCGGTGCGGCGGTCCGCAGTGGCGCGCAGGCCGGGCAGCTCGAGCGTGACGCTCGTGTCGGTCTCGCGCAGGCGGGCGCGGGGCGGCGTGGTCTTTTCGGTGAGGACGAGGCTCGGTGCGTCGGGGTCGGCGGCGGTCGCGGAGGCCGGCTCGGCGGGGCCGGGGATGAAGCGCACGCGCACGGCGTTGTCGAGCAGCGGGCGCACGAGTAGGTGTCCGCCCTCGAGTTGGAGCGAGAGATCTTCGGATCGCTTGGTCGGGGCGCCGAGTCCGGCGAGCGGGAGGACCAGGAGGAAGGCGAAGGCGAGGGGAAGCGCGCGTTTCATGGGCGGGGTTCTCAGCGAGGTTGGGCGGCGGCCTCGCGGGCGACGGCGAGCACGGAGTGCAGGCCGGGCTTGGGGCGGTTGTCGGCGTCGAAGAGCAGGGGGCGGCCGGCGGCGCGCCAGGAGACGCCGTCGTTCACGCCCCAGAAGGTGACGATCTTGACCGCGTCGCGGTGTTTGACGAAGAGGCGGAAAAGGTTGGCCCATTGCCCGGCGGCGCGGGCGTCGGCCTCGGCGATGAGGCCGCCTGCGGTGGCGTCGGCGTTTTGCGAGATGTCGGCGCTCGTGTTGCCCTGGCCGCGTTGGGCGGTGTTGACGTCGAGCTCGGTGACGTGGACGGGCAGGCCGAGGGATTTGAGCTCGGTCAGGGCGAGGTCCATCTCCTCGTAGGAGGGCGAGGTGGCGCCGACGTGGGTCTGGGTGCCGAGGGTGTGGACCGGCACGCCCTGGGCGAGGAGCTCGCGCACGAGGCGCAGGGTCTTGTCGCGCTTGCGGGGGTTCTCCAGGCCGTAGTCGTTGTAGCGCAGGATGGCCTCGGGGTCGGCCTCGTGGGCGAAACGGAAGGCGAGGGCGATGAAGTCGGGGCCGATGATG
Organism: uncultured Akkermansia sp.; assembly: GCA_966252115.1. Taxonomy (GTDB): domain Bacteria; phylum Verrucomicrobiota; class Verrucomicrobiia; order Opitutales; family Opitutaceae; genus IMCC26134_A. Next base: position 5,466 of record CBINNW010000178.1, read on the forward strand.
CGCGACCAGGCGGTTTCGCGCAGGATGGCGTCGCCGCCGTCGGACACGGCTTCGTTGACCACATCCCAGACGTGCACGCGGCCGCGGTAACGACCGACGACGGTGTGAATGTGCTCGCGCATGCGGGCGATGAGCTGCTCGCGGGTGGCGTGCGGCTGGGTGGGATCGAAGCCGCGCCGCCGGGGCCGCTGGGCGCCCTCGGGCACGGGATCGGCCGGGCGCACCTGATCGCCGGAGAAAACCCAGGCCGGGGTCTGGCCGTGCCAGACGAGGGTGTGCCCGATGATCAACATGCCGTGGCGCTCGCCGAACTCGACGAAGGCGTCGGCGGGGGCGAAGTCGTAGCCGTCGGCGCCTTCGCGGGGGTGGATGAGCGCCCACTTCATGTCGTTTTCGGCCACGATGTGATCGAAGTGGCGCAGGGTGGTGGCGGTGTCGGCGCGGACCTGGTCGAGGCTGCGATCCACGTTGTCGGCCTTGACGTCGGTGGCGGTGGGGATGGTGCGGTTGACGGCGACGCCGACGCGGAAGTGGTCGCGGAAAGCGTTTTTGAGCGCCGGCAGAGTTTCGGCTTGGGCGGCGGCGGCGAACGACGCGGCGGCGAAAAGGGCCAGGGTGGCGAGGGCGGAGGGGCGGGGCATGGGGAGGGGAGGGGGGACAGAGGCCGGAGGCCAGAGCGGGAGAGGCCAGAGCGACAGAGGACAGAGGCCGGGGGAACCAGTCGGGGCGGGCGGGCGGTTCAGGGGGCGACCACCTGGAAGGGGAGGCGCTCGACGATGGCGTCGGAGGCGGTGCCGAGGAGGAGCTCGTAGTGGCCGGTGGATACGACGTAGCTGTTTTGCGCGGCGTCCCAGTGGCGGAGGCGTTCGGCCGGGATCTCGACGGTGATGCGGGTGGACTGGCCGCGCTTCAGGCTGACGCGGCGGAACGCGCAGAGGGCCTGTTTCGGCCGGTCGGCGGTGGCGTCGGCGCCGGCGTCGGCGTGGCGGAAGTAAATCTGGGCGACGTCGTCGCCGTCGCGTTTGCCGGTGTTTTTGATCGTGAAGGCGAGCTTGAGCGTGCCGTCGGGCGTGAGCTTTTTCGCGGCGAGTTTGGCGCCGGAGTAGCGGAAGCTGGTGTAACTGAGACCGTGCCCGAAGGCGTAGAGCGGGCGGCCCTCGAAGTAGCGGTAGGTGCGGTTCGCCATCGAGTAGTCGCGGAAGTCCGGCAGGTCGGCGGTGGCGCGGTAGAAGGTGACGGGCAGGTGGCCGGAGGGGTTGACCTCGCCGAAGAGAACCTCGGCGACGGCGAGGCCGCCGGACTGGCCGGGATACCAGGCTTGGAGGATGGCGGGCAGGTGTTCGTCCTCCCACGGCAGCGCCATGGCGGAGCCGCTGCAGTTGACCATGACGACGGGTTTACCGGTGGCGTGGAGCGCGCGAAGAAGCTCGGACTGCTCGGCGGGCAACTCGATGGAGTCGCGGTCAAAACCCTCGCCTTCCTGCGCGGGCGTGATGCCGCCGACGTAGATGACGAGGTCGGCCTGCGCGGCGCGGGCGAGGGCCTCGGCCTTGAGTTCGGCGACGGGGCGCTCGGTGGTGTTGTCCTGGGCGCTCCAGGCGGCGGTGCCGGGTTTGGTGGTGACGGGGCTGCCGAGGTCGAAAGTGATTTCGATCCCCGGGCCGGCGAGGCGGCGTAAACCCTCGAGGATGGAGACGGGCTTCGACGCGGAGCCGTGGTAGTTGCCCTCGAGCATGGAGCGCGAGTCGCCGTTGGGGCCGATGACGGCGATGCGTTTATACCTCGCGCGATCGAGCGGGAGGATGCCGTCGTTTTTGAGCAGGACGAGCGACTGGCGGGCGAGCTCGTGGGCGACGCGCGCGTGTTCGGGGGTGTCGTTGTCGGCGATGGTGTAGCGGTTAAAGGGCACGCGCTCGGGCGGGTCGAACATACCCAGGCGGAAGCGCGTCCAGAGCGTGTGGTGCAGAGCGCGGTCGATCTCGGCCTCGGTGACGAGGCCCTGTTGCACGGCGCGCACGAGCGCCTGGTATTCGCCGCCGCAGCACAGGTTGCAGCCGGCCTTGATGGCGAGGGCGGCGGCCTCCTCGGCGGTGGCGACGTAGCGGTGACGGCGTTCGCCGTGGATGTCGCCGACTGCGCCGCAGTCGGAGACGACGTAGCCGTCGAAACCCCAACGCTCGCGGAGGAGCTCGGTGAGCAGGAAACGGCTGGCGGTGGCCGGGATGCCGTTGACCGCGTTGTAGGAGCTCATGACGCCGGCGACCCGGCCCTCGCGCACGACGCGTTCGAACTGGGGCAGGTAGGTCTCGTAGAGGTCGCGGTCGGAGATGACGGCGTCGAAGCGGTGGCGCTCGCGTTCGGGTCCGCTGTGCACGGCGAAGTGTTTGGCGCAGGCCATGGCGAGCATGTAGTCGGGGTGGTCGCCCTGGATGCCGCGCACAAACTCGACGCCGATCTCGGCGGTGAGGAACGGGTCCTCGCCGTAGGTCTCCTGGCCGCGGCCCCAGCGCGGGTCGCGGAAGATGTTTATGTTGGGCGTCCAGAAGGTGAGGCCGGCCCACCACTT
>CBINNW010000179.1:0-7924 GCA_966252115.1 uncultured Akkermansia sp.
CGCCAGTCCGGTTCTGAGGGAGGGGCGGGTTTAACCCCCGTCCCTACCTCTATCCTTCCCGAAAAGTCGCAACTCAAAACGTGATTGGTATCAGGCCTTCTTTTTGGCCGGGGCGATGGTGGAGGTTTTGCCGGCCATGCGGGCGTCGATCGAGAGGGCGCCGCCGCCGGTAAAAACGAGCGAGAGGCCGATGATGCCGAGGATCAGCGGATACTCCATGCCGCCCTGCTGGGCGAAGAACGCCGACGGATGCACCGTCCAGATGGCGACGCCCATGATGATGGCGGCGTTGATGGCGGCGAGGCGGGTGAACAGGCCGAGCACGAGCAGGATGCCGCCGAGAAACTCTCCGCCGCCGGCGAGCGCCGCCAGCACGGGGCCGGGCGCGTGGCCGACCAGTTTTTCCAAAAACTCGGCCGTCGCCGCGAAACCGTCGCCGCCCCAGAGGCCGAAGAGTTTTTGCGCGCCGTGGCCGATAAAAACGGCGCCCAAACCAAGGCGTAAAAGCAGCGGCGCGGCGTTGGAGGAGTCGGTGCGAACGAGACGGGTGAAGAGGCTCATGGCGGGTGGTGGGTGGTGACGAAGGGTTTGACGGCCGGGAGCCAACCCGCGCGCGGCTTGGCTGGCGAGCCGCGGAAAACAAAAAACCCGGCCCGGTGAAAACCGGGTCGGGTCGTCGAAGCTGCCCGGGAGGGCGCGCGCGAGCGGAGGGGGCGGGCGGACGCGGGGCCGAGGCTTGGTTTAGCCGTTTACGGGCGCGTCGGCGGCGGGATCGCCGGAGGGCGCCGGGGCGGAGGCGGGGGCGCCGCCCTGTTGCTGGGTCTCGATCTCCTTCATGGCGGCCTTGCGGGAGAGGCGGACCTTGCCGGTCTTCTCGTCGATGCCGATGCACTTCACGGTGATGGAGTCGCCCATCTTGACCACGTCGTCGGTGCGGCGCACGCGGAAGTCGGCCAGCTCGCTGATGTGGCAGAGGCCTTCCTTGCCGGGCAGGCACTCGACGAAGGCGCCGAACTCCTTCACGCCGGTGACGCGGCCGTTGTAGATCTTGCCGATCTCGATCGGGGGACCGCCGGCCGAGCCGCCCTTGCCGCCGCCACCGCCGCCGCCGCAGACGGCGTCGATTTCCTGGATGGCGCGGGCCATGGCGGCGCCGTTGTTGGAGTAGATGAAGACCTTGCCGGAGTCGTCGTCGGCGATGTCGATCTGCGCGCCGGTGGTCTCGACGATGCGGCGGATGTTTTTGCCGCCGGGGCCGATGAGGGCGCCGATCTTCTCGGGGTCGATCTGGATGGTCTGGATGCGCGGGGCGAGGGTGTTGAGGTCCTTGCGGGGGGCGGGCAGGGCGCCGAGCATGACCTTGAGGATCTCGATGCGGGCCTCGCGGGCCTGGTGGATGGCGGTTTTGGCGATCTCGAAGGGCAGGCCCTTGATCTTGAGGTCGAGCTGGAAGCCGGTGATGCCCTTGGTGGTGCCGGCGAGCTTGAAGTCCATGTCGCCGAAGTGGTCTTCCTCGCCGAGGATGTCGGTGATGGTGACCCACTTCGCGATGGAGCCGTCGGCGGCGTTCTGGGTCATGAGGCCGCAGGAGATGCCGGCGACCGGGGCGATGATGGGCACGCCGGCGTCCATGAGGGCGAGGCAGCCGCCGCAGATCGAGGCCATGGAGGTCGAGCCGTTGGAGGCCATGATCTCGGACACGACGCGGATGGAGTAGGGGAACGCGTCCTCGGGCGGAAGCACCGGGACGAGCGAGCGCTCGGCGAGCGCGCCGTGGCCGACTTCGCGGCGACCGGGGCTGCCGAAACGGCCGGTTTCGCCGACGGAGAAGGGCGGGAAGTTGTAGTGAAGGATGAAGGACTTCGAGGTGGCGCCGCCGGTGAGGCCGTCCATCTCCTGGGCTTCCTTGGTCGGCCCGAGGGTCGTGATGGCGATGTTCTGGGTGTCGCCGCGCTGGAACATGGCGGAACCGTGCACGCGGGGCAGGACGCCGACGCCGGCCTGGAGCGGGCGGAGATCCTTTTGGCCGCGGCCGTCGGCGCGAACGCCCTTCTCGAGGACGGTGTTGCGGTAGGCGGTGTATTGCAGGTCCTCGAAGACGACGTTCAGGTCCACGTCGGTGAACTTGCCTTCGCCGAGGCGGGCGGTGAGGGCGACCTTGGCCTCTTCCTTGAGCATCTTCACGGCGAGGCTGCGGGCGGCCTTTTCCTTGCCGAAGATGGCCTCGGAGATGCGGCTGGCGGGCACGACCTCCTCGATGATGGCGCGGGCCTCGGGGGTGGCGCCGACGAGGGCGAAGGTGGCCTTGGGTTTGCCGCAGAGGGCGACGAGTTCCTTGATGGCGGCGATGATGGGCTGGATGGCCTCGTGGCCGAAGGCGAGGGCCTCGATGAAGCGGTCCTCGGGCATCTGGTCGGCGGAGCCCTCGATCATGAGCATGTCCTTCTCGGTGCCCACGTAGATGAGGTCGAGGGAGCTGGCGGCCATCTGGTCGAGATTCGGGTTGGCGACGAACTGGCCGTCGATCTCGGCAACGCGCACACCGGCGATCGGGCCGGCCCAGGGGATGTCGGAGATGGCGAGGGCGGCGGACGCGCCGTTGATCATCGGGATGTCGGCGTCGTTGATCTGGTCGGCGGAGAGGAGCTGGCCGATGATCTGGACCTCGTTGAGGAAGCCCTCGGGGAAGAGGGGACGGCAGGGGCGGTCGCAGAGACGGGAGGTGAGGATTTCCTTCTCGGAGGGGCGGCCCTCGCGCTTGAAGTAACCGCCGGGGAAACGGCCGGCGGCGGCGTATTTTTCCCGGTAATCGACGGTGAGGGGGAAGAAGTCCTGGCCGGGTTTGACGGAGGCGGAGACGCAGGCGGTGACGAAGAGGTTGGTCTCGCCGACGCAGACGTTGACGGCGCCGTTGGCGAGGGCGGCGTAGGAACCGGTGCTGAAGGTGAGGTTGAGGCCGGGGACGGTGACGCTGTGCTTTTGTTGCAGGGACATGACGGATTTTATCTTTCGGATACGGTCGCGCGTCGCGGATGGATCGGGGCGGCGGCGACGCGCGGCCGGAGCCCCGGGGTTTTGTGGTCCGCTTTTTCGATCCGTGCGCGGGGGACGGTTCGGAGGATCCGAAGCGGCCGCCCCGCGGAGGCGGGTGCGCGGGTTGCGCGAAAAGCGGGAAAAGAAATCTGGAAGGAGCGGCTGGTCCGCCGGTGGCGGATCGGGCCTCGGGGCTCGTTCTTTTCGTCGATGGACGAGAGATTTCGATTGGGCTTCCGGCGGGTGGGCCGGGGGCCAAATGGAAACATCTCGGTCCGGGCTCGGCGATGTCGGCAAAGACAAGAGGCGACCCGCGGATCGGGTCGCCTCTTAGAGTGAGCGCTTACTTGCGGAGACCGAGCTTCGCGAGAAGTTCGGCGTATTTGTTGACGTCGTGACGCTTCACGTAGTCGAGAAGCTTGCGACGGCGGCTGGCCATCTGGAGGAGGCCGCGGCGGCTGTGGAAATCCTTACGATGGACGCGGAGGTGCTCGGTGAGGTGGTTGATGCGCGCGGTGAGCAGGGCGATCTGGACCTCGGAGGAGCCGGTGTCTTTGTCGTGGTGCTTGAAGTGGGCTACGGTTTCGGGACTGACTGCGGTGGACATGTTTAAGTGGTTTTTGATGAAGGTTTCACGACTGTAGGGGGCTTTTGCAAGCTCCGTGCCACCCGCCTCGCCCACGGTGTCAATCGTGGTAGGGGCCGGCGTCACCGTTCCAATCCCGCGGAGTGCGGAACCAGCCATGGTGCGGACTCTTAACCAAGGAGCCCTCACTAACGCAGGCGCGGACGTTCATGAGGGGCCGCAGGGGGCGCAAGCGTTTTTTCACTTGTCCTGCAAACCACGCAGGTAGGCGAGGATGGAGGGGAGCGCCTCGACCATTTCGTCGCGGCAGGCCTCGTATTCCCTGAGGGGGCCGCCGAAGGGATCGCCGATCTCCTTGTCCACCGGGCCGGGCATGAACTCGCGCCAGAGGCGGACGTTTTTGGGCGGAGGGTTGAGGGCGAGCTGGATGACGGCGCGGTGGCTCTCGGTCATGCAGAGGACGAGGTCGGCGCGGTCGGCGAGGGTTTGGGTAAGGGGTTGGCTGCGGTGGTCGGAGGCGCGGAGGCCGACCTTGGCGAGGGCTTCGACGGAGTTGGGCGAGATTTTTTCGCCTTTGCGGGCGGCGACGCCGGCGGAGACGACTTCGCAGGAGCGGAGGGGCTCGGGCTCGGCCTGGAGCGCGTGGCGCAGGAGCGCCTCCGCCATGGGACTGCGACAGATGTTGGCGGTGCAGACGGTGACGATGAGTTTGGGGGCGGGCATCTCGGCGGGATCGAAGGTGGCGGAGTGAAGCGGGGGAAGCGGAATTGTCCAAGCCGTAACGATGCAGTCGAAAGGGGAGTAGCGAGATGAGATGGCGAGCGCATTTCGGAGGCAAGCGACCGAGGGATACCCGAGGGTGTTTCGCTGGGAGCGCGCCTCTGAAAGGTGCCGCCAGATCACCTCGATGCGACCTGCTCGACCGCATCGTTATGGCCAAGGTCAAGATTCGTTCCGGACGGGCGGCACGATCTCGTGGAGCTTGGCGGCGAGGGTTTGCACGGAGAAGGGTTTGGGCAGGTGGTGGGCGATGCCGCCCGCGCGCATGACACCGACGTCGGCGGGGCGGAGGTGGCCGGTCATGAGGATGATGGGGATGTCCGGATGCACGGCGCGGATGGCCTGGGCGAGCGAGAGCCCGTCGAGTCCGGGCATGGTGAGGTCGGTGAGGACGGCGGAGTAGGCGGAGGGATCGGCGGTGAAGGCCTCGAGCGCGGTGTGGGGGTCGGTGAAGACGCGCGGCGAGTAGCCGAGGTGCTGGAGGATCGGCTCGGCGAGGGTGGTGATGGCGATCTCGTCGTCCACCACGAGGATTTGTTGACCCGAGCCGAAGGGCGAACGGGTGGACGGGCGGGGCGTTTCCGCAGGGGATTCGCCGGCTTGGCGGACCTGCCCGGGGAAAAAGAGGTGAAAGGCGGTGCCGACGCCGATCTCGCTCTCCACCACGACGGCGCCGCCGTGGGTTTCCACGATGCCGTGGACCATGGCCAGGCCGAGGCCGGAGCCTTCGCCCGGGCCCTTGGTGGTGAAGAAGGGGTCGAAGATGCGCTCGACCTGGTCGGCGGGAATGCCGCAACCGGTGTCGCGCACGGTGAGGCGCACCCGGTGGCCGAGACGCACCTGGGGGTGGCGTTGCAACCAGGGCGCGAGATCGGCGACGGGGGCCAGCTCGACGGTGAGGGTGCCGCCGCCGGGGCGCATGGCGTGGACGGCGTTCACGCCGAGATTGAGGACGACCTGGTGGATCTGGCCGGGGTCGATCAGGGCGTGCAACGACTCCTCGGGGAAGGCGGGGCGGATGGTGACGTTGGCCGGGGTGGAGGCGCGGAGGAGCTCGATCGCCTCCTCGATCACGGGGCGAAGCGCGGCGACGGCGCGGGGCTGCTCGGCCTGGCGGCTGAAGGTGAGGATGCGGCGGACGAGGTCGCGGGCGCGGGTGCAGCCCTGGTAGGATTGGTCGAGGAAGCGGCGGAGGGGCGAGTTGGCCGGGAGGTCGAGGCCGGCGAGCTGGATATTGCCCATGATGCCGGCGAGGATGTTGTTGAAGTCGTGGGCGATGCCGCCGGCGAGGGTGCCGATGGCCTCCATTTTTTGCGCGCGGCGCAGCTGGGCCTCGAGGCGGAGGCGTTGTTGGTCGGCCTCCTCGTCGGCGGTGATGTCGCGCACGGCGCCGAAGATCCGCACCACGCGGCCGTCCACGATCTCCGTCTGGCCGAGGGTGTGGACGGTGATGATGCGTCCGGAGGCGAGGAGGGCCTGGGCGGTGAAGTCGAAGTCGGCGCCGGTGGCGAGGGCGCGATCAAAGGCCAATCGCACGGCCGGAGAGTGATCGGGCACGTGAAGCTCGATCATGCCCTGGAGGGTGGGGCGGTAGGACGCGGAGTCCTGTTCAAAAATCCGATAGGCGCCGGCGGTCCAGAGCAGGCGATGGGTGGTGGTGTCGTAGTCCCAGCCGCCGACGCGGGTGACGGCCTCGGTCTCGGCGAGCAGGTTCTGCTGCTGGCGGAGATCGGTGATGTCGGTGGAAAAGGCGATGAGTCGGAAAACTTCCCCGCGGTGGTCGCGGATCGGCATCAGGCGGGTGCGATAGACGCGGGCGCCGGAGCGCAGCGCGAGGTGTTGCTCGACGGTGAGGGGCGCGCGGGTGCGGGTGCATTCGCGGCAGTCGCCGACGAAGCGGTTGGCGAAATCGGCCGGGTAAATCTCGCGCGGGGTCCGTCCGACCAGGGCGGAGGCGGGCAGGCCGAGGGCGGCGGTGAGCCGGGAGTTCACGCGTTCGATCACGAAGCGGTCCTCGGGCTCGACCCGGAGGAAGAGCACCGAGTCCTCGGTGTGGTCGAAAACGTCGTGGAAACGCGCTTCCTGGGCGGCGATGGCGGCCTGGGTGGCGAGGCGTTGGCGCTCGGCGGCCATGCTCTCGGCCTCGTGGCGGCGGCGGTCGAGCTCGCCCACCACGCGGAGGGCGTAGAGGCGGACCAGCGTCTCGGCGAAGGATCGGTCGTGGTCTCCCGGGCCGAGCATGACGACCAACACGCCCAGGGGCCGGCCGGCGGCGTCGTCGAGGCGCAGGCCGAGGAGGCTGGTGGTTTGCCAGCGTTCGTAAACCTCGCGCTGCTGGGGGAAAAGATCGGCGACGGTGTCCCAGACGCAGGCCTCGCCCCGGCTCCAGACGTAGGACGTGGCGGTCTCCGCGACGGGGTAGCGGAAGTTGGCTCCGGCGGGCCAGAGCGCGAGGCTCTCGAAGTGGCCGGGGTGGTCGGTGCTGGGGATGCTGACGTGGGCGCGGCGGGCGCCGAGCACGCCGCCGAGCTCGGCCACGATGGCGGCCAGCGCCTCCTCGCCGGTGCGGCCGGCGGTGCGGCGGAGACTGCGCACGAGCGTCTCGAAGCGGGCGGAGGCGCCGAGCGAGGGCCGGGCGGTGAGCGGCGTCGGCGAGGGCTGTGCGGGACCGTCCATGAGGGCGGGGAAGTTAATCGGGGCGTTTTCCGGGCGGGCGATGGAAAAAACGCCGGGCGGGCGGAGAAGACACGAGAAAAACAAAAAAGCCCGGCGGCGCGCACGCGCCACCGGGCCCAGGAGGCCGGCGGAGGTCGCCGGCGTATTCAACAAAGCATTACAGGCGGCCGGCGTAGATGCCGGTGGAGCCGAGCTCCTCCTCGATGCGGAGGAGCTGGTTGTATTTCGCCACGCGGTCGGTGCGGGAGGCGGAGCCGGTCTTGATCTGGCCGCAGTTGGTGGCGACGGCGAGGTCGGCGATGGTGACGTCCTCGGTCTCGCCGGAGCGGTGGGAGAGGACGGCGGTGTAGTGGCTCTTGTGGGCGAGCTCGACGGCGTCGAGGGTCTCGGTGAGGGAGCCGATCTGGTTGACCTTCACGAGGATCGAGTTGGCGGTCTTGGTCGCGATGCCCTTCTTGAGGAACTCGACGTTGGTGACGAAGAGATCGTCGCCGACGAGCTGGATCTTGTCGCCGAGCGCGTCGGTGAGCTTTTTCCAGGTATCCCAGTCGCCCTCGGCGCAGCCGTCCTCGATGGAGTCGATGGGATACTTGGCGCAGAGCTCCTTGTAGTAGGAGACGAACTCGTCGCCGGTGAACTTTTGACCGGAGGACTTTTTGAAGACGTATTGCTTGGTCTTGGCGTCGTAGAACTCGGAGGAGGCGACGTCGAGGGCGAGCATGATGTCCTTGCCGAGCTTGTAGCCGGCGGCCTTCACGGCCTCGGCGATGGCGTCGAGGGCGGCGGTGGTGGAGGGGAGGTTGGGGGCGAAGCCGCCCTCGTCGCCGACGGCGGTGGCGAGGCCCTTGG
>CBINNW010000180.1:0-7840 GCA_966252115.1 uncultured Akkermansia sp.
CCGGCCCCGACCAAGCCCTCAACAGCCCCGGCGGCACCGTCACCCTGCTCGGCCATGCCGAGGACGACGGACTGCCGGCCGGCTCCCTCGCTCTGGAGTGGCGCCAGCTCTTCGGACCGGTCTCCGTCACCCTCGCCTCGCCGGCCTCCGCCCACACCGAGGTCCAGCTTCCCCTGCCCGGCCTCTACGGTTTCGAACTCGCCGCCTCCGACGGCTTTGTCGTCTCCCGCGATGTCGCCGAGGTGCGGGTCGTTGCCACCGATTCGGCGCCCGCGCCCTCCGGGCTGGTCGCCTGGTGGCCGGCCAACCATACCACCGAGGAACTGGTCAGCGGCCGACGCGAAGCCGCCGTCAACCCCGCCTACGCCACCGGCAAGGTCGGCGGCGCCTGGTCCTTCGACAGCGGCAGCCGCTTCGTCATCGCCTCCGGCCACCCCGAACAAACCGATGTCGCCTCCTTCCCCAACGGCTTCACCATCGAGTTCTGGGCCTTCGACAACACCACCTCCGACGGCGGTCAGTTACGCCGCATCCTCAGCTGGACCAACGGCACCTCCGAGCAGATGCGCATCGAGAGCATCGCTAGCTCCGACTCCATTCGTCTGCAGTCTTCCGGCGGCACCTCTTGGGAAATGCCCCGCACCGACCAGCAGTGGGGCCACTACGTCTTCACCTTCGACCGCGCCTCCGGCCTCCTTCGCCGCTACCGCAACGGCATCCTCCTCAGCGACGTCGCCGTCTCCGGCAACCCCTTCTCCTCCTCCGGCGAACTCTACTTCGGCGGCCTCCCCTACCACTCCTCCAGCAACCGTTTCAACGGCCTGCTCGACGAGGTCTCCTTCTACGACCGCGCCCTCTCCGCCTCCGAGGTCGCCGACCTCTTCGCCTCCGGCTCCTCCGGCAAACTGCCCGTGCCACAGCCCCCGGCGGTCAACCTCACCGCTCCGTCGGCGGGCGCCACGTTTGTTGACGGCGATCCCATTTCATTCGCGGCCGTGGTCCTGGAGCGTTCGCAGCCGATCGCCTCCGTCTCCTTCTACGCCGGCGCCACCCTGCTTGGCACCTCCACCGCACCGGACCCCGACCTGGGCCCCTCTACCTTTGCCCTTGATGTTTCCTCCGGCCTGTCCATCGGCACCCACGTATTGACCGCCATCGCCACCGACACGGGTGGCATCTCCGCCACCTCGGCGCCGGTCACGATCACCGTCACTTACGGCCCGCCCGCAGTCGCGATCCTCGAGCCGGCGGCCGACGCCACCGTGCCCGCCCGCCTACCGATCGATCTGCACGCCACCGCCACCTACGACGGTGGCCCGATTGCCAGGGTCGAGTTCTTCAACGGCAGCACCCTTCTGGGCGCATCCACCGCGCCCGCACTCGACCTTGGACCTTCCACCTTCGTCCTTCGAGTCGGTAACGGGCTGCCCTCCGGCCTCCACTCCCTCACCGCCCGCGCCACCGCCGCCGACGGCTCCACCCGCACCTCCGAGCCCGTCGCGGTGACCGCGACCCTCGTTTCGCCGACCGTCGCGCTTACCGCCCCCGCCGACGGCGCGCAGCTCACCAGCGGCCGCCCGCTCACCCTCACCGCCGACGCCACCATCGGCGTCGGCGACATCGGAGGCGTCGAATTCTACAACGGCACCACCCTCCTCGGCACGACCACCGCGCCCGCGCTCGACTTTGGCCCCTCGACCTTTGCCCTCCGCCTCGCTGCGGGATTGCCCACCGGCAACCACACGTTGACCGCTCGCGCCGTCGCCCTCGGCTCGGGCGCCACCGCCACATCGCCGCCGGTCAACGTCACCGCCCAGCCCTATTCAGGTCCCGAGGTCGTGTCGCTGACCTCGCTGAACGACGGTGAACGCATCACCGCTCCCGTCGATCTGTTCGGTATCGTGGCGCGCGCCGCCCTCGCCTCCTGGCGGGTCGAATATCGCCTCACTCCCGCCGAAGGCACACCCGACTCCGCGGCCCCCTGGACCACCTTTTCTTCCGGCACCGACTACGTGGGCTTCCCGTCGGATGGATCCTCCCCGGCCACCCCCGGCCCCTTGGGCACGCTGGATCCCACCCTGCTTCTCAACGGCCTCTACGAGGTCCGCCTTGCCGCCACATCAACCAACGGCACCACCCTGATCGACGGCCCCCTTGCCGTGATCGTCGAGGGCAACATGAAGGTCGGCGCCTTCTCCATCGCGTTCAACGACCTCGTCGAACAGACGCCGGGCCTCCCCATCACCCTCACCCGCACCTACGACAGCCGCGACCGGCGCACCGGCGACTTTGGCCCCGGCTGGCGCCTCGCCTTGGGCGATGTCCGCGTGCAAAAGAACGCCAACCTCGGAGAACAGTGGTCGCACGAGCCCGTGGGCGGAGGCCTCGCCAAGGCCTACTACGTCACGCCCATCGCCGAGCACTTCGTCACCATCGTGATGCCCGATGGCGAGACCCACCGCTTCCGCGCCGATGTTGACGTCAAGGAATGCCCCCCGGATGACGCCATCGGCTTCTGCCAAACCCTCCCCGACCACGCCAGCTACCTGCTCCCGGCACGCGAGGGCCGCTTCCTGTTCCGGCCCGTGGGCGATACCACCTCCACGCTCGAACCCATCGACGCCACCAACCAGCTCTACGACTACTTCTGGATCGAGGGCGGCATCGGCGAGGTTCTCCTTACCCCGGAGGAGTTCAGCTTCGATATCTACAATCCCACCCGTTTCCGCCTCACCACCGCCGACGGCACGGTCATGATCCTCGATCAAGCCCGCGGCCTGCTCGAACTCCGGGACTACAACGGCAACGTGCTCCGCCCCGTTTATCGCTCCGGTGACGGTCGGCTCCAGGCGGTCGAATCCATCCAGAACCGTCCCGCCGCCGAGGGAGGCCCCCTCACCCGCCGGGTTGAGATCCATCGCCTCCCCGACGGTCGCGTGGACTACATCACCGATCTGGCCGGCCGCACCTTGGACTACCTCTATGATCCGCAGGGCCGCCTCGCCTCCTTCACCGACCGCGAGGACAACACCACCCAGTTCCGCTACGAAAAGAGCGATGCCCCCGCCCACCCGCTCTTCCATTACCTCACCCGGATCATCGACCCCCGCGGCCTCCCCGCCCTCCGCTGCGAATACGACGACGCCGGCCGCCTGAAAAAGCAGATCGACGCCGACGGCCGCGAGACCGTCTTCGACCGCGGCATCGATCCCGACTTCGGCCGCTTCGAGAAAATCACCGACCGCCTCGGCCGCGAGACCACCTACTTCTACGACGAGCGCGGCAACATCCGCACCAAGATCGACCCGCTCAACGCCGTCACCACCTACGACTACTACCCCGACTCCGACCGCGTGAAGTTCGAGGAGGACCACTACGGCAACTTAAAAGGCTTCGCCTACGACGCCCGTGGCAACGTCACCGTCGAGATCCTCGGCGCCTCCCGCTCGGAGGAGCCCGCCACCGCCACCACCGGCTACATCACCCGCAGCACCTACACCGACTTCAGCGCCCCGCTCTCCATCACCGACCCCGACGGCCGCCGACAGTCCTTCACCTACCATCCGATCACCCGGCAGCTCCTCACCCACACCGTGGGCACGCTCGCCCCCGGCGCGCATCCGGAGATCGAGGCCGCCCCGTCCGCCACCACCACCTACACCTACCACCCCGACGGCACCCTTTGGACCGTCACCGACGCCTTGGGCAACGTCACCACCACCACCCACGCCTACGGCATCACCGACGCCGCCTACCCCGGCGCGGTGAAACGTGTCACCACCACCGTCGTGGATCCCGCCGGCGCCTCCGGCTCCGACCCCGCCAACGCCTCCGCCACCACCCTGCGCACCACCCACGCCTACCACGACGCGCAGGAGAATCTCCTCGCCACCGTCACCCCGCGCACCCTCGCCGACGGCAGCGTGGAGGCCGTTCCCACCCGCCACGTTTACGACGCCGAGAACCGCCTGCGCTTCACCCTGCTGCCCGACGGGCGCATCCAGGAGACGCGTTACACCTCCTTCGGCCAGACCGCCTCGACCCTCGAATGGCCCGCCGGCACGGACCTCGCCACCCTCGTCGCCGCCGGTCCCGCCGGCCCGACCACCGGCGCCCGCGTCACCACCTTCGCCTACGATAGTCGCGGCAACCTCGAGCGCACCACGCTGCCCGACGGCACTTTCACCGTCACCGGCTACGACGCCGAAGGTCGCCCCGTCTGGCGCCAGGACGCCCTCGGCCACCGCACCTTCACCGTTTACGACGAGGTCGGTCGCCCCCGCTTCACGATCTCACCCGACGCCGACGACGGCACCTTCGACGCCGCACCCGCCACTCCGGACGACGCGCGCCTAGCCAACAACCCCCGCACCGAGACCATCTACGACCTCGTCGGCCGCGTCCGCTTCCAGATCGACGAGGAGGGCGCCACCACCGAGTTCACCTACGAGGACAACTGCGGCTGCGCCCTGCGCCGCAAGGAGATGATCCAGCATCACCCGGCCGGAAACCTCGTCACCACCTACGACTACTACCCCTCCGGCCAGATCCGCTCCGTCACCGATCCGCGCCAAAACACCACCGCCACCCGCTACGACAGCCACGGCCGCCCCGTCCGCACCCTCCTGCCCGCCACCGACGAACACCCCGCCACCGAGACCGTCGTCACCTACAACCTCCTCGGCCAACGCGTCGCCGTCGCCGACCAGGAAGGCAAGCTCACCCGCCACCGTCACGACGCTCTCGGCCGCCTCGTCGAAGTCCGCCAGTATCTCGACCCAGCGGCGGCAGCCGCGGACTCGACATTCGGACTTTCGACTTCGGACCTTGGACTGGTATCGACCCGCTACGCTTACGACGAGGCGGGCAACCAGATCGCGCAGACCGACGCGCGAGACCACACCACCCGCTACGAACACGACGCGCTCGGCCGCCGCCTGAAGCGGTTCCTCCCTGGGAGCGCCGGCGTCCCGCCGGCTTTCGAGACCCTCCGCTACGACGAGTGGGGCGACCTCTGGCAACGCGACGACTTCGCCGGCCGCACGACGACCTTCGGTTACGACGAGCTGCACCGCCTCACCTCGAAGCAAGCCGACGCCGCGCACCCCAGCCTCGCCTATTCGCACGCCATCGCCCGCGTGGAATACGATTACGACGACAACGGCGCCCGCGAAGCCGCCCGCACCTACAACGCATCCGGCGCGCTCCTCCACGCCGAGGACACCCCCCGCGACGCCCGCGGCCGTATCGAGCACAAGGATACCGGCGGCACCCTGCTCGACTACGACTACCACGCCAACGGCCTCCTCAAGGACATCGTCTCCTCCACCGCCGACGGCGTGAACCTCGGCTACCGTTACGACGAGCTCAACCGACTGGAGCATGTGGACGACGCCTCGCGCGGCCTGCCCGTGCGCACCACCGATTACGCCTACAACGCCAACGGCAGCCTCGAGGCCCTCACCTACGCGAACGGCCTTCGCCACGCCTACCGTTACGACAGCCTCAACCGCCTGCGCGGCCTTGGGGTGGGCGTCGCCGTCCCCGGCGGCGCTGGGTTGGCCTCCGTGCTCCAGTCCTACGATTACCGCCTGCGCGCCGGCGGCCACCGCCGCGAAGTGGTGGAGTCTGATGCTCGCTACTCGCTACCCGCTGCTCGCTACCACCAATACGACGAACTTTACCGCCTCACCGGCGAGACCATCACCGGCGATCCCCAGCACTCCGGCACGGTCACCTACGGCCTCGACAAAGTTGGCAACCGCGAATCCCGGACCTCCTCCGTGCCCTCCGTGTCCTCCGTGGTGAATCCGGTTTTCAACGCCCGCGACCAGCTCGCCACCGACACCTACGACGCCAACGGCAACACTCAAAATTCCGATCTCCTCGCCACCCGCTACCCGCTGCTCGCTACGACGTCCGTCCCGGACGTCTATGATTTCGAGGACCGCCTGATCGTCCGCACCCGCCCCGACCTTTCGACGATCAACCTGAGTTACGACGCCGACGGAGTGCGCATCGCCAAGACGATCCTCGACGCCTCGGCCGGCCTCGCCTCCGCGACGAGCTACCTGGTCTGCACCAACAACCTCACCGGCTACGCGCAGATTTTGGAGGAGCGCACCACCGACTCCACCGGCACGACGCTCAAGACCTACGCCTACGGCCACGACCTGCTATCGGTGGAGCGCGTTGTCCCCAACGCGCTTTCCGAAACTCGCTACTTCCTCCACGACGGCGGCGGCAGCGTGCGCGCCCTGGCCGACGAAGCCGGCGCCATCACCGACCGCTACACCTACGACGCCTTCGGCGTCCTCCTGGAGCACACCGGCACGAGCGACAACGCCTACCTGTATCGAGGCGAGCAATGGGACGCCGACCTCGGCCTCTACTACCTCCGCGCCCGCTTCATGAACCCGGATTCGGGTAGGTTCTGGAACGCCGACACCTACGAAGGCTCAAACTCCGACCCGGCTTCGCTCCACAAATATAACTATGCTCACGGGAACCCGGTCAGCTTCATCGACCCGACGGGGCACTTTTCGATAGTTCAGTTGGCGGTTACGGTCACGGTAGTCGGCACCCTCCACGCGATGGCTCAGCCGCATGTGGAATCGGCCGTGGGGCACGCCTTCAGCGCGCTCGGGTTCTCGCCGAACTCGATGGTGTCGATCTCGTCGCTGGGCCGCTACAGGGAGGCCGCCGACCTGTTGGCCGACTTCAGTATCAGCCCCGAGGACCTGCCGAATCTCTTTGTTTCGGCGGCGCAATACCTCGCCACCGAATCGTTGACCGGAGCGGTGATCTCGGGACCGAGCAACTACATCCTCAAGGCCTTCTCCAAGTTCCACGGCGCTAAGCTCGCTTCGTCATTGAGCCGAGGAAAGTTCGACTTTAGCGACGAACTCACGGTTTCCAGTAGGCTGGCTCGTGAGCGCTTACGTGCATCGGTTGGCGGCGCAAATGGCGGGCAGGTGCACCACATCATTCCGTGGCAACTCCGAAATCATCCGTTGGTGCAGAGGGCGGCGCGGGGAGGCTTTAACATCAACGGGACGAACAACGCGATTCGTCTGACGCTTGATGAACATCTTGGCAGTCACCCCAAGTATAGCCAGGCGGTGTTAACTAAGCTTGAATCCCTCCACGCTCTCATGCCAAACGCCACGCCTTTTGAAGCCCATGTATTGATCCAGGATTACGTCGACCAACTTGGCGCTGGTCTTGTGCGCGGGGCGAGCAAGCTTCGGTAGCAAATGGAAATCACCAAAAAGTCACCCAAGGATATCCTCTATATAGGTCGTGTGGCTGGCCCCTTGACCTCCGAGGCCTTAGGGGCGCCGTTTGCTCAGGCTTGGGGGTTCTTCTTCGACAATATTATCCCTGAAAACGCGCTCGTTCGGTGGGACTATGTTCGAATCGAAGTCTGGTCCGACTCTGCGCGCCTGATCGTCTTTCCGGCGGCTTCGGATGTGCAGCGGCGCGTCGAGAAGAGTGGCTTCCAGCTGTTGCTCGATGACTGGGAGAGTCTTTGGGATGATGCGCGAGCCAAAGCTAGATCTGACGAAGAGTTTGACCGCCTCATTGTTGGTGAAGAACGACGAGTTGCTGGGCTGTTAGTGGCAGCGATGCCGTCGACAGAGAAATTACGGGTCAGAGTCTTTAGCGGACCGGATGAGAATCAGCTGTTCGAGCACGGGTTTTGAACTGTGCTAGGCGGCACACGTCGCGCCAGCGGCAAGCCGCTGTCACGCCGTCTGCTTGCTCCTCCGCACGGCGGGGCGTGCTCCGTCCGCTGGAGTGCAACCCCGCCGGGGACGGCCCACGCGGCAAGAATGCC
>CBINNW010000181.1:0-7798 GCA_966252115.1 uncultured Akkermansia sp.
CCTGCTCGGCCGTGGCGGTGGCGGGGAAGACCTGCACCTCGAAGCCGTGGTTCACGAGCTTGCGGAAAATGGTGTGCTTGGCGCCGAAGTCGAAGGCGGCCACGCGGAAGCGCTTGGACGGCGTCGCGGGCAGGCCGAGCGTGGTGCCGGCGGGCACGTAGGGCGTGTTGAAGCGCGAGGGATCGGAGGCGCCCCAGATGTAGGGCTCGGGGCAGGTGGTGTCCTTGACGTAGTCGCTGCCGGCCATGTCGCGCCAGCCCTTGGCGCGCGCGACGGCGTCGGCCTCGGACATGGGCAAGGTGGTGAGGCAGCACTTCATGGCGCCGTCCACCCGGAGTTTTTTGGTGATGGCGCGGGTATCGACGTCGCTGATGCCGGGGATGCCGTATTTCTTCAGGTAGGCGTCGAGGGACGCGTTGGCGCGCCAGTTGGAGACGATGGGCGAGAGTTCGCGGACGACCAGACCGGAGGCGCGCGGGGCGGAGGCTTCGGTGTCCTCGTCGTTGACCCCGTAGTTGCCGATCATCGGCGCGGTGAGGGTGACGATCTGACCGAAATAGGAGGGATCGGTGACGATCTCCTGATAGCCGGTCATGGACGTGTTGAAGACGCACTCGCCGGCGATGGTGGCTTCGGCGCCAAAGGCGCGGCCGTGATAGACGGAACCGTCTTCGAGGGCGAGGAGGGCGGGCTTCGCGGTGGGCATGGTGAAGGCGGACGAAAATGCGCGCCACCGGGCCTGCCAAGGGTTTTGTGGGCGCGTGCGTGTTTGGCGCTTCGACGGCGGACGGAATTCGCGGTGCTCCGGCCGGAACTGAGGTGATTACCCGGTGCGCGCCCCGTCCGGTCGGTTTGACAGGGCACGGGAGGCGCTCACGGTTCGCACAAATGTCGTTCAAGGAAGATCGCTCGGTGTGGTTCGAGGGCCAGGGACTTTGGCAACATGTGCCGGCGAGCGACTGGCGCGACTGGACCTGGCAACTGAAGAACCGCATCACCAAGCTCGAGGAACTGGAGCGCTACATGACGCTCACACCCGACGAGCGGGCCGGGGTGCTTTTCGCGAGCCAGAAGCTGGCCCTGGCGATCACGCCCTACTTTTTTAACCTGATCGACCGGGCCGACCCGAACTGCCCCATTCGCCTCCAGGTGATCCCGCGCTCGGGCGAGTCGATGCTCCATGCCGAGGAGATGCTGGACTCGCTGGGCGAGGACGAACACTCGCCCGTGCCCGGGCTGGTGCATCGCTACCCGGACCGCGTGCTCTTCCTCGTGACGGACCGTTGCGCCTCCTACTGCCGCTACTGCACGCGCAGCCGCCTCGTCTCCAACGCGCAGGACTACAATTTTCACCCCGAATACGAGCAGGGCCTGCGCTACATCGAGGCGCACCCGGAGGTGCGCGACGTGTTGCTCTCGGGCGGCGATCCCTTGCTGCTCAGCGACCGCAAACTCGACCACCTGCTCGGCCGCCTTCGCGCCATCCCGCACGTCGAGTTTATCCGCATCGGTTCGCGCATCCCGGTCTTCCTGCCCCAGCGCATCACGCCCGAGCTGTGCGAGATCTTCAAGAAACACGGCCCGATCTGGATGAGCATCCATGTGAACCATCCGCGCGAGGCCACCGCCGAGCTGAAGGCGGCCTGCGAACGCCTGAGCTTCGCCGGCGTGCCGCTGGGCAACCAGTCCGTGCTGCTGCGCGGGGTCAACGACGACGCCGATGTCATGAAGGCGCTCGTGCATCGCCTGCTGCGCATGCGGGTGCGGCCCTATTACCTCTACCAGATGGACCTCATCACCGGCGGCTCGCACTTCAAGGTCGATGTGCGCAAGGGCCTGGAGATCATCAAGAAACTGCGCGGCCACACCACCGGGTATTCGATTCCTCAATACGTGATCGACGCGCCCGGCGGCGGCGGCAAGGTGCCGGTGAACCCCGACTACGTCGAAAAAATCACCGACGACGAGGTCGTGTTTCGCAACTATGAGGGGCGCCGCTTTCGCTACCCGCTCAGCGTCACGCCGACGGGCCGCGAGTCGGTCGAGCCGACGCTCGCCGAGCCGTTTCATCCGTAGCTCATGCTTAAATAAGCAGGCGGATACGCCGGGGTTGAGCGGAGGACGGACATTCCTGTCCGTCGGTTTGGGGCGAATGTGAATCAGACTGACGGACAAGAATGTCCGTCTTCCTTTTACCTGCATCGACCACAAATGGGATACGGGTCCGTCGAAAAACGTCTTCCAGCTACATTCTCAAGCTACATACGGAACGCTGCATCAGCGCCACTCCCGCTCCGGCGGCCGCGAGTGGCCGGCGGGGAACATTTGACTTGGACCGCCCCCGGCCGCGTCGCACGGTCCGCGGATGCTGAAGATCTTTTTCGTGGGCGATATCGTGGGGCGGCCGGGGCGCGAGATGTTGATGGAGCGCCTGCCGCGTCTGCGAAACGAGCACCGTTTCGACGCCGTCATCGCCAACGGGGAAAACGCCGCCGCCGGCGCCGGCATCAACGCCGGCATCGCCCGTAACCTGCTCCAGAGCGGCGTGGACGCCATCACGCTCGGCGACCACGTCTGGGACCAGCGCGGTTGGGAAAGCGAGATCGACGACCTGCCGCGCGTGTGCCGCCCGGCCAATCTGCCGGGGGGCTGTCCCGGCGCCGATCACGTTGTCCTCAACATCAACGGCTTTCGCCTCGCCGTTTTTACCGTGCTGGGCCGCACCTTCATGGGGCTCAAGGCCGAGTGCCCGTTTATCGGCGCCGACGACATGATGCGCCGGCTCGCGGCCGAGGCGGACGGATTTTTCGTGGAGGCGCACATGGAGGCGACGAGCGAAAAAATCGCGCTCGGCTGGCACCTCGACGGACGCGCCGTGGCCGTGCTCGGCACCCACACCCACGTGCCGACGGCCGACGCCTGCGTGCTGCCGGGCGGCACCGGCTTCATGTGCGACGTCGGCATGACCGGACCTTACGAATCGGTGCTGGGCCGCATGGTGCGACCGGTGGTGGACCGCTTCCTCGACGGCATGCCGCGCAAGTGCGAGGTCGCCGAGGGGGACGTGCGCATCTCGGGCGCCATCGTGGAGTATGACGAGGTGCAGAAACGCACGCTGAAGGTGGAGCTGCTCCACCTGCGTCGCGGACGCTGAGGTTTCCGGTTTTCTCGATCAAACCCCGACCAACCGACGGCCCGTGGCGCCGCCGGGCCGCCGGGCGTGAGCATGAGGCGGAGCTTTCTGCCCCGGGTTTGAGGCGGGCGTGGGCGCCATTGGCTGCGCGCGATTGGCCAAGGAACGAAAAGCCAAGAGGCGCGCGGTCCGGCTAAGCTGGTGGCACCGCCATGATTTGCTACGCCCCCGCCGAAAACGCCGCCGTCGAACCCCGTGCGGCGCTCACCCCCACGACCGCCAAGGCTCTGGTCCAGCTCGGCCTCTCCGTGCGCTTCGCCCCCGGGCTCGGCGCCCCGAGCGGGTATCCGGACGCCGAATACGAAGCGGCCGGCGCGGCCGCGGCCTCCGACAATGAGGCGGCTCTCTCCGAGGCCGATCTGGTGCTGCGGGTGCGCAAGCCCGCGCCGAGCGAGGTGCTGCGCATGAAACGCGGCGCGGTGAGCATCGGTTTCCTCGATCCGTTTCGGGAGAAGGAGCTGCTCGCGACCTTCGCGGCGGCGGGCGTGGCGGCGGTGTCTCTGGAGATGATCCCCCGCACCACCCTGGCGCAAAAGATGGACGCGCTCAGCTCGCAGGCCTCGCTCGCCGGCTACGCGGCCGTGCTCCAGGCCGCGGCGCGGCTGCGGCGCATCCTGCCGATGATGATGACGCCCGCCGGCACCATCATGCCCTCGCGCGTGTTCGTGATCGGTGCGGGCGTCGCGGGTTTGCAGGCCATCGCCACCGCCAAACGGCTGGGCGCGCGGGTCGAGGCCTTCGACACTCGGCCGGCGGTGGAGGAGCAGGTGAAATCGCTCGGCGCGAAGTTCGTGAAGATCGACCTTGGCGGCGAGTCCGGCCAGACCGCCGGCGGCTACGCCAAGGCCCTGACGCCGGAGCAGCTCGCCCGCCAGAAGGCCGGCATGGCGAAGGTCTGCGCGCAGTCCGACATCGTCATCACCACCGCGAAGGTTTTCGGCCGTCCGGCGCCGCGTCTCCTCGACCGCGACATGATCGAGGCCATGGCCCCGGGCTCCGTGGTGGTGGATCTTGCGGTCGAGGGCGGGGGCAACGTGGAGGGCTCGGTGCCCGGCGCCGAGGTGCTCACGCCCCGGGGCGTTCTCCTGCTGGGCGACCCCTGCCTGGAGGGCACCGTGGCCCACCACGCCACCCAGGTGCTCGCGGCCAACTTCGCCGCCTGGGTGACCCACTTCTGGGACGCCAAGGCGAAGACCCTGAAACTCGACCCGGCGGACGAGATCCTCCGGGGCTGCCTGCTCACCCGCGACGGCGCCGTGGTGCATCCGCAGTTCACCACCTGAGCCGCCGCCCGGCCGGCGGCCGACGCGCGCCGGGCCGTATCGAAACTTTGGTTACGCATCCCCCTGCATCCCCTCCGCCCATGACCCTCGTCCTGCTTTGCTTCATCTTCACGCTCGCGGCCTTTCTCGGCTTCGAGCTCATCGCCAAGGTGCCCTCGCAGCTGCACACGCCGCTGATGTCGGGCTCCAACGCCGTGTCCGGCATCACCATCGTCGGCGCGATCATCGTGGCCGGCGCCGACGACGGCTCGGTCGTCACGACCGTGCTCGGCACGGCGGCGGTGGCGCTGGCGATGGTCAACGTGGTCGGCGGCTACATCGTCACCGATCGCATGCTGGCGATGTTCCGGAAAAAGGCCGCCCCCGCCGCGGCCGCCAAAAAGGAGGGCGCCAAATGAACCGCGAGATCCTCATCAACACGGCCTACATCGCCGCCTCCATTCTCTTCATCCTCGGCCTCAAGATGCTCGGCCGCCAGGCCACCGCGCGCCGCGGAAACCTGGTCTCCGGTCTCGGCATGCTGCTGGCCATCGTGGTGACGCTGCTCGATCACCATGTCATCGACTTCACCTGGATAGCGGTCGGCCTCGGGGTCGGCGCGCTCGCCGGCGTGGCCTGCGCGTATCTGGTCAAAATGACCGCGATGCCGGAGATGGTGGCCCTGCTCAACGGTTTCGGCGGACTCGCCTCCCTCATCGTCGGCGCGGCGGAGTATCTGCGGCTGCGGGCGGGCACGGTGTCGAGCGAGACGCCGGTCTTCACCCACGGGGTCATCTTCGCCGCCATCCTGATCGGCGGCGTGACCTTCACCGGCTCGCTCTACGCCTTCGGCAAGCTCGCGGAGTGGCTGAGCGGGCGCGCGAAGGTGTTTTCCGGCCAGCAGATTCTCAACGGCGGCATGCTCGTCGGCACGCTCGCGGCCGGGGTGGTCTTCGCGGTGTCGGGCGACGCCGGGCTGGTGTTTGGCGCCTTCGCCGTCTTCACCGTGCTCTCGCTCGCGCTGGGTTGGACGCTGGTCATGCCGATCGGCGGCGGCGACATGCCGGTGGTGATCTCGATGCTCAATTCGCTGTCGGGCCTGGCGGCCTGCGCGGCGGGCTTCGTGATCGCGAACAACGTGCTCATCGTCGCGGGCTGCTTGGTGGGCACGAGCGGCGTCATCCTCACCGCCATCATGTGCAAGGCGATGAACCGCTCGCTGACCAACGTGTTGTTCTCCGGCTTCGGTTCCGCCCCGGCCAAGGCCGCGGCCGACGGCGACGCGGGCGGCGAGGCGATGAAGGGTGAACTGAAACCCATCTCGGCCGAGGACAGTTTTTCGGTGCTGGAGGCCGCCCGCCAGGTGGTGGTGATCCCCGGCTACGGCATGGCGGTGTCGCAGGCGCAGCACGTGGTGCGCGAGCTCGCGGAGCTGCTCGAGGCCAACGGCGCCGAGGTGCGCTTCGCCATCCATCCGGTGGCCGGCCGCATGCCCGGGCACATGAACGTGCTCCTGGCCGAGGCGGGCGTGCCCTACGAGCAGCTGGTCGAGATGGACGCGATCAATCCCATGATGTCGCAGATGGACGTGGCGGTGGTGATCGGGGCCAACGACGTGGTTAACCCCGCCGCCGCCCGCGACCGGACCAGCCCGATCTACGGCATGCCCATCATCAACGCCCACGAGGCGCGCACCGTCATCTGTCTGAAGCGCGGCAAGGGCGCGGGTTTCTCCGGGCTCGAGAACCAGCTCTTCCTCATGCCCAACACCCGCATGCTCTACGGCGACGCGAAGGGCACGCTCCAGACGGTCGTGGCCGAGTTCAAGGCGCTCGCCGCCGCGTGAGGCTTTTGTCGAAAATAAAAACGGCTCCAAAATCCCGTTGACGGAGGGGGGGGCAGTCGGTTCCGTCCTCTCTTTTCCCAAGTCCCGCCCCTCTTTTTCATCATGCCCATCGAGATCAAAATCCGCAAAAACGAGCCCGTTGACCGCGCCATCCGCCGTCTGAAGAAGAAGCTCGAGCGCGAGAACATCATCAAGGACGTGCGCGCGAAGCGCTACTTCGAGAAGCCCTGCGAGCGCCGCCGCCGCAAGGAGAAGGTCCAGGCCTTCACCCAGATGCTTCGTCGCCGTTACGCCGAGTGAGTTGATCGGTGACGGCCAAGCGCCGGACCGTTCGCACTTTACAAAACCGTTTCGGGTGTCGTCCCGGGGCGGTTTTTCTGTTTTTACGGGTTGCGGATGTGTTGCGGGGTGTTTGCGTTGCGCAGTTTGTCTTAGATTTAACAGAGACGCGTGAAGAAACCATCCATCGCCCTGTCCAGTTGTTGGAACTCCTTCCGTCATCACGACGGTTACGCCATGTTGCGCGAGATAGCGGACCTGGGCTTCACCCATGCGGAGCTCAGTCACGGCATCCGCATCGTGCTGGTGCCCGGTATATTGCGGGCGGTGGAGGAGGGGCTGGTGCAGATCAGCTCCACCCATAATTTTTGCCCCCTGCCGACGGGTGTCACGCAGGCGGCGCCGAATCTGTTCGAGCCTTCCGCGAGGGAGGCCAAGGAGCACGAGCAGTGGCTTCGCCATTCCAAGCGCTCCATCGACTTCGCGGCCCAGGTGAAGGCGAAGGTCTGCGTGCTCCATCTGGGCAGCGTGCGTTTCTGGCTTTTTCCGCCTTCCCGGAAGATCAAGGCCTACCTGGACAACAACCCGAACGCCACGACCGCGGACGACGTCAAATACCGTCAGCTCCTGCGCAAGGCCGGGGAAAAGTTGCGCCAGACCATGGGGCCCTTCTGGAAGCAGACGCAGGACAGCCTCCGCGAGATCAACTCCTACGCCAATGATCGCGGCATCCGGCTGGGCTGCGAGAACCGGGAAAAGTTCGAGGAACTGCCGCTGGATGATGATTTTCCCGCCTTTTTCGAGGCGATGGGCGAGGGCACGGCCTGCGGTTATTGGCACGATACCGGCCACGCCAACATCAAGGCCGGCATGGGCGTGATCAACCATCGCGACCACCTCGCGAGCAACGCGCACCGTTTGCTGGGCTTTCACCTGCACGACGTGAACGCGAAGGGCAAAGACCACCAGGCGATCGGATCCGGGCACATCGACTTCGACATGATCAGCTCCTTTTGGCAGCCGGAGCATTTGCTCACGCTTGAGCTGAGTCCGCGCGCCACGGTGCCCGACGTGGTGGAGTCGAAGCGGCGGATCGAGGCGCTGGTGGCCAAACGATTCGGCTGAGACGGGCGGTTCCCCGCTGTTTTCAGAGGGTGAAAGCAGCGGAATGGCGGAGCCAAAAGCTGAGGTAGTCCGAGCAAGGATTTTTTTTGGGGC
>CBINNW010000182.1:0-7595 GCA_966252115.1 uncultured Akkermansia sp.
GCCGCCGCGGCGAGCAGGCGACGCAGCGCCGGCCGGATGCGGCGCGCCAACGCCGGGTTGGCGTAGGCGACCCAGGCCACGGGGCTGGTGGTGTCGAGCGGCGCGCGCAAGGGGCGGCCCTCCGGCGTCTCGACCACGCCGCCCGCTGCCTCCAGCAGCAGGGCGGTGCAGATGTCGTAGGGGTGGCAGCAAAGCGCGGAGGGCAGGCCCACCGAGGGGAGGATGAGCGGGCGCAGGTCGGCGATCATGCGATCATGGCCGACGAGCAACTCGTAGAGCTGGCCGCCGGTGGAGATGTATTGGTCGTCGAACACGCGCGCGCCGCCGTCCTTGCCGTGCAGGCCCAGCTCGCGCCAAAGCGCCTCCTCGAGCTCGGCGTGGCGGATTTTCCCTTCCGGAAAAAACTTCACGACGGAGGCGAAGCCGTGGTCGCAGTCGCGGGCGGCGGAGGGACGCGGTATCCACTTTTTCGCGACACCGGTGGCGAGGTTTTTCCGGGTGGCGCGGAGCGGGCCGCCGCGGACGGCGCTGAACTGGTCGGCGGCGCCGGCCTTGGCGGTGGGGAGCTCGGTCATGGCCGCGACCACGATGTCGCGGAGGTCGGTGCGCGCGCCGCGCTGGGGCGCGAGGCCGGCGAGCGCCCAGGCGGAGCGCTTGTCATACATGATGCACCGGGTGCCGTCGATCGGATCGAGGATGAGTTTCCAGAGCGTCCCGTTCACCGGGGTGCCGCGGGGGAAGGTGGCGCCGGCGGCGAGACCCTCCATGACCAACTCGACCGGCTGCTCGCGGGGCCAGTGGCGGGCCATCCAGCCGAGGATCGCGGCCTCGGAGAGTTTATCGATGTGGAAAATGGTGTCCTCGGCGGTGACGGCGGCGACGCGCGAAAACTTTTTTCCCTGCCGGGCGCGGGCGGCGATGAGCGTCGCCTGGATTTCGTCCTGGAGCGCGCAGAGCAGACGGCGCGCGTGATCGAGGGAAAGGGTGGCCATGGCGGCGATGAGACCGAGGCCGGCGCACGGGGGGAAGCGGGAAGGGCGCCGGCGCCGAAAAATGTCGGCGCTCCGGCGCGTGTCGGTCGCGGGTGCCGGTTGCGGCGGCGCCGCTGCTGTGGCGCGGCGGCGGTGGCGCGGCGCTGCGGCCGGCCGGCGGGGCGGGCGGGGGGAGCGGGACGCGCGGCGCCCGGCCGACTGCCGCTTCTCGGCTCAGTAGCCTTTTTGGCGCAGGGCGGCGTCGAGCTCCTGCATGAAGACCTCGGCGTCTTCCTTGCTGGGGCGATAGCCGGGCTGGCTGATCTCGGTGAAGCCGGGGCGGCCGTATTGATCGACGATCCACTTGCCGGTCACGCCGTCGCTGAAGGTCACGGTGCCGCTGGCGATGGCGCCGGGGATGAGGGTGACGCCGTCCAGCTCCACGCTGACGGCGCCCGGGGCGGGCGGCAGGGCGTCGTCCTCGAGGGCTTCGGTGTCGGCATCGGCCGCGAACTCGTCGTCGGAGGCCGGTGCCGGCGCGGCGCTTTTGCCGCCGAGGCCGAGCTTTTCCTTCGCCTTGTCGAGGAGGCCTTTTTTCTCCGCCGCCTGGGTGGCGCCGGCGGCGCCGGGCGCGGCGGATTTGGCGGCGGGGGCGGGGACGCGGGCCTTGGTGACGTCGGAGGTGTCGGCCTTGGGCGCGGGGTCCTTCAGGGTGAGGTTCAAGTCGTCCACGAGGAAGCGCACGTCCATGTAGGTCATGGAAACTTGGAACTGCTCCCGCAGTTTCTTCTGCACGGCGGAGAGGTTGTCACCGGCGGCGATCCAGGTGGAGACGGCGGCTTTTTGTTCGGGAGAGAGGGCGTCGGACATGGCGAGTTGAATGGAGGTTTGGGGCTCGAACTTGAGCCGGAGGCTTTACGAACGCAAAGGCGCTTCGCCCGCAAGTTCCGGCTCCTCGCCGTCCCCGGCTGCCGTGTGGCGTTGGCCGCCCCCGGCCGATGGCGAGGGGGGGGCTGGAGCTTGCTCACGAACTCCCGCGCCGGGGACCACGGGCGCCGCCGGGGCTGGCGTCAGCGGCTGAGCGCGTCGCGCAGGAACTCGATCTGGCCCTTGAGGTGCGAGTTTTGCGCCAGCATGTGGTCCACCGCGCGGCAGGCGTGGATGACGGTGCCGTGGTCGCGACCGCCGAAGGCGTTGCCGATCTCCTGCAACGAGTGCTTGGGGATCAGGGTGCGCACCAAATACATGGCGATCTGGCGGGGGATGGCGATGGTGGCCGGGCGGCGCTTGCTCGTCATGTCGCCGGGACGGAGCTGGAAGTGCTCGGTGACGCGCTTCTGCACGACCTCGATGGTGAGCTGGTT
Source organism: uncultured Akkermansia sp. (assembly GCA_966252115.1). Lineage (GTDB taxonomy): Bacteria > Verrucomicrobiota > Verrucomicrobiia > Opitutales > Opitutaceae > IMCC26134_A. The sequence goes on from CBINNW010000182.1 coordinate 2,336, forward strand.
CTGGGCCTGCTCGATGAGCACGTCGCGCAGGAGCGATTCGGCGGTGGCGAGATCGACGGGACGTCCGGTCAGCTGGGCGTAGGAGGCGACTTTGATGAGCGCGCCTTCGAGCCGGCGGATGTTGCGCGAGATGTGCTGGGCGATGAAGGAGCCCACATCGGGGGGGAGGGGACACTGCATCGCGGCGGCCTTGGTCCGGAGGATCGCGAGGCGGGTTTCGAAGTCGGGCGGCTGGATGTCGGCCGGCAGGCCCCACTCGAAACGGGAGACGAGGCGGGCTTCGAGTTTCTCGATCTCGGAGGCGCGGCGATCGCTGGAAAGGACGATCTGCTTACCGGCGCCGTGGAGATCGTTGAAGGTGTGGAAAAACTCCTCCTGCGAGCGCTCTTTTCCGGCGAGAAACTGGATGTCGTCGATGAGCAGCACGTCGGCGTGGCGGTAGCGCTGACGGAACTTGATAAGGGCGTTCTCCTGAATGGCTTGGATGAAGTCGTTGGTGAACTTCTCGGCCGAGAGGTAGGCGATGCGGGCCTCGGGGCGGCGACGCAGGATGGCGTGGCCGATGGCGTGCATGAGGTGGGTTTTGCCGAGGCCGGTTTCGCCGTAGAGGAAGAGGGGGTTGTAGGACTGGCCGGGGGAGTCGGCGACGGCCCGGGCGGCGGCGGCGGCCATCTGGTTGTTGTCGCCGACGACGAAGGTTTCGAAGGTGTTGCGAAGATTGAGCGCGGTGTTGACGGGCAGGCGCTCCTCGACGGCGCGGGCCACACGACGGGTGCTGGTGCGGGGGCGGGGCGTCTCGGAGGGACCGGTGGCGGCGCCGGAGCCGGAATCGGAGTCTCCGGCGGGGGCGGAGGAGGCTTTGCGGAGCACGACCTTCACCTCGTGCCCGGCGCTCAGGCGCAGGCGCTGGAGGATGAGGTCCATGTAATTGTCGTTGATCCAAATCGCCGCAAAATCGTTGGGCACGCCGAGCGTGAGTTGGTCCGGGGTGGCCTCTAGGCAGGACACCGGCTCGAACCAGAGCTGGAACACGTCTTCGGGGAACAGGCCGCGGAGATCGGCCTTTGCGGATTCCCAAAGGGAGGTGTGAGCGGTGGCGACGGGCATGGGAGAGTGAGAGCGAATTGGCTGGAATGAATGATTTATTCACAGCTTCCGAACAGGGGACGCGCTTCCGACACGATCAGCCGACGACCCAGCACCCGAAACGACGAAACGGGGAAAAGAGGACCATACGACCAGAGGCGGGGAGGATCGGTGGTCGCTGTTGCAAGAGGTTGTCTTGCTTTGGATTGCGTAAACCCACCGGGGCCGGTGGGCGGGAGAGGGGAGGGCGGGGAGACGTGGGAAAGAGCGGCCGGCTGAAGCGGAGTGGCTGAGACGGGGGCGGAGTAACGGCCACGCCAAGGGGCCTTTCAAGGGGAAGTTTCCCACAAGTTATTCACAACGGTTTTGGGGATAAGTTTGGCCATTTTTTCGTTGCCAAACAGGTCTCGAAAAAGGGGGTGGGGGTTTCTCCTCTGAAAAGGCCGTAACGGGTTTGTCACTACAGGCCGTGAAAGGGTGCCCCGACCACGCGGCGAAGGGCTCGGTCGGGGCCGAAAAGGGGACATTTTTTGGTGAAAAAGCGCCCCGTCAAAGGATCGAAAAAAAGTTCTTCACAAGCGCGGCGGGGCCGGCGCGGTTGGTTTGGCCCCTCGTGGGCGTCGAAAACGGAGGGGGGGCGCGGGCGGCGCCCATCTCCATTCGTGTTCGAAGTCGGAAAAACACCGCTCCGCTGTAGGCCCGACCGCTGGTCGGGCACCCTGACCAACGGTCAGGGCTACAGTCGGGCGCCCCGACCAGCGTCGGGGCTACAGCGGGCAGCCCGACCAGCGGTCTTCGATCCCCGCTTCTATTACGACAGAACGCGAATGGGTTCAGCGGGTGTCCGGGCGCGTGGGGGCTACGCGCCGCGACGTGGCGGAGCTCTCCTCCACGACCACTTGGAGGGAGCCGGTTCCGGTGGTCGCGTCGGTGGTGGCGGTGCCCGAGGCGGCGGGGGAGGTGGAGGGGGAGGCGGAGCCGCCGTGGGCGAGGGTGGCGTCGGTGGCGCCGCGGGCGGCGTCGAGGCGAGCCTGGATGTCGCGGAGGCGTTTCGTGAGCTCGGCCTCCTTGTCCCGGCGTTCCTCGTTGTTGAGCAGGCTGAGGCGGGAGGCGTCCCGCACGATGTTGGCCGGGAGGAGGAGCAGGCGGTTGATGACCCCCTGGTCCTTGATGGAGCTGAGGTAGAGCGCGGTGAGTTCGTGGGAGAGCGCGATGGATTCCTGGGCGAGACTCTGGGTGAGCTGCACCTGGGTGCCGAGGTCTTCGTTGCGTTCGAGCTCGCCGGCGAGCACGCCCGACACTTCCCGGGAAATGCGTTCGGCGTAGCGGTCGAGGGATTCGCGGGTGAGGTTCTGGTCGGCCGCGATCTGGCCGAGGATGGGCTGGATGCGGCCCGACAGGCGGTCGGACACCTGGTCGATCTGGGCGTTGCGCAGGGCCTCCGCCTCTTCCGGCGTGCGGGGCACCGGCTGGTGAGGTTGGAGCTTCTCGGCGACGGCGGCGGCGAGTTTTTCCCGTTGTTCCTGCTCGGCGGCGGCGAGCTCCTCCGGGCTGGCGAAGAGGGCGCCCCCCGCGCCGGGGCGGGCGGAGAGCGCGTCCTTGAGCAACTGGTTCACCGCGGCGATTTCGCGGCGGGTCTCGGCGGCGTTGCGCTCGAGTTCCTCCGCCTGGGCGAGTCGCAGGGACTCGAGCTCGGCGCGTTGCGCGGGGAGCACCTTGAGATGGACGTAGGCGGCGTGGCCGCCGAGCAAAGCGCCCAGGATGAGCGCGGTCGCGAGGATCGCGGGGACCTGTTCCTTGAGTTTGGACATGGCGGATGCTTTAGCACGACGCGGTGAAAAGCGGAGCAAATCCGCCGCCACGGAGGCGTGGTGCGAGGATGCGGCGTTGAGGGCTCGCGCTTCGCATGTTTTGCGCTCCGCTTCCCCGCATGAGCCTCAACAGAACCGAGCAGATGATCCACGACTACCTCCACACCCGGCCGGAGGAACTGCGGCACTGGCGTGATCGTGTTTGCCGGGAGGCGAAACTCGCCGCCGACCCGCACGCGGCGGCGGCCTCGCTCGAGCGCGCGCTCTGGGCCTACTACGAGGAGCGCGCCGGGGTGGCGGAGCCGTTTCGCTCGACCGCGCTGCGGGAAGGGCTGCGCAGGGTCAGCCTGCGAAACCTCGCCGAGCTGCTGGTGCGCCTCTGGGCGCCTGTGCCGGTCCGGCCAAAATCCGCGGGGTCGGGCGAGCGGTTTGGGTGAATTTTCCGCGTCGCACCCCGGGGCGTGTCCGGTGGGTGGCACGCCCTGTGCAACAATCGGGAGACAATGCCCCACGCCCGGCGGAAACCGCGCAATCCATCATCGACAAGGCGGCCTGTCCGGGCAGGGTTATTCACAAGTTATCCACCACATGGAATTCACCTCCGGTTCGGTAGCGTCGAAAACCAAGGGCAAGGCGGCCGCGAAGATCAAAACCTTCGTCCTTGATACCAACGTCCTCCTCCACGACCCCCAATCGATCTTCAAATTCGAGGACAACAATCTCGCGATCCCCGTCGAGGTGCTCGAGGAGCTCGACGCGATAAAAACCGAGCAGTCCACCGAGCGAGGTCGCAACGCCCGCCGGGTGCATCGCATCCTCTCGGAGCTGCTCCCCGATTCCCGCTCGATGCACGAGGGCGTGAAGCTCAAGTGCGGCGGCACCTTGCAGGTCATCATCAATCCCTGGCTGGCCACGCCGGCGGGGCGGGACACGCCGGAGATGGTGGCCTTTCGCTCGGTGCTGCCGGACCTGGCGAAGAAGGATAACCGGATCATCGCCTGCGCCTTGTATGTAAAATCCCGATACTCGCCGCCCACCATCCTGGTGACCAAGGACGTCAACGTGACGCTCAAGGCGCGCGCGGTCGGCCTGGAGGCGCAGGACTACCTCAACGACAAGGTGGCGAAGGTCGATGACGAGGACGACTACCGCGAGGTGCCGGTGACGATCTACGAGTTGCAGCGCTTCGCGTCCGAAGGGGAGTTTCAGCTCGACGAGCAGACCACCGCGAGCCTGGCCCTGAACGAATACCTGCTGCTGCGCTCGACGGAGGGGAAGACCATGCCCGCCCGCCACTACGGCGAAGGCCGGGTGTGCCGCCTGAAGTTGCCGGACTGGATCAAGGCTCCGGGCGGCATCGCGATCCGGGGGCGGAACCTCGAACAGCAGTTTTTCATCGACGCCCTGCTGGACGACTCGATCTCGCTGGTCACCTGTTTCGGCAAGGCCGGCACCGGCAAGACGCTGCTCTCGATCGGCTGCGCCCTGCATCAGACCCACGACGAACATTCCCGCTACGACGGCGTCTCGATTTCCCGTCCGGTGATGGCCTTGGGCAAGGACATCGGTTTTCTCCCGGGCACGATGGAGGAGAAGATGAAGCCGTGGCTTCAGCCTTATTTCGACGCGCTCGAGGTGCTCATCCCTTCCAAGCCGCCGAAGGAGCCGCAGTTCGCCGCCAAAAAGGTCTCCAAGAAGAAACACAAGGGCGCCTCGGCGCTCGCCATGTCCAACGCGGCCCTTTCGGGTGGCGCCGCCGGCGGAGGCCAGGGGGGGGCGGCGCCGATCAAGCCCTACGAGCGGCTCATCAAGTCCGGTTTGGTGGAGATCGAGGCCTTGGCCTTTATCCGCGGACGCTCGATCGCGCGCCGGTTTTTCATCCTCGACGAAGCGCAGCAGCTCACGCCCCACGAGGTGAAGACGGTGATCACCCGCATCAGCGAAGGGTCCAAGATCGTGCTGATCGGCGACCCGGCGCAGATCGACAATCCCTATGTCGATTCCCGGAGCAACGGCCTGGTCTATTGCCACGACCGGATGAAAGGGCAGGCCATCGCCGCGCACGTGAAGCTCAACAAGGGCGAACGAAGCAGGCTCGCCGAACTCGCCGCCGATTTGCTGTAGCTGCGCGGACGGGGCGAGCGACGAAGGCGCGGCACGGGAACCGGGGTGCTCCGGCGCGGCCCAGCGGCCTCCGGCGTTGCCGGTGTAGGGTTGGCCGTCCCCGGCCAATCCTCCCAATCCTCCCAATCCTCCCAATCCTCCCAATCCTCCCAATCCTCCGTAGCCGCTGCGACAGGAGCCGGCATGACAGGAGCCCCGACCTGCCTCCGCCGCCGGGCGACAGCCGACGGCGGGCAAGG
>CBINNW010000183.1:0-7551 GCA_966252115.1 uncultured Akkermansia sp.
CTGAATTTCCTGCCCCCGAGCCCTCCCGTGTCGTCGCCGCCGAGCTCGGGCTGAGTTTCGCCGATCTCCTCCGCCGAGCGTTTCTGTTAAAAATAATTTACAGGTGGGAAAAGATACGCCGATTTGGGCGGCAGATGCACGCGTCTATCATTTGGCTGGCCCGTCTGGGCATCGATCAAGGGCTCTTCGGGCGGAAGGATGCTTGGGCGACGCGGATCCGCGTGGGCGAGGACGCCGAGCTTTTGGATTTCGCGCAGCACCTCCTGGACGCTGGTTTGGTGCCCGAGGCGAAGATGGAGCTGCTGGAACGGCTGGCGGGTCTGGCCCATGCAAAAGGGCAGGTGGGGCCGCCGGCGGACGATCCCTTCGAGTCCTCGGGCACCGGCAGCGCGTCGCCCATCCCGGCGGTTCCGGCTCCGACCGCGGCACCGCCCGCCCCGGGCGCGAACGCGGGTTTCGCCGTCTCGTCGATCCCGGCCGCTCCCTCCGCTCCGGCCGCGCCGTCGGCCCAGCCCGCCCCGGCCTCGGTCCCGCCGCCGCGCTACTCGCCGACCATGCCGCCGATGCCGGTGCCGATACCGGTGCCGAGCTCCGGCCCCATCGCGTCGGGCAAGGGCGTGGACGCGTTTCCCTTTGATCGGGTGGCCCGCATGTCCGACGCGGAGCTCGCCTCCGCCCTGCGGGGGCTTCTGGTGGATTGCGCCCGCGCCGGCGTGAGCGATCTCCACCTGTGCGCCGGCGCCCAGCCCTTCGTGCGGCAGGAGCGCGCGCTGCGCCCGATCCACGCCGCCAAGCTGCCCCCGGCCGATTCCCTGCGGCTCAACACCGTGCTGCTCGCCGAGCATCAGCGGAGTTTGTTTTTGGAGCGCAAGGACCTCGACTTCGCCTTGGCGCTCGACGCGACGAACCGCTACCGGGTCAACCTGATGTTTCACAAGGAGGGCGCGGCCGGCGCCTACCGCATGGTCGCCGCCAAGGTGCCGAAGCTCGACGAGCTCGGGCTGCGCAACCTGGAGGCGATCCGCAAGCTGCTCAGCTACCACAACGGCCTCATTTTGGTAACGGGTCCGGTCGGCGCGGGCAAAACCACGACGCTCGCCGCGCTCGTCGCCGAGCTCAACGAGAAGCGCCAGGACCACATCATCACCGTCGAGGATCCGATCGAGGTCGTGCAGGTCGCCAAGGGCTGCAACGTCACCCAGCGCGAGGTGGGGCCGCACACCCGATCCTTCGCGACGGCGCTCAAGGGCGCGCTGCGCGAGGATCCGGACGTCATCGTGATCGGCGAGCTGCGCGACCTCGAGACGATCGAGATGGCGATCAGCGCCTCCGAGACCGGCCATCTGGTGATCGGCACCATGCACACCAGCGACGCCGCGACCACGCTGAACCGGCTGCTCGACGTTTTCCCCCCCTCGCAGCAGACCCAGATTCGCGCCAGCGTGGCCGAGAGCTTGCGCGGAGTGATCTGCCAACGCCTGCTCCCGGCCCGCGACGGCGGTCTCGTCCTGGCCTGCGAGATCCTCATCGGCAATCCCGCCGTCTCCTCCCTCATCCGCGAGGGCAAGATGGCCGGCCTGCGCAACGTGCTCGAGACCGGCCAACGCGACGGCATGTGCCTCATGGAGACCGGCGTGTATAACCTTTATCAGGAGAACAAAATCTCCGCCGAAACGGCCCGCGCCAACATCCTCAACCGCGTCCTCCGCGCCCGCATCAACTAGCCCCGCGCGAGCGCTCGCTCCGTCGCCCGCCGCGCCCCGCGCCCCGCCTTCCCGCTCCTCCGACCGACCGCAAAACCTCTCCCCATGCCGGCCATCGATCCCCTGCTTCGCACCATGCTTGAGCGTGGCGGCTCCGACCTCCACCTCACGGTCGGCCTGCCCCCCAAGGCCCGCATCTCCGGCGGCATCGTGCCCCTCGCGGACGCGCCCGTGGGCGCGGCGCAGATGGAGACCTACCTGCGCGAGATCTGCCCGCCGGCGCGCTGGGCGGATTTTCTCGAACGGCGCGACCTGGACCTCGCCTATGAGATCCCCGGGCTGGCGCGCTTTCGCGGCAACTACCTCTACAACCACTGGGGCCAGGCGGCGGTGTTTCGGCAAATCCCGTCGAAGATCCTCTCCTTCGACGAGCTGAAGCTGCCCGAGGCCCTGAAAAAACTCTGCAACCTCAACGAGGGCCTGGTGCTCGTCACGGGGCCGACCGGTAGTGGCAAATCCACGACGCTCGCGGCGATGATCGACTACATCAACACGAACCTCTCGCGGCACATCATCACCATCGAGGACCCCATCGAGTTCGTCCACCCGCACAAAAAATCGACCATCGTCCACCGCGAGGTGGGCGAGCACACCCGCAGTTTCGGCGACGCGCTGAAGGGCGCCATGCGGCACGACCCCGACATCCTGTTGCTGGGCGAGATGCGCGAGCTGGAGACCATCAAGCTGGCCCTCGGTTGTGCATCGATGGGCATGCTGGTCTTTGGCACGCTGCACACCAACAACGCGCCCAAGACGGTGGACCGCATCATTAACGCCTTTCCCGCCGACGAGCAGAACCAGGTGCGCGTGATGCTCTCCGGCTGCCTTGCCGGGGTGGTTTCGCAGCTGCTCTGCAAACGTATCCCGAAAGGACGCTGCGCGGTGCACGAGATCCTGCTCCAGCACGAGGCGCTGCCCAACACCATCCGCAGCGGCCAGATCGCGAATATCCGGGCGATCATCGAGAACGGTCGCTCCGACGGCATGACGACCATGGACCAGAGCCTGCTCGCGCGGGTGAAGGACGGCAGCATCGCGGCGGTGGAGGCCTACATGAAGGCGTCCGACAAAAATCTCTTCGCGGGCATGCTCCAACCCGGCGACCTCGACGGCGGCCACTGACGCCGCCCCCGCGACGCCCGAGGCGCCCCGAACGCCCCGCCTCCTCGCCGTAGGATTTGGAGCACGGAGGCCACGGAGCGCCGACACGGAGGCCACGGAGGTCCCGTCCACGGTCGGTGCTCTGGTCAGAGGTCGGGACACGATGGGCCGAGAAGAGTCCCGCGGACCGCCGGACCTCCGTGAGCTCCATGTCCGAGCTCCGTGAACTCCGTGGCGAAGAAAAATAGCACGGAGGCCACGGAGCGCCGACACGGAGGCCACGGAGGTCCGACACGGAGGGCACGGAGGTCCCGTCCACGGTCGGTGCCGTGGTCGGCGGTCGGGACGCGATGGGTCGAGAAGATTTCCGCGGACCGCCGGTCCTCCGTGAGCTCCGTGTCCGAGCTCCGTGAACTCCGTGGCGAAGAAAAATAGCACGGAGGCCACGGAGCGCCGACACAGAGGCCACGGAGGTCCCGTCCACGCTCGGTGCCTTGGTCGGAGGGCGGGACACGATGGGCCGAGAAGAGTCCCGCGGACCGCCGGGCCTCCGTGAGCTCTGTGTCCGAGCTCCGTGAACTCCGTGGCGAAGAAAACGCGGCGCGAGCCACCGTGTGCCACCGCCTGCCACCGCGCACGCCCGCGCTCAGGTCTCGGGCGACGTGTCGGGATTGATCGCGCGCAAGGCCGTTTCCATACGAGCGGGAGCGTCGGGGGCGGCGATGTCGCCGGCGGCCACCTCGCGCAGGTAAAGTTTCACCCGACTAAACGGACGCGGGACGAGAAAACGGTCCCAGCTCCGGAGGGTCCACGCGGACTCGTAACAGATGCCGAGCGCGACGACGCGCACCCCGGCGCGCCGCGCGACGACCGCGGCGCCGCCCTTGCATTCGTAGATCGGCCCGCGCGGACCGTCGGGGGTGATGCCCACGTCGTGCCCGGCGCGAAGCACGCGCACCAGTTCGGCGGCGGCCTCGCGTCCGCCTCGCGAACTGGAGCCGCGCACGGCGCGCAGCCCCACGCTCTCGAAAAACGCGGAGAGCCAGGCTCCGTCCTTGCTCGCGCTGATCAGCGCGTGGAGCGGTCGCCCGGGGCGGAAACGCCGCATGAGCTCGGCGGCGACGAAGAGGCGGTTGTGCCAGAGGATAAAAAGCGTGGGACGCGCGTCGCAGGCGAAGAGGCGCCGGTCGGGATCGTCGAGGGTGATGCGCAGGGACGCGCCCCAGACCCGCATCGCCATGCCCACGAGGCTGGCGGCGGCTTTTTTCCACCCGGCGAGCAGTTGCACCGTCGTCGGTTTGCGAGCGGTGGAATCGGGTGCGGAGGCGGACGGGGAGGGCGGCATCGGCTGCGGAGCGCGACAGGCGAGCGACTCCGGCCGAGGAGGTCAAAGGCGGAGGCGGCTTCGGCGTGAGGCGGCGACTCTGGAATTGCCGGCGCGGGCGGAACTTGTTTTTTGCAACACCATGTCACTCACGCGTGTCTCTCGCTCCGCATTGGGAATCGCCTCGGGCCTGCTTCTCCTCGGTTTGGCGAGGGCGGAGGTGGCGACTTGGACCAATCTCGACGGCCAACAGATGCAGGCGGAGTTCCTCGGGCGGAAGGGCGCCTATGTCAGTTTCCGCAAGGCCGACGGCGCCCGCTATATCTATCCCTACGAGAAACTTTCCGCGGTGGACCGGGCCCGGGTGGATGAGCTCGCGGCCTCCGGCGTGGTGGAGGAGGAGCCCGCGACTGCCGAGGCGACCAAGCCCGCCCCGCCGCCGGCCGGCCCTCCGGGCAAACTGGTCGCCGCGCTGAACGAGCGGCTGGTCACGCTGAAGGGAGAACGCCTGGCCCCGCTCCCCGCCGCCGAGCTGGGTTCGCCCAAATTCGTCGCCCTCTACTATTCCGCCCACTGGTGCGGGCCTTGCCGCCGCTTCACTCCCGATCTGGTGGCGGCCTACCGGGAAATAAAAGCCGCGCATCCGGAGTTTGAGCTGGTTTTCGTCAGCAGCGACCGCGACGAGGGCTCCATGAAAAAATACATGAGCGAGGCCGGCATGCCCTGGCCCGCGCTCCGCTACGATCGGGTCGATACCACGCGCGCGGTGCGGCGCCCCGATCACGAAAATGGCATCCCGAATCTGGTGTTTCTCGACGCCAGCGGGAAGGAGTTGTCCACCACCTACACCAAATCGGGCGACTACCTCGGGCCGGGCAAGGTGCTCAACGACATCCGCAAACACTTCAAAATGTAGGCCTCGCCGCGACGCGGCGGCATGGATTTCAGCTCTCCGCAATGCAGGAAGGTAGGGCGCGACCGCCGGGCGCGCCGAGAGCGTGACGAAGCGCGCTGGCTGGCGCGGCGGGCCCGGCGGTCCCGCCCTCCCCATCACTTCCCATCAGACCCGCGGAAACGGCGCGGGCGAGGTTTCGGTTGCGGGCCGGCCGACCTCCTAGGAAGCTGGACCGCTTATGCAGCTAGACATTCCCGCCGGCGACTTTGCCGGCTACATCTTCGATCTCGACGGCACCTTGGTCGATACCATGCCGGTCCACTACCGGGCGTGGGAGGCCGCCCTGCGTCACGAAGGGCTCTCGGAAGCGCTCGACGAGGACTATTTTTACGCCCTCGGCGGCGTGCCCTCGATCCAGGTCGCCGAGCTGATGGCGGCCAAGCACGGCGTCAAAATCGCCTGCCCCGTCGGCGTGGCGGATCGCAAGGAGGACATCTACCGCGAGCATCTGACCCAGGTGGTGGTCACGCCCATCGATCCGGTGGTGACCTTCGCCCGTCGGGTGGCGCTCACCCATCCCGTGGCCATCGCCACCGGCGGCACGCCCGACGTGGCCTTCCCCTCGCTCAAGGCGGCCGGGCTCGACGATATTTTCAAGGTCGTGGTCACGCCCCTCGACGTGGCGCCGGGCCGGGGAAAACCGCACCCGGACATGTATCTCGAAGCCGCCCGCCGGATCGGCGTGCCGCCGACCAAGTGTCTGGTTTTCGAGGACGCCGAACCCGGCGTGCGCGCGGCGCTGGCCGCCGGCATGCAGGTGGTGCGCGTGCCGAGCCGGCGCTGAGGGCCGGGGCGTGGTGTGGCGTGGCGGGCACGGGCGCCGGCCCCGCCCGCCCCTCCCGCCGGACCCGCCGCCCCCGTCCCGCCACCGCGACGGGGGCGGCGGCGCTTCGGTATCCGCCGACGCCGCTTGGCTTTTCGACGCGGTGTCTTCTTGTTACCCCTCTTTACCCATCCATGGCCGATTTTCTCGACGAGGTTCCCCAAAGCGAACGCAAGCGTTGCGACCGCGCGTTTCTGGTCGGTATTCAAAGTTCGGATATGGTCGCGGGCGAGGCCCGCGAGCTTCTGGCCGAGCTCGAGGAGCTGGTGCAGAACCTGCGCATCGACGTGGTGGGCGCCGAGCTCGTCAACCTCCGCCAGCCCACGCCCGCGACGCTCGTCGGCAGCGGGAAAACCGAGGAGCTGATCGCGCGGGCCAAGGAGCTCGAGGCGGACCTGATCGTTTTCGACACCTCCCTGTCTCCGGCCCAGCAGCGCAACTGGGAAAAAGCCTCCGGCATGGCGGTCATCGACCGCGAGGAGGTCATTCTCGATATTTTCGCCGACCGGGCCAGCACCCGCGAGGCCGTGCTCCAGGTCGCCCTGGCGCGCATGGAGTATTCGCTCCCCCGGCTCACGCGCGCCTGGACCCACCTCTCGCGCCAGCGCGGCAAGGGCGGCATGGGCGGCGAGGGCGAGACGCAGCTCGAGCAGGATCGTCGTCTGGTCAACGACCGCATCACCCGGCTCAAACGCGAACTCGCCGAGGTGCGCAAACAACGCGGCGTGCAGCGCCACAAGCGTCAGCGCGTCCCCGTGCCGACGGCCGCCATCGTGGGCTACACCAACGCCGGCAAATCCTCCCTGCTCAACTCGCTCACCGGCGCCGCCGTCCTGGCCGAGGACAAGCTTTTCGCCACGCTCGATCCCACGACCCGGCAGCTCATCCTGCGCGGCAACCAGAAGTTGCTCGTCACCGACACGGTGGGCTTTATCCGCCGCCTGCCGCACGGTTTGGTGGAGGCGTTCAAGGCGACGCTGGAGGAGGCCATCGTCGCGGATTTTCTGATCCACGTCCTCGATGTCACCGCGCCCAACGTGGCCGCGCACCACGCCACCACGCTGGGGGTCTTGGGCGAGCTCGGGGCCGACGAGAAACGCATCCTCACGGTGTTCAACAAGACCGACGCCGCCGACGAGGCGCAGCTCCTGCGCGCGCGTGCGCTGGCCCCGGACGCCATCTTCCTCAGCGCCCGCACCGGCGACGGGTTGGCCGCGCTCGAGGATCAATGTCTGGAGCTGATCGCGGACGCCTTTGGCCAGCTCACGGTGCTGATCCCGCACGCGCGCTACGATCTCATCGCCCGGGCGCACCAGATCGGCCACGTGCAACAGGAGGAGCAACGCGACGACGGCGTGTGGCTGAAGCTGCGTTTGCCGCCGAACCAGCAGGCGCCGTATCTGGCGTATGCGCTGACTGTTTGAGGGGGGCGAAAAGGAGTTTTCGCCGACTCAATCTCGGGTCTTGACCCGACTTCGCCCGCGCGCACGTTCTCCCGTCCTTTCCTTGCCTGATGGTGTAATGGCAGCACAGGTGACTTTGACTCACCTAGTCATGGTTCGAATCCATGTCGGGCAGCCACTTT
>CBINNW010000184.1:0-7548 GCA_966252115.1 uncultured Akkermansia sp.
AACACCTGTTACCCTTGACCCGAGTCCATACACGCCGGGCCCGCCGCCGAGGACGAACGGCTATCGTCACCCAAACCGGCGCGCCCGGCGGTCGCGCCCTACCTTCCCGAAAAGCCCCAACTCAAAACGTGATTGGTATGAGGTGCATACCCAATCCGCGTTCCGTCGTAATAAAAATCGGTGTTCGCAAGCTGTAGGCCTGACCGCTGGTCAGGCAGCCCGACCAGCGGTCGGGCCTACAGCGGGGCCCCGACCAGCGGTCGGGGCTACAGCGGAGCCGCAGTTTTTGGGGAGGGCACGGACTTCGGCGTCCGTGCCCTCCGGGTGGGGCGGGATCGAGCCGCTCAGAGCTTAACCTTGAGCGCCTTGCCGGTGTAGCGCACGGAGCGGGCGGCGTCGGCGGGGGACTCGGCGAGGCCGGCGCCGGTGGAACCGTCGGCGAGCACGACGCGGTAGTCGCGTTCGGCGATCAGGCCGGGGAAGGAGCCCTGGCGTTTGCCGATCGAGAGCGTGCGGGCCTTGTCGTCCCAGCGCAGTTCGACGGTGGCGCGCTGGCCCTTCTCGTAGGCGTAGGTCTCGCCGTCGTCCTCGTAGATCGTGAAGACGGCGTCGGCGCCGGGATAGACGCGGATCTCGTAGGGCGCGTCGGGACGCTCGCCGACGTGCTGCACGACCGGGCCCATGGGCACGATGGAGCCGGCGCGCACGAAGAGCGGGAAGCGGTCGAGCGCGCAGGCGGTCGTCACGCGGGCGCCGCCGGCGTGGCGTTGGTTGCTCCAGAAATCATACCAGTCGGCGCCGGCGGGCAGGTAGGTCTCGACGCGGTTGTCGATGCCGCCCTCGCCGGCGGCGAGCTGGGCGGGGGTGCGCCAGCCGAGGCGGAGCGAGCGGTCGTGGCGGCCTTGGTAATAGTCGATCTTGAAGGGCAGGCGCTGGCCTTTTTTGAGCACGATCTTGGTGCCCTTGAAACGCGGGGCGGCGTCGCGCCAGTCCTCGGCGACGAGGCGGCCGTCGAGCCAGAGGCGGAAACCGTCGTCGCCCTCGACGCCGATCTCATGTTCGCCGTCCTCGGCCGCGACGATGAAGCCCTCCCAGCGGCCGGAGAAGTTTTCCAGACCGCGCAGGCCGGCGGGCGGCTCGGCGAGGGGCGGCCCGGGCCAGGTGTGGTCGATCTTGGGCTCGACGAGTTTGCCGACGGGTTTTTCGAAGTTGCGGCCCTCGAAGTAGTGGGCGGCGACGCCGGGCCGGCCGTCGGGGGTTAACAGGAACTCGGCGGGGATGGCGGGCGGGGGCGGGGTGCCGGCGCGGTAGATGGCGCGGGTGACGGGGTGGACGAGGAAGGAGCGACCGAAGAGGAACTGCTCGTCGATCCGGCGCGCCGCGGCGTCGTCCGGGAAGTCCATCGGGATGCCGCGCATCATCGTGTAGCCGCGGTCGGTGCTCAGCCAGGCGAGGCCGTAGATGTAGGGGAGAAGCCGATACCGGAGGTGGGCGGCGGAGCGGATCGAGTTGTAGAACTCCGGGTCGCTGTCGCGGAAGCGGAAGGGCTCGCGCTCGATGTCGGTGCCGTGGATGCGGTAGATCGGATTGAAGATGCCGAACTGGTTCCAGCGGGCGAAGAGTTCGCGGTATTCCGGGTTGGTCTTGGCGCCGTTGCGATACTGGCCGGGGACGAAGAAGCCGCCGGTGTCCTGAGTCCAGTAGGGCTGGCCGGCCATGGCGACGTTGAGGCCGCCGGAGATCTGGTTGCGGAGCGTGTCCCAGCTGGCGGTGGTGTCGCCGGACCAGGAGAGGGCGGAGTAGCGTTGCTGGCCGTTCCAGGCGGAGCGCGTGAGGGTGAGCACGCGTTTGTCGGAGGTGGCGCGCTGGCCCTCGTAGGTGCCCTGGGTGGTGACGAGGGAGTAGTTGTTGAGGTTGCGGCTGTAGTCGCCGAGGAAGTTGGTGCCGAGGCTCTTGATGTCGGCCACGACGCGCTGGGGATCGTGGCAGGCGGTGCCGACCTCGACCTCGGTGCCGTCCATCCAGAGGGCGTCGATGCCGACGTCGAGCAGGCCCTTTTTGATGTGCTTAAAATAGATGGCGCGTCCCTCGGGGTGGAAGGCGTCGTAGATGCGGGCTTTTTTGGAGATCCAGTGGATGGGCTCGTGGCGGAGGCCTTTGGCGTCGAGCTCGCGGGCGAGGTCGGTGTCGTTGCCGACGGAGGGCCAGATGGAGATCATGACCTTGGCGTCGAGCTGCTCGTGAATCTCGCGGATGGCGGCGGCGGGATCGGGGAAACGTTCCTCGTTCCACACCATGCCGCTCCATTTGCCGTCCCACTCGCCGCCCCAGACGCCGCCGCCCCAGTATTGCCAGTCCTGGACGATGTAATCGAGGGGGAAGCCGTCCTTGCGGAAGTCGCGCACGACGCCGACGAGCTCGTCCTGGGTGCGGTAGCGCTCCTTGCTCATGAAGAGGCCGAAGGCGGCCTTGGGCAGCATGGGCGCGGGGCCGGTGAGGCGGCGGTAGCCGGCGATGACGCCGTCCATGGTCTCGCCCGCGATCAGGTAATAATCCACGCCGGCGGGGGAGCTCTCGGACCAGAAGGTGGCGCCGGTGGCGTCGTCCTTGAAGGTGCTCTTGGAGGCGGCGTCCCAGAGGATGCCGTAGCGGTTGGTCGAGAGGAGGAAGGGGACGACGATGCCGATGTTGGTCTGGACGAGCAGGACCTCCTGGCCGCGGTAATCCATGTAACGTTTGTCGTATTGGCCCAGGCCATACAGGGACTCGTCGGCCGCGAGGGTGAAGGTCTGCTTCACCTCGTAGGTGGGGGCGCCGGAGAGGGTGAGTTCGCGGATGTCGCCGGGGCGGGCGGGGGCCTCGCGGGTGATGACGGAGCCGTCGGGGCGGAGGAAGGCGAGGGCGCCGTTTTTTTTGTCCACGCGGACGAGCACCGAGGGGCTGGAGACGTCGAGGTGGGCGGCGGACTCCTTGATGCGCACGCGGGCGCCGCCGGCGGGTTGGAGGACGACGAGGCTCGGATGCGCGGTGTGGGGGCGGCCGAGGTTGGCGTTGACGCGCACGATGTCGGGCCCGTGGAAGAGGATGTTCTTCACCGTCTCGCCGACGCGGATCTGCACGCCGTGCTCGAGGCGCGCGTAGGCGAAGGCGCCCGCGTCGGCGGCGGTGAGGGCGGGCGCGAGCGAGAGCTGGCCCACGGGGTCGAGGCCGGTCGGGGCGGCGTGGACTCCGACCGCGAGGCCGGAGAGCAGGATGAGCATGTTTTTGGTCATTCGGGATGTTGAGGGATGTTGGGGGAGAGTGTGGGGAGGATGGCGGAATTGTCACGGTGCGGGGCGAGACCGGTCCGGGGAGCGCACGCGTCTCGCGTGCCGCGCCGGGCGTCTCGCCCGGCGCTTCCGGACTGTTCGGCGGGACGCCGAACAGCACACCCGGGACGGGTGCGCTCCCCGGACCGGCGGAATCGGCGCTCGGGGCTCAAGGGGGGAGTCGTCACGGCGCCGTCACGCGCAGACGGAGGAAGCGACGGGGACCGGTGTCGAGGGATTCGATGTCGGTCACGGCGGTCTCGCGGGTGTCGCCGGCGCCGGTCTCCTCGACGAGGGCCGGGCCGGTCCACGAGCCGCCGGCTGCGGACAGGGTGGCGATGGGCGTCCACGCGGACAGGTCGTCCGAGGCCTCCACCGTGTAGTGGACGGGGGCGGGGCTGCGTCGCGTAAAGCGGAAGACGAGAGCGTCGCCGACGGCGGAGAGCTCGGCCGGCGCGCTCGTCGCGGGGGTGCCCGGGACCAGGCCGGTGGCGTATTTGAGCAGGAGCGGGATGCCGTCTCCGTCGGGCTCGGCGGTGGCGGGGAGCGAGAGCGGGAGGCCGTTGTCCACCATCCACCGCTGGAAGGCGGAGAGCGGCGTAGCGGAGGCCTGGGCGGAGTTGGCGCTTGGGCCGGCGGCGTTCACTGCCGAGACGACGTAGTGGTAGGTCGTGGTGTTGGTGAGGCCGGTGTCGGTGTGTCCGGTGGCGCCGGTGACGGAGGCGACGGTGGTGTAGGGGCCGCCGCTGGTGGTGGAGCGCTTGATGTCGTAACCGGTGGCGCCGGCGGCGGCGTTCCAAGCGAGGGAGACCTGCCCGTCGCCGGCCGTCGCGGTGAGGCCGGTGGGCGCGAGGGGCGGGCCGGCGGCGAGCGAGATCTGATCAAAGCGGGCGGCGGTCACCTGGGTGTTGTTGTGAGAGGTGAGCGCGAAGCCGACGTGGTAGGTTGTCGGCAGGGCCAGGGTGACGGGCGTGCCGACGACGGTCCAGACGACGCCGTCCGGGGAGTGGGAGGCGGTGAAGGTGTCGCCCGTGCGCTGGAGTTTTATCCAATAGGGGGCGACGGGCGTGGCGGAGTTGGTGAAGGCGCTAGCTCCGCCGTTGGCCGCGCGGGTCTGGAACGAGCAACCGTTGGCGGGCGTGAGCGTCACGAGTGCGTTGCGGGCGTTGGCGGCGAGGGATTCGCGAAACATGATGCCGGCCTTGGCCCAGGGATCGGTGGCGGCGAGCCGTTCGACGCGCGCGACGAGGACGGCGTCGCCGGTCCAGGTTTGCCAGGTGTAGTGGAAATTGTCCGACGCGTCCCAGATGTCCGCGCCGGAGGCGCTCATGAGCAGCGCGGAGGCGTCGCTGGCGTCGCCGCCGGCGGAGCCGGGGAAGCCCACGCTGCCGATGTCCTGGGAAGCCCAGGGCGACGTGAGGGCGTGGGCGGTGCCGGCGGCGAGGGCGGCCACGTCCGCGGGCGGCAGGGCGCCGCTGTAGATGTGGAAGTTGTCGAGGCGGCCGTCGAGGAAGGGGGCGGCGGATTGGGCGCGCCCGAGCCAGTTCTGGGTGGAGGAGCCGAGGTCGAGGGGCGTGAGGTCGAGGGACTCGTTGCGACCGACCTCGACGCCGTTGACGTAGAGGACGCCGACGCCGCCGGAGCTGGTGACGGCGACATGGGTCCAGACGCCGGTGGGGAGGGGCGCGGCGCCGTCGATGGTTCGCTGGCCGGCTGCGCCCGAGGTGGTGATGGCGAAGCGGACCACGCCGGTCGCGCCGTTCGGGGTGAGGAACATGTTCGCGTCGGCGCCGGTGCCGAAGTCGAAGACGCGGGCGCCGGAGGTGGCGGCGTCGAGGTGGACCCAGGTGGCGACGGTGAAGTTGTTGAGGCCGGCGACGACTCCGGCGGGCAGGCTCAGGTGGTCGTCGATGCCGTCGAGGTCGATGGCGTTGCCACCGCGACCGGCGGCGCTGCGCAGGGCTCCGTTGACGAGGGTGGCGTGCCGGCCCCGGCCGCTGGCGTCGGCGGTGGTGGTCGAGGTGGCGGCGGTGGCCTCGTTGAACATCAGCAGGGTTTGCAGGGTGGCGGTGCCGCCGATCGCGGCGACGGGGGCGGAGGCGGGGCTTTCACCGCCGGCGTTGGCGGCGGTGACGACGTAGTAGTAGGTCGTGCCGCCGGAGACGCCGGAGTCGGTGTAGCTGGTCGCGGTGAGGCCGGAGGCGAGGTCGGTGTAGGGGCCGTCGAGGCGGGTGGCGCGTTTGACGCGGTAGATCACCTCGCCGGCGGAGGCGTCCCAGTGGAGCACGACCTGCGCGCCGGAGCCGGCGACGAGGCCGGCGGGGGCGACGGGCGGCTCGGGGAGGGGCGGGGCCTCGAGGGTGAGGGGCGCGCCGGTGTAGGTGACGACGAGGTCGGCCGGGGTGTTGTCAACGAGGCCGGCGCCGTGGCCCGGGCGGACGAAGACCACGCGGAAGGTGCGCTGCGCGAGCATGCCGGGGAAGGAGCCGGTGCGGGCGCCGATGGTGAGGGTGCGGGCGCTGTCGTCCCAGATGAAGGGGATGGTGGCGTGAACGCCGGACTCGTAGTCGTAGTTGTCGCCCTCGTCCTCGTAGAGCGTGAAGGAGCCGTCGGCGCCGGGATAGACGCGCAGCTCGATGGGGTCCACCTTCTCCATGGCGTATTGGATGGGCGGGCCGTAGGGCAGGATGGAGCCGGCGCGGACGTAGAGCGGCATGGTCTGGATGGGCGCGGCGGCGGAGATTTGCTGCCCCCCGGCGTGGTTCGTGCCGGTCCAGAAATCGAACCAGTCGGCGCCGGCGGGCAGGTAAAGGTTGCGGCTGGTCGCGCCGGCGGTGGTGACGGGATTCACCAGCAGGGAGGGACCGAACATGAACTGGTCGTTGATGTTGTTCACCTGGGGATCGGCGCGGAAATCCATCACGAGCGGGCGCATCAGGGTGTAGCCCTCGTCGGTCACCTTCCACGCCTGCGAATAGATGTAGGGCATCAGGCGATAGCGGAGGTTTATGTAGTCGATCAGGATCGGTTGGGTGGCGGCGGGGAAACGCCAGACCTCCTTGGCGTAGTTCGTGCCGTGGACGCGGAACATGGGGTTGAAGGCGCCGTATTGGAACCAGCGGGTGAAGAGCTCGGCGTAGCTTTCGGTGGCGGGGTTGCCGCTGAAGAAGCCGCCGATGTCGGTGTTCCAGTAGGGGATGCCGGTGGCGGTGAAGTTGAGGCCCGAGGGTATTTGTCGGCTGAATACATCCCAGCTGGCCCCGATGTCGCCGGACCAGGTGACGGCTGCGTTGCGCTGCTGGCCGGCGTAGGCGGAGCGGGTGAGGATGAAGACGCGTTTGTCCGAGCTCTCGGCGCGGTGGCCCTGGGCGACGGCGGTGGTCTCCATCAGCGGGTAGGCGTTATAGACGGTGGCGCCGGGCCCGAGGCCGGTGTTGAAGGCGCGGAACTCGCCCCAGTTGCCGCTGAACTCGGCCTCGGAGGCGTCGAGCCACCAGCCGTCCACGCCCTTGGAGAAGATTTTTTCCGAAAGCTGGTTCCAATACACCGAGCGCGCGGCGGAGTTGAAGGGATCGAGCCATTTGCCCTGGCCGGCGGGGAAGACGTAGGGGATGGCGGGATTGAACACGCCGTTCACCGCCTCGAGTTCCTGGAGGTTGGGGATGCTGACGCCGGAGCCGGTGACGTCGAACTTGGCCCAGACCGAGATGATGAGGTGGATGTTGTCGGCGTGGAGCGTGTTCATCATGCCGACGGGGTCGGGGAAACGCACGGGGTCGAAGATATGGGAGCCCCAGCCGGTGGTGGCGGGGTTGTTCTGGTCGAGGTCGGGCCAGTAGCGCCAATCCTGCACGACGCCGTCGAGGGGGATGCCAAGCGCGCGATACTGCGCGGCGACGTCGAGAATCTCCTGCTGGGACTGGTAGCGCTCCTTGCTTTGCCAGAAGCCCCAGGCCCATTTGCCGAACATGGGAGCGGCGCCGGTGAGGGCGCGGTAGCCGGCGATGGCGTCGTCCGGCTCGGGGCCGTAGCAGAAATAGTAGTCAACCGCGTCGCCCGCCTCGGAGCTCCAGGAGAGCTTGCCGGCGGTGGTTTTGCCCACGTCCACGGTGGTGACGGCGGGGTTGTCCCAGAGGACGGAGTAGCCCTGGTTGGAGAGCATGACGGGCACGCCGACATACTCGTTTTTCTGCTGGAGGGTGACGCTCTGGCCGACCCAGTTCATGACGGTGGACTGGTG
>CBINNW010000185.1:0-7431 GCA_966252115.1 uncultured Akkermansia sp.
GGCGAATTTTTGCCGCGAAAGAACGCAAAGAGCGCAAAGCAAGGCCTCCCTTCCGGAGGCCCGGTCTCTGCGCTCTCTGCGTTCTTTGTGGCCAATCGGTTTTGGCGATACGCGGGCCGGCGAGTCACCGCTCGGATTCCCAAGGGCTCGGAAGTTTGGCCACAGAGAACGCAGAGAACTCAAAGAGGGAGCCATCGGAGCTTCGGGCTACGGGCCGGTATTTTTTTGCGCTCCTTGCGTTCTTTCGCGGCCAATCCGGTTTGCTCCCGATCAGCTCTTCGCGCGGGTGAGCAGGCGGCGAAGCAGGCCGCGGCGGCGGGGCGGCGCAGACCCGTCGGGCGTCCCGCTCGCGGCGGTCCCGCCCGGCTCCGACGGCGTCGGCGCCAGACGCGGCGTCAACAAGGCCACCACCGCCGATTCCAGGCTGAGGTCGTCGAGCACCACGACCTGGCGCGTGAGCGGCACGCCCTGCGCGATCTGCGCCCGCATCCGCTCCGCCTGCGGCGCGAAATACTCCACGCGCCGGGCCACCTCGTCGCGCAGGGTCTCGGAAACGGCGGCCGGCGCGCGGACGAGCTTCATGCGTTCCTCGATTTCCAAGGGACGCGCGAGCTGCGCAACCGCCTCGACCAGATGCAGCCCCGTGGTCTTCGGGCGGAAGGGCAGGTAGCGGGCGAGGGTCTGCTCGTCGATGTGTGCTACGGCGTTGAGCAGATCGCGAAAGTCGCCCGCGACCGCGATCTGGCGCGAGGCGTTGCGCGAAAATTGAAGAAAGTCGCCAAGCGTCGCGAGGTTCTCGCGCAGGCAAAACTGCCGGATGTTGGGCGAGAGCGCGCAGAGCCAGACGGGAAGCGCGGCGGGGATGCCGAGCTTTTCCAGGTTGCGCAGCATCGGGTCCGATCCGGCCTCGGCCTGGGCGGCGATGCCGGCCATCTCGCCGAAGGACTCGTCGAAGGAGAGCGTGCCGCGCAGGATTTCCGCGAGGTCGTCGAGCGCGTCGGCGGGCAGGCCCCGGGCGCGCAGGCGCGCCAGCGCCTCGGCGTGGGAGAGGTCGATGTAGGCGGAGGGCTTTTCGTCGGCGCCCTCCAGCGGCCACACGCAGCCGTCGATGTTTTGCGCGAGGCTGGCGAGAGGCGTGTCGATCATCAGGGAGCGATGGAAGGCGAGGCGAAGCTCGTCCCATCTCGACGGGTCGATGCGGGGGGATGGCGTATCCGGTTTCATGCTACAACGATTTGTTCGAGGAGCTCGTCGGCGAGGGCGCGGTAGTCGGAGACGATGTCGGAGGAGTCGGCGGCGGACTCGGTGGAGACGAGCGGCACGGGCAGGCCGAGCGTGACGGCGCGGCGGACGACGGTGGCGTCGCGCACTTGGGCGCGAAAGATGCAGGCCTCGCGGGCGACGCGGCGGGCGGTCTTGAATTGGTTGAGCCGGAGCTGCATGCGCATCTTGGGCACCTCGACGTCGGTGTTGGCCTTCACTGCGTTGAAGATGATGCCCTGCACCTGCGCGGCGGGGCCGAAGGCGAGGCGGCGGAAGCCGGCGGCGGTGTCGTGGAAAACGGCGAGCTTCTCGACGAGGAGGGTGAAGCCGATCAGGGAGAGCGCGTCGGGGTTGGACGGGACGTAGATCTCGGTGGCGGAGAAGACGCCGCACTGCGAGGCGCGGAGGACGTTGGGCGGGCAGTCGAAGAGGATAAAATCGTAGCGCGACTCGACCCGGGCCAGCTCCTCGCGGAAGCGCACGTAGGCGGGCTTGCGCGGATCGCCGACGAAGTCGGACTCCAGGTCCACGAGGTTGAAGCTGGTGGGCAGCAGATCGAGCCCCGGCAGCACGGCGTTGCCCGCGCGGTCCTCGACCACGTCGCGCACGATGAGCTCCTCGATCGTCGGCGGGTCGGGCTGGAAGAGGCTGAAGACCGTGCCGCGCTCGGCGGTGACGAGCCGGTTCCAGCGCTCCAGGCGGAGCAGCCAGATGGAGGCGTTGGACTGCGTGTCGAGGTCGCAGAGGAGGACCCGATGGCCTTGCTGGGCGAGGCACGCGGCGGTGTTGACGATGAGCGAGGTCTTTCCGACCCCTCCCTTGTAGTTGAGAAAGGCGATGCGACGGGCCATGGGAAAATGGCTCCGGGCGGGGCGAGACCCCTCCGGTGCCGCGCAGACGAGACGGGCGCGGCGCGTCGGGGCGCAAGCGGCAAGCCGGGCCGGCGCGTGACAAGTGTGTAACGGAAAATCGAATACGCACACGGCCTGCGAAACCGGTGTCGGACGGGTGGCGCGGGTGACGCCCGGGTGACGGACAGGTGAAATCCCCGATGCGGCGGTTTTGGCGTTTGCCGGGGGCGGGCCGGCTTCGCATCGGGGGAGGGCCATGAGCGTTCCAGTCGTTCCGCTTTCCGCTTTCAGCAACCTCGCCGGCTCCGCGCTGGCCGGGGATGTGCGCCGCCTGATGGCCGCGCCGGGCCTCGCCGGTCTGGTGCTCTTTTCCGACGCGCAGGGCGAGCACCTCGCCCTCCTGCCGGTCGGTCCGGGCGAGCGCTACTCGCGCATCGAGGAGCTGGCCGGGGTGGAGATCGAGGGGCTGCGTCCGCTGTGCGCGCTGCGGCTGCGCGAGGAAGTCGCGCCGGCGCCCAATCTCGACGAGCGGGCGCGCGATCTGGCGCGGCTCGAGGAGAGCCTGAGGGCGCGCGAGCGTTTCATCGCCGACTGCGAGCACCGGCTGGCCGAGGTGGGCCAGGGGCTGTCGGAGCGCGAGGCGATGCTGGAGCAGCGCGAGCAACAACTGCTGGCGAAAGAGCGCGATTTTTTCCGTCGTAGCGGCGAACTGGCCCGCCGCACCGAGGAACCCGCGGCCGAGCGACGTCTGACCGCCGACGCGCGCGGCTAAACCACGGAGGACACCGTCATGAACCGTCCCTCTTCCGGCAACGATTCGCCTTTTGCCGCCCGCACCCGTGCGCCTTTTCCGGGGCAGGGCTCGGGTCCGGCGGCCGCCACCGGCGGCGGCGCGGGCAAGACCCCCGCGCCCGGGGCGCCGGCGGGCGCGAACGGAGCCTCCGCCAACACGCCGAAAAAGTCCGCCGCGCCGCTGGTGATGGGTTTGGTCGCGGTCGTGGTCGCGGGCGGCGCGGCCTGGTGGTGGTTCGGCCGCGGAGGGACCGAGGCTCCGGTCGGCGTGGCGGAGGCGAGCCAGGCCGCTCCCGCGCCGGCCGCCGCGCGTCGGGATCCGGTGGCGGATTACGCCGCGCTGGCCAAACGAGCCGCCGCTCTGGAGCTCGATCCGGCCGAGCGCGGCACGGTCGCCACGGCGACGATGCGAGCCTCGAACGGGGCGCATGCCGAGGCGGTGGCGGAGCTCGGGCCCCTGGTGGCCCGCCGCGTGGCGCGCGACTACGAGCAGATGGCCGTCGCGCTTGCCGACGTGAAGTTGGAGGAGCATCCGGGCGCGGCCGCCCAGCAGCTCCGGCTCTCCCTGAAGCGGGCGGCCGAGGCCGAGGCGCGGGGCGAGTGGGCCGCCGCGGTGGCCCGGCGCGACGAGGCCATCGCCATCCTGCCGGCGGCGCGGGCCGAGATCGCGGGACGGTTTTCGCAGGTCGCGAAGGAGGCGGTGCAGCGCGGCGATCCGGAAATGGCCACCTACTTTTTCGAACGCGCGCTTCGCCTCGACGCGACCAACGCGGAGGCGCGGGCGCATTTGTTCGCCCACAAGTTTGCCGCCGGCCAGGTGCTGCGCGCGCCGAGCGGCATCGCGTTCGCCTACGTGCCGCCGGGCGAGTTCCTGCGCGGCAGCCGCGCGGCCGAGCCGGGGCGCGGATCGGACGAGGAACAGGGGCGGGTGCGTCTGACGGAGGGCGTTTTTATGGGCGTCACCGAGGTCACCCAGCGCCAGTGGGACCTCGCCTTCGGTCCGGGCGCGGCGGCGCGCCATCTCGCCGCCGCCAAGGCCGACGCCGCGACCATCGGGCCCGACCTGCCGATGCACAGCGTGCGGTGGGACGAGGCGGTGGAGTTTTGCCAAAAACTCTCCGAGCGCGACGGCCGCGAGTATCGTCTGCCCACCGAGGCGGAGTGGGAATACGCCTGCCGCGCGGGCACGACCAGCGCCTTCAATCTCGGCGGCGACGGGCTCTCGGCGCGCGACGCCAACATCGACGATGGTTCGGCCGAGGCGCGCTTCGCGCTCGCCCCGGCCGGCACGGTGGGAGCGGCCAACGCCTGGGGCCTGCGCGACATGCACGGCAACGTCTGGGAGTGGTGCGCCGACTGGAGCGCGCCGTATCCGTCGGGCGATCTCACCGATCCGCGCGGGCCGGACGAGGCGCAGGTCGGCCGTCTCGATCTGGCGATGCGCGTGGTGCGCGGCGGCGGCTGGAACGCCCCCGCGAGCGACGCGCGCTCGGCCAATCGCTGGGAATACTCGCCCGCGGTCGGCACCGCCTACATCGGGCTGCGGTTGGCGATGCGTCCCGAGCTCACGACTCCCTAAGGGGGTTCGAGGGCGGTTCACGCGTCGCTTTTTTCCATCCCATCCCAGCGCGCCGCGTCGCCGACGACGGGCGACGGAGGCGCGCGCGTTTCCTTTTGTTCCTGCTCCCTATGAAAAACCACCTGCTCCCCGCCGCGCTGCTCCTGCTGAACGGCTGTCAAACGCCCGCTCCCGTGGTGGTGCGCGAGTCCGCCCCGGCCGCCGCGCCGGCCGCGTCCCGCGACGCCGAGATCGCGCGCATCCTCGACCTCAAGGCCCGGGGCGTCATCAGCGACGCGCAGGCCGTGCAGATCATCAACGCGATGGTCTCGGATAACGTGGCCGCGTCCGGCGCTCCCGCGTCCGGCGCCAGCCCGGCGACGCCGACGACGAAGCCGACGACGGTGAACGCCACCGCCGCGGTCGCGGCCACGGGCGCGGTCCCTGCTCCGGCGCCCGTGCCGGCGGCGCCCGTTCCCGTCGCGGCCGCGTCGGCGGCGACGCCCGCTGCGGCCATGCCCGTCGCGGCGGAGACGAAACCCGCGCTGGACGCCCGTTATCAACCCCGCGCGGTGTTGAGCGGACGCCTGCGCTCGATCGGGTCGGACACGATGGATCTGCTGGTCGCGCGCTGGGAGGAGATTTTCACCCAATACCACCCCGGCCTGAAGGTCCTGCACGAGGGGCGCGGTTCATCGACCGCCACGCCCTCGCTGGTGGAGGGGCAGTCGGATTTCGGACCGATGAGCCGCGCGATGCAGGGGCCGGAGATCGCCAAGTTTCAGGAGCGTTTCGGCTACGCGCCCACGCAGGTGCGGGTGGCGATCGACGCGCTCGGGCTCTACGTGCATCCGAGCAACCCGGTGGCGCAGCTCGGGCTGACGCTCGAGCAGGTGGACGCGATCTTCTCCTCCACGCGCAAGCGCGGCGGGGCGGAGCGGCTCAGCACCTGGGGGCAGCTCGGGGTCGGCGGGGCCTGGGCCAACGCGCCGATCAACGTCTATGGTCGCAACAAGGCCTCGGGCACCTACGGCTTTTTCCGCGACTCGGCGCTTTCGAAGGGCGAGTTCGGCGAGTGGGTGGACGAGCAGGTCGGCAGCGCCCAGGTGGTGGAGAAGGTGACGGCCGACAAGTTCGGCATCGGGTATTCGGGAGTCGGATACAAGACCGACGGCGTGGCGCTGGCGCCCGTGGTGGTGGTGGCCGGCGAGCACGGCGTCGAGCCCTCCGAGGAGACCGCGCTGAGCGGGGAGTATCCGCTGGCGCGGCCCTTGTTCATCGTGACCAACCGCAACCCGGCGGCGGCGCCGAGCGACCTGCAGCGGGAGTTTCTCGGTTTCGTGCTCGGCCCCATCGGCCAGGAGGTGGTGAAACGCGAGGGTTACTACCCGCTCCCGGCGAAGCTGCTCGCCGAGGAGCAGGCGAAACTGCGCTGAGCTCGACGGGCGGCGCGTGGTGAGATTCCTTCGGGAATTGGCCGGGGACGGCCAACGCTACACGAGCAGCTCGATTCGCTCGCCGGTTTAGCTCGGCTTGAAGGCACGTCGGAAGGCGCGTGGCGCCGGGGGGCGCCGCGCTTTTTTCATTTTTCCGCGCTGGCGCCGTGGGCGTCGGCGCGCGATGCAATGGTTCCGTGAACCGGTGCGTGCTCATCCTCGGCGGCGGACTCCTGCTCGGCGCGGGCGCGGGCGTGTCCGCGGCGGCCGAGCCGGAGCCCGCGCCGAAGTCGCCCCCCGAGGCCGGGGCCGAGGTCGATGCCGGGGCGGCGACGCGTTTGCCCGTGCCGGTGAGCGGAGAGCTTTCGGGCCGTCTGCAACTGGAGGTGCTCGCGGGGTGGGACGTGCCTTGGCGGCTGGAGATTCGTCCGCATGGGCTGGTGGCGAAGGTGGAGCGGGACGGGCTGGCCGCGGAGGTGGCGCTGCGGCCCCTGGCCGGCGGGCGTTACGGCTGGGAGCTGACCCGCGGCGAAGTTGACCTCGGGGAATTTTGGCCGGTGCTGCGGTCGATCATCGGCGAGGCGGCGAGCGGTTGGTCGGCGAGCGGCCGGGTGGTCCTGGCCGGCGCGGGGGAAATCGACCCGGAGAAAGGGCCGGTCGGTGAGGTGACGGTGACGCTGCGCGACGGTTGGGCGCGGTCCGACGAGCTGGATGTCGAGCTGGGCGGGATCGAGCTCGAGGTCGCCACGACGGATTTCGCCGGGCCGTCCCTGCCGGCGGGGCAGACCTTGCGGGTGCGGCGGCTGACGATGGCGGACATGGAGGCGACGGATTTTCGGCTGAGCTTCGGACTGGGCGCCGACCAGGTGGTGCGGGTGGCGGGGGGCGAGGTGTCGTTGCTGGGCGGGCGGGTGAATTTTCGGCCCGTCGAGGTGCCGCTGGAGACCTTGGCGGTGACGGCGGCGGCGGAGGTGGAGGGTTTGCAACTTTCGGCGGTGGCGGAGCTGATGCCGTGGTTGTTTCAATCCGCGAAGGGGCAGCTGCGCGGTCGGGTGGAGATCGCGTGGGACGAGGTGAAAGGGCTGCGGTTGCGGGACGGGGGCCTCCGTGTCGTGCGCGACGGGGAGGACGCCACCCTGCGCCTGGCGCCCTCGCCGGGCATGCTCACCGGCGACATGAAGGACATGTTGGTGAGTCTTTTTCCCAATCAAAAGGGATGGTTGCGACGAATCGGCCTGAACAACCCCGCCTACGCGCCGCTCAAGGACATCGAGATGGGCCGCGCGGGGCTGCGGGTCGAGGAGTTCAACGTGACCTTCCGCCCGGACGGCGCCGCCGGCGGGCGCAGCGCCAACCTGCACATCGTGGCGCTGCCGACCTCGGAGAAACTGGTCGAGAAGCTGGTCATCGACATCAACTTCCACGGCGCCCTGGCCGAGGCGATGGCCTTCGGCATCAATCAGGAATTCACCGGCTTCGATTTCCGGATGCAGTGAGGGCTTCGGAACGGGAGCAGGATGCTCCCGCTACT
>CBINNW010000186.1:0-7231 GCA_966252115.1 uncultured Akkermansia sp.
CGGCCTCGCCGGCGTCGGCACCTGGGCCACCCGCGCCGAGTTCAAGGACATCAAGATCACCAAGGGAGATCAGACGCTCTTCGAGAGCGACTTCTCCCGCGGTCTCGACGGCTGGGATACCTGGCGCGGCCATTGGGAAGTCGTCGATGGCACCCTGCGACAACTGAGCCTCGACGAAGACGCCCGCGCCCTGGTCGGCGACCCGTCCTGGACCGACTACACCCTCAGCTTCAAGGCCCGCAAACTCGACGGCGCCGAGGGCTTTCTCGCCCTCTTCGGCATGGCCGCCGCCGACTCGCCGGTAAAGTCCTGGTGGAATATCGGCGGCTGGGGCAACAGCGCCCACGCCGTCCAATCCCCCGGCATCCCCGAAGCCCGCCAGGGCGGCCGCATCGAGACCGGCCGCTGGTATGACGTTCGGGTCGAGCTGAACGACAACGAGGTCCGCACCTACCTCGACGGCCGGCTCGTCCAGACCGGCGCCCGCCCCTCCGCCAAGGACGCCCAGCGCGAGTTCCCCCACGCGCTCATCCCCGACATGATCGCGGACCCCAACATCATCGAGATCGACGGCGTCTTCCACTGCTACGCCACCACCGACGGCATGGGCCAACACCTCGCCACCGCCGGCCTGCCCGTGGTGTGGAAGTCCAGGGATTTTCTCAACTGGAGCTTCAACGGCTCCATCTTCCCCCCCGGCTACGACGCCAAATTCTGGGCCCCCAGCCTGCCGGTCGAAAAAGACGGCCGCTATTACCTCTTCCCCACCCTCGACAACCAGATCACCGCCGTCGTGAGCGATTCGCCGGACGGCCCCTTCCGCACCCTCGACGGCCGCGAGATCCGCCCCGGCACCGGCTGGCAACCCTTCCCGCTCGGCACCGGCCACCCCATCGACGCCGAGATCTTCCGCGACGACGACGGCGAGACCTACATGCTCCTCTCGCGCCGCCGCATCGCGAAGCTCAAGCCCGACCTCACCGGCCTCGCCACCCCCGTCACCGAGATCCGCACCAAACGCGCCGGCTACTCCGAAGGCCCGGCCATGTTTAAGCGCAACGGCATCTACTACTACCTCTACACCCTCGGCGGCAGCGAGGCCTACCAATACGCCTACATGATGAGCCGCGTCTCGCCCATGGGCCCCTGGGAGTCGCCCGATCAGGACATCATCTCCACCACCGACAAATCCCAGGGCATCCACGGCCCCGGCCACGGCTGTTTCTTCAGCCCCGAGGACTCGGCGCGCTGGTTCTTCGTTTACCTCGAATACGGCCGCTCCAGCACCAACCGTCAGGTCCTGGCCGCCGAGATGTTTTTCAACCCCGACGGCACCATCCAGCCAATTCAACTTTCGGCCAAGGGCGTCGGCGCCCTGCGCACCGATCCCGCCTACGCCAAGCCCAACCTCGCGCTCGACGCGACGGCCACCGCCTCCTCCACCCTGCCCGAGCGCCGCATCCCGCCCGCCGCCGATCCGACCCTCAACCGCATCGAGGAGTTCTCGCCCGCCCTCGCCCTCGACGGCTCCAACGGCAGCCGCTGGATGGCCGCCGAGACCGACGGCCGCGCCTGGTATCAGCTCGATCTCGGCAAGGTCCGCCGCATCGGGCGCACCGAGCTCTATTTCGTGAAACCCACGGTCGGCCATGCCTACCGCCTCGAGGCCTCCCGCGACGGCAAAAAGTGGCGCGCGGTCGGCGGTCACGAGGACCTGCGTATTCAGTCGCCCCATACCGACGAGAAGATCGGCCGCGCCCGCTACCTGCGGGTGACCTTCCTCCAGGGCACGCCCGGCCTCTGGGAGTTCCGGGTGTATTGATCCCCGTCACGGGTCGGATTTGGACTTCGGGCGGGACCGCCGGGCCCGCCGCGACGGATGAGCGTTTCGTCACGCTCTCGGCGCGCCCGGCGCTCGCGCCCTACCCTTCCGCAGCGGGCCAACTCACCGGGCCAAATCGTCGGGAAGATCGGGCTATTGGTGTAGCGTTGGCCGTCCCCGGCCAACTTCCGCGATAGTCGCACCTCGAGCGCGAGTTGGAACAAGCAACCCGCGATCAAGCCGGGCGCGGCAACACCGGCTCGCCGCGACCCGCGGTCGGGCCGGTATGAAAAAGTTTCCCGACCGGAGCGGTGGGAGCGCGCGGGGACTTCACGCCACGGTGCGCGTTTCCCCACCGCAACCATGTCCTCCCTTTTCGACCTCACCGGCAAAGTCATCGTCGTCACCGGCGCCACCGGCACCCTCACCGGCTCGGCCGCCGACTACCTCGCCGCCCAGGGCGCCCGCGTCGTTTACCTCGGACGCACCCGGGCCAAGCTCGACGCCGCCCTCGCCCAGGTCCGCGCCGCCAGCCCCGCCGCCGAGGTCATGGCCGTGGTCGCCGACGTCAACGACCGCCCCGCGCTGGAGGCCGCCCGCGACGCCATCCTCGCCCGCTGGGGCCGCATCGACGCCCTCGTCAACGGCGCCGGCGGCAACCAACCCGGCGCCACCATCACGCCCGACAAGACCTTCGCCGACCTGGACTTCACCGCATTCCAGCAGGTGGTGGACCTCAACCTCCACGGCACCGTGCTGCCGACCCTCGTCTTCACCCCCGCCCTGCTCGCCGCCGGCTCGGCCAGCATCCTCAACTACTCCTCCGCCTCCGCCACCCGCGCCATCACCCGCGTGGTCGGCTACTCCGCCGCCAAGGCCGCGGTGGAAAACTTCACCCGCTGGCTCGCCGTCGATCTCGGCCGCCGCACCCAGGGCGGGATTCGGGTCAACTCGCTCGTCCCCGGCTTCTTCCTCGGCGAGCAAAACCGCCGCCTCCTGACCAACGAGGACGGCTCCCTCACCGCCCGCGGCGAGACCATCTGCCGCCAGACGCCCTTCGGCCGCTTCGGCCAGGCCGACGAGCTCCACGGCGCGGTGCATTTCCTGCTCTCCGACGCCTCCAAATTCGTCACCGGCACCACCGTCGTGGTGGACGGCGGCTTCGGCGCCTTCTCCGGCGTCTGATACCCACCGCCCTGCTTTCAAACGCACCCAAACACCGCTCCGATGTAGCCCCGACCGCTGGTCGGGCTGCCTGACCAACGGTCGGGCCCACAAGCCGCGATCATCGGTTTTCGATCACTACGAAACGAGAAATGGCCCGCGCCATCCGATCGGTCTCCTTCTCATCCTCGGTCTCGTCCTGCTCGGGCACCGCCGCCTCCCCCATCTCCCCGCTCCGACAACCCCCGCCGGCAGTCCCCCCCCGGCCCGCCCCATGTCCCGCTCCGCCCTCCCGCTGCTTGAAGAGAGTTTCCGCTGGTTCGGCCCCGCCGATCCGGTGCCCCTGAGCTACATCCGCCACGCCGGGGCCACCGCCGTCTTCACCTCGCTCCACCAGATCCCCTACGGCGAGCTCTGGCCGCGCGAGGCGATCCGCGAGCGCAAGGAGCAACTCGCCGCCGCCGGCCTGCGCTGGACCGCGGTCGAGTCCGTGCCCGTGCACGAGGACATCAAGACCGGCGCCGGCGACCTCGCGTATCTCTTGAACAACTACGCCGCCTCGCTGCGCAACCTCGCCGCCGAGGGCGTGACCACCGTCGTGTATAACTTCATGCCCGTGCTCGACTGGGTGCGCACCGACATGCGCCACGTCCTGCCCGACGGCACCGAGTGCCTGCTCTTCGACCCGGTCAAATTTTGCGCCTTCGAGCTGCACGCCCTCAAGCGCCCCGGCGCCGAGGCCGACTTCACGCCCGAGCAAATCGAGGCCGCCGCGCGCTGGTGGGCGGCCCTCGACGACCGCGCGCGGGACGATTTTATCAAGTCCATCATCGATGTCTTCCCCGGCGTGAAATGGGGCCTCACCCTCGACCATATCCGCGAACGCCTCGCCGCCTACGCCCGCATCGGCCGCGCCGAGCTCACCGCCAACCTCGCCCGCTTTCTCCAACACGTCGTGCCCGTCGCCGCCGAGGTGGGCGTGCGCCTCGCCATCCACCCCGACGACCCGCCCTTCCCCGTGCTCGGGTTGCCGCGGATCGTCTCCACCGGCGACGACGTCGCCGCGCTCCTCGCCCTCGCCGACCACCCGGCCAACGGGCTTTGTTTCTGCTCCGGCTCCTTCGGCGCGCGCCCCGACAACGACCTGCCCGCCATGGCCCGCCGCTTCGCGCCCCGCATCCACGCCGTCCACCTGCGCGCGACCAAACGCGAGCCGTCGGGCGTTTTTTACGAGGCCGACCACCTCGACGGCGACGTGGACATGCCCGCCGTGCTGCGCGTGCTGCTCGACGAGCAGGACCGCCGCCGGGCCGAGGGCCGGGCCGATTGGCAACTGCCCCTGCGGCCCGACCACGGCCACGTGATGATGCAGGACCTCACCCACTACATCCCGCTCACCCCCGGCTACTCCGCCATCGGCCGCATGCGCGGCCTCGCCGAGCTGCGCGGCGTCATGCACGGCCTGCGCGCCGCCGAGCGCCTCGCGCGCTGACCCCCGCCCGCGCCTCCCCCGGCGACTCGGCGGAAAGCGGTTCACCCCGAGGACGCGCCGGAGAAGCGCCGATCGGCGCCGGCGTGGCGCGCCCGAAATGACCGAACAGCCGTCACGCCGCCCCCTTACGACGACCACGCCGCCTCCGTCGGCCAGTCGATGCCCCCGACGAGCTGCGTCGCGAAAGCCTCCAGTCCGGCCGCGTCCGCCGGCCCGAAACGTCCCACCCGCGGCGAATCGAGATCGAGCACGCCCAGCAGGCGATCCCCGAGCAGGAGCGGCACCACCAACTCGCTCGCCGAGGCCGCGTCGCAGGCGATGTGCCCGGGAAACGCATGCACGTCCGCCACCAAGGTCGTCTCGCGCCGCGCCGCCGTCGTTCCGCAGACCCCGCGTCCCGGCGCGATGCGCGTGCAGGCCGGCTTGCCCTGGAAGGGCCCGAGCACGAGCTGCCCGCCGCGCCAGAGATAAAACCCCGCCCAGTTCAGCTCGGGCAAACGCAGCGCCAGCAGAGCCGAGGCGTTGCTCAAGTTGACCAACCAATCCCGCTCGCCGCTCAAATAGGCCGACAACTCGGTGGCGAGCTGCGGGTAAAAAGCGGCCGGATCCGCCGGATCGTAAACGTAGGGCGCGAAGGAAACACTCATGGTCGGCGCGGACGATGAGGGCGACCACCCCGCTCGCGAGCCGCCAAACGGTGGAACGTAAAGCCGCCATGGAGTGCGGCGGCATGACGCCGCTTTGGAAGGGGCGGCACGACGCCCCTCTCCGCCGCGTGGGCAGCCGAGGCTGCCCGTCCAAGGCGGCGACGTGTCGCCGCACTCCAAAACCCGTCACTCCCGCGACGACAAACATTCGCCAATCGCCCCGGGCCGCCTCAGTTGGCCACCATGGAGTGCGGCGGCATGACGCCGCTTTGGAAGGGGCGGCACGACGCCCCTCTCCGCCGCGTGGGCAGCCGAGGCTGCCCGTCCAAGGCGGCGACGTGTCGCCGCACTCCAAAACCCGTCATTCCCGCGACGACAACCATTCGCCAATCCCGGCCGGCGCCGCCTCCGCCCGCCTGGTTACCTCGCCTGCATACGTTTGCCGACGCCCCCCGATTGCCGGCGGGGCGAGGGTGTAGTGTCGTCGTTTCCGTGCTAGCGCCGGTCGGCGGCATCCAGCCGAGGGCAAGGCCATGCTTCCGCCCGCGGCCGGCATTTCCCAATCTCCGCCCCCGATCCCCCCTCAGTCTTCATCCTTCCGCCTTCATCCCTCTCCGCCCCCTTCATCCCTCCGCCTTCCCCCTTCATCCTTCTCCTCCATGAGCCTCACCCTCCGCGACAAATCCACCTGTGTTTTCGACCAAGTCTCCCTCGGCGAAGTCATGCTCCGCCTCGATCCGGGCGAAGGTCGCATCCGCACCGCCCGATCCTTCACCGCCTGGGAAGGCGGCGGCGAATACAACACCTCCCGCGGCCTGCGGAAGTGCTTCGGCTACAAGACCGCCGTCGCCACCGCTTTCGTTGACAACGAGATCGGCCACCTGATCGAGGACTTCATCATGCAGGGCGGCGTGGCCACCGACTTCATCAAGTGGCGCGACGACGACGGCATCGGCCGCACCGTGCGCAACGGACTCAACTTCACCGAGCGCGGCTTCGGCATCCGCGGCGCCGTCGGCAACCCCGACCGCGGCAACACCGCCGCCTCGCAGATCAAGCCCGGCGACTTCGATTGGGACCACATCTTCGGCAAACTCGGCGCGCGCTGGTTCCACACCGGCGGCATCTTCGCCGCCCTCTCCGCCTCCACCGCCGAGGCCACCATCGAGGCCGTGCAGGCCGCCAAGAAACACGGCGTCATCGTCTCCTACGACCTCAACTACCGCCCCTCGCTCTGGAAAACCATCGGCGGCCTCAAAAAGGCCCAGGAGGTCAACCGCGAGATCGCCAAATATGTCGATGTGATGATCGGCAACGAGGAGGACTTCACCGCCTCGCTCGGCTTCGCGGTCAAGGGCGCCGAGGACCTCAAGCACATCGAGACCGAGGCTTTTAAGGCGATGATCGAGACCGCCGTGCGGGAGTT
The DNA here is from genome assembly GCA_966252115.1 of uncultured Akkermansia sp. Taxonomy (GTDB): domain Bacteria; phylum Verrucomicrobiota; class Verrucomicrobiia; order Opitutales; family Opitutaceae; genus IMCC26134_A. Next base: position 6,552 of record CBINNW010000186.1, read on the forward strand.
CCCCAACTTCAAGGTCGCCGCCACCACCCTGCGCCACGTGCACACCGCCACGGTCAACGACTGGAGCGCGATCCTCTGGCACGACGGCAAGTTCCATGAGAGCAAGAAATACCCGAAGCTCGAGATCCTCGACCGCGTCGGCGGCGGCGACAGCTTCGCCTCGGGCCTGCAGTTCGGTTTCCTCGAGTTCAACGACGCCCAAAAGGCGGTCGAATACGGCGCGGCCCACGGCGCCCTCGCCAGCACCACGCCCGGTGACACCTCGATGGCCACCCGCAAGGAGGTCGAGAAGACCATCGGCGGCGGCGGCGCCCGCGTGGTCCGCTGAGCGCGGTGGAGCGCCTCGCCCGGTGGCGCGTGTTGTCCCTCCGGGTGGAGCGTGTTGTCCCCCACACGCTCGGTTCGAAGCCACAGGTGGAGCGTGTTGTCCCCAACACGCTTGCTTCGAAGTCATAGCTCGAGCGCGTCGTCCCCGACGCGCTCGGGCTGAGCCACGCCGACCAACGCGTTGAGGACAACGCGTTCCACCTCCTTTGGCCCCGCCTCACCGGCGGGGCTTTTTTGTGCGCGCACCGGGCCTTCGTCCGAGCTTCACGCCCCCATCCGGCCCCCCTGTTGACGACTTTGCTAGTGTAGTGCCCGACAAATAGCGTTACTTGTTGTGGGCGGCGCGGGCGCGT
>CBINNW010000187.1:0-7151 GCA_966252115.1 uncultured Akkermansia sp.
GCTTTCCACATCGGAGATGGATCGTTTCGGAGGGCTGCCAGCCGCCTTTCCTTATGTGGAAAACTGGAAAGCAGGAAGGAAAGGGCGGGGCTCCCGCCGTAGGGCCATGAAAACGGTCGTTGGCCGAATTCGGTTGATCTGGTTGTTCGGGTTGTCGTTCGCCGTGACGGGCCTGGCTTGTCGCAGGCAAACATCACCTCCTACCGCTGGCTCGGTGGTTCCTGTCGAGTCTCCGGCGCCCAAGCGCGAACCGGTTGCCCAGATTTCTTCAGAAGACGTCGCATCGGCCGTGATCGGCGACGAAGCGTTTGCGCGCGCTCTCGAGGCGCCCGCGCGTGCGGAGTCGGATCCGGAACGGCGCGACGAGCGTCTGCGCGAGCTCTGCCGCGAGCATGCGCGTCGGGATGCGGCGGCGGCGATGGTCGGGGTTGTTCGGCTCGAGCTGGATAAAAGCGACCCGGACATCGTGCCCGAGCTGACCCAGCTCTGGGCGGAGCAGGACCTCGCGGGCGCGCGGCGCTGGCTCGATGCGCAGGCGCCGTCGGCTGCGCGGGACGAGCTCGTCGCGCGGCTGGGCTTCGTGTGGGCGCGTGGCGATCCACACGGCGCGGCCGACTATGTGCTCGCCGCGATCCCGCCGGGCGAGCGGCAGACCGAGGCCGCGATCTCGGTGCTCCATCGCTGGGCCCGGCGCGATGCCGACGCCGCGCTCGCGTGGGCGAACGCGTTTCCCGCCGGGCCGCTCCGGGAGCGAGCCTTCCAGGAGGTGCTCGCCGCCGCGTCCGCCTCCGGAGCGTCCGTCGAGCGCTGAGCGCGGCGTTTGGTTCCCGGTGCGGAGGTGAACGACCAAAAGGGCCACGCCCGTCCCTTTGGCCCGGCCTCGGGGTGCCGCCGGTGCGTGGCGCGGGCGGATGTATCCAGTTTTTGAGCACACACGACGGCGACGCCGGTGGCCGGGCGGCTCATGGCCGCCACGCTGTTCGCGCTGAAGCCCCCGGTGCGGGACGAACACCCGGAGGGCGTCACCGGGGCGGGGGAAGGACCCGGGTGACGTTGTTCAACCGACCGGGTCTTTCTCCGGGGTTTTCTCCCGGGAGTGGAGCCCGCCGCTTCGTTGTCTGTAACGGGCACGGTTAACGGTTTCCGCCGGGAGGCCGCTGCGTGGTTCCACGCGAGGGGCGCCGGCGGAAACCGTTAACTGTAACAATCCGTTTCCTTTTGCCGGGGCCGGGATCAGTTTTCAGGGCAACCCCACCCCCGCCCCATTGTGTTTGTCGAGACTCGGTTCGCCGGGTCGCTCCCATGTTGGACACCGAAAAAACGCCGGAAAATCGAAGCGCTCGCGTCACGTTGAGCGACATCGCGCAGGAGCTCGGTGTCTCGTCGATGACGGTGTCCCGGTGCCTGCGGAACCTGTCGTGTGTATCCGACGCGCTGCGACGTCGGGTTCTGGCGAAGGCCGACGAACTGGGCTACCGGCCCGATCCGGCCTTGGCGGCTTTGGTTCACTACCGGCACGAGAGGCGAGCCAAGCCCGTGCGGGCGGCGCTGGCGTGGCTGAACGCGTGGCCGAATCGTCGGCAGCTGCGGAGCTATCGCGAATTTGATCTCTACTGGGAGGGCGCCAAGGCGGCGGCGACGCGGCTGGGGTTTCATTTGGAGGAGTTTTTCATCGACGCGGACATGTCGCCCGAACGGTTGCGGAAGATACTCTACACCCGCGGCGTGCGCGGGATCATGCTGCCTCCCGGGAAGTATGCCGACGAGTGGCTGGACGCCTTTGACTGGTCGCAGTTTTCGGTGGTGAGCCTCAGTCGCGGGCTGGAGCGCCTGCCCCTGCACGTGGTGGCGCCGGATCAGCTGCACAACGGCATGATCGCGCAGCGGCGCATGCGGGCGCTGGGGTATCGCCGGGTGGGCTTCGTGACCGATGGCTGGGTGATGCGCGTGTTTGGCGCGGGCGTGTTTTGGACGCAGCTCTGCGAGCTCTCCGAGGATCGCGTGCCGCCCCACGTGCATGATCTCCGGGCGCCGGATAAAAATGAACGTTTGCGACGCTGGCTCTCGGAGTATCGGCCGGACGCGATCTTGACCGATCTTCCGGAGATCGCGGGGGCGCTGGGCGCCCTGGGTTTGCGCGTGCCGCAGGACCTGGGGTTGGCGGCCACGACGGTGCTGGATTGTCCGGTGGACGCGGGCATCTACCAGAATCCGGAGGAGGTGGGGCGGGTCGCGGTGCTGGTCCTGGCCTCGATCATCAACGACAACGACCGCGGCTTCCCCCCCATCCCGCGACGCGTGTTGGTGGAAGGGCGCTGGGTGGATGGGAAATGCCTGCCCCCACGGTGCCCGGCGGATGCTCCGCGGGATGGGTGAGGCTCGAACTGTCCACGCCTGATTCACTTATCGCATGTGTATTCATTTGGTTACTACGAAGTGGCTCGGTTGCCCGCTCTTCCGCGCTTGCGACGAGCCCGTATCTTGTTAGAGTTATCATAACCCCCGGTTTGTGTCGCTCACCCCCCGCGACCTGATTCGTCCTTCCGTCGTCAATTCCCCGATTCTTACCCCGATCTCCCTGCTCGCCTCCGGGCTTGCGCGTTCGGCGCGCGCTCGTGCGAGCGTCCCACACCCTTCAACGCATCACGCATTCCGCTAAAGGGAACCGCTGAAACCGTCGTTGGATATATTCAATTTTTGTCCCCCGTTCATGAATACCCCTCGATCGAAAAAATCCCCCCGCTCTCGCGCTTCAGCCCTCCGCGGCGATTTCGCGTCGGCGTCACGCTTCCTCACGTCCTCGGCCTCCGCGGGCGTTTCGCCGTCGCGTTTGCGGCTGGCGAGTTGCCTGTTGGCGGCCGGTGCTCTGTGGGCTCAGCCGGCCTTTGCCGCCACCGTTTCGCTCAACGCCACCGACACCGCCGGCACGAGTAGTTTCGCCACGGGCACGTCATGGAGCGACGGTCAGGTTCCTTCGGCCGCCAACGACTATGTGGTCGCAGGTGGGTTCGCTCTCCGCACGGTGGCAGACTCCGCGTCCGCCCTCTTCGCGGGCAACTCCCTCACTCTGGGCAACGGCACGACGGCGGGCTTGTTGATCCTCAAGAACCAGGCGAGCGGCGCGGTGGTCACGGTCAATAATCTGACGCTAAACAACGGTGAGATTCAGACGGGTGGCACCTCCGCGGGTGCGTCGCACGCCGTGACCCTGGCGGGCAACGGCATTACCTTGGCGAGCGGGTCGAGCAACCGGGCCAACACCGGCGCGGGTGATCGGTCCCTCTACATCACGGCTCCTGTTTCGGGCGCGGGCGCGTTCTCAAAGACCTCGGCCGGCTACGCCGAGCTTAGCGGCTCCAACAGCTACACCGGAGGCACGACGGTGGAAGCCGGTGTTTTGCGCTTCGGCAACACCGCCTCGGTGCCCGCCACCGGCGGCATCTCCGTGGCGGCCAACAGCACGGTGGTCTTCCCGATCAACACCGCCGCCTCCGGCGCCGGTTCGCTTGCCGGGTTTCTGGGCGGTGTCAGTCCGCAGGGCACGGCGGTCACGCTCCCGGCGAATGCGGGCGTCGGTGCCGACCTCTCGGGCAACCTCACCTATTCCAGCCCGATCAACCTCGGCTTCGTGAAATACGGCACCGGGCAACTGGAACTCACCGGCGGCGGCACCTATGCGGGTGGCGGCGCGGGGTTCCCCTTCATCGTTCGTCAGGGCACGCTCCTGCTCAATGGCGGCACGCACACCGTCACGGGTGAAGCGGTGGTCGGCGGCACCTTGGGCACCGCGCCCGGGGCGGCCGGACTCAACGCCAAGCTCCAAATCGACTCCGGTTCTCTGGCCGTGAGCACTTGGCTTTCGGTCGGCCGTGGCAACGGCATCGGAGTCGCCTCCTCCGATCTCGTGGCCAACAACGGCGCCACCATCACGACGGCCAATTTCTCCGGCGGCTTCAACGGCGGGTCCGCCGCGAACCTCCCCAAGGGCTCCATTACCCTCAACGGAAGCTCCAGCCTCACGGTGACCAACACGGTGAACATCGGCGAGTCCGCCGGTTCCAACATCACGCTCACCCTCAACGAAAGCGCCTCCTTTGCCCAGACCGCCAACGCCGCCCAGACGCGTGTCGGCGGTGGTGACGGCGCCGTTGGCACGATCAATGTCAATGGCGGCACGGCCACCTTCGAACGCGATCTGATTTTGGGCCACCAGGGGACCGGCACCGGCCGTCTGGTTCTCAACAGCGGTGTTGTGAACGTCGCGACGGCCACCGAGCGCTGGCTCATCATCAATCAAAACGGAGCTTCCTCGGGCGAGGTCACGGTCAACGGCGGCACGCTCAACCTCAACGCGAACACCGACATCCGTTTCAGCACGACAAGCACGGCCACCGGCACCAGTTCGGTGAACTTGAACGGCGGTTCCATCATCGGCGGCACGGCCGGTGTCGTGGACCTCAAGCAGAGCTCCGGCGCCTCCTCAAACAACTCTCTCAATCTCAACGGCGGTGTCCTGACGATCGCGCAGGTCATGACCTCCAACAACACCGGCACCGCCACCGTCAACTTCAACGGCGGCACGCTTCGCGCCTCCGCCGCCTCCGCCAACTTCGTCGATCTGGGCGGCGCCAACCAACGCGCCTACGTCAAGACCGGCGGCGCGATCATCGACAGCAACGGCTTTGATGTGAGCGTCGTGCAGGCGCTCGAGGCCGACGCGGGCGGCAGCGGTGGCCTGACCAAGGAAGGCGGCGGCACGCTCACCCTCACCGGCCTCAACACCTACACCGGCAACACGGTGATCAATGGCGGCGCCCTCACCCTCGCCGACAATGCCACCCTCAAGTTCGTCATCGGCGCGAACGGCGTGGGCACCAAGATCAGCGGTTCCGGATCGGTCACGCTCAACGGCGATTTCGTGCTCGATCTCGCCGGCGCCAGCACGACGGTGGGCGACTCCTGGCAGCTCGTCGATGTCGGGACTCTGACCGAAACCTACGGATCCACCTTCTCGGTTCTCGACGCCACCCTCGCCGAAGGCAAATGGCTCAAGCTCTTCGAGGGCGCCTTTTACCAGTTTGATCCCGCCACAGGCACTCTGAGCGTGATCAACAACCCCACGGTTCCGGCCCCGACGGTGACCGCCGGTCCCAGCCGCACGAGCTACGCCTCGGGTTCGGACATCCTTCTGAGCGTCTCCGCCACCGGCGCCGGCACGCTTTCCTACCAGTGGTATTTCCAAGCGACGGGAGCTCCCTCGCCCGTCCCCATCTCCAGCGCGACCTCGGCGAGTTACACGATTCCCAACGCCGGCACCGGCGCCGAAGGAGTTTACAGCGTGGTCGTTTCCGACAGCGCGTCCAATGAGACCACCACGGTTTCCTTCCCGTCCTTCACGGTCCGCCCCGCCAGCGAGTTTACCGTCGCCTACTATCGTTTCGAGGATGGCGCGTCCGACGCGACGATCACGTCCGCCACCGACTCTGTCGGCGGCAACACGCTGACCGCTCTTGGCACGCCCAACTACGCCTCGGACAGCCTCCCCTACGCCGCGGTCCCCGCCACCGGCGCGCCCAATCTGCTCGGCGCCAACTTCCCGGCGGCCGGCAACAACGGCCTCATCGCCCCCACCACCGGCACGCTCGCGTCCGCCACTTTGGAGGACTTCACCATCGAGGCCTTCGTCCGCTTCGACAGCCTGGCCGCCTTCCAGACGGTGGTCGGTCGCGACGACAACGGGGACACGGGCTTGGGCCTGGGCTCGCAAGCTCTGTTCTACCTGTCCAAGGCGAATACCAGCAACGTCTTCCGCGTTGAGGTCATCACGAAGAACAATACGAATGTTCAGGTGAACAGCCAATCGGTGGCGGCCGTCGGAACCTGGTATCACCTCGCGGCCGTGGGTGACGCCACCAAGGGCACGCTCACCCTTTATGTGAATGGTAACCCGGTCGGCTCGGCCAACGGCTACACCGGTCTTTTGGTTCCGCCTTCCGGTTCCGACACTCCTTGGACACTCGGGCGCGGTGATTGGGCCGCCGGCGACGTGGACTTCCTCCGCGGCGATCTCGACGAGGTTCGCTTCAGCAGCACCGCCTTGCCGCCGAGCCAGTTCCTCAACTCCAGCGGCGGCGTGGTCGTTGTCGCTCCGACGGTCACCGCCGCCCCCTCGGCGCAGACGGTGACGGTGGGCACCCCGGTGACCCTGACCGCCACGGGTTCCTCCAACATGGGCGGAACGGTGACATACCAGTGGTTCCACGGGACCACCCTGCTCGCCGGTCAGACCGGACCCACTCTGTCGGTGGATACCTCCTCGGTTGCCGCCGACGGGACCTACCGCGTGGTTGTCACGGATTCGAACAGCTCCACCGCCGGCTTCCCCATCACCGCCGAAGCCTCCGTGCGCGTTCGCGTCCTGGCCGTTCCCGCCGCCGGCAGCCGCGCGCTCGGGCTGAACTTCGTCGGTGCCGGATCCGGAAGTTGGTCCGCGCTTGCCTCGCCCATCGCGACCGGTGCGTCGGCCGGCATCTTCTCCGCCACCAACTGGAACAACTCCACCTTGGGTGCGGCGAACCAGACGACTCCGCTCGCCTTGGTTGAAAGCAATGGCAACACCGGAGCCGCCACGGCCACCTGGGCTTCCGCCAACACCTGGGCGGCGCGCACCGAGACGGGTGCTCCGGAGTTCAAGACCGCGCACGGCAAGCTGATCCACGGTTACATCGAATCGCGTGCCGACACCGGCGCGACCGTCACGGTCAACAACATCCCCTATGCGTCCTACGACGTGTTCGTGTATGTTTCCGGCGGCAATGGAGGCACCAACGTGGGCTCGGTCTCGCTCAACCGCGAGGGCTCGCCGACCTACTACTACCTGGTTCAGCAGAACGATCAGACCCGTCCGACCGCGACCTTCGACGCCAATAACTTCTACACCCCGATTCCCATGATCGGCGAAGCGCTCTCGGTCGAGGCGGCCCGATCCGCCCCGCCCGCGACCTTCGTCCGCTACACGGGCATCACCGGTTCCGAGCTCACCATCACGGCGAAGGATGCGACGCTTAACCAGAACGCCGGCGGCATCGCGGCGGTCCAGATCGTGGACACGACCCCGCCCGGCACGGCCTATCCGCCGAGCGTCACCACCG
>CBINNW010000188.1:0-7062 GCA_966252115.1 uncultured Akkermansia sp.
CGCCGCCCGCCCAACCGAAGCGGCTTGAGGACAAGCCGCTCCACCCGGCCCGACGTCGATCAGCGGTTCCTCCCCATGGGTTTCAGCGTTGGCGGCGGAGGCGGTAGAACTGGCGGGGGCGGTCGAGCGGACGCGTGGCGCCGTGTTCCTCCGCCTCGATCGCGGCGGGGCTCCAGGTGTTCAGGTCCTCGCTCTCCTCCAGCACCACGGCGCCGAGACCTTCCGGCCAGCTCAGATGCACGGCGGAACCGTCCGGCGCCGCCTCGATGTGGAGCGCGGCGGTGGACAGCGGATCGACGCGCGGCACGATCTGCACGCCGGCGATGCCGCCCCATTCGTCGTTGTCGCGCATCTGCACGTAAACGGTCCGGCTGTCGCCGGCCAGGCCGCGGAAGACGGCGTAGTTGGCCGCCGGATACGCGTCCGGCGTGGTCTGCGTGGTGGCGGCGAGCGTGGCGTCGCCGCCCGCGATGCTCGGGCCGCCGAGGGTCTGGAAGTAGTAGGTGGTGGCGCCGTCGCCGACCTCGCCCTCGCGGCCGGCGCCGTCGGACGAGAAATACACGATCAGGTCGTAGTAGCCGTGGGGGATCTCGGAGAGGGTGACGGTGGAGCGCGTGATGGGCGGGCTCCAGGCGGCGGGGCCGGCGTTGAGGTAGCCGTTGAGCAGGCGCTTGTTGCCCGTGCCCGAGGCGTCGAGGGCGGGCGAGGTGCCCTGCATGCTCCAGGTGTTGAACGAGGTGTAGGCGATATCGAGGGTGGTGGGCGCGCCAAGGCTGTCCACGAGGTCGGTGCGCGGGTCGGAGGGCCAGGAGTTGTTCCAGTTGGCGACGGGCTCGACGCCGGCGATGTCGGCGGGGGCGAGGGTGCCGAAGCGGTCGTAGTTCCAACTGACGGTTTGCGGCGCGCCGGCGGGGCGAACGGCGCGGGCGCCGGAGTCGGGCGTCTCCTGGCCGGCGACGATGGCCGAGACGACGTAGTGGTAGGTGACGCCGTTGGTGAGGCCGGCGTCGGTGTAGCCGGTGGCGGACAGGTCCTGGGCCAGGGTGGTGTAGGGGCCGCTCTCGGCGGCGGCGCGTTTGACGCGGTAGCCGGTGGCGCCGGGGGTGGTTTCCCATGCGAGGGTGGCGGTGGTGTCGCCGGGCTGCGCGTCGGTGATCCACGGCGTGGGCAGGGCCGATCCCGACAGGCGGTAGAGGGCGCCCCCGTGCGAGGCGACGGTGGGCGAGAAGGTGCCGGTGAAGTGGCCGAGCTCGGCGCGGTCCCAAATTGAGCGGATGGAGACGGGGCCGGAGTAGCCGAGCGAGGAGAGCGTGACGGGGACGGTGGCGGAGGCGGCGCCGGTGTTGAAGACGGCGAGGTATTTGTCGCCGGAATCCTCGTCGTCGGCGACCCAGGCGACGCGGTCGCCGTCGCGGAAGAGCTGGCGGTTGTGGGTGCTGCGTTGGTTGACGGCGAGGACCTCGTCGTTGGTGAGCAGCGAGAGGGTGAAGGAGTCCATCTGCGTCATGTCGCCGCCGTGGATGAGCGGGGAGCGGGCGATGGACCAGAGGCTCATGAGGGTGAACTGCTCGGCGGTGGTGAAACGGCTGGCGCGTCCGGCGGCGGTGACGCTACCAGCCTCGACTTTGCCGATGGGGAGCATGTCGGCGTCGGGGAAGTGGCCGGGGCCGCGGTAGGGGGTCCAGTCGTGGAGGCGTTTAAACTGGTCCTGCAGGGCGCCCCAGGTGTCCCAGAAGTCGTCGCTGATGCGCCACTGGTTGGCGTGGAGTTGGACGTGGGGGCCGGCGCCGACGGGGGTCTCGCCGGGGGAGGTGCTGAAGACGATGGGGCGGCCGGTTTTGTCGATGGCGGCGCGGATGGCCTCGATCTCGGCGCGGTGGTAGGGGCGGCTGAGGTCGTCGATTTTGACGAAGTCCACCTCCCAGGCGGCGACGAGTTCGAAGATGGAGTCGTAGTAGGCCTGGGCGCCGGGTTTGGTCATATCCACGCCATACATGTCGGGGTTCCACGAGCAGACGCTGTTCGGGTCGGCGATGTCCTTGGCGGTGTAGGGGGTGCCCTTGACGGGGAGGTCCTGTTGCCAGGCCTGGCGGGGGATGCCGCGCATCATGTGGATGCCGAACTTGAGGCCCAGGGAGTGGACGTAGTCGGCGAGGGGCTTGAAGCCGGCGCCGCCGGCGGCGGAGGGGAAGCGGTTGGTGGCCGGGAGCAGGCGGCCCCACTCGTCCATGACGAGGGTGGCGGCGGGGTTGTAGTTAAAGCCGGTGGCGTTGGGCTCATACCACTGGATGTCCACGGTGACGAGTTCCCAGCCGTGCTGGAGGAGGTTGGCGGCCATGTAGTCGGCCTGGGCCTTGGTGCGCTCCTCGTTCACGGTGGTGCCGTAGAAATCCCAGCTGTTCCAGCCGAGGACGGGGCGTTCGGCCCAGGAGTGAAAGGTGGGCTCGGCGCGGGCGGCGAGCAGGGGCGCGAGGGCGAGGAGCAGGCGGGCGGAGAGGCGGGGGAGCGAGGGCATGGAGCGAAGGGGTGGGGGATGGAGCGGGGACGAAGGGGGAGGAGGGCGGACGCGGGACGCGGGTGCGCGTGCCGGTGTTTCGGCGGTGGGCGCGGCGGGGCCGGGCAGGGGGGCCGGGGTCAAGCGGCGTCCGGGTATCCTAACAAAGCCGTCCCGCGCGGCCAATACCCGCAGACGGGTGGGGCGGGCGTCGTCGTAGTGGCGGGTAAACTACACCCGGCGGCCCGGGCCGCCGGCGGTGATGAACTTGGCCACGGCCTCGGCGCGGGAGTGGACGTGCATCTTCTCGTAGGTGTTCTTCAGGTAGCTGCGGATCGTTTCGACGCTGAGGCCGAGGCGGTCGGCGATCTCCTTGTTGGCGAGGCCGCGGGCGAGGAGCTCGAGGATCTCGGTCTCGCGTTGGCTGAGGCGGCGGCCCTCGTCGGCCGGCTTGGCCCGGCGGCGGAAAAACTCGGCCACGCGGCGCGCGATGCCGCTGGTCATGGGCACGCCGCCGTTTCGCACGTCGAGCAGGCCGCGGTGCAGCTCGTCGGCGCGTCCTTGCTTGATCAGGTAGCCGTCGGCGCCGGCCTCGAGGGCGGGGAAAACCAGCTCCTCGTCGTCGGAGGCGGTGAGCACGATGACCTGGCAGGCGGGGAGAATCTGTTTCAGCCGCGCGGTGCACTCGATGCCCGACATGCGCGGCAGGTAGATGTCCATGAGCACGACGTCGGGGCGGAGATCGGGCAGGCGGCGCAGGGCGTCCTCGCCGTCGGCGCAGGTTTGCACGCAGACGAAGCCCTCGAAGGAATCGAGCAGGCGGGCCAGCTCGCCGCGCACGCCGTCGAGATCCTCGACCACGGCGACCCGGCAGGGGCGCGGACCCTCGGCGCCGGCGGAGTTGGAGGGCGGAGTGGAGGGGGCGGCGCTCAAGGGAGGGGGGCGGTGGTGGTGGCGGGGGCGCTGTGGGGTGCAGCGTGACGCCGGGACGGCGCGCGGAGGAGCAAAAAGAAGGGCCGATGACGACGGGGTCATCGGCCGTGTGGTGACGGGGGATGGAGGCTCGCGCCGGAAGGTTGACGGAACCGGGAGGACGGGACGGGAGCTGGAAGCTCCCGCTACTCGGGATCGATCCCACGGGAGCTGGAAGCTCCCGCTACGCGGAACGACGGCGGCGTAGAACGGAGCCGGCGAGGCCGGCCGCGCCGAGCAGGAGGGCGGCGGAGGCGGGCTCGGGGATGGCGGTGGTCTCGACGACCTGGAAGCCGGCGATGCCGCCCCATTCGTCGTTGTCGCGCATCTGCACGGTGAAGGTCTGGCCGGCGCCGGCGAGGCCTTGGAACACGGCGTAGTTGGCGGCGGTGCCGTAGGTGCCGAGGGTGTCGGTCGTCGGGGCGAAAAGCGCGTCGGTGCCGGAGACGCTGGTCGCGCCGACGGTGTTGAAGGAAAAGGTCGTGGTGCCGTCGGTGACGTCGCCCTCGCGGCCGGCGGCGTCGGACGAGAAATAGACGATGACGTCGTAGGTGGAGAAGGGGATCTCGGCGAGGGTCACCCGGGAGTAGGTGGGCGAGGGATTCCAGGCGGCGGGGCCGGCGTTGAGGTAGCCGTTGAGCAGGCGCTTGTTGGCGGTGCCGTCGCCGTCGAGCGCCGGGGTGGTGCCCTGGATGCTCCAGTTGTTGAAGGACTCGTAGGCGAGGTCGAGGGTGGTCGCGGCGCCCTGGTCGTCCACGAGGTCGGTGACGGGATCGGAGGGCCAGGAGTTGTTCCAGTTGGCGGAGGCCTCGACACCGGCGGTGTCGGTCGGGGCGATGGTGCCGAAGCGGTCGTAGTTCCAACTGATGACGGACGCCGATGCGATGCCGGCGGAGGCGCCCAGAAGGGCGAGCAGACGGAGCGTGCTGGATGCGGTGGTGCTCATGGTGTTTTTTTGGGGGGCGGGGCGGGGACCGACGGCGGATCGCGTGACGATTCGTCGTGCGGCGGGAGACGCGTCCTAGACGACGCGTCGGGGTGCCCACCTTAGCACCAAGCGCGGGCGGACCCAATACCCGCAAACGGGGGCAAACGGGGGCGCGTCCGGCGGACGCGCCGGGCGCGCGGGAGCCTCCGCCGGGCGCGCTACATCGCGGCCTGGGCGCGCAGGGAGGCGGCGGCGAGGAAGTATTGCTGCGACGAAAACGCGGGGGTGTCGGCGGGGCGGACGGCGGGCAGATACGAGCCGCCGGCGGTGAGCAGGCGCGCGAATTCGTTGTCCTGAAGCTCGATCGCGAAAAACTCGTCCGTCACCCAGCGGCGCAGGGCGGGATCGAGCAGAGGGAAAACGACCTCGATGCGGCGGAAAAAGTTGCGCGGCATCCAGTCGGCGCTGCCGGCGTAGATCGCGGGTTCGCCGCCGTCGTTGTGGAAGTAGAAGGCGCGGACGTGTTCGAGGAAACGTCCGACGATGCTGCGCACGCGGATGTTTTCGGAGAGGCCGCGCACGCCGGGCACGAGGCAGCAGACGCCGCGGATGACGAGGTCCACCTGGACGCCGGCGCGCGAGGCGGCGTAGAGGGCGTCGATGACGGCCTGGTCCACCAGCGAGTTCATCTTGGCCATGATGCGCGCGGGGCGGCCGGCGGCGGCGTGCTCGGTCTCGCGGCGGATGAGCTCGATGACGCGGCGGTGGAGGGCGTAGGGGGCGACGAGCAGGTGCTCGAAGTCGGGGGCGCGGCCGAAGCCGGTGAGGGCGTTGAAGAGGTTGGCGGCGTCGGCGGTGAGCTCGGGGCGCGAGGTGAAGTGGCTGAGGTCGGTGTAGATGCGCGCGGTGCGCGGATTGTAGTTGCCGGTGCCGAGGTGGGCGTAGCGGCGGAGCTTGCCGTCGCTCTCGCGGCGCACGACCAGGGCGACCTTGCAGTGGGTCTTGTGGCCGACGAGGCCGTAGACGACGTGGACGCCGGCCTCCTCGAGCTGGCGGGCCCACTGGATGTTGTTGGCCTCGTCGAAGCGCGCCTTCAGCTCGACGAGGGCGGTGACCTGTTTGCCGTTGCGCGAGGCCTCGATGAGGGCGCGGACGAAGGGGGAGTCGCCGGAGGTGCGGTAGAGGGTCTGCTTGATGGCGAGGACGCGGGGATCGCGCGCGGCCTGCTCGACGAAGTCCACCACGGGCTGGAAGGAGTCGTAGGGGTGGTGGAGCAGGACGTCGCGGTCGCGGAGGGTGTCGAAGACCCGGGCGGGCTCGCGCAGCGGGGAGACGTTGACCGGGGTGAAGGGCGCGTAGCAGAGGTCGGGGCGGTCGATCTCGGCGACGGCGAGGAGGCGGAGCAGGTTGACCGGGCCGTCGAGGCGAAAGACGTATTCGTGCGAGAGGTCGAGGTGCTGGCAGAGGGTGGCGAAGATCTGATCGTCCACGCCCTCCTCGATCTCGAGGCGCACGGCCGCGCCGCGGCGCAGGTTGCGGAGCTCCTCCTCGATCTTCTTGAGCAGGTTCTCGGCCTCCTCCTCGTCGATGTAGAGGTCGCTGTTGCGGGTGACGCGGAAGGTATGGGCGCCGTGGATACGGTAGCCGGGGAAGAAGTCGGCGGCGCAGAGCCTGACGATGTCGGAGAGGAAGACGTAGCGGCGGGCCGGTCGCTCGGTATCCGGCGTGTCGATACAGACGATGCGCGGCAGCGCGCGCGGCACGGGGAGGATGGCGAAGTGGCGGTCGATCTCGGGCGTGGCCGGGTCGTCGAGGGAGACGACGATGTTGAGGGTCTTGTTGCCGAGCTGGGGGAAGGGGTGGGACTGGTCGATGGCCAGCGGGGTGAGGACGGGGAAGATCTGCTCCTCGAAGTAGGTGCGCACCCAGGCGAGCTCGCCGGCGTTGAGGGAGGTGGTCTCGGCGAAGAGGATGCCCTCGGCGGCGAGGGCGGGCATGAGCTGCTCGCGCCAGCAGCGGTATTGCTCGTCCACGAGGGAGGCGACGACGCTGTGGATGCGGCGGAGCTGCTCGCGCGGGCCGAGGCGGTCGGCGTTGGTGGTGTGGACGTCGTTGTCCACCTGCTGGATGAGGCCGGCGACGCGGATCTCGAAAAACTCGTCCAGGTTGCTGGAGACGATGGCGAGGAAGCGGACGCGCTCGAGCAGCGGGTGGCGGGGATTGCGCGCCTGTTCGAGCACGCGGCGGTTGAAGGCGAGCCAGCTGAGTTCGCGGTTGAAGTAGGCGGCCTTGGTGGGGGCGCTGGAGCGGACGATGGGGGCGGGCTGGTTGTCCGGCAGGAAAACGGTGTCGTCGTCCTCGGCGACGGGGGGGGGCGGGGCGGCCTCGGCCGGGCGCGTGGCGCGGGCGGCGGATTTGCGAGGCCGGGCCGCGGGGGCGGAACCGACGGGGGCGGACGGAGCGGGGCCGTCGGCGCCGGGGGGGGCGTCGGTGATCGTGGGCGTGCGGGGGTGTCGGCGTGGCGTGGCCATGCGGGAAAAAGGGCGGGAAGCGCACCGGACGGGCGCGCGGGAGACGAGGTTATTGCGCCGTGTTACGCGCTTGTCACGCACGGGCGGGCGCCCGGGGCGGAAGGTCGCGGCACCCAAGCGCATAGCTCGACTGTCCG
>CBINNW010000189.1:0-7060 GCA_966252115.1 uncultured Akkermansia sp.
CGGCGACGTCGGCGACCAAGCCGCTGTTGGCGGAGGTAACGCGGAAGAAGCCATCGCCGTCGGGGGCGAGCGTCCAGAGTTGGCTGGTGGCGCCGCTCGAAGGCTGGATGACCAGATTGGCGCCCGCGTCGGAGCTGTCGCCGTTGTCGAGCGCCTTGGCGGCGGCGAGGTTGGTGGCGCGATACACGCCGTCGCCCTGCCAGGCGAGGGCCCACTGCTGGGTGTCGTCGCCCGCGAAGGTCTGCTGCACGGCCTGCGCGCCATCGGCGGCGCTCGTCACGTCCATGACCTTGTTGGCGTTGCGGCTGACGAGGCGGTAGGTGCTGTCGGGGATGAGGCGGCCGGTGTCGGACCAGAGGCCAAGATCACCGACGGCCACGCCGGCCGCGCCGTTGCTGGCGGTGATGTCGAGCCGGTAGTAGCGGTAGGCGGTGGTGTTGCCGAGGTCGTAGATGTTCCGCAGCCGGTTGGGGAAGGTCTGGTCGATCCGGGTGTCCAGCGTGGTCCAGGTGGAGCCGTCCTGGGAGCCGAGGAAGGTCCAGTCTTTCGGATCGCGTGTCACCACGTCTGCGACGCTCACCGAGTAGCGCTTGATGACCTGCGCGTTGCCCGCGCCGAAGTCATACTGGAGCCAGCCCGCAGGCGAGTTGTAGCCATACCACTTGTTCCAAGGATCGGTGTCGAAGGCCCTGTCGGCGCCTTCCGCGGCGGAGTCGCCGTTGAAGCTCGCGGTCGGGGTGCCACCGAAGGCGAGGTTGACCATCGCCGTGGGAAGCAGGGAGCCGTAGAACTCCGGCGAATTGCCGCTGGTGCCGGCCGAGTTTTTCGCTTGGACCACATAGTAATAGGTCGAGCCCGGGGCCGGCGTCGTGTCCATGTAGCTGGGCTTGTCGGCGGGCAGGTCGCTGGCGATGACGGTGTAGCCGCCACCCGAGGTGGTGGAGCGGAGCACGTCGTAGGCGGTGGCGTCGAAGGAAGGCAGCCAGCGCAGGGTGATGGCCTTGGCTGAGCCGGAGGCGAGGAGAGCCGCCGGAGCCGCCGGAGTCGTCACCAAGCCGCCCGTGCCGCCGGTAAAGGCCACATGGTCGAAGGTGGCCGTGGTGGTGACGGTCGCCGACCCGCTCACGATGAACAGGCCGATGTAGAGGGTGGATGGCAGATTGCCGAAGACGCAACTGACATTGGGCGACCAACTGGTGCCATCCACCGAACTATAAGAGGTGATCACGAGGCCTCTGCGTTCGATTTTTACCCAGTAAGGAATACCGGGATCAGGCAGGTTGGTCGTCTGCGCGACCCTGCCGGCCCAGCGTTCAGTATCACCCGCCAGGCGGCTTTGCACCTGAGTGGGGGTGTTGGGTATCACCGCGGTAAAACCGCGCTGCGAAACAGCGGCGGAAAGATTGTCGCGAATCATCACCCCTGCCTTGGTGGCGCCATTGATCGATTGGGCCGAGGTGACCCGGGCGACGATGGCGCAGTCACCGCTCATCTGTTGGTAGGCAAACTGGCAGTCGTCGTTCGTATCGCCCCAGACATCGACTCCTGCTCCGGTCATCGTCCAGATGCCGTCGGCGTAAGAAACGCTGCGGCCTGCGGAGTTATTGCCAAAGGTCGTCAGGGTCAGCCCGCTCGAGGCCAGCGACACCGGGGGGCGAACAACGGCCGCCGGCGGAGCGGCGGTGCTAAAGTCGGCCGCTTTGGCATACATGAAATTCTCGGCATCGATCGGTTGCTCCTGAAGTTTTCGATCAATCCAAGGAGTAGGGAGGCCCTTGCGGTTTCTGTAGGCGTTTTGGAGGAGGTAAAGGGCCGCGCGATTGGCGCCGTAAGGGCCATATGCATTGGTGATGTAGAGGGCATCCACGGTGCCGTAGTCCACGAAGGGATTGTCCCAGAGAAAGGTGTTGCGGCAGTAGTATTCGCCGACGGCCAAGAGCCGGTTGTCCCATTCGGAATAGAGGTCGATGCCTTGTTTCCAGACGCATTCGGCGAGGAAGGCTTTGCCGAGAAGGTCGCCGTAGGCGTGTCCGGCGTCACGGCCGGTCTCGCCCATTTCTCCGATAGGTAGAGTGTTGGCCAGACCCGAACCCTGATAGGTGCGGTAAATGTCCAGGACGTGATCGAACTTGGCGGTGTCATCGCAGAAAAGGGCGATGGCGATGCCGGCCGACATGTTGATGGAACCTTTATTGGCGGGACCTTGGAGGGTCCACCCGGCGGCGGTTTTGGGCCAGTAAACATTCAGGAAGAGATTTTTGACCGCGGCCGTGTCGGCGTCCGTCCAGCCCGGCCAGGTGCCGCGCAGAATGCTCGCGCCACCGGCATAACGGAAAGCATAGTCGCCGAGGTCGAGGCCGGCTTCACCGCCGCCCATGTTCGTCTGCGTATTCGCATAGGCGATGAGGATGTCGCGGGCTTTCTGAGCGTAGGCCTCGTTGCCGGTGAAATACCACATCCGCGCCAGATTATAGATGGCGCTCATGTCAAACCGCCACCCACTGAGGTTTACGTTAGGGCTGCGCGAGACGGTCTCGTAGGGACCGTTCATGACATAGGTGAGCTGGGACGTATTGGCGGCCGCGAGCAGTTCGTAGCCACGCTTCCAAGGCTGCTGGTTGAGGTTGGCCTTGATGGTGGCCAGATCATCGAGCGAAGTCGGGATACAGGGATGGGTGAAGGCGCGGGCCTGGCCGGAAAAACCGGCAAGGATCACAAGCAGGCAGATGGCGCGTGCGACGAGGGTGCGGACAAGGAGGGGAATGCGCATGGGGGAAAGTTTGGGGAGGCGAGGTGTCGGCAGCCTCGGAGGGCGGCGGATGAGCGCCGTGATCGCGGCAAACGGTCGGTCGGTCGGGGACTACTTCGCGCCGGCGTGGCGGGGGGAGAGAATCAAGGGTATGGATGGGTTCGCGGGAAAAGCGCCGCCGGCCGGAGAACCCCGCCACGATTTTCAAAAAAAGCATCCGCGCCTCGGCGCGGTGACCGTGGCCGGCGTGGTGGCTGGCGCAGCGCGGGCGATCGCCAGCCCACGCACCCAAGCTCGGCGGGGGCTCGCCGACGCGCCCAAG
Organism: uncultured Akkermansia sp.; assembly: GCA_966252115.1. Classification (GTDB taxonomy): domain Bacteria; phylum Verrucomicrobiota; class Verrucomicrobiia; order Opitutales; family Opitutaceae; genus IMCC26134_A. Next base: position 3,072 of record CBINNW010000189.1, read on the forward strand.
GGAGCGAGTATCCAAGGCGCGAGTATCCAGGGCGCTGTCTCGCCGCCCAAACCCCGCTCAAACCCCGTCCACACCGCTGGAGCTACTTGGCGAGGATGGCCGCGTAGCCGCCACCGCCGGATTGGAGGCGCAGGGTGAGGGCGCGGGCGTTGCCGAGGTCGCGGGTGGTTTCGACCACGGTCTCGGGAGCGGCGGGATCGGCGCCGTCGGCGAACTCGCGCAGGCGCCAGCCGCGGCCCTTGAGTCGGAGGGCGGCGAGCGGGACTTCCAAGGTGGTGGCGTCGTCGCCGTTCATCGCGGCGACATACCAGCGCTCGCCGGAACGACGGGCGATGACGAGATGTTTATCGACTGCGGCGGAGAGCACGACGCTCTCGTCCCAGACGGTGGGGAGGTCGCGGAAGAACTCGACGCCAGGCTGGCCGCGGTAGTTGGCCGGGCTGTCGCAGAGCACGAGCAGGGGACTGCGATAGACGACGGTCATGGCGAGCTGGCGGGCGCGCGTGCCGATGCCCTGGGCGGGATGGGTGACCCGGAACGTGGACGGGGTGCGGTTGAGGAAGGCGCCGGGGGTGTAGTCCATCGGGCCGAGCAGGCCGCGGGTGAAGGGGAGGATGAGGGAGTGGCGGACGTCGTTCCGGTTGCCACCGAGTTTGTTGTATTCATTTCCCAATACACCTTCCTGGGTGACGAAGTTCGGGTAGGTGCGGGCGAGGCCGGTGGGTTTGTAGGCGCCGTGGATGTTGACCATGAGGCGGTGGCGCGCGGCGGTCTCGAGCAAGCGGACGCACCACTGGACGGCTTCCTGGCAGTCGTTGTTGATGAAATCGATCTTCACGCCGGCGAAGCCCATCGCGGCGAAGCGGGCGAGGGTCCGGTCAACGCCCGCGGTTTCGAGATCCAGCGAGTGCGCCCAGATGAAGAGGCGGACGTTTTTCTCGCGGGCGTAGCCGACGAGGCCGGGCAGGTCGATGTGGGGATTGCTCTTGGTGAAGTCGCCGGAGGGGTTGTTGGGCCGGGAGAGGAGGTTCTTCCGGTGATCGGTCATGTGCTCATACCAATACCAGTCCACGAGCTGGTAGGGCCACCCCATCTCGGCGGCGAAATCGATGTATTCGCGGTGGGACCGGTTGTCGCCGCGGGCGCGGAGGCCCTGGTGTTCGGGTTGGGAGGGGTTGACGCCGGTCCACCACGCGTCCCAGGCGCTGACGCCGGGCTTGATCCAGGAGGTGTCGGCGATGCGGGAGGGCGTGGCGAGGGTGGCGACGAGGTCGTTGGTGACGAGGTCGCCGGCGCTGCGGCCGACCATGAGCACGCGCCAGGGGCTGACCATGGGAACGCGGCCGACGACGGCGCCGCTCTTGTCCTGGCGCGGGGCGAGCTCGGCGCGCACGGCGGTCTCGCCGGTGCCGGCGAGAAACATGCCGGCCCAGTCGAGCAGGTCGGACTCGGCGATGGCGACATGGGCGGCGGGCGTCTCGACGAGCAGCGGCAGGACGGAGCGGAGGGGGCGGTTGCCGCGGCCTTGTCGGGGGATGGCGGAGAGCTTGCTTTCGCGGTAGGTGTTTTCGGCGCACTCGGATTCATCGCCCGGCCAGGCGCGGTGGTCGGCGGGGAAGCGGAATTCGGTGAGTTCGCGTTGGAGTGTGAACTCGCCGAGGCCGGAGGCTTCGGGCAGGTCGTAGCGGAAGGCGACGCCGTCGTCGTAGGCGCGGGCGACGAGGGCGAAGGCGCGGGCGGGCCCGGTGGTGGCGGCGGCGGGTTCGCGCAGTTCGACGCGAAGCTCGCGGAAACGGTCCGGCACGGTGCGGCGTTGGCCGAAGGGGTCGTCCCAGGTGGCCTTGCGGCGGGAGGGCTTGGCGTCGGCGATCTTGGCGGCGGGACCGAGGGTGGTGCCGTCGGCAAAGGCGAGACCGAGGACGGAGTCGGCGAGGAGGGGCTTGCCGTCGAGTTCGACGCGGTAGCGGAGGCCGGCGTCGTCGGAGACGACGAGCGCGAGGTGGCCGTCGGGCGAGCGCACGCGTTGTTCCGCGGCGGAGGCGAGGGAGGCGAGCAGGGCGGCGGCGGCGAGGAGGGAACGGATGCGAGGCGACATGGCGGGGGCGGGTCAGCGGGAACGGGGGCCGGACGAACGACGCGGGCGGGTGTCGTCATTTTTTGAATACGCGCGGAATTCCCAGACGCCCGGGGTGCCGCGGAGGATGGTCAGGCGGAGATGGCGGGCGCGGACGGATTTCTTGTCCTGATGCGGCGACTGGACGCGCACCTCTGCGTGTTCGGCGTAGGGCTGCCAGGTTTCTCCGTCGAGCGAGGTCTCGAGCTTGTAGGCGTGGCCGTGGGTGGGCTGCACGAAATAGATCTCGGTGCCGACGAGGTTGCGCGGCTCGCCGAGATCGAGCTGGAGCGTGGGCGTCTGGTCGTCGGGGGCGGCCATCCAGCGGCTGCCGTTGCTGCCGTCGGTCGCGTAGCCGGGCGCGTAAAATTCCGTGCGGCTGAACGTGGGGTCCTTCTTCACGGGGACCTTGAACTCTGGGCGGACGGACGAGGCGGTGACGACGGCCTGGAGCGCGCGATTGGGGAGCGGGCGGGTGGTCGGGCGGATGGCGCCGACGCCTTCCTTGGTGAGCGTGATGGGCTGGATGGTGCCGTCGGCGTTGAAGTTCATCTTGTCGGCGTAGATCTGCCGGTTGGTGCTGCTGCGCCCGTATTCGAGGTAGATGAAATACCACTGCTCGGAGCCCTGGGGGTTGAAGAAGCAGCCGTGGCCGGGGCCGAAGATTTTTTTCGCGTGATCGGTGGTGGCGATGAGGTCGCGCTCGGGCGCGATCCAGGGGCCGTCGATGCCCTCGCGGCTCATCATGTAGGCGTAGGAGTAGATCTCGTCGCCGCCCTGGGTGTAGAGGAAGTAGTAGATGCCGTTGCGCTTGAAGAGATACTGTCCCTCGGCGTAGCCGTTTCGCTTGGCGGGCATGACGAGCTGGCCCTCGGCCTCGAGGTCGAGCAGGTCGGGGCGCATTTTGCCGAAGCCGCGTTTTTGCCAGACCATGTAGCCTTGGCCGTCGTCGTCGATGAGGACCTCGGCGTCGATGCTGCCGGCGACCTTGGGCTTGATCGATTTCCAGCCGGGGGCGTGGGTCTCGGGGTGGAGGAAGGGGCCGGTGGGGGACTTCGCGGTGACGACGGTGAGTTTCCCGTCGAGCGTGGGGTAGAGGTAGTAGGTGCCGTCGCGGCGGATGGCGCTGCTGGGGGCCCAATACTTGGCCTTGAAGCCGGGCGGGAAGAGCGAGCCCTCGAAGCTCCAGTTGAGGAAGTCGGTGGATTTCCAGACGACGGGGAGGCCGGAGGTGGAGAGGTGTTTCCCTTCGCCGTCGGTGGTGGCGTAGCAGTAGAACACGCCGTCGAACTCGACGATGCTGGGATCGGCGAGCAGGTCGGGGATCAGCGCATGGCCGAACTCTTCGGGCGGAAGATCGGCGCGCGCGGGGGAGGCGGGCTCGGCGGCGCGCGCGGCCGTGATGAGCGCGAAGTGGCCGAGGAGGACGGAGGTGAGGAGCAGTCGGGGGCGCATCGAGGGGACGGGGGCGGAGTGAGGGGAGGCTCAATTCGCGGCGAGGGCGCGGAGGTTTCCGTCGAGGCGGAGCACGCCGTCGGCGGCGAGGGGGAGATCGACGAGCTTGTCGCCGAGGCGCACGCGCGGATTCACCCCGCCTTTGGCGCGGATCGTGGCGCGCTCGAGTCGGCCGTCGCGCCAGGCGAGATCGACCTCGTAGCCGCCGCGGGCGCGCAGGCCGGTGACGGAGCCGGTTTTCCACGCGGAGGGAAGCGCTGGGAGCAGGTCGAGGACGTAGCGTTCCTCGGAGGCTTGGTCGTTGTCGTGGTGGAAGACCTGGCTCTGGAGGAGCATCTCGCAGATGCCGGCGACGGCGCCGAAGTTGCCGTCGATCTGGAAGGGCGGGTGGGCGTCGAAGAGGTTCGGGTAGGTGCCGCCG
>CBINNW010000190.1:0-6971 GCA_966252115.1 uncultured Akkermansia sp.
GCCGCAGAGAACGCAGTCCCTCGGACAGTGGGCCAAATAGTAGGCGACGCGCACCCTGATTCGATGGTGCATTTAACGCCATTTGGGAAAGAAAGCTTTGCTGGCGGAATTGATAAGGGAACCTATTTTGCACGTCTCGGTGACGTTTCCAAAATGGATATTCCAACTTTCCAGGCGGATGTTGTCGGCCGAGCGGCGGCGGCGTCTCCTGGGCAGCCAGTCGCCGGCTTTGTTGTGGTAAGACCAGGCCAAGCGCCATTTACTCAGGCGGGCGTATTTAATAACGCTGGAGTCATGGAATATATCAATCCCAGCGCCACCACTGGGGCACCGAGTTACATCACGCTTCCGAAGTGATAATTAATTAAAAATCATGGCTTATTGGGTAAAAAGAATAATCCTCAAGACAGGGGAGCTGATAACGGAAAAGGAACTCGGCCCTGACGAAAACCACTCAACTGGAGACGCTCCGTTTGTGGGTGATGAAATTATGGTGTCGTGTCGTGGGCGGACATTTAAAGCGAAAGTCATCTGGGGGAATTGGAAGCATACTGAAGGCAAGCGAGATCCCAATGCGATTATACCGCTCAGGGTTGAGGAAATATAATAATACTGAAACGCGATCGTGCCGTTATTTATTGTTTTCCGGGTCCGTGAAACGCCTTCGCCGCGTTAATACAAACATGATCCAAGCGGCACAGGTCACGCCAGCCAGCGCCCCGAGCCGCGCCGTCTGTCATGCCCTCTGCTTGCTCCCTCGCTGCGCTCAGTCCGCTAGAGTGCGACCCCGCCCGGCCCGGCCCACGGCCCAGGAATGGGCCGTAGGGGCGGCGCTCCTGTAAGACCCGCGCCGGCACGTCACGCAGTCCGTCCGCTGCGCTCCCGGCCTGCGAGTCGTGCCCGTGCTGAAGTGACGGGCGGGGACCCCGCTGCGCCCGGCTGACCGGGCGTCCCCTCAGCCTCGCGCAGCCGGTGCGCGCAAGCGCGACCCGCGCGGCGCGAGGGTCGGGGCGCGCCCTCGCCCGCCCCGAGCGGCGGGCGTCAGCGGTGCGCGCGACGGCGGGCAAAGGCAAAGCCCGCCGCCGCGCGCAGAGGGGCCGCATGGCCCCCCGCTCCGCGAAACCGTGGGCTCGCCCTGGACAAGCCAGGGCGTTTTGTCGCCCACGGTTCCCCATCGGATCGAAACGCCCGCCAGGGCGAAGGCGGGCGAACTCCGCGCCTGCTGGCGCTGCGCGCGGCTTTGAAGCCGCTTGCGGACGGGCCGGGCCAAGCCCGGCCCCGATCCCAACGGCCGCGCTGCCGCGCGGCCATCAATCGACCTTCTCGGCGACGGCGTTTTTGGCGAGGTAGGGCTCTAGCAACTCGCAAATCTTGTCCTGTTGGCGACGCGGAAGGCGTTGCACCTGTTCGAACATCCGGCGGACGCGGCTGCCGGGGACGCTGGCGCTTTGGCGGATGGAATCGCCGAGCAAATCCTCGACCGAAACGCCGAGTGCCTGGGCGATGGGGGCGAGGACGTTTGAACGCGGCAAGGTGCCGGTGCGCTCCCAAAAGCTGACGTTTGACGGTGTCTCGCCGATCTGGCGGGCGAGCTCGCGCAGGGTCATGCCCGACGCTTGGCGAAGGAGGCGAAGACGGGAACCGGCGGCTTTGGACATGGCCGCAGTATACGGGCCAAAGCGAAAAACGGCTTGCATGTGTCCAGCTATATGGACACGCATGTTCAATGCAATCAGTCTTGACGCCCTGCCGGGCGTAAAAGCCGCGCTGCATCACGTTGCGGGTGAAAAAATGCGGACCCGCCGAGAGCCAAACCCAACCGCGCCCCCCTTTCGCCATGAGCACCATTACCGAAACCGAACCGCGCCCCGTGCGCGCCGCCAGAGCCGAGGGCAAGGCCCTCGTTTTGTTCGCCCTCATCAAGTCATCATCGAAATACGCCTACCAAGGCCGCTACAGCGGAAAACCGGTGGCGATGCAGGTAACGCACCTTGAGGCGGGAGAATACGCCTTCCACCTCGAAAACGGGAACCGCTACCGGCGCGAAGATCTCACGTTCTACGTCGAGGGACCCGACGGGAAACTCGTCAAACTGCGCTGAGCCATGAGCGACGCACACGACGGCGGAAACAGGCCGGAAACCATCGGGCTTTGGGTGGTGGTTCCGGTCACGATCCACGAGGCGGCGGAAGGCTTCGCGAAGTGCTACGCCGACGAGGGCGCGGAGGAGATTTGCGCCGCCGTGCTGCACGATCTGGCGGAGCTGCGGGCAGGACGGCGCGCGCAGCGCCTGAGCTGGCTTTTGGGCTGGCTGATCTGCGAGGGGTGGCCGCGCGTCGCCGCCGACGCGGCCGGGAAGGAGGGCGCGTAAAATGGCGATGCTTCCCGACGACGAAATCGAGCGCATCAAGCGCGACACCGACCTTGCGGCCGTCGTCCGCTCGCGCGGCGTGGCCCTCGCCGCGCAGGGCGGCGACCTGGTCGGGCTTTGCCCCTTCCACGACGACAAAAGCCCCTCGCTGCACGTCACGCCCGCAAAACGCCTCTGGCGCTGCGTGTCGTGTCAGGCGACGGGGAACGTGATCCAGTTCGTTCAAAAGTTTGACGGCGTCTCGTTCCGTCACGCCTACGAGCTTCTAAAAAACGGCGCGGCCTTCACCGGTGCGCCGACCTGCGCGCCGGTCAAAAAAGCGACCGTCCCGAAGCTGCCCGCGCCGGTGACGGCCGACGCCGACGACCAAGCCGCTTTGCGCCAGGTCCTCGATTATTACCACGAGCGTTTGCGGGAAAACCCGCCCGCGCTCGCCTACCTCAAAAAACGCGGCGTCACGGCCGAGGCCGTCGCCGCGTTCCGCGTCGGCTTCGTCGATCGCACGCTAGGCCTTCGCCTGCCGCAGAAGAACCGCGCCGAGGGCGCGGCGCTGCGCGCCCGCCTCGCGCGGCTCGGCGTCCTGCGCGACACCGGCCACGAGCATTTACGCGGGCGCGTCGTCTTCCCGGTCGTGGCCGAGTCCGGCGAGATCGGCACGGTTTACGGCCGCGCCATCGACGACGGCGGCAAGCACGACCGCCACCTGTTTTTGCCCGGCCCGATGCGCGGCATCTGGAACCCGGCCGCGCTGCGCTCGCCGGAAGTCATTTTATGCGAGGGCATTATTGACGCGCTCACGTTTTGGGGCGCGGGCTTCCGCAACGTCACGACCACTTACAGCGCCAAGGCCTTGCCGGAGGAACTGCTTGCCGCCCTGGTCGCGGCGCGGGTGCGCCGCGTCTTCGTGGCCTTCGACCGCGACGAGGCCGGGGACTGCGGCGCGGCCGATGTCGCGTCACAACTATCTGAATACGGGATCGAGGCGGCGCGCGTGCTCTTCCCGCACGGCCAGGACGCCAACGCCTACGCCCTCGCCGTCCAGCCCGCCGACAAGGCCCTCGGCGTGCTTTTGCGCGCCGCCGTGCCCCTCGCCGAGATCGGCCCGAAGGCCTCAAAGCCCGAGGTGTCGCCGGAGGTGTCGGCCGACGTGGCGGCAACGACGCCACGCCACGAAGGAGGCGGCACCTTGCCGCCCGCGCCCGCGCCTTCTTCTTTAGCTGCTAAAGCCGCTCTGAAAGCCGCCGCGCCCGCGTGCGATGGTCCGACCGCGCCAGCCGTCCCGCCGACGCCCAAACCGGCGGCTAGGGAAGAAACGTTTGAGCCGGTCGCGCCGTCGTCCGGCACGCCAACGCCCGCCGCGTCCGCGCCGTCACCGACGGCCGAACCGACCGCGCCAACGTCAACGCCCCCGCCGACGATCCCGGCGACGGCGACGCCGTCGCCTGCGTCCGCCGTCTCGCTGGTCGTCGTCGCGAAGAACGACGGTGACGAAATCGTCCTCGCCCTCGGTGATCGCGTTTGGACGGTGCGCGGCCTCGCCAAAAACACCGGCTTCGAGTCGCTCAAAGTCACGTTGCGCGTCGCGTGCGCGGAGCGCTGGCACCTGGACAACCTCGATTTATGCGTGGCGCGCCAGCGCGCCGCCTTCATCGACGCGGCCGCGTCGGAAACCGCCTTGCGGCCCGAACTGGTCAAGCGCGACCTCGGGCACGTCCTGCGCAAGCTGGAGGAGCTGCAGGAGGCCCGGCTAAAAGCCGAGGCCGCGCCCAAGGCGACCGCGCCGACGATGTCCGAAACGGAGCGCGCCGCCGCCCTCGCGTTCCTGCGCGATCCGAAGCTTTTAGACCGCATCCTGTCCGACTTCGACGCCTGCGGCGTCGTCGGCGAGGAAATCAATAAACTCGTCGGCTACCTCGCCGCCGTCTCGCGCCTCATGGATCGGCCGCTAGCGGTGATTATACAATCATCCAGCGCCGCCGGAAAAACGACCCTCATGGACGCCATATTATCGTTCATGCCGCCGGAAATCCGCATCAAATACTCGGCCATGACCGGGCAAAGCCTGTTTTATATGGGCGGCCTCGACCTCCGGCATAAAATCCTCGCCATCGTCGAGGAAGAGGGCGCGGAGAAGGCGAGTTACGCCCTGAAACTCCTTCAATCCGAGGGGGAACTGTCGATTGCGAGCGCGGGCAAGGACCCCGGAACCGGCCGCATGGAAACGCAGGAATATCATGTCGAGGGACCGACCCAGCTTTTTTTAACCACCACCGCCGCCGACATGGACGAGGAATTACAAAACCGGGCGATTGTTTTGACGGTGGACGAATCGCGCGAGCAAACCGAACGCATCCACGCCTTGCAACGCGAGGCCAGGACCGAGGCCGGATTGATCCGCAAGGCCCGGCGCAAGCAAGTCCTCGCCCTGCACCACGCCGCGCAGCGCCTGCTTGCGCCCTTGCCCGTCTTCAATCCCTACGCCCCGCGCTTGCGCTTCCTGTCCAGCCAGTTGCGCACCCGTCGCGACCATGAGAAATACCTGCTTTTGATTGATACGGTCACGCTTCTTTTCCAGCACCAGCGCGCCCGCAAGCCCATCGAGGGCCGGGGTGACTGTATAATAACGACGCTCGATGATATAGCGGTTGCGAACCGTTTGGCGCATCACGTCCTCGGGCGCGGCCTCGATGAAATGCCCCCGCAAACCCGCCGCCTGCTCGGCCTGATCTATCGCTTTATTGCCGAGCGCGCGAAGGCCTCCGGCCTCGAGCGCGACGCGATCCGCTTCCGCGCCCGCGATCTGCGCGACTTTACCGGCATGGGCCAGAGTCAGCTACACGTGCACCTCTCGCGCCTGGTCGAGCTGGAATACGTCGTCACCCACCGCGCCGACCACGGGCAAGGCACCGTTTACGAACTGCTTCACGACACCGACCCCGAGACCCAGGGCGGCGCGAAACTCCTTACCGGCCTGCTCGACGTCGAAAAGCTCCGCGCCGAGGAAGCCGCCAAAACGCATGACTACGACGCAAAGCTTCCGGGGGTAAACGGCGAGCTTCCGGCCCCCTTCCGGCCCTGTTCCGGCCCCATTCCGGGGGTGTTCCGGCCCACCGAAAACGGGACTAATCCGCCGCAATCCGGCGACTTGCGGAAGCCGGAGCCTGAAAACGGCGGAAATGCATAAACAGGGGCGACCCAAAATCATAAATCGTAGGCGTAACCGCCATACATAACCATGCCACGCAAAGGCCAACGCAAGGAACGCGTGCCCATCGGCGACCTGGGCGACGCGCGCAGTTTTGCCGCCTTGCTCGCTCAATATAGCGATTGGCTCCGCGTCCGGAACTACTCCGAGGCGACCGTCGGCAACCGCGAATATTACATCTCCGAATTTGCCAAATGGTGCGGTGAACGCTCGATAAACCACCCGGCCGAGGTCACCAAACCGCTTTTAGAGCGATACCAGAGATGGCTGTATAATTACCGGCAGAAGACGGGGAAGCCGTTGACCTTCCCGAGCCAGTTGCAACACCTGATCCCCGTTCGCGCCTTCTTTAAGTGGCTGGGGCGCAACAATCATATCCTCGCGAATCCGGCCGCTGACCTGGAGTTACCCCGCGGGGAAAAGCGTTTGCCGAAGCACATTTTGACCGCCAACGAGGCCGAGCGCGTGCTTGCCTTGCCCGACATCGCCGACCCGTTGGGCCTGCGGGACCGGGCTTTGCTTGAGCTGTTTTACTCGACGGGTATGCGGCGCATGGAAGCTCTTGGCCTCAAATTATACGACCTCGATGCGGAGCGCGGAACGGTCATGATCCGCCAGGGCAAAGGGAAAAAGGATCGCATGGTTCCGATGGGTGAGCGGGCGTTTGCCTGGGTGATGCGTTATATAGAAGAAGCCCGCGCGCGCCTGGTCGTCGGCAGCGGCGACGACGGCACCGTCTTCCTTACCAACCTCGGTTTGCCCTTTGAAGCCGGGCGACTTACGCAGCTGGTCCGCGACTACATCGACGCGGCCGAAACCGGTAAACGCGGCTCGTGCCACCTCTTCCGCCACACCTGCGCAACCTTGATGCTCGAGGGCGGCGCGGACATCCGTTTTATACAACAGCTTTTAGGGCACGCGGAGCTGTCCACGACGCAGATCTATACACAGGTGAGCATCCGCATGCTGAAAGAGGTCCACACGCGGACGCATCCCGGCGCGACGCTCACGCGCGAGGCCGCCGCCGAGATCGAGGCCGAACTTGCGGCCGAGGCGGCCGAAGACGGCGCCGAAGACGGCGAAGGGTAGGCCAGGAGCCAGGGCGAGGGCGCGAAAAGCCCGCAAACGCCCAAGAAACAGGCTCGCCGCCTTCTTCCCTAGCCGCCTGATTGGTGGCCTGATGCTGCGGCTTTGGTTCCTCATCCTGTGCGTGATTGCGGGCGCGTTTGCGCCATCGCGCGCGCCTGCGCGCGAGTTCGAAAACCGCACTAGGGATTTTTTTGCGTTCTCCCCGAAAACGCATCAAGAAACCGAGTCGCAAGCCGTTGAACCGCATCAGGAAAAAACGGCCGACGGCTACGAAACCGCACTAGGCTACCCTCAAGCCGCAGAGAA
>CBINNW010000191.1:0-6935 GCA_966252115.1 uncultured Akkermansia sp.
CCGCCTAGCCCCCCTTTGCACCCACACGACCTCCCCTCAAAAAACCAAACTCCAGACGGGAGCTGGAAGCTCCCGCTACTTTGGGGGGGGCGCCCGCCGGAGCACTCGAGACGGTTGCTCCCCGGACCCTTCGGCGCGGGGATTTGGTTCAGCGCTTGGCGACTACCACGCTTTAGGATGCACGGGTCGCCGGGCGGGCGGCCCGGGGCGGGGTCCGTTGGCACAGGGCGAGCGGGAGCGCGGGGCCCGGGAGCACCTCGGGTCTGGGCAGGGCGGTCACCTGCACGATGTTGACGGTGTTGATGAGGCCGAAGCCGCCTCCCTCCAGGCGGAAGGGTATGGTGGGCGCTTCGGGCAGACGCCACTGCCATTGACGCTCGTCTTGGATGTTGCCGTGAAACAGCGTCGTCGTCTTCAGGGCGACGGACCAGCCGCCGAGCGTCTGCAGCTTCACCAACGCGCCGCGGCGGCGAGACGATTTGCTTTTGTCCGAGCCCGACGCCGGCTCGTCGTCGAGCCAGGCCTCGGGTTGTTCAACGAGGTCGAATTGTCCCGCGGGAAGCTCGATGGGGAACTTCACGGGCGAGCGCATCGAGGTGCGCGCGAAGATCATGTCGATCCCTTTGCAGGGGATCAAATCGGCCCGGTGCGGCGCGGCCAAGAGCAGGTGAGGCTGGGCGAACAAGCGCGGCGCCGCCAGCAGCGCGAGCGCTTCACGGACGCGCGCCGGGTCGGATTGGTAGAATTCCGTCGTCGAGCCGTCCGCGGAACGCAGTTCGACGGTGAGATCGGCGGGGGACGGATTCATGGTCAGGGAGGTCATGGTTTTGTGTCTTTTGTTTTTGGTGTCGTGAGGGATTCGCGGCGGTCGCGGGCTCAGCGCACGAGCGAGAGGCCGGCGCGCCAGGTGGAGCTCTTGCTGTCGTAGTCGCGCAGGCTCTCGCCGTGGCCGTCGAAGTATTGGAAATGTAGATACGTGTCGAAATCGAGCGGCTCGATCTGGAGCGGGTAGGTGAGGTCCACCTGCACCGAGCCTTTGTCGAACTCGCGGCCGGCGATGGCGGTGATGTTCACCTGGAGCCCGTCGTCGCGCCCGAAGCTCAGGAGGAGCTCGCCGTGGCCGCGGTAGTCGTCGATGTCGGGGTTGTCGGAGGATTCGCCGAGGTAGGCGAAGAGGCGGGGCGCGACGACGGCGCGCCAGCCCTCGCGGCGTCCGATCATCACGGCGGGGCGCACGAAGACGATGTCGAGGCTGCGCGAATCGAGGCCGTCGCGGCCGTTGGATTCGTGCCGGTAGCCGGTTTGATAACCGAGAAAGTTCACGAGACGGTCGCGGTCGGGGTGATCCGCGGCGAGGGATTCGAACATCAGCTCGGGCATGTAGCTGGTGTCGTAGAAGGGGCTGGACGGTTCCTTGATGTCCCAGAGCGAGCGCTGGGTGTAGGCGAAGTAGAGGCCCTTGGCCGGCGGGTCGGTCTCGACCGGGCTGTCGCGGTGGCCGGCGAGCCGGTAGCGGAAGCTGAGCTGGAATTTCGCGGCCGGTTCGTCGGGGCCGTAGAGGAAGTAGATCGGTTCGTGGAAGCCGAAGTTTTCGAGCACGGTCCGGTGCAGACGGCTGGCGGTGGGACGGAGGGCGGGCGCGCCTGGTTTTTCCGCGGGAGCGGCGGAGGGCGTCGGGAGGGCGTCGGTTTCGCCGGCGGCGGGGGCGACCTCGAGCATCGTCCGCGCGGCGAAGGGTTGCTCGACCTGGATCACGAGCGCGCCTTGCGCCTCGGCCGGCACGGTGAGCAGGTAGGTGCGTTGGGCGAAGCCTCCGCGTGCCAGGGTGAGCGAGTCGCCGACGGGCGGGGCGGACTCGCGCAGGCGCACGGGCCAGGCGGTCTGCGATCGCCGCAGCGTGGCGTCGATGACGGGCGGGGGCGACACCTGGCGCGGAGAGTCGCCGCGATTGAGCCAGAGCACCTCGACGGCGATCTCGGTCCCGGACGGGGCGGGGCTCGTCGGCGTGACGAGGTTGACGGAGACGGCGTCGTCGGCGCGGAGGGAGGAGAGGGCGGCGAGAAGGAGGAGGGAAAGGGCGATGGATTTCATGGAGGTCATGGATCGATCCTCAGTCGCCGAAGGAGATGCCGAGCGTGCGCGCGGTCATCATCCCGTAGTCGTCGGGCGCGACGAGTTTGAGCTGGGAGGTGGCGACCTTGAGCGGGACGTGGTCGATGCGGGGCGGGTTGAGGGCGACCATCACGCCGTCGTGGCCCTGGGAGAGGGCGCGCACGGCGGCGGCGCCGAAGACGAGGCCGAGGGAGCGGTCGAGCGCGGTCGGCTGGCCGCCGCGCAGGAGGTGGCCGAGGACCACGCAGCGCGATTCCTTGCCGGTGAGTTCGTGCAGCCGCTGCGCCACGATTTCGCCGACGCCGCCGAGGCGCTCGACGTGCCCGGGGGTGGCGGCCTCCTTCAGGGTGACGTCGCCGCCGACCGGCTTCGCGCCCTCGGCCACGACGACGATGGCGTAGCGGCGGTCGCGGCCGGCGGTGCGGCTCTTGATGTGGGCGGCGAGCTTGGCGATGTCGTAGGGGACCTCGGGGAGGAGGATGGCGTCGGCCCGGCCGCCGATGCCGGCGTGGAGCGCGAGCCAGCCGGCGTGGCGGCCCATGACCTCGACGACCATGACGCGGCGGTGCGATTCGGCGGTGAAGTGCAGGCGGTCGATGCTCTGGGTGGCGAAGGAGACGGCGCTGTCGAAGCCGAAGGTGAGGGTCGTGGCCTCGAGGTCGTTGTCGATGGTCTTGGGCACGCCGACGACTCGGAGGCCCTTGCGGTGGAGCTCGCGGGCGATGCCGAGGGAGCCGTCGCCGCCGATGGCGACGAGGGCGTCGAGGCGTCGTTCCTTGAAGCGGCGCAGGACCTCGTCGCCGAGGTCGGCGGGCGCGGCGGAGCCGTCGGGCCGGGGGGCGGGGCGTTTCAGCGGATGGCCGCTGTTGTTGGTGCCGAGGATGGTGCCGCCGAGGTGTTCGATGTTGCGCACGGATTGGCGCGTGAGCCGGACGACGTCGCCGTCGGGGTAGTCCTGGGGCTGGAGGATGCCGTCGAGGCCGTCGCGGATGCCGTGGATTTCCCAGCCGAGCCCGTGGGCGGCGTGGACGGCGGCGTGGATGACGGCGTTGAGGCCGGGGGCGTCGCCGCCGCCGGTGTTGATGGCGATTTTGCTGATGGAGTGCATGGGTGGGATGGGCGGAGGCGTCAGAGGGCGACGAGTCCTTTTTGGCGGGCGAGTTCGTGAACGCGTTCGGCGTCGTGGGCCGTTTACGCGGACCAGCCGCCGCCCAGGGCCTTGTAGAGGGCGGCGACGTTGGCGCGGCGGGCGTATTCGGTCTTCACCACGGACTGGCGCGCGGTGAGGAGGTCGCGCTGGGCCTGGAGGAGGACGAGGTAGCTGTCGCGTCCGTTGCGGTAGCGCAGCTCTGAGAGGCGGTGGCGGGTCTCCTCGGCGGCCACGCGGGCGTGTTGGGCGTCGAGCCGGTCGAGGACGGTGACGCGCGCGGAGAGGGCGTCGGACACCTCGCGGAAGGCCGTCTGTATCGACTTTTCATATACGGCCAGGCGGATGTTGTTTTCCGCCCGGGCGGCCTTGAGCCTGGCCCGGTTTTGCCCGGCGTTGAAGATCGGCACGGTCAACTGCGGGGTGAAGCCCCAGGTGCCGGAGCCGGCGTCGAAGAGGCCGTCGAGGTCCGCGCTGGCGGTGCCGCCGGAGGCGGTGAGGGTGACGCGGGGGAAGAAGGCGGCGCGGGCGGCGCCGATGTCGGCGTTGGCCGACTGGAGCGAGTGCTCGGCGGCGAGCAGGTCGGGGCGGCGTTGGAGGAGGTCGGAGGGCAGGCCGGCGGGGAGGTCCTCGCGGACGGGGGCGTCGGCGAGGGGCGTGGCGGGCGGGAGGTTCGCGGGGATGGCGGCGCCGACGAGCAGGGCCAGCGCGTGGCGGGCCTCGGCGGCGGACTGCTCGAAGGAGGCGACGTCGGCGCGGACGGAGGCGAGCTGGGCCTCGGCGGTGCGGAGGTCGAGCTCGGAGGCCGCGCCGGCCTCGTGGCTGCGCTTCGTCAGCGCGTAGCTGGCCTCGAGCGAGGCGAGCGTCTGGCGCGCGATCTCGAGCTGCTCGGCGGTGGCGCGTTCGGCGTAGTAGTGCTGCGCGACGGAGGCGACGAGGGTGAGGCGCACGGAGCGGCCGGTCTCCTCGGTGGCGAGGTAGGTCTGGAGGGCGGCGTCCTTCAGGCTGGCGACGCGGCCGAAGAGATCGAGTTCGTAGGAGGTGACGCCGAGGCCGATCTGGTAGGAGTCGTCGGTGCTGGCGCGCCCGGTGGGCGAGAGGTCGGCGGGGGTGCGGGAGCGGGAGCCGCCGGCCTGGCCGTCGAGGTGCGGGAGCTGGGCGGCGCGCTGGATGTGGTAGAGGGCGCGGGCTTTTTCGACGTTGAGGAGGGCGACGCGCAGGTCGCGGTTGTTGTCCAGCGCGAGCTCGATCAGGGCCTGGAGGCGGGCCTCGGGGAAGACCTCGCGCCAGTCGGGGGCTGTCGCCTGGTCGGCGGAGGCGGCTTCCGTGGCGGGCGCGTCGGCGGGGGGCGGGAGCGGGGTGAGTCCGCCCAGGGGGGCCGAGGGCGCGTCTTCGGGCCATGAGGAGGGAATCGGCGCGGCGGGGCGGGAGTAGCGGGGGGCCATGGAGCAGCCGGTCAGGCCGGCGAGGCCGAGGGTGAGGGTGAGCGGGAGAATGGCGTGGTGCATGGGAGCGGGTGTTTGGAATCGGTCGGGTGGGTGGGGGCGGGGCTTGTGGTCCGGGGAGCGCCCGCGTCTCGCGGGCCGGCTTCGGCGTCCCGCCGAAGCCTTTCGGGGCGCCGGGCGGGACGCCCGGCGGAGCACCCGGGACGGGTGCGTTCCCCGGACCAATCGATCACAAGCCCCCGGGTGGATTTAGTGGTGGGCGTCTTGGGCGGGGGCCAGGGTCGCGGCGGCCGCTTCTTCCGCGGCGGCCTTTTCGCTGGCGCGGCGCACGCGGAAGAGTTTCAGGACCACGACGAAGAAGACCGGGATGAAGAAGACGCCGAGGATCGTGGAGGCGAGGGTGCCGCCGATGATGCCGGTGCCGATGGCGTTCTGGCTGCCGGAGCCGGCGCCGGTGCTGATGGCGAGGGGGAGCACGCCGAGGCCGAAGGCCAGGGAGGTCATCAGGATGGGGCGCAGGCGTTGCCGAGCCGCGTCCACCGCGGCCTCGGTGAGGGAGAGGCCTCGCTCGAAGCCTTCCTTGGCGAACTCGACGATGAGGATGGCGTTTTTGGCCGAGAGGCCGACGACGGTGAGCAGGCCCACCTGGAAATAGACGTCGTTGGCAAAGCCACGGGCCATGACGGCGAGGAGGGTGCCGAGGAGGCCGAGGGGCACGACGAGGAGCACGGCGGCGGGGATGGCCCAGCTCTCGTAGAGGGCGGCGAGGCAGAGGAAGACGATGAGGAGCGAGATGGCGTAGAGCGTGGTGGACTGCGATCCGGCGGCGCGTTCCTCGTAGGAGAGGCCGGCCCACTCGAAGCCGATGCCGGGGGGGAGCTTGGCGGCGAATTCCTCCATCGCGGCCATGGCCTCGCCGGTGGAGCGACCGGGAGCGGGTTCGCCCTGGATGGCGCGGGAGGGCGTGCCGTTGAAACGCTCGAGGCGGGGCGAGCCGACGGTCCAGCGGCCGGTGGAGAAGGCCGAGAAGGGCGTCATCCGGCCCTGGGCGTTGCGCACATACCAGCGGTTGAGGTCGCCCTCTTCGCGGCGGAAGGCGGAGTCGGCCTGCATGAAGACGCGCTTCACGCGGCCGCGGTCGAGGAAGTCGTCCACGTAGGAGGAGCCCCAGGCGGTGGAGATGGTGCGGTTGATCTCGGTGAGGGAGACGCCCAGGGCGGCGGCTTTTTCCTGATCGACGTCGATTTGATACTGCATCTGGTCCTCGAGGCCGTTGGGGCGGACGTTGATCAGGCGGGGGTCCTGCATGGCCATGCCGAGGAGTTGGTTGCGGGCCTCCATGAGGCGCTCGTGGCCGACGCCGCCGTTGTCCTTGAGGCGGAAGTCGAAGCCGTTGGCCATGCCCATCTCCATGACGGCGGGCGGCATGATCGGCAGGGCGATGGCCTTGGAGATTTGCATGAAGGCGCCGTAGGCGCGCATCTGCACGGCCTTGATGCGCTGCTCGGCGCGCGGGCGCTCCTCCCAGGGGCGCATCTTGATGAACATGAAGGTCTGGTTCTGGCCCGAGCCGGCGAAGCTGTAGCCAAGCACGCCGAGGACGGCCTCGACCGAATCTTTCTCGTTTTCGAGGAAGTGGGTCTCCATGCGCTTGAGCACCTCGGCGGAGGTCTCGGTGGTGGTGCCGGCGGGCAGCTGGCCGAGGGCGAACATGAAACCCTGGTCCTCGTCGGGGAGGAAGCCGCCGGGGATGCGCGGGTAGATCGCGGCCGCGGCGCCGACGATCAGGGCGAAGATCAGGAGCATGCGGCCGCCGCGACGCACCGCGCCGCCGACGCTGCGGGCGTAGCGGTCGGCGCCGCGGTTGAAGACGCGGTTGAACCAGCCGAAGAAGCCGCGCTTCTCCGCGTGGTGGCCGGCGCGGACCGGCTTCAGCAGGGTGGCGGTGAGGGCCGGGGTGAAGACGATGGCGACCAGCACCGACAGGGCCATGGCCGACACGATGGTGACGGAGAACTGGCGGTAGATGACGCCGGCCGAGCCGCTGAAGAAGGCCATGGGGATGAACACGGCGGAGAGCACCATGCCGATGCCGACGAGCGCGCCGGTGATCTGGCCCATGGACTTCAGGGTGGCGGCCTTGGGCGAGAGGCCTTCCTCGGCCATGACGCGCTCGACGTTTTCGACGACGACGATGGCGTCGTCCACGAGGAGGCCGATGGCGAGCACGA
>CBINNW010000192.1:0-6930 GCA_966252115.1 uncultured Akkermansia sp.
TTCGTTTCGGTGGCGCCCGCCGGACGAAAGCGCTTCCGCGCTTCCGCCACGACCAGGGGGCAAACGCCGTCGCTTGGCCCCAGGACCAGCCCGGCGTCTTGCGAGGTAACGGAACGGCAACGTCGTTTCGTCGCCGTCAAGTCGCTCGAGCGAAATCGCTCCGCGATTCCGCTACGTTGGAATACCGCCGGCTATTCCTCAATACGGCACCGTCCCCCTGGAAACAGCGAAGAGCCCGGTTCCTTTCCAGATTTCCCGTTTTCCACATAAAAATCCCCCATCTTGATCGATGCCTTCCTCATCTGATGTCCCGGGCGCCTCGCCCTCCGGCTTGGTGGAGCATTTTTTCCGGCACGAGGCGGGGCGGCTGCACGGCGCCCTGCTCCGGCGTTTCGGGGTGCAAAACCTCGCGCTCGTCGAGGACGTGGTGCAGGAGGCGATGCTGCGCGCCCTGCGCACCTGGTCGATGGGCGGCGTGCCCGCCAATCCCTCCGCCTGGATCAGTCGCACCGCGATCAATCTCGCGCTCGACGCCCTCCGCCATCGCGGCATGTCCGCCGCCAAGGAGGACGCCATCGCCGCCCACCTCGAACAAACCGCCCCGGCGCCGGCGCCGGCCTCGGCGGCCGCCGACGCGACCGACGACGAGGGCCTGATCCGCGACGACGCCCTGCGGCTCATGTTCGTCTGCTGCCACCCCCTGCTGGGCGCCGACGCGCAGGTCGTGCTCGCGCTCAAGGTCCTCTGCGGCTTCTCCACCGGGGAGATCGCGCGCGCCTTTCTCGGCACCGACGCCGCCATCGAGAAGCAGCTCACGCGCACCAAGCAGCGTCTGCGCGACGCGGGCGTGCGCTTCGAGCTGCCCGCCGGCGCCGAGCTGGCGCCGCGTCTCGACGGCGTGCTCGCCACGCTCTACCTGCTTTTCAACGAGGGCTACAAGGCCTCCTCCGGCGACACCCTCCTGCGCGAGGATCTCTGCCGCGAGGCCATCCGCCTCGCCGGCCTGCTCGTCGGGCACCCCGCCGGCGACACGCCGCGCGCCCACGCCCTGCTCGCGCTCATGCTTTTCAACGCGGCGCGTTTCCCGACACGGATCGACGGGCGGGGCGAGATCCTGCGGCTCGGCGAGCAGGACCGCTCGAAGTGGGACCAGACCCTCATCGACGCCGGCCTGCGCCACCTCCTGCTCGCCGCCCGGGGCGACGAACTCGGCGAGTATCACGTGCAGGCGGGCATCGCCGCCTGCCATTGCCTGGCGCCCGACGCGGCCTCGACCGACTGGGCGCGCATCCTCGCCCACTACGACGATCTCATGCGGATAAAACCCTCGCCCGTCGTGGCGCTCAACCGCGCCGTGGCGGTGGCCAACCTCCGCGGCGCGGGGGCCGGTCTCGAGGCGATCGAGGCCATGCCGCGTCGCGAGAAACTGGATACGCACTACCTCGTGCACGCCGTCGCCGGCGAGCTGCGCTGGCGGCTGGGCGATTACCGAGGCGCGGCGGAGAGTTTCCGGCGCGCGCTGCGGCTGGCCGAGGTGGGGCCGGAGCAGACGCACCTCGCGCGCATGCTGGAGCGGGTGGAGGGCGAGTCATGAATCCCGCCGCCTCCGACGCCAACGCCGGCGCGACGCCGGCGCCGATCATCGCCGTCTTCACGGGCGAGCGGGACCCCCGGCGGGGCGGGGCCGCCGGGTGCGTCGCGAAGGATGGACGGTGAACATCGCCCGCACGACTCGGGCCGCGGCGCGCCCGGCGGTCACGCCCTACCTCCGGGCCGGCGCGCCCGGCGGTCACGCTCTGCCTTCTGGCGGAGGACTCGAGCCGCGCGGGCGGGTGGGCGTGGGCGCCGTGCCTGGTGTGGAGCGCCCGAAATGCCTGGTCATTATTCCGCAAGTTTCGAACCGGTCCGGGGAGCGCGCGCGTCCCGCGTGCCGGTGAGAGCGTCCCGCTCTCACCTCCGAAACGGCGGGCGAGACGCCCGCCGGAGCACCCGGGACGGGTGCGCTCCCCGGACCTTTAGGCGCACGGATTTTGTTCGGACACTTGGCCGACCACCACACTAGCGTTTCGTCGCGGGGAGCACCGTCACCGGCGTCGGCTTGGGCAGGGGGAGCCGGGGGTCGAGGGCGAAGCTCGGGTGCGGGGGTTGGTTGTAGGCGACGTTCTGCCACGCGATGGCGCAGCGGTATTGCGGGTTGTGCATCAGCGTCACCAGACGGTGCTCGGTCGGGATCGTGCTGGTGTAGATGTGGAGGGCGGAACCGTCGAGGGTGCGCCAGATGATCTCCTCGCGCCAGTCGCCCCAGAGATCGACGCTGAGGGCGGGGGTGGCCTTGGTGCCGTTGCTGGAGATGCACTCGTGGGCGGTCAGCAGGCGTTCGGGTTTTTCGGTCCGCCAGTTCCACTTCACCACGAAGTTTTGGTCGAGCAGCTCGCGGAGCAGGTCGCCGTCCCACCAGACGGCGAAGTTGGCCGGCAGGTCGGCGGGGCGATCGCGCAGGACGGTGCCGTCGGCGGCGAACATCTTGCTCATGCCGGCGCCGATGCCCCAGGACTCGCTGCCGTCGTGGCGCGGGTCGATGTTGGCGGAGATGCCGCGGCCGGGGCCTTCGCCGTCGTCGGCTTCGTCGGCCTTGACGGAGGGCACGGTGAAGATCGGGCGGCCGGTGGCGGCGTCGCGCATGGAGAAGCCTTCCTGGCCGAAACGTTCCTGGATGTCGAAGACCTCGAGGCCGGGGTTGCTCCAGTTGAGGTCGGAGACGTGCAGGGCGTCGCCGTGGCCCCAGCCGGTGGAGTAGAGGCCGGTGCCGTCGTCGTCCACGACCATGGCGCCGTAAACGATCTCGTCGCGGCCGTCGTTGTCCACGTCGGCCACGGAGAGGGAGTGGTTGCCCTGGCCGCGGAAGGCGCGGTTGCCCTCGGTGCCGTCGTCGCTGTCGAAGAACCAGCGTTTGACGAGTTTCCTGTCGTGCAGATCCCAGGCGGCGAGGGTGGTGCGGGTGTAGTAGCCGCGGGCCATGATGAGGCTGGGGCGGGTGCCGTCGAGGTAGGCGACGCCGGCGAGGTAGCGGTCGGAGCGGTTGCCGTTTCCGTCGCCCCAGATCTCCTTCAGCTCGTCGCGGGTGGGGTTGAGCGGATTCGTGGGATGGCGGGCCGGCTCGTAGGGCACGGTGTCGATGGCGGCGCCGGTGGCGCCGTCGAAGACGGTGAGGAACTCGGGGCCGGCGAGCACGTGGCCGCGCTCGTTGACGTGGTTGGCGGAGGCGTCGCCGATGACTTTGCCGGCGGCGTCGGTGGTGCCGTCGGCGGTCTTGCAGGCGAGCTCGGCGCGACCGTCGCCGTCGAAGTCATAGACGATGAACTGGGTGTAGTGGGCGCCGGCGCGGATGTTTTTGCCCAGGCGGATTTGCCAAAGCAGCGTGCCGTCGAGCTCGTAGGCCTGGAGGATGGGCTCGTCGGTCACGCCGCTGCGGGAGTTGTCCTGGGCGCGGCCGGATTGCATGAGGACGATCTCGTATTGGCCGTCGCCGTCGAGGTCGCCGACGGAGGCCTCGGCGGGCTCGTAGCCGGGCGGGTTTTTCAGGGGCACGGAGTGGTAGGCGCGGGGCGTGGAGCCGGCGGCGATGCTCACGGGGCGCGACTCGGCCTGCTCGACGCCATCGACCACGGCGCGCACGAAATAGCTGGTGCGGTAGCGCAGGGCGGGAGCGGCGTCGATGTGCCAGGTGCCGTCGGAGAGGGGCAGCTCGTTCAGGCGCACCGTGCCGGCGGGCGTGTCGGGCACGGAGGCGAAGATGCCGAAGTCGATGGGCTTGGCGTCGGCGGGGAGCTCGGTGGTGCGATAGACGTTGAAGGCGACTCCCTCGGGATCGTCGGCCAGCAGGCGCCAGGAGAGGAACACGCGGCCGTCGGATTGCTGGACGGCGACGAGGCCGCGGTCGAGGTGCTCCACCCGGGGGAGCGCCGAGGTGGCGAGCGGCGCGAGGGCGAGGCCGAGGAGGGCGAACGAGGAACGCAAATGCATAGGGTGGGGGAGGAAGGGGTTCTCGGGAGGATGCCGACGGGGAATCGGGCCGGGGACGCGACCGAGCGCGGCGAGGTGCTCCGAACTAGACGGGTGCGGCGGGAGATTGGATACCGTGCGATCATCTGACAGTCCGATCCGGGGGCGCTCGCGTCGGCCGGGTTTCGTTTCAGAGACCGTCCGTCCACCCCCTCGTTCCCCATGCGTTTTTATCCCGTCGCGCTTCTGGGCGCGCTCCTCGGCTCGACTGTTTTGCCAATCGCTCCGTCCGCGCGGGCGGCGGACGAATCCACCACGCGCGAGGCGGCCGGCGCCGGCGGCGAGCTGGGGCGGCGTTACCCGTCGGAGATGCGGGTGATCGTGGACCGCGTGACGGGCCGTTCGCTCACCGCGCTCACGACCGGTCCGAGCAACGACATGAAAAACTACCAGACGCATCCGCAGTGGGCGACGGATGGGGTGCACGTCATTTTCCGGTCCTCGGATCGCAATCCCGGCAAGACGCCGCAGGCCTACGCGGTGAACGAGATCACGGGCGAGATCATCCAGCTCACCTCGGGCGACGACGTGCAGACCTACAGCCTCAACATCGCCCGGCGGAGCGAGCGTCTCTACTACCTGCGCGGCAAGCCGGGGGCGGAGCGTCTCATGGAGCTGGAGTATGGTCGGCTCCTGGCGGACAGCGCGGCGGGCGCGGTGAAGGAGGCGGAGGCCTACGAGCGGGAGATCGCGAAACTCCCGGCCACCCACAAGGGCGCGGGCGGCTTCGCCCTCGATGCCGACGAGACGGCCGCCTATTTCGGCGTGCGTCTGGCGGAGGCGCCGCCACGCGAGCCGGGCAAACCCATCCCGCAGGTGCCGAGCGGCATTCGCGCGGTGGATCTGGCGACCGGAGCGTATCGGGTGGTCCTCGACACGCCCTACCTGATGGGGCACGTGCAGACGAACCCGTGGGTGCCGGGCGAGATCATCTATTGCAACGAGACCGGCGGCGACGCGCCCCAACGCATGTGGACGGTGATGGCCGACGGCGGCGGCAACCGTCCGCTGTTTCCCGAACAGCCTTCCGACTGGGTGACGCACGAGGTCGTGGTGGACCGCGACACCGTGCTCTTCAATCTCATGGGCCACACGCCCGAGTTGCGGGCCCGGCCGACCGGGGTGATGGAGCTCAACCTTCGCACGGGCGAGACGCACCTGATCGCGCAGACGAAACGGGCGCAGGGTTTCTGGCACTGCAACGGCACGACGGACGGGCGCTGGGCGGTGGCGGACAATTTTGCCGGCGAGGTTTTCCTGCTCAACCGCGCCACCGGCGAGGTGACGCTCCTCTCGACGGGGCACGTGATGAAGCCGGACCACACCCACCCGAACTTCAGTCCGGACGGGACGCGCATCCTCGTGCAATCGGGCATGCTGAGCGGTGGCAAGAGCCTCGATCTCATGCTGATTCCGGTGCCCGAGACGGCGGCGGAGTGAGTGGGTGAGTGATATGAGTGATACCAGTTACGGGATGGATTGACTCTCAAGGGTAGGGCGGGACCGCCGGGCCCGCCGCCGAGGACGGACGGAGATCGTCACCCAAACCGGCGCGCCCGGCGGTCGCGCCCTACCTTCCCCGAAAGTCCCAACTCAACACGTAAACGGTATGAGTTTTTGAGCCCCGGGGGGAAGTGGACGCAAAAAAGCCCCCGGCGCGCGGGGCGACGGGGGCGGGGGAGGTTTTTTTGAGGGACGGGCGGCGGGGTGAATTGGCCGGGGACGGCCAACGCTACACTCAGGCGAGGCTGACGCCGAGGCGCTGGGCGGCGCGGAGGAGGGCGTCGGCCATGTCGGTGGGCGTCGCGGCGACCTCGATGCCGCACTCCTTGAAGACGGCGATCTTGGCGGCGGCGGTGTCCTCGTGTCCGCCGACCACGGCGCCGGCGTGGCCCATGCGGCGGCCGGCGGGGGCGGTGGCGCCGGCGATGAAACCGGCCACGGGCTTGGTGCAGTTTTCCTTGATCCAGCGCGCGGCCTCGACCTCGGCGTTGCCGCCGATCTCGCCGATGAGGATGATGCCCTTGGTGTCGGGGTCGGCGTTGAAGAGCTTGATGACGTCGAGGTGGCTGGTGCCGTTGACCGGGTCGCCGCCGATGCCGACGGAGGTGGACTGGCCGAGGCCCTTGCAGGTGATCTGGTAAACCGCCTCGTAGGTGAGGGTGCCGGAGCGGGAGACGACGCCGACGTGGCCCTTCTTGTGGATGTAGCCGGGGGCGATGCCGATGCGGCAGCCGCCCTTGGAGCCCTCGCCGGTGCCGGGGGTGACGAGGCCGGGGCAGTTGGGCCCGATGAGGCGGGTCTTGGCGCCCTGCATGGCGCGCTTCACGCGGACCATGTCGTTGACCGGGATGCCCTCGGTGATGCAGATGGCGAGGTCGAGGCCGGCGGCGACGCACTCGAGGATGGCGTCGCCGGCGAAGGGCGGCGGCACGAAGATGGCGGAGACGGTCGCGCCGGTGGCGGCGGCGGCCTCGGCGACGGTGTTGAAGATCGGCACGCGGTGGGCGCCGTGTTCGAAGAACTGGCCGCCCTTGCCGGGGGTGACGCCGGCGACGACCTGGGTGCCGTAGTCGAGCGAGAGTTGGGCGTGTTTGCCGCCGAAGGCACCGGTGATGCCCTGGACCATGATCTTGGTGTCGGGGGAGACGAGAATGCTCATTTTTGAAAAGTAGCGGGTAGCGAGTAGCGAGTAGTGAGTAGGCGGAATGAGCGGGAGGGCGGGGCGCTTTGGCGGTTCGGCGGCTTGGATGCTCGCTACCCGCTACTCGCTACCCGCTGCTTCCCGCTCGTGGCATCACGCCACGAGCTTCACGATCTTCTGGGCGGCGTCGGCCATGGTGTCGCCGCTGACGAGGGCGAGGCCGG
>CBINNW010000193.1:0-6813 GCA_966252115.1 uncultured Akkermansia sp.
AAAACACCTGGGGCGCGCTCGACGGCCGCACGCCCGCCGCGCCGCTCACCTACGGCCGCATCACCACCGACGACGCCACCGGCCGCATCCGCACCTACGTCGGCGAGGGCGAGCTCACCAACGACGAGCTCAAGACCTTCGGCAACCGCGCCGTCGCCCGCGTGCCCAAGCTCCAAAAACTCATGCGCCACGTCTGCCGCGAGGGTTTCGAGCACCACGTCGTCATGAACGCCTCCCACTCCGCCGCCGTGCTCGCCGAGGCCTTCGGCCGCTACCTCGGCTGGGAGGTTTACCACCACGAGGCGCCCGCCGAGTGACGTGGGGGAATCTGAAAACTGAAAATCGTAAATCTAGAAACTGAAAATTGGTCGGCGAAAGCCCTCCCGATCGGCGGCCGCCACCACAATTTCACGATGCCCGATTCTCAGTTGCCCGATTTCACGATTCCGACTCCGCCCGCCGCCGCCCGTCGTCCCCGCCGATGACCGATCAACAGCTCACGCTCAAAGCCTTCGCCCTGCGTCGGCGCATGCTTCGCCTCATCCACGAGGCGGGCGCCGGCCACACCGGCGGCGGCCTCTCGTGTCTCGACATCCTGAATCTGCTCTACAACCGGGTGCTGAACGTCACGCCCGAGACCGTCGATTCCCCGACGCGCGACCGCTACGTGCAGAGCAAGGGCCACTGCGTCGAGGCGCTCTACGCCGTCATGGCCGACCGCGGTTATTTTCCGGACGACGACCTGTATTCGGTCTGTCATTACAGGTCGCCCTACGTCGGCCACCCCACCCGCAAGATTCGCGGCATGGAGATGAACACCGGCGCGCTCGGCCACGGCCTGCCCATCTGCCTCGGCATGGCCCTCGCCGCCAAGATGGACGCCGCCGACTACCGCGTTTTCACCCTGCTCGGCGACGGCGAGCTCGCCGAGGGCTCCAACTGGGAGGCCGCCATGGCCGCCGCCCACTACGATTTGGACAACCTCGTCGCCATCCTCGACCACAACACGCTCCAGATCACCGGCCACACCCGCGACGTCCTGTCGAACGAGCCGCTCGACGAGAAGTGGCGCGCCTTCGGCTGGGAGGTGCGTTCGGTCAACGGCCACGACTACGGCGAACTCTCCGCCGCCTTCGCCGAGCCGCACCCGGGCAAGCCGCTCTTCATCATCGCCAACACCGTGAAGGGCAAAGGCGTGAGCTTCATGGAAAACGTCGGCAAGTGGCACCACGGCGTCCCGAGCGACGCCGAACTCGCTCAGGCCCTCGCCGAACTCACCGCCGCCGAGTCCGCCCTCGTGGAGGTCGCCGCATGAACAAGACCTCCCGCAATCTTGAAATCGGGCATCGGTCGTCGGGCATCGTGAAATCTCCGATTACCGATTTCCTGATTTTCGATTTCACGATTTCTGCTCCAACGCGTCGTTCTTCCTCGGAGGCCACGTCATGAGCGCGCCCGCCCCGTCCATGTTTTCCCCGGCGGCCCAGGCCATGGCGCAAAAGCTCGGCCTCAAAAAAGGCCGCGCCAACCTGGAAGAGTTCGCCGACACGCTCCAGGCGCTCGCCACCGCGAATCGCGACATCGTCGCCGTCACCTCCGACTCGCGCGGCTCGGGCAAACTCGCGCCTTTCGGAAAGGCCTTGCCGGCGCAGATCGTCGAGGTCGGCATCGCGGAGCAAAACCTCGTTGGCATCACCGCCGGCCTCGCCGCCTGCGGCAAAAAAGCCTTCGGCGTCTCGCCCTCCTGCTTCCTCACCGCCCGTTCGCTCGAGCAGATCAAAAACGACGTTTGTTACTCCAACGTCCCCGCCGTGCTCGTGGGCATCAGCGCGGGCGTGAGCTACGGCGCGCTCGGCTCGACCCATCACTCGTTGCACGACCTCGCGGTGCTGCGCGCCATCCACAACCTCACGATCATCGCGCCGGCCGACAACTTCGAGACCCGCGAGGCCGTGCGCCACGCCGCGTCCGCGCCGCGTCCCGTTTTCCTGCGTTTCGGCAAGGCCGCCATGTATGACCTCGTGCCCGTCGGCGCGCACTTCGAGCCCGGCCGCGCGCGCCTCCTGCGCGAGGGCGACGAGGTCGCCTTCATCGCCAACGGCGAGACCGTCGTGCACGCGCTGCTCGCCGCCGAGCTGCTCGCCGAGGAGGGCGTTTCCGCGCGCGTGCTCAGCCTGCACACCGTCAAGCCGCTCGACACCGCCGCCGTGCTTGCCGCCGCCCGCGAGTGCCGCGCCGTCGTCACCGTCGAGGAGCACATGCTCGCCGGCGGGGTGGGGGAGGCGGTCGCCTCCACGCTGCTCCGCGCCGGCCTCGCCCCGCGCCTCGCGATGGTCGGTTTCCCCGACGAGGACACCGTCACCGGCGCCCAGGCCGACCTCTTCCGCCACTACGGCATCTCGATGGAGGGCCTCGCCGCCACCGCGCGTGAACTGTTGGGGACGGAGATCTTGAAAACCGAAAATCGTGAAATCGTGAAATCGGGCATCTGACCCGGTCCATCACTTCGCTCCCCACAATTTCAAGATTCCCGATTTCAAGCTGCCCGATTTCACGATTTCCGATATGCTCTTTCTCGCCCTCGACCAAAGCACCTCCGCGACGAAGGCCCTGCTCTTCGACGCCGACGGCCGCGCGCTCGACCGTGAGTCACGCGAGCATCAGCAGCACTACCCGCGCCCCGGCTGGGTCGAGCACGACGCCGAGGAGATCTGGCAAAACACCCTCGCCGTGCTCCACGGCCTGCTCGCCCGCCACGCCTCGCGCGTCGCCGGCATCGTCTCCCTCTCCATCACCAACCAGCGCGAGACCGTCGTCGTCTTTGAACGCGGCACCGGCCGCCCGCTCCACCGCGCCCTCGTATGGCAATGCCGCCGCGGCGACGAGTTTTGCGGCGCCCACGCCGACGCCGGACGCGAACCGCTGCTGCGCGCCAAAACCGGCCTCAAGCTCGACGCCTATTTCTCCGCTTCAAAACTCCAGTGGCTGGTGCGCCACCGGCCCGACATCGCCGCCCGGCTGGCCGACGGTAGCGCCTTGATCGGCACCATCGACACCTACCTCGTCTATCGCCTCACCGGCGGAAAAGTTTTCGCGACCGACACCACCAACGCCTCGCGCACCCTCCTCTTCGACATCACCCGCCTCGATTGGGACGACGAGCTCTGCGCCCTGTGGGAGGTGCCGCGCCACGCCCTGCCCGAGCTGCGCGACAGCTCCGCCGCCTTCGGCGAAACCACCCTCGAGGGCACCTTCGTCACTCCCCTCCCCATCCGCGGCGTCATGGGCGATTCGCAGGCCTCGCTCTTCGCGCAACGCTGCTTCGCCCCCGGCTCCGCCAAGGTCACCTTCGGCACCGGCTCGTCCGTGCTGCTGAATATCGGCGCCACCCCGCGGTTTTCCCGCCAAGGCGTGCTCACCGCCCTCGCCTGGACCCACCGGGGCCGGCCCACCTACGCCCTCGAGGGCATCATCATCGCCTCCGCCTCGACCCTCACCTGGCTGCGCGATCAGCTCGGCCTCGCCGCCGACGTGCCGGCCCTGGAACAACTCGCGCTCTCCGTGCCCGACAACGGCGGCGTTTACCTCGTGCCCGCCTTCACCGGCCTCGGCCTGCCGCACTGGAGCGCCGACGCCCGCGGCACCATCGTCGGTCTCTCCAGCCACAGCGACCGCCGCCACCTCGCCCACGCCGCCTTCGAGTCGATCGCCTTCCAGGTGCGCGACGCCCTCGACGCCATGCGCGCCGAGGCCGACCTGCCACTCGTCGCCGTGCACGCCGACGGCGGTCCGACCGCGAGCGGTTTTCTCATGCAACTCTGCGCCGATCTCTGCGGCGTCGAGCTCCGCGTCGCCACCATGTCCGACTGCTCTCCGCTGGGTGCCATGCTGGCCGGCCAGCTCGGCCTCGGCATCGTCTCCTCGCCCGAGGATTTCGCCGGCCAGGCCCGCGAAGAAACCGTCTATTTTCCGCGCCTCGAAAGCCCGCGCGTGAATGAATTGACCGAAGGCTGGCGCCAGGCACTACGCCGCACCCTGCTGGTGTAGCGGCCCGCGCCGCTTCGCCCGCTTTCGTATCCACCCCGCCCGTCCGCCCCGACCCGCTTTCCCCGTTCCCCGATGTCGCTTTCGCCCCGCCTCCGCCCCTCCGCCCTCGCCCGCACCCTGTTGTTCGCCCTCGCCGCGGTCGGTCTGGTCGGCAGTGCGGTCGGCGGCGAAAAAGCCCTCATCGACACCACTCGTTCCCCGCAGGCGCTCATGTATATGCCGGACCTCGCCGACGTGGGTTGGAATGGCGGCCTGCTCGGCGACCGCTTCGACGTCTGCCGCGACGTCATGATCCCGCACATGTGGGAAATCTTTCGCGATCCGCACGAGAGCCACGCCTGGGACAACTTTTTGATGGCCGCCGGTCTCGGCGAGGGACGCGGCGACGGCAAGCCCCACGGCCCGCCCTTCAACGACGGCGATTTCCTCAAATGGCTCGAGGCGCTCGTGCAAATCTACGCCGTCCACCCGACGCCCGAGCTCGACCGCCGCCTCGACGACATGATCGCCGTCATCGCCAAGGCCCAGCGTGAGGACGGTTACCTGCACACCCAAAAAATCGTGCCGCAGCGTCGCGGCCAGGTCGGCGCCGTCGCGAAGGAGTTCGAGGACCGCGAGCACTTCGAGACCTACAACATGGGGCACCTCATCACGACCGCGTGCCTCCACCACCGCGCCACCGGCAAGACCAACCTGCTCGACTGCGCCATCAAGGCCGCCGACTACATCGAGCGCCTCTGCGCCGAGCGCCCGGTCGAGCTCGCGCGCAACGCCATCTGCCCCTCCCACTACATGGGCGTGGTCGAGCTCTACCGCCTCACCCGCGATCCGCGTTACCTGAAGCTCGGGGAACAGCTCATCGAGATCCGCGCCCTCGTGCCGCCCGGCGACGGTTCCGACCACAACCAGGACCGTTTGCCCTTCCGCGAGATGACCGAGGCCGTCGGTCACGCCGTGCGGGCCAACTACCTCTACGCCGGCGTCGCCGACGTCTTCGCCGAGAACGGCGACCGCAGCCTCCGCGACACCCTCGCCACCCTTTCGGAAAACGTCGCCGGCAAGAAGCTCTACATCACCGGCATGACCGGCGCCCTCTACGACGGCGCCTCGCCCGACGGCGTGGACCACACGAAGCACAAATACATCAAGACCGTCCACCAGGCCTACGGCCGCCCCTACCAGCTGCCCAACCTCACCGCCTACAACGAGACCTGCGCCACCATCGGCTACGGCATGTGGATCTGGCGCATGCTCACCGTCACCGGCGACGCCGCCTACGCCGACCTCTTCGAGCAGACGCTCTACAATGGCATCCTCCCCGGCATCAGCCTCGAAGGAAAAGATTACTTCTACGTCAACCCGCTCAAAAAACTCTCCGAATTCGACGTGCCGCTCCGCTGGTCCCGCAGCCGCCAGCCCAACTACAAGGCCTCCTTCTGCTGCCCGCCCAACATCGTGCGCGTCGTCGCCGAGGCGCACAACTACGTGTATTCGCTTTCCCAGGACGCCGTCTGGGTGAATCTCTACGCCGCCAGCACGCTCGACACCGCCTGGCTCGACGGCTCGCGGATAAAACTCCGCCAGCAGACCGACTACCCCTGGTCGGGCGCGGTCGAGTTCATCATCGACCAGGCCCCCGAGCGCGAGGTCACGCTCAAGCTCCGCATCCCCGCCTGGCTGCGCGACGGCGCCGCTCTCCGCCTCAACGGCAAACCCATCGACCCCGCCGCGGTGGACCTGCGCCCCGGCGCCTACGCCGAGGTGAAACGTGTCTGGAAAGCCGGCGACAAACTCGACCTCGCCCTGCGTTTCGTGCCGACGCTCTGGGAGGCCAACCCGCTCGTCGAGGAGACGGTGGACCAGGTCGCGATCAAATACGGTCCGCTGGTCTATTGTCTCGAATCGAACGACCTGCCCGAGGGCGTGAAGCTCAAGGACGTCGCGCTCTCGCTCGCCTCACCCGCCGGCTTCGCGCCGAAAAAGGAGACCATCGCCGGCGCCGAGGTGCTGACCTTCACCCTCGACGCGCTCGCGCTCCAGCGCCCCGACTGGTCCGCCGATCAACTCTACCGCGAGGCCGGCCTCACCGCCCCGCGTCCGATCCAAGTCAAGGCCGTGCCCTACTATGCCTGGGGCAACCGCGGCGAGGGCGACATGACTGTCTGGATACCGGCCCGATAGGTCGGAAATCGTGAAAACTGAAAATCGTGAAATCGAAAAACGGATCATCGGTCGTCACCCACTCCTCCAATTTCAAGATTAGCGGTTTCACGCTGCCCGATTTCCCGATTTCCCCGATTTTATGAACCAGGATGAGCTTTCGGAACGCCTTTGGGATTTTGCCGCGCGCGTGGGCAAGATCGTGGACGCGCTGCCGGAGACCCGCTTGGGGCGGCATGTGGCGGGACAGCTCGTCCGGTGCGGCACCTCGGCACCACCGAACTACGACGAGAGCGGCGCGGCCGAGAGTCGCGACGACTTTGTGCACAAGCTCAGTATCGCGCTAAAGGAGCTTCGAGAAACCCGAGGGTGGCTGCGTTTCATCGTGAAGGCCGATCTTCTGCCCTTGGCAAAATTGTCCGCCGTGATCGACGAGGCGGAGCAGTTGTGCCGCATCCTCGGCAAGTCCGTGCTCACCGCCAAAACCCCTCGCTCGGCCAGACCTCCGAGGCCCTGACCAATTTCAAGTTTAGCGATTTCACGCTGCCCGATTTCACGATCTCCCCTCCCCATGAGTCAGCCCCAGACCGCACCCTCCGCCGCCGA
>CBINNW010000194.1:0-6645 GCA_966252115.1 uncultured Akkermansia sp.
CCGCGGGCGCGGCCATGCGAGCATCGGAGTTGACATGGGCGGCGCTTGTGTGCATATACACAATTATGTCGAAGGAACTCGATTTTTCAGTCCGTCAGAACTGCGTGGGCTTTAACCTTCGTCGGGTGACGCGGGTCGTGACGCAATTTTTTGACGCGGAGATGCGGCGACACGGCATTCGCAGCACACAGGGTTCGCTCCTTTTCGCGCTGCACGCCACCGGCCCGTCGAATATGGCGGAACTGAGCGAGGTTCTTGGGATGGAAAGGACCACGCTGTTGCGGAATCTCCGCCCGTTGCAGCGGGATGGCTTGGTGACGGTCGAAGGCGGCGGACACGGCGGATATGTGGAAGTTTCGCTCACCGCCAAAGGCCGCAAGCAGATCGAAAAATTGGCTCCTGCCTGGAAATCCGCCCAGAGCACCGCGGTTCAAATCTTGGGGGAAGAGCGCTGGTCGGCGATCCTCGCCGATTTGGAGAAGGTCGCTTCCGCACTCAAAAATTAAGCAACCAAGCCCCACCCACGACACGGAGCCCATCACCATGGATGACGTCATCATTATCGGCGGCAGCTTCGCCGGTCTCGCCGGCGCGCTGCAACTCGGCCGTGCCCGCCGCAAGGTCACCGTTCTCGATACCGGCCTGCCGCGCAACCGCTTCGCCGGCCACTCGCATGGCCTGCTCGGCCACGATCACAAGCCACCGCTGGACATCCTGGCCGAGGCGCGGCGGCAGCTCGCGCGCTATCCCACGATCAAGCTGGTCAATGCCCGGGCCGACAGCGTCTCCGGCGTCATCGACGATTTTTCCGTCGTCACCGCCGCGGGCGAATGCCTTCGGGCGCGGCGCCTGATCCTGAGCTATGGCGTCATCGACCAGATGCCGGATGTTCCGGGCTTTGCCGAAGGCTGGGGCAAAGCTATCGTGCCCTGCCCCTACTGCGACGGCTTTGAATTCGCCGACCGGCACTGGGGCCTCGTCTGGTCCGGCCCGCACTCGCACAATCAGGTCAGGCTGTTCCACGACTGGACCGACAGATTGACGGTTTTCGCGGCCGGTCACGACATTCCGCCCGATATCCGGGCCGATCTCGCGCGTCGCAACCTACCTGTCGTCGATGGCCGGATCGTCGAGATCGTTCATCGCGGGGGGCATAACGCCACCGTCAAACTCGACACCGGCTCCAGTGTCGCGGTCGACATCCTGTTCGCCCATCCGCGCAACAAGCCGTCCGCAAGTCTGCATGAATCGCTGGGCCTCGCCACGGCCAATACGCCCCTCGGCATCGTCCTCAAAGTCGACGAGCGTCGCCAAACCAGCATGCCCGGCATCTATGCCGCCGGCGACCTCGCCAACCCCATCACGCCGCCCTCGGTCACCCTGGCGACAGCGCACGGCGCGACGGCGGGTATCTCCGCCCAGCAGTCGATGCTGGTTTGAGAGCAATAAGGGCCCGGGGAAATATGCCTTGCGAGCGCCCGAAATCGGGCGGGGGACAAACATCAACCAAATAGTGTATATGCACACATCATCAAAAAACAAAAATTGGGTTCTCATCACCGGCGCCTCCAGCGGCTTCGGTGAGGAGTTCGCCCGTCAATACGCCGCGATGGGCCATTCCCTCGTTCTCGTCGCCCGCCGGCTGGACCGGCTCCAAGCCCTCGCCGAGGCCTTGCGTCGGCAGTTCAACACCGAGGTCGTCGTGGAGCAGGTCGATCTCTCGGATATTACGGCCGTCATCCGCCTGCACGAGCGGCTCCGCGAGCGCGGCATCGCGGTCGATATCCTGATCAACAACGCCGGCCACGGCCTGCAGGGGCCCTTCGCCGACAACAAACTCGATGCGGCCCTGGCGATGGTGCAGCTCGACATCGCGAGCCTGACCGCCGTCACCCATGTTTTCGCCCAGGACATGCGGGCGCGGCGACGCGGCCGAATCCTGCTCGTCGCCAGCATGCTGGCCTACCAGGGCGTGGAGAACTTCGCCGTTTATTCCGCCGCGAAAGCCTACGTTCTGCGCCTGGGCGAGGCGCTGCACCGCGAATTCAAGCCCCACGGCATCGTGGTCACCGCCCTGTGCCCGGGCTTGTCGGACACCGGTTTTTCCCAGTCGGCGCAGATGAAGGTCACGCCCTTGCTGAAGCTGCTGATGATGAAGCCGGCGCCGGTCGTCGAAGCAGGCATCCGCGCCTTGCGGGCGGGACGCATGAGTGTCGTCCCCGGTTTCGCGAACAAGATTCTCGTGGCTTTCACCTGGGCGACACCGCGCTGGCTGCACCAGGCCGTGCTGGTGCAGGCGATGAAAGGGTGAGCCCCGCGGGCATCGTGCTTTACCATGAACTTTCCATTCCCTGTCAGCGTTTTTGATTCGGCGAACGCCGCGCGGAGCACATCGCGCGCAAATCGTCTGTTGCGCCGCTCCGCCTGGATCGGCCTGGGCGTCCTCTCGTGTCTCGGCCTGGCCGGCTGCGGCCGCGGGGACGCGAAAGCGCCCGCGCCCGCGCCCCGGATCGTGCGCGCCATCCAAGTGGACTCGGAGCGGCACGGCGTCGGGCAGGCGATCCAGTTCACCGGAGTCGTCCGAGCCCGCACGGAGAGCAACCTCGGGTTCCGCGTCGGCGGCAAAATCGCCGAGCGTCTGGTCAACGCCGGCGACACCGTCAAAAACGGCCAGCCGTTGCTGAAGCTCGATCCGACCGACTATCAGCTGGCGCTGCTGGCCGCCCGCGCGGTGGAGAAGCAGGCCGCCCTCGAACTCGAACGTGTCCGAGTGCTGGTGGAAAAAGGCGCCGAATCGCGCGACGCGCTCGAGCGGGCGACCGCCGCCGCGGAGTCCAGCGCCGCCCAGGCCGGGCAACTCGCGAATCAGGCGGGTTACACGACCCTGTTGGCGGACGCCGACGGCGTCGTGATGTCCACGCTGGCCGAACCCGGCCAGGTGGTGGCGGCCGGGCAACCCGTGCTCGTGCTGGCCCGTGACGGTTCGCGCGAGGCGGCGGTCGATATTCCCGAGAGTTCCCTTTCGCGGATTCGGGGCGGGCGGGCGACGGCCCGGCTCTACCTGAACTCCGAGTTGAACGTGTCCGCGACCTTCCGCGAGATCTCCGGCGTCGCCGATCCGGTTTCGCGCACCTATCAGGCACGCTACGTTCTCGACGGCGAGCCGGCGCGGTTTCCGCTGGGGGCCACGGTCACGGTTAACCTCGCCCCGGGCGGCGACGCGGTCCGGCCGATGCTGGAAATCCCGCTGGGCAGTCTGATCGACCGAGGCGACGGCGCGTCGGTGTGGGTGATCGATCCCGCGACATCGGCCGTGGCGAAGCGGCCGGTCTCCGTCGCGAAACTCGGCGCGGAAACCGCCTCGATCAGTCAGGGACTCCAAAGCGGCGACCTGGTGGTCTCCCTGGGCGCGCACCTCCTGAATGTTGGCGAAGTGGTGCGACTGGAAAAACTCCCCGCGAAGGACGCCCGATGAGCGGCTTCAATCTCTCGGCCCTGGCCGTCAAGGAACGGGCCATCACCCTTTTTCTCCTGATCGCGATCGCGGCGGCCGGCCTGCTCGCGTTTACCCGCCTCGGGCGCGCGGAGGATCCGACCTTCGTGGTGAAGATCATGACCGTGACGGCGGTCTGGCCCGGCGCCACGGCCGAGGAAATGCAGAACCAGGTCGCGGACCGCCTCGAAAAACGGCTCCAGGAACTCGAGCACTACGACCGCGCGGAGACCTCGTCGCGCCCCGGGTTGATGACGATGAAGGTGATCTTGAAGGACAACACGCCGCCCAAGGAGGTGCCGGAGGAGTTCTACCAGGTGCGCAAGAAGCTCGGCGACGAAGCGCGTTTCCTGCCGCGCGGCGTGCTCGGGCCGATCTTCAACGACGAATATTCGGACGTGTTCTTTTCCCTCTACGCGCTCAAGGCGGCCGACCTGCCGCATCGCGATCTGGTGCGGGACGCCGAGCGCCTGCGGCAGCGCCTGACGCGCGTGCCCGGCGTGCAGAAGGTGAAGATCCTGGGCGAGCAGAGCGAAAAGATCTTCGTCGAGATCTCCTACCAACGGCTCGCGACGCTCGGCCTGAGCGCTACGCAACTGTTTAGCGCCATCGCGAGCCACAACGACGTGACGCCTTCCGGCTTCGTCGAGGCCGGCGGTCCGCGCGTCTATCTCCGGCTCGACGGAGCCGTCACCGACCTCGACTCGGTGCGGGCGATTCCGCTGCCGGTGCCGGGCAAGACCCTGACGGTCGGCGATGTCGCCGAGGTCAGCCGGGGCTACGAAGACCCGCCCGCGTTCCAGATCCGCGAAGCCGGCGACCCGGCGCTGATCCTCGGGGTCGTCATGCACAAGCGTTACAACGGGCTCACTCTGGGCCGGGACCTCGCGACCGAGGTCGGCCGGCTTCAGTCGGAGCTGCCGGTGGGAATCTCGCTCACGCAGATCTCCGACCAGGCGGCGGTCATCCAGGCGGCGATCAACGAATTCATGGTGAAGTTCTTTGCCGCGCTCGGCGTCGTGATCCTCGTCAGTCTGCTGACGCTCGGGTTCCGCGTCGGCCTCGTGGTCGCCGCGGCGGTGCCGCTGACCCTGGGCGCGGTTTTCCTGATCATGCTTGTGACCGGGCGCGACTTCGACCGCATCACCCTGGGCGCGCTTATCCTCTCGCTCGGCTTGTTGGTGGACGACGCGATCATCGCGATCGAGACGATGGTGGTGAAGATGGAGGAGGGCTGGGACCGCGTGAAGGCGGCCGGCTATGCCTGGACCTCCACGGCGGCGCCGATGCTCACCGGCACGCTGGTCACGATCGCGGGCTTTCTGCCCGTCGGCTTCGCGCGCTCGACCGCCGGCGAATACGCGGGAAACATTTTCTGGATCGTCGCGTTCTCGCTGCTGGTGTCGTGGTTCGTGGCCGTGATCTTCACGCCCTACCTCGGCGTGAAGCTCCTGCCGGACATCCCGGCCAAGGCGCATGGCCACGAGTCCATTTACCACACGAAAAACTACGAACGGTTTCGCCGCCTCATCCGGCTGTGCGTGGACCACAAGTGGGTGACGCTCGGAGTCACGGCCGGGTTGTTCGGCGCGTCCGTCGCGGGCATGGCGGTCGTGAAGAAGCAGTTTTTCCCGAACTCGGACCGGACCGAGCTGACGCTGGAAATCAACCTCCCGGCCGGCTCGGCGTTCACCGCGACCGAGCAGACGGTCCGGCGCATCGAGCAGGCCATGCTGGCGCTGCCCGAAGCGAAGCACGTGACGAGCTACGTCGGCGAAGGCGCCCCGCGCTTTTTCTTTTCCCTCAATTCGGAGCTGCCGAATCCGGCCTTCGCGCAGGTCGTCGTGCAGACGGAAAACCCGAGGCAGCGCGACATCCTGAAAGCGAAGATCCGAGGCCTCGTGGCCGAGGGGCGTTTCCCGGAGGCTCGCGTGCGCGTGACGCAGTTTCTGTTCGGACCGCCGGTGCCTTATCCCGTGCTCTTCCGCGTGACCGGCGGCGATCTGGACGAGATTCGCCGCATCGCCGACGAGGTAAGGCTGGTGATGGAGAAAAACCCGAACCTTCGGGACGTGCATCTGGACT
Organism: uncultured Akkermansia sp.; assembly: GCA_966252115.1. Lineage (GTDB taxonomy): Bacteria > Verrucomicrobiota > Verrucomicrobiia > Opitutales > Opitutaceae > IMCC26134_A. Next base: position 5,579 of record CBINNW010000194.1, read on the forward strand.
GGGGCGAGAAGACGCCGGTGTTGCACCTGGCCTTCGACGAGGAGCGCCTGCACCTCGTGGGCCTGAACCCGCAGAGCGCGGCCCTGCAGCTGCAGGCCATTCTGCAAGGCGCGACCGTGTCCCAGGTGCGCAGCGGCAATCGCACCGTGGACGTGCAGGTGAGGAGTCCGAAGCTCGAACGGGACGGGCTCGACGCGATCGGCGACGTGATCGTGCGCAACGAGCAGGGCCGCTCCATCCCGCTGCGACAGATCGCGCGGATCGAGACCCGGATGGAGGACGCCGTGCTGAAGCGCTACAACCGCGAGCTCACCATCGCTGTCCAAGGCGACGTGATCGACGGCGTGCAAGCGCCCGACGTCACGGCCGAGGTGTTGCCTGAACTTGCGGCCATCAAGGCCGGCCTGCCGGCCGGCTATCGGATCGACACCGGCGGCTCGGTGGAGGAAAGCGCCAAGGCCAACAAGGCCCTCGTGCTGCTGTTCCCCGCGATGATCCTCGCGACGCTGGCGTTGATCATGTTCCAGGTGCGCTCGTTCTCGGCCATGTTCATGGCCTTCGCCACCGGTCCGCTCGGTCTGGTGGGCGCGGTTCCGACGCTGATTTTTTTCAACCAGGCGTTCGGCTTCAACGCGATCCTCGGGCTCATCGGGCTGTCCGGTATCCTGATTCGCAATACGCTGATTCTCGTGGACCAGATCCAGCACGACAAGGCGGCTGGCCTGTCCGACTACGAGGCGATCGTCGAATCCACCGTCCGGCGGGCGCGCCCCGTCGTGCTCACGGCGGTGGCGGCGATGCTGGCGTTTATCCCGCTCACGCACTCCTCGTTCTGGGGCGCGCTGGCCTACGTGCTGATCGGCGGCGTCGGCGCGGGCACGGTGCTCACGCTCCTGTTCCTGCCCGCGCTGTATGCCGCGTGGTTCGGGGTGCGGCGTCCCGCCTGGCCGGGATCCGGCGGGGCAACTGCCTGATCCCGCACGGAATTCAGGAGCCCGGAGTGATACTAGTTACGGGATGAACTGAGACCAAAGGGTAGGGCGGGACCGCCGTGTTTCGTTCCGCTT
>CBINNW010000195.1:0-6196 GCA_966252115.1 uncultured Akkermansia sp.
GCCACCTGCTGGGACCCGATGCGGTTTTCGTAGCCGCAGCCGACGCAACCCGGCGCAGTTTCGGGGCTTGCGGAGCAAAACGCCGGGCGCGAGCGCTGCGGTCGCCGCAAAAACCCCAGGTGCGGTTTTTCGGCCCGCGCACGCACGCGCGCGAGGCGCGGGTTTGCGGCGTTGGGGCGGTCGGCGACATGCCGACCAAGTAGGCAGCTTTAAGCGGCTAAGGAAAGAAGCTTGTGCGCCGTCGGCGCGGCTTTTCACGCGCTACGCCAGCTCTGCGGGTCCCGCTTGGCGTGCCAGAAGCGCAGGACGTAAACCACACGCTGCGTTTCGTCGATGCGGTAGGTTACCAGGTAGGGCGAGCTGACGAGGCGACGCACGCCGGGCCGCGCCCTGAACGTGCCGCCGCGTCGAGGCATCGACGCGAGCGATTCGGCCAACGCCACCAGCTCCTCGCCCACGCGCAAGGCCGCGTCGGGGCTGTCCTTGGCGATGTAACGGGCGATCTCGCCCAAGTCGCGCAGCGCGGGCCGCGAGAGGATCACCCGGTAATCCATTGGCGCAGATTCTTCCGCACGTCGGCCACGGAGACGCCGCCCTCTTCGGCCAGCGAGCGCTCGGCCTCGTCGATGGCCGCGAGCATGGCCGGAGGTTCCGGCCAAAGCCGCGACTCCAGCCAAGCCGCGACCTCGCATTGCGCCTCCAGCGGCAGTTTCTCCAGGGCGGACTCGATTTCGGTAACGGTGTTCATGGCCCAAACGGTGCGGACGGTTCGAGCGCTGGCAACCTTCCCGACGGATGACACCGCGCATGCACTTCCAGGAGCTGGCGGATTGTCACCTCGGTATAAATGGCGGTCGTCTCGAGCTTTTCGTGGCCGAGAAGCTGCTGGATAAAGCGGATGTCCGCGCCGCCCTCGAGCATGTGCGTCGCGCAGGTGTGGCGCAGAAGGTGGCAGGAGCCGCGTTTTTCGAGGCCCGCCTTGCCCATCCAGGCCGAGACCATGCCCGACACCACGTCGGGGTTAAAACCGGCCCCGTAGGCCGTCAGGAACAGCGTTTGCGTGCGGCCGTCCAGGACCAGCCGCGGCCGCACCTCGTCCAGGTAGCGCGCCACCCACGCGGCGGCGCGGCCGCCCAAGGGGACGACGCGGTCTTTTTTCCCTTTGCCCTGGCGCACGGTGACGGTGCCGCGCTCGGGGTTCACGTCGGGGCACTCCAGACGGCAAAGCTCCGTCCGTCGCAAGCCCGTCGCGTAAAGCGTCTCAAGCATCGCGCGATCCCGGAGCCCAAGCGGGTCGGCGACGTCGGGCACGGCAAGCAGGCGGGCAAGTTCTTCGCGCGTGAGGCCGGACACCGGCAAACGCTTCTCCGGCCGGGGTAGCTCCAACTCGGAAGCGGGGTTGTGAAGGAGGATGTTTTGCCGGGTGAGCCAGCGGAACCAGTCGCGCAAGGTGCCGATGCGCTCCCTCTGCGTTGACCAGGACAAACGCTTGCCGGGCTTCTGCTCGTAGCGGGAGAGCCAACGTTGATACGCCTCCAAAATCGGCCGCGTGACCTCGCCGGCGCGCGTCACGTCGCGCTCTTGCGCCCAGGCTGCGAAGAAGCGCAGACCGAAGGCCCGGCCCTCGAGCGTGCTTTCCGAGTAGTTGCGCGAGCGCAAGCTGGCGAGCCACGCGTCCACGCAGACCGCGAGCGCGTCGGCGGCGTCTCGCGCGAGCGCCGACGCCTGCGGCGCGTGGCCTCCGAGCGCGAGCGCGCCGGGCTCGGCGCGGCGCGCCCGCGCCCGCAACGACTCCACCGCGGCAAAGCCCTTTTTTCCGGCCATGGGGTTACGTCGCCTTGCGACTACGCCGCCGCGTCGTCCGCGGCCTCCGGGCGCGGTTTTTCCCGTAGTTGATCGCCGGATACGCCGTCTTCAGGGGGAGGCGGCGGGTTTTCGGCGGGCCGCGAGCCGCCCGCGATCCCCCCGCGTTGGCCCCGCGATGACCCCGCGAGGTCGTCGTTTTGCCCCGCGAGGTTCTCGTCATACCCATGGATGCGACGGAGTTTTTCGACGTCGAGCAGGCCGGGCAGGTGCCGCCCGCCCGCGCCCTCGTCGCCGTCGTAGAGCAGTTCGTAAACGAAGCTCTGGCCCCGGTCCCCGCGATGCGGCAGCAGGTATTCCAGACTGACCAGCCGATCCAGATGCACCCGCAATTGCGTGTCTCCCCAGCCGGTGAAGGCGCGGATTTCGCGGCGGGTGAAGAGCACGTTTGCGCGCTCGCAGCCGGCGAGCTTGGCGCGCTCGGCGACGAAGCGCGCGAGGTGCCCGAGCAGGCGGCGCGTCTGCGGGGGCATTTCATCGAGGCAGCGGCCGAGCACGTCATGGGCGAGGCGGTTTGCGGCCGCGATGTCGTCGAGCGTGACCTCGATGTATTCGACCGCGTTGCCGGCCTCGTCGCTCGCCGTCTTCACCGGGCGTTGATGCTGGTGCAGAAGCGCGATGGAGCGGATGAGCGCGAGGTATTTGGTGTGGTCGCGCCGCGCCCGCGTGCGGTCGTCCAGGAAGGTCAGCCGCTCGGCGTAGGGGTTCACCACGCGCAACGGCCGGAGCAGGCGTTGCGCGTTGCGGTGGAGCGCGAGCACGGCCGCGCGGGCCTCGCCGCGCAGCATGCCCGCGAGCGTCTCGCTTTCGCGCTGCAAGCGGTGGATGGCGGCGGTTTGCGCCCGGCCCTCGTCCACCGTCAAGACAAGGCAGCGATTCAAGAGCTCCTCGTCGATGTCCACCGCGGTCGTCGTGAGGAAGATCATCACCGGGCCTTCAACGCGGTATTCCTGCGTCACCATCCGGCCCGTGTGCGGGTCCTTGCCCGTCGAGGCGATGGACAGTTCCCCTTCGGACTGGAGCAACTTTAGCGCATACGAAGCCTTTTCCGCGCCCTCCTCCTCCACGATGGCCAAGATCTTGTGTTTCAGGTTCGCGTCGCCGCCGAGGTAGTAGAGCGCCTGCCCGGTCAAGGCGGAGTATTTGACGCGCTCCTCGGGCGGCACGAAGGCAAGCACCGCCTCCATGAGCGCGGATTTCCCGGCCGCGCTCGTGCTCTGCACGATCACCGCCAAGGGCTTCGCCAGCTTGCGCGAGACGGCCGCGAGGTAGCCGACGAGCTTGTTGGTTTCCTCGCCGACCACGCCGCAGGCCTCGAAGTCGCGCAGGATGCGCGACAGCAGATCGGGCGCGCGAAGCAGATCGAGCGCGGCCGCGCGCTCCGTCGCCGTCATCGACGGCACGGCCGACGCCGCCGGCGCGGCGGGCTTGGCAAGCTCCGCCTGGGCCTGCTCGCAGGCGAGCAGCAGGCGCGCCACGTCGCGGCGCAAAAGGTCGGGGTGCAACCCGGTTTCCTCCGCCGCGCGTTCCACGAAGCGACGGCGTTCGCCGTCGCGCGCGAGGTCGAGCGCGTCGAGGTGGAACCGGTCGCCGACGCGAAGCCGCAAGGCGACTTTCAACGCGTCGCCCGCGGCCTTTTCGAGCCCGCCGACGCGCCACTCGCGCGGCGGGTTTTCGAGGTCCAAAAACCAATGTTCCCCGCGCTGCAGCAGGGTCGCGGACCCTGCACCCGGCGACGCCGCCGGCGTCGCGTTGCGCGGGGTCGTTGCCCCCGCGTCCGCAGGTGTTGGCGTCGGTGACGGTGCGGACGCGGCGGGCGTCGGCGAGCCGGACGAAAGCGCGAGCGGCGACACGGTTTCTTTCCTAGCCGCCTCCCTCCGCGCCTCGACCGACGGGGCAGGCTCGCCCGCGCTGGCGCTCGCGGGCGCATCGGCAGCTTTAGCGGCTTTAGCAGCTAAAGAAGAAGGCGCGGGCGCGACGTGTGCGGCGGAAGGCGGCGACGGCGAAGCGCCGGCCGACACCTCCGGCTTTTGAGCGGCGACGGCGGGCGCCGCCCGCCCTTTGCCGAGCCACTCCGCCGCGTTCAAAAGGACGGCCAAGGCCTGACGCGGCGGCGAGACGGCGAGGGCGTAGCTGTTCGCGTCGTGGCCGGCGGGGAAGCGGATGCGGCGCACCTCCACGCCCCGCGAGAGGAGAAGGCCCGCCGTCGCCTCGGCCGCGCCGTCCCCGGCCCGGTCGGGATCGAAGGAGATGAACACGGTTTTGACCCGCGCGGCGATGATCTGCCCGAGCACCTCTTGCGAGGGCTGCCGCGCCGAGTAGCAGGCGGTGACCGCCTTGTATCCATGTTTCCACCACGTCAGCGCGTCGAAGATTCCCTCGGTGAGGATCAGCGCGCCGCCCGCCTCCCGCAGCACGTCGGCGGCGAAGGCCGCCGGGTTGAAGACGCCGGTTTGCTCCCCCGGCAAAAAGCGATGCCGCTTCTCCTTCGGCACGATGCCCGCCGCGCGGCCGTAGATCGTGCCGATTGTTCCGGTGAGGCTCACGACGGGAACGGTGATCTGCCCCCTAAAATGCTCGTGCCCGGTGTCGCGCATCACCCCGAGCCGGGCGAGCCGCCCGCGCAGGGCCGCGCCCTCGGCGCGGTTCTTGAGCGGCAGGCGAAGCCCGAGCGTGCGGTCGCAAAAGCCGATGCGGAAGGCCTTCAAAAGCTCGGCGTCGGCGAGGCCGCGTTTTTCGAGGTAGGCGAGCGCGGCCGGGTTCGCCGCGAGGCGCTCGGCGTAGTAGTCCACCACGCGCCGCAAGGCGTGCTGGTCGGCCTCGTAGTCCTCGAAGGGTTGTTCGGCGACGCTCGCGAGCGGGTTCGCCAGCTTCGGCACGGTGGATTTTTTCACCGGCCCGCAGGTCGGCGGCGCCTTGAACGCCGCCCCCTCGGCGAGCAGGTCGGCCGCATGCCGGAAGCTCACGCCGTCGAAGTGCTGCACGAACTGGATGACGTTGCCCGTCGCCAAACACGACACGCAGCGCCACAGGCCTTTGCCCGGCGTGACGTGGAGCGAGGGCGTTTTGTCATCGTGGAACGGACACAGCCCGACCAGGTCGCCGCCCTGCGGCGCGAGCGCCACGCCGCGCGAGCGCACCACGGCGGCAAGGTCGGTTTCGCTTTTGATGCGGGCGATTTCCTCGTCGGTCAGCCGGGCCATTTTAAGCGCCCTCCTTTCCGGCGACGGCGGCGCCGTCGCCGAGGGCGACGCGCGGCCAATCCGCGCAAAGGAGCCAGCCAAGAACCCAGCTCAGGCGCTGCCCGCTTTTTCCGGCGCGCAGCGCCGCCAGATCGGAGAGAAGCGCTGCAAGCACCTCCTCCGCGCCCTCCTCGGCGTAGGTCTTCGCGAAGGCTTCCGCCGCCGCATGCACCGAGACCGGCACCACCACCCAAAGCCCGATGGTTTCCGGCCCACTTCCCCCGTCGTCGTTGGTCGGCATGGCGTCAGCGCAGTTTGACCAGTTCGCCCTCGGGCGTGCGGACGAAGAAGGTCAGATCTTCGCGCCGGTAGCGGTTCCCGTTGTCCAGATGGAACGGGTAATCGCTCGCCTCGATCCCGGTCACCCGCATCGCGACCGGATTCCCGGTGTAACACGCTTGGTAATGGTATTTTGAAGAACGCTTGATCAGGGCGAACAAAACGAGGCCCCGGGCCTCGGCTCTGGCGGCGCGCGGTTCGCGCGCTTCGGTTTCGGTGGTGGTGCTCATGGCAAAAGAGAGGGTTTCGCGGCGACGACGGCGCAGGCGGCGGCGCCTCGGTTCGGACGGCATCACGAGTTCAAAAAAACTTCGTGTTTTTCATCCGCGCCTTTTTTGATTGGTTTTCCAATCAAAATGCAAGCACGGACCCAACAAAGGCGGTATTTTCGATTCATGCCCAGTGGTCGCCGCCCATCCAAAACAGCTCCCAAATTCGGGCAGCGCATGGCCGCGTTTCGCGTCGCAAAAGGCCTTACTCAGTTCCAGCTCGCCGACGCTCTCGGCATGACGCGCAACCAAATAGCCTATTACGAACGCTCTGCCGGGAATCCTACTTTTGAGGTGGTCGAGAAGATCGCCGCTTTCTTTGGCGTCACGGTGGGCGAGCTTTTCAACGACACGACCAAGGCCCGCGCAAAACCCGGCCCGCCCTCGCAGTTCGCGCAGCTCGTCGAGCGCCTCGACCAACTCCCGCGCGCCCAACAAAAGTTCGTTATCCAGATGGTGGAGGGATTTCTAAAGCAGGCGTCGTAAGGCCGCGCCGTCAGGCGCGGCCGTCTTGGTTCGCGCGCCGGGATAGGCGGCGCGCAA
>CBINNW010000196.1:0-6175 GCA_966252115.1 uncultured Akkermansia sp.
CTCGAGGACGCCGCGCGCATCGACGGCTGCGGCGTGCTGCGGATCTACTGGCACGTCATGCTCCCCATGGTGCGGCCCACCCTCGCGGCCATCGCCATCTTCACCTTCATGGGCGTCTGGAACGACTTCATGGGGCCGCTCATCTACCTGCAGGACCAGCGCCTCTACCCGCTCTCCCTCGGCCTCTACGCCCTCAATGTCCAAAACATCCAGGGCGCCAACAGCATGGGCATGATGATGGCGGGCTCGCTGCTCATGACGCTCCCGGTCATCGCGATCTTCTTCTTCGCCCAACGCTACTTCATCCGCGGCATCGCCATGACCGGCATGAAGGGCTGAACGCGTCCCGCGCCCGCTCCCCATGATCCTTTCGCTCCGCCGGCCGTCGTTCCTCCCCCGCCGACGTCCCCGGAAATTTTCCCGTCACCCACTTCCCCTTATGCCAGAGCAAACACCTTCCCGCGTCCGTTTCCGCTGCGACCGTGTGTATCACGGTGGCGACTACAACCCCGACCAGTGGCCCGAGGCCGTCTGGGACGAGGATGTGCGCCTCATGCGCCAGGCCGGCGTCACCATCGCCACGCTGCCGGTCTTCGGCTGGCGGGCGCTCAACCCCGCCGAGGGCGTCTTCACCTTCGAATGGCTGGATCGCGTGATCGAGCGGCTCGACGCCGCCGGCATCGACCTGTGCCTCGCCACCGCCACCGCCGCCCAGCCCGCCTGGGTGGATGCCAAATACCCCGACGTCCTGTGCGCCGACGAATACGGCCGCGTGCGCCCGCACGGCAACCGCCACACCTTCTGCCCCAGCTCGCCCAACTACCGCCGGCTCTCCGCCGACCTCGTCCGCGCCATCGCCACCCGCTACGGCCGGCACCCGCGCCTCAAGCTCTGGCACATCAACAACGAATACGGCGGCAGCTGGCCCAACTACTGTTACTGCCCGCGCTGCGCCGAGGCCTTCCGCGGCTGGCTGCGCGAGCGCCACGGCTCCGTCGAGGCGCTCAACCGCCATTGGAACACCGCCTTCTGGGGGCACACCTACGACGACTTCGCCCAGATCGAGCCGCCATACGCCCACGGCGAGGGCTCCATCATGGGCCTGCGCATCGACTGGCGCCGCTTCCACACCGAGCAGCTCCTCGGCTGCTACCTGAACGAGGCGAAAATCCTCCGCGAGATCACCCCGGACGTGCCCATCACCACCAATCTCATGGGCGCCTTTTTCTCCCTCGATTACCGGCGCTGGGCCCCGCACCTCGACATCATCTCCTGGGACAACTACCCGATGTGGGACGACCCCGCGGCGACCACCTCCTTCAAGCACGCGCTCATGCGCGGCCTGCACCACGGCGCGCCCTTCCTCCTGCTCGAACAAAGCCCCTCGCACCAGAACTGGGCGCCCTCCTGCCGCCTCAAGCGTCCCGGCGAGCTCCGCCAGATGTCCTACCAGGCCGTCGCCCAGGGCGCGGACTCGGTGATGTATTTCCAATGGCGCCAATCGCGCGCCTGCATCGAGAAATACCACGGCTCCATCCTCGAGCACCACGGCCGGCCCGACGCCCGCGTCTTCCGCGAGGTCTCCGCCCTCGGCGCGGAGCTCTCCTCGCTCGGCACCGCCACCCTCGGCGGCCGCGTGCCGGCGCGCGTCGCGGTGCTCTTCGACTGGGAATCCTGGTGGGCGCTCTCCGCCTCCAGCGGCCCGCGCCGCGACCTCGACTACACCTCCGAGGTCATCCCCTACTACGCCGCCCTGCACGCCTCCGGCATCCAGACGGACGTGATCGGCTGGGACGCCGACTTCGACCGCTACGACGTCATCGTCGCTCCCTGGACCACGATGGTCACCGCCGCCCAGGCCGCGCGCATCGAGGCGCGCGTGCGCGCCGGCGCGAGCTTCGTCGCCACCCACTTCACCTCGCGCGTCGATGAGAACGACACCATGCACGAGGGCGGCGCGCCCGGTCACCTGCGCGACGTGCTCGGGCTCACCGTCGAGGAATACGACGCGCTGCCCACCGGCGCGACCAACGGCGTGCGCTTCGAGGCCGACGGCGCCGAGGCCTCCGTCTCCTTCCTCTGCGAACGCGTCTGGCTGCACGACGCCAAGCCGCTCGCCCGCTACACCGCCGACTTCTACGCCGGCGAACCCGCCATCACCGTCAACCACCACGGCCTCGGCGACGCCTACTACCTCGCCGCCAAGCTCGAGCCCGCCGCCCTCGCGCGTTTCCTCCGCACGGTCTGCGCCGCGCACGGCATCGCCTCCCCCCTCGCCGACGGCGCCCCGCCGCCCGAGGGCGTCGAGGTCAGCGTGCGTCGCGCCGACGGCGAGGCGCCCCTGCTTTACCTCATCAACCACGCATCCTCCGACCGGGCCATCCCGCTGCCCGCCGGCGACCACCGGGACCTGATCTCCGGCGCCGTCCACCAGGGCGTCGTCCCCCTCGCGCCCCGCGGCGTGCTCATCCTTCAACCCATCGCTTCGCAGTCATGAAATTCACCGACGGCCAATGGCTTCTTCAACCGGGCGTAGCCGCCCACTATCCCGCGGAGGCGCATGACATCACGCCCGCGGGGGACCGGCTCATCATCCATGCGCCGACCCGCCCCATCCGCCACCGCGGCGACACGCTCCAGGGCCCGCTGCTCACCATCACGCTGAGCTCGCCCATGGAGGGCGTGATCCGCGTGCGCATCGACCACTTCACCAACGGCGGCCGGCCCGGCCCGGTCATCCCCCTCCAGACCGGCGACGACGCCCACGCCCCCGTGCGTATCGAAAAGACCGATACGCACACCCTGCTCCACGCCGGAAAACTCGCCGCGCGGGTGAAAAACAAGAACGGCTGGGAGATCACCTTCGAGAGCGACGGCCGCGTGCTCACCGGCAGCGGCTGGCGCGGCATGGGCTACGTCCAGCGCGACGGACACGAGGCGCACGTCCACGAGCAGCTCTCGCTCGGGGTCGGCGAGTGCGTTTACGGCCTGGGCGAACGGTTCACCGCCTTCGTCAAAAACGGCCAGGTGGTGGAGAACACCAACAAGGACGGCGGCACCGCCTGCGAACAGGCCTACAAGAGCGTGCCCTTCTACCTGACCAACCGCGGCTACGGCGTGCTGGTCAACGAGGCCGGCCCCGTCTCCTTCGAGGTCGCCTCGGAAAAGGTCGCCCGAGTGCAGTTCAGCATCCCCGGCGAGAGCCTGGAGTATTTCGTGATCGCCGGCCCGACGCCGAAAGACGTGCTCGCCCGCCTCACCGCGCTCACCGGCCGCCCGGCCCTGCCGCCCGCCTGGTCCTTCGGCCTCTGGCTCTCCACCTCGTTCACCACCGACTACGACGAGGCCACCTGCACGAAGTTCATCGAGGGCATGAAGCAGCGCGACCTGCCCCTGCACGTCTTCCACTTCGACTGCTTCTGGATGCGCGAGTTCGACTGGTGCAACTTCGAGTGGGATCCGCGCGTGTTCCCCGATCCCGCCGCCATGCTCTCCCGTTTCCACGAGCGCGGCCTCAAGATCAGCGTCTGGATCAACCCCTACATCGGGCAACGCTCCCGCCTCTTCGCCGAGGGCGCCGCGCACGGCTACTTCATCAAGCGCACCAACGGCTGCGTCTGGCAGACCGACCTCTGGCAGCCCGGCATGGCGATCGTGGACTTCACCAACCCCGCCGCCCGCGTCTGGTATTCCGCGCACCTCCGCCGCCTGCTCGACATGGGCGTGGACGCGTTGAAGACCGACTTCGGCGAGCGCATCCCGACCGAGGGCGTCGTTTACCACGACGGCGCCGATCCGGTGAAGATGCACAACCTCTACCCGATCCTCTACAACGAGTGCGTCTTCAACGTCATCCGCGAGGCGCGCGGCGAGGGCGAGGCGGTCCTCTTCGCCCGCTCGGCCTACGCGTCCAGCCAGCGTTTCCCCGTGCATTGGGGCGGCGACTGCTGGTCCACCTTCGAGTCGATGGCGGAGAGTCTGCGCGGCGGCCTGTCGCTCAGTCTCTGCGGCTTCGGCTTCTGGAGCCACGACATCGGTGGCTTCGAGGGCACCGCGCCGGCCTCGATCTACAAGCGCTGGGCGGCCTTCGGCCTGCTCTCCTCGCACAGCCGACTGCACGGCAGCGGCAGCTATCGCGTGCCGTGGGTTTACGACGAGGAGGCCTGCGACGTGGTGCGTTTCTTCACCAAGCTCAAGTGCCGCCTCATGCCCTACCTCTGGGCCGCCGCGGTGCAGGCGCACCTCGAGGGTTTCCCGACCATGCGCGCGATGATGCTGGAGTTCCCCGACGATCCGGCCTGCGACACGCTCGACCGCCAGTATGTGCTCGGCGGCTCGCTGCTCGTCGCCCCCGTCTTCACCGCGGACGGCACGGTGGACTTCTACCTGCCCGCCGGCCGTTGGACGCATCTGCTCAACGGCGAGGTGCGCGAGGGCGGCCGCTGGTATCGCGAGCGGCACGACTACCTCTCGCTCCCGCTCTACGTGCGTCCCGGCACCCTGCTCGCGCTCGGCGCCGACGACACCCGGCCCGACTACGATCACGCCCGCGGCGCGACCTTCCGCCTCTACGAGCTCGCCGAAGGCGCGAGCGCGGAGTGCCGCGTGTATGACCTGAAGGGCGAACTCGTCGCGACCGTCACCGCGCGCCGCTCGGGCGACGAGGTGGGCTTCGAGATCCAGGGCGAATTGACCGGGGCGAGCTTCGCCCTGGGCAACGGCGCGCCCGTGCCGCTGCCCGCCGGCGGTCGCAGCCTCACCCTGACTCAGCCGCGATAACAAGGAAACGTCCCTCAACCTTCGACAGAACCACCCCCATCGCGCCCCCTCCCGCTTCATGGCGAAAACACCCAAGCAGCCGAAAAAGCCCGCCCGCGCCGCCACGCTGGTGGATGTGGGGCGCGAGGCGGGCGTGTCGGCCATGGCGGCCTCGGCGGTGCTCAACGGCGTGCGCACGTCCTCGCGCATCGCGCCCGACACCCGGGCGCGCATCCTCGAGGCGGCGGCGAAGCTCGACTACCGCCCGAACGCGGCGGCGCGCGCCCTGATCCGGCGACGGATGAACACGCTGGGCGTGGTGGCGGTGGTCGAGGCCGGCGACCTCAACCACTACTTCCTCGAGGTCTTCAACGGCGTGCTGAGCGCCGCCGCCCGCCACGGGCAGAACACCACGGTGTTCACCCTGCACGATTGGGAACGGGACGCGCGGCGCATCGGCGGTTTTTGCGACGGACGGATCGACGGGTTGGTCATGATCGCGCCCCTGCTCAACGAGGAATCGGCCACCACTTTGCCCTCGCACACCCCGATGGTGACCATCCACGGCAACCACGCGCTGGACGGAGTGGTGAACCTCGATCCCGACGAGGAGACGGGCAGTTTCGCCCTCGTCTCGCGCTTGATCGAGCTGGGGCACCGCCGAATCCTTCACCTCTCGGGTCCCGCCGGGTTGCGCGGCTCGGAGCGTCGTGTGGCCGGCTATCGGCGGGCGCTGGAGCAGGCGGGACTGGCCTACGACCCCGCCTTGGTGCTGGAGGCGGGCTTTAATATCGCCGACGGTCGCGAGGCCACCCGTCGGTGGCTGCTATCCACGATGCCCGGCGCGCGGGCCACGGCCATATTTTGCGCCAACGACGGCGCGGCCTACGGCTGCGTGGAGGCCCTGTCGAGCGCGGGTCTGCGCGTGCCCGACGACGTGTCGGTGGCGGGCTTCGACGACACGCTCCTGGCGCGGGCCTGCGTGCCGCAGCTCAGCTCGGTGCGCCAGCCCCTGCGGCGCATGGGCGAGCGCGCCGTCGAGATCCTGCTCGATCTGGCGCGGGGAGCGCCGGCCCCGCGTTCGCCGGAGGTGTTTTCCACCGAGCCGGTCCTGCGCGCCTCGGTGGCCCGGCCGACCCGGTCGCGGGACTGAGTTCGAAGTGCGTTTGGCGGCAGGCCGGGCGAACAGGGCGGGGGATCGTGATCGCCGGTGTGGCGTTGGCCGTCCCCGGCCAATTCCGGGACGGCCTCGATTTTGGGACCGCTTCATACCAGTTACGGGATGGATTGACTCTCCCGGGTAGGGCGGGACCGCCGGGCCCGCCGCCGAGGACGGACGGAGATCGTTACCCAAACCGGCGCGCCCGGCGTGTATGGACTCGGGTCAAGGGTAACAGGTGTTCCGCTTCTGGGGTGA
>CBINNW010000197.1:0-6081 GCA_966252115.1 uncultured Akkermansia sp.
CATTTCGTTTCGGTGGAGCCCGCCCGACGAAAGCGCTTCCGCGCTTCCGCCACGACCAGCAATCAATCGCCGTAGCATAGCCCCGCGACCGGCGGGTGTCTTGCGACGTAACGGAACGGCGGAGCCGTTTCGTCGCCGTCAAGGCGCTCGAGCGAAATCCGCTCGCCATCTTACCCCGCTACTCCGCCTCCGACTGCATTTCTGCGGCTCAGTGCACGCGGTCGAAGGCGTCCCCGGATAGCGCGAGCTCGCCGCAATAGAGGCAACGGCCGAGCGCGCGGGTGACCACGCGGGCGCATTTGTGGCAGTTGAGCGGCGGGAGCGTGCGGCGGACGCGTCCATCCAGTTGCCCGTCCTTGAGGTCGGTCAGGTTCACCCAATCGCGCAGCTCCTCCTCGGTGTAGCCGTGGCGATCCTTGAGCAGTTCCCAAAGCGAATGCGTGACCAGGGCGAGGCGGTTGAAACGCGTTTCCATCTCGCTGAGCCGTTGTTCGAAATTGGAAATTTGCGCCGTTGCGGAGGGCAGCTGGGGCGGGCGGGAGGGGTGATGGGAGAAGCTGTCGAAGACGTCCATGGTGGTGTGGGGGGAGGTTGAAAGCGGGCGCGGGCGGAGCGGGGGCGGGAGGGTGGTCGCGGAAGGCGGGCGGCGCACCGTCCATCCGCCGCACGCCCGTCAGGCGGCGCGGAATTCGGCGATGAGCGCCGCGGGATCGGGCGCCTTCATGAGCGCTTCACCGCACAGGATGGCGTGGGCGCCGCAGGCCCGCACGCGCGCGGCGTCGGCGGCGGTGAAGATCCCGCTTTCGCTGATCGCCGTGACGTGGCTCGGAAACTTCGGGATCAGGCGTTCGCTGAGCCCGAGGTCGCACTTGAAAATGGCGAGGTCGCGGTTGTTGACGCCGATCAGGAGGGCGTCCTGGGCGAGCGCGCGGGAGAGCTCCGCCTCGTTGTGAATCTCAAAGAGCGCGTCCAGCCCCGCCGCGCGGGCCGCCGCGTGCAGAGAGGCCAGCTCGGCGTCGTCCAGGGCCCGGACGATGAGCAAGATCGCGCTGGCCCCGGCCTCGCGCGCCTCCAGCACCTGGATCGGATGCACCATAAAATCCTTCCGGATGCAGGGACGCGCCGGCGGGTTGCCGGCGAAATGCGCCGTGACGGAGCGGAGATCGTCCAGGGTGCCGCCAAAATATTTTTCGTCGGTGAGCACCGAGAGCGCGTCGGCGCCGGCCGCCTGGTAACGGCGCGCCTGGTCGAGGGCCGGGACGCCGGCCTTGATGTCGCCGGCCGAGGGCGACCGGCGTTTGATCTCGGAAATGACGGCGAGGGCTCCGTCGGCCCGGCGCAGCCCGGCGGCGAAAGACGGTGGACGCGGCAGGCGCGCATCGAGCGAGGCGAGTTCCTCCAGCGAAACCTCACGGGCGCGAGGCGCGACCTCGCGACGTTTGTGCGCCATGATTTCGGTAAGTTTGTCGGACATGGATGCGCGGCAGCAAAAGCGCCCCCGCCGGGAAAAACCAGTCAAGACGCGCGGGAGGACGCGGACGGGGCGCGGCACGCCTTTTCCCGGCTCGCCGCGAACGGTGTGCGCCACGCAGGGGGCGGCCTTCCTCGTCTTCCGAAAAATATCCGCCGGGGATTTTCCCGCCCGCCCCCGGGCAAACCGGGAGGCGGTGGCCCGCAGACGCCCCGCTGGGGGCCGCGACCCGCCGGCGTTATGCTGGGAAGGTCGCCATGCTTCGCCCCCGTTCCCCGTTTTCGCTTGTCGTTCCACGTGCCTCCGCAGCCGGGGCTGGGACCGCGATGACGTGAGCCCGCCCGCGATCACCGGCCTCCTCGTTCGTTCTTCCGCCAGTCACCCACACATCACGTTTCTCCGCACGAAGGGAGACGACGGGACGCGAGTCCGCCGGGAAGGAGCTGGAACACCGAGCCCATGGAGCGAGCCACCGGCAGGGGCTTGAGGAGCGTCGGTCAACAAAGCCCGGTCGGATTCGCGTCCCTCCGTCTCCCTTCGTGCCAGTCCGAAAAACTCCGCGCGGTTTACTCCCGCCGCCACCCACCGCCTCGAATTTGTAGCCGAAAAACCGATACGCCCCACGCGGGATCGCGTGAAGCGTATCGTTTTTTTTGCGCGTCCGCGTCTCCCCGCCTCCGCATGTCCGCCGTCCGGCGAACACCGCGAACACCGGCGGCGGCCGCCGCGCGATCAATCGGTGTGCAGCGTCACCGTCACGTCGCCGCGAAGGGCGCGCGAGTAGGGACAGGTGTCGTGCGCCGCGTGCAGGAGTCGCTCCGCCTCGCCGCGGCCGGTGCCGGGCATCGTGGCGCGCAGTTCCACCGCCAGGAGGTAGCCCCCGCGCTCGTCCTCGCCGAGCGTCACCCGGGCGATCACCGACGAGCCGGTGAGCCGCGTGTGGGAGCGTTCGGCGGCGCTCAACAGCGCCGCGTGGAAACACGAGGCGTAGGCGGCGGCGAAAAGGTGTTCGGACGATGGCGCGGCCTCGGCGGAAAGATCGAAGCGGAGGCTGCGATCCGACGCTTCGACGAGGCCCTCACGGCCATGGTTGGCGACGACTTCGACGGTGCGGACGGGGTTTTGGATGGGCATGGGAAAAAGGGGTTCGCGCGAGCGCTCACGCTCAACGCATGAAAAAACCGCCCGCCGAGTGCACCCCGCCGCTCGCTCCGGCGAGCCGCGAATCCGAGACGGGCGGCTCGGTGCGAAACGATTCCCCGGCCTGCTCCTCGACCGAGGCGATGTTGTTGCGCAGCTTGTCGAGCGCGCGGTCGTCGGACTCGAGTTTGAGCAAGGTCACCACGTGGGGCGTCTCGTCGCGGGCGATTTCGTGGCACCGCCGGACGACGCCCATGATGTCGTCCCAGCTCCCCTCGATGCAGGTCGAGGTCGGGGTCAGTTGGTAGGCGAGGCCGGAGTCTTTGATGATCTTCAGCACGGCGGCCAGGGTTTCGCTGGTGTGCGGGCTGCGCCCGACGGGAATGATGGAGAGATCGGCGAGCATGCCCCAGTCTGCCCGCGGACGGACCCGCGAAACATCGGGCCGGCTGCCATCCGCCGTGGCCGGACAAATCCCGAACCGGCCCGATCGGACCGAACCCGCCGAACCGGGCCGGCGACGTGGAAAACTCCCGCGCGCGTCGGGAAGCCCTTGGTTGACCGGTCCGGGGCCTTTCGCGGACAGTCCCGCAAACAAGCGCCCCACCCTCCACCCGATGGCTTCGAAAAACGTGCGACAACTCTGGGCGGCCAAGCTCACCGGCGCGGCCGGCGTGAAGGGCTTCGCCGGAGCCGGGCCGGGGGCGATCCCGGTCGGCACGATCCTGCCCGTCTCCGCCGTGCGGAAAACCGACGGCCCCGCGCCCCACCCGCTCCTCGGCGGGGAGCGGCGCCGCTCCTTCGCCGGTCAGGTGCTGGGCATCGACCCCTCCCTGCGCGGCACGGGCCTCGCGTTGATCGAGTTCCAGCCGGGAAGGGAGCCGGTGCTCCTGCGCTGCCGCACCGTCAGCGTGCCCGCCAAACACAGCATGGCCCGGGCGCTGGGCGAGATCTCCGCCGCCGTCTCCGCGTTTTTGACCGATTTCGAGGTGCGGCACGTCGCCCTGGAGCAGACCATCTACGTGCAGAATTTTCAGACCGCGCAGATCCTCGGCGCCGCGCGCGGCGCGGCCATCGCCGCCGCCGCCCTGGCCGGTCACGACGACGTGTTCGAGTATCCGCCGCTGCGGGTGAAACAGGCCGTGGTCGGCGCCGGACGCGCCAGCAAGGAGCAGATGGCCCGCACCGTCATGGCTCTGCTGGGCCACGGCCGCGTGCTGGCCAGCGACGAGGCCGACGCCGCCGGCGTGGCCCTGTGCCACGCCTACACCTGGCGGGGCTGAGCGGCACCGCCCGTCGAGCACCGCCGCACGGCCTATTCGGACGCGCTCCGGGCCGCCACCGTGCGGATGTAGAGCTGCTCCACCTTCGCGCGCGCCCAGGGGGTTTTGCGCAGGAAAACCAAACTCGATTTCACGCTCGGATCGTGGGTGAAGCACCGGATCTCGATGCGCCGTCCGAGCTCTTCCCAGCCGTGATGCTCCACCAGGGACGTGACGATGTGCTCGAGCGTCTTGCCATGCAGCGGGTCGCGGGCGCGTGGATCCATGCCGCAGCCCACCACGGGCGCTTACATGCCGTCGAGCATGCTGTTGATCATGCCGTAATACTGCCGGAAAAACGAAATCACGAACCAGCCGATCATGCCCGCCACGGCGGCGAACAGCAGACCCGGATAAATCATGGCCGCCGCCGCCAGCCGCTGGTTGGCGCTCGCCTGGTGCTCGGCCGCCAGCGCGAGCAGGGTCGTGTCCAGGCTGCCGGTGGCCTCGCCGGTCTGATACCGCGCCACGTAGTCCGCCGGGAACACGCCCGTCCGCTTCAGCCAGGCCCCCGGCGCCTCGCCCTCCACGATTCGCTCGTGCATCGCGCGGGCGGCTTTTTCCAGTCGCGGCGAGCGCGCGATCTCGCCGGCCGACAACCACGCGCGGTCGATGGGCGCGCCGGCCTCCAGCAGGTTGCCCAGCGCGAACGAAAAATCCGCCAGGGCCTGGTGTTTCCTGAACCCGCCGATGGCGGGCAGCAGATTGAGCAGCCCCAGGGCCAGCGGATGACGCCGTCGCACCCCCAGCCAGAGCAGGATCCCGCCGCCCCAGACCGGCACCAACAGGGCCAGCAGGCCGCCGATGTAGGCGGGCGCGCTCCATTGCAGCCCCTGCTCAAAATCGATCAGGCGCAAAAACGGAAACAACACCGCCCCGAAGTGAAAAACGCCCAGCGGATACAGGCTCGCGATCACCACGCGACGCCGGGTCTGCGCCATCTGCGCGTGGCGGTCGGCGAGATTGGCCAACACCACGGGCAGGCGCCCCGACTCCGCCGCCACGACCAGAAAGGGACGATCCGCCTCGGGCAACCAGTCCCCGGCCGCCGCGACCGTCTGGTTCACCGAGGCGCCGCGCTCGATCAAAAGCGCGAGCCGGAAACAGTCCCCCGCCGGGGCCGGCGAGGGCGCGCGCAGGGCCTGCGCCAGGGTCAGCCCGGCGGACAACTGCTGCGCGAGCTGACGGTAGAAGATCGAGAGTTTGTCGGCGGCGAGCGGCACGTTTTTTGGGGGTGGATGGAAGGTGCCGTGATCGTTTGCCGGCGCGGGCTCCGAACACCCTCTCCGCGCCCGCTCCGACGCACACGGAACCGAATGTTTGGACAAGGCGAGGCTCGAAATCTCACGCGCCCGCCGCGGTTTTTGCCGTCGCGGCGGTTTTTTTCTCCGCGCAGTGGGGGCACGAGACATCCGGCACGTAGCGCGGATCGGCCTGCTCGGCCGCGGTGAGCGGCATCTGGCAGGCGAAACAAAGGACGGCGTCGGTCTCCTTCAACCCCGCGTCCACGCCGACCCGCCGGTCGAAGACGAAACAGTCGCCCTCGTAGTGGTCGCCGCCGCAGGTCTCGAAATACTTCAGGATGCCGCCCTCCAGTTGAAACACCTGCTCGAAGCCCTCGCGGATCAGCAGCGGGGCGGCTTTTTCGCAACGAATGCCGCCGGTGCAGAAGGTCACCACCGGGCCGGCCGTCTTCAGTCGCTCCGGCAGACGCTCCACCGCCGCCGGGAAATCCCGGAAGTGGTCGATGCCGGGCACGAGCGCGTTTTTGAAGGTGCCGAGCTTCACCTCGTAGTCGTTGCGGGTGTCGAGCAGGGTCACCGGTCGGCCCTCGTCGAGCCACTGTTTGAGCGTGCGCGGATCGAGCCGCGGCGCCGGCGCGCGCGCCGGGTCGATGCCCTCCACGCCAAAGGCGATGATCTCCTTCTTGATCTTCACCAGCATGCGGTTGAAGGGCCGCTCCTCCGACACGCTCTCCTTCGGCGTCAGGTCCTCCAGGCCCGGCCAGGACCGTAGTTCGCGGATCAATACGTCGGTCGCCTCGGCGGGGCCGGCGACGAAGAGGTTGATCCCCTCGGTGCTCAGCAGGATCGTGCCGCGCAGGCCGAGCTCGCCGCACAGGGCGCGCAGGGCGTCCCGACGCGCCGG
>CBINNW010000198.1:0-6035 GCA_966252115.1 uncultured Akkermansia sp.
TCACCCTCGAAATCGTCACTCCCGAAGCCCGGGTCTATTCCGACACCATCGACACCGTGGTCATCCCGACCGCCCAAGGTGAAATCGGCATCCTCCCCGGCCACATCCCGCTCCTTACCAAGGTCGAGCACGGCGAGCTGCGCGTGACCAAAGGCGGGGCGGAGTCCCGTTTGGCGGTCGGCGCCGGCTTCGCCCAGATCGAGGGCGACACCGTCTCCGTCCTCGCCGAGAGCGCGATCACCGAGGAGAAGATCGACGAGAAGATCGTCGAGGAAGCCCTCAAGCGCGCCGAGGAGGAGCTGAAAAACGCCCCCAAGGACGTGGACGCCTCCGAACTCGAACGCCTGCAAAGCGCCATCCGCTTCGCCGGCGTGCAGCTCGCGGTCAAACGCCGCAACCGCTGAGCCCCGGCGAGAGCCTACATTCTCCGCTTTTCCAAGCGCGTCCTTCCCAAGGGGCGCGCTTTTTTGCGGCCCCTCGCCAGGCACATATCCACTCCATCCCCATTCGCGGCCTTCCGGAAAGTAGCGCGCTCACTCCGTGAGTGCCCCTTCGGGTGGCCCCCCCGCGTCCCTCCGTCGCGATGGTCCCGCCCACCTGCTCGCCTTGATTCTCTCAATCCGGCCAGTAACTGGTATCGATTCACCGCCACGATTCCGCCCGATGACGACACGGCCCTTGCTCAAACTCCTCCTGCTCGCGGCGGCGACTTTCGGCTTGTCGCGTGGCGCCCTCACGGCCGCGCCCGCCGCGACCAATCCCGCCGCCGACACGGTCGTGCTGCTCCACGGCCTGGGCCGCGGACCGGCCTCCCTGACCCTGGTCGCTCGCACGCTCCGCCAGCGCGGCTATCGCGTCGTCACGGTGGCCTATCCCTCGCAGCGCGCCGACATCGCCACCCTCGCCGAGCGGGCGCTCGGTCCGATCTTCGAAGCCTCCGAAAACGCCGACGCGACCGGGCGCACCCACATCGTCACCCACTCCCTCGGCGGCATCCTCGTGCGGCAATACCTCCGCGCCCACGGCGTGCCGCCCACCCTGGGCCGCGTGTTCATGCTCGCCCCGCCCAACGCCGGTAGCGAAATCGTGGATACGCTCGAGACCTGGCCGCTCTACGCCCGCCTCAACGGTCCCGCCGGCCTCGACCTCGGCACGGCAGCCGACCACGCGCCCGCCCGTCTCGGCCCCCTGCCGCCCGCGGTCGAGGTTGGCGTCATCGCGGGAAGTTTTTCCTGGAATCCGCTCTTCTCCGCGCTCATCGCCGGGCCGGACGATGGCAAGGTCTCCGTCGCCCGCACCCATGTGACGGGCGAGACAGACCACCTCACGCTGCCCTATTCGCACACCTGGCTGATGAACCGACGTGAAACGCGCCGCCAAGTGGACGCCTTTCTGCGCGACGGTCGCTTCGCCCGCTGAATTCCGGTTCGCCCCGCCGCCGGGCTTTCCAGAAAACGCCAAAAGAACGTTTACCCCTTCCGGGCGCCCCTGCTTGATGCGGGCGTTTTCGTCCCACTCCCGCCCGAGCTCCGTTCCCTCCCAAATTCCCATGATTCTCGCCCTCGCCACCTCCTCGCTGAAGCCCGACACCCACGTGGTCCATCTCGACGGCGTGCTCACCGCTGTCACCTATCCGGCCTTGGAAAAGGAACTTCAGCGCCTCATCGGCGATGGAGCCCGGCTGGTGGTGCTCGATTGCAAGGGCCTCACCTTCCTCGCCTCCACCGGCATCCGGGTGTTGCTGCAAACCTTCAAAACGCTCCGCTCCCAAGGCGGCGATCTGCGGCTCATGCAGGTGCCCAAGCCCATTCAGGAAGTGCTCGATCTGGTGCAACTTTTCCCGGCCGACAGCAATTTCGCCAATGCGGCCGATCTGGAACGTTTCGTGAAGGCCGGCCGCTGATCTCCGCGCCTCCCGCCCCCGGGTTCCCGGCGCCCAAGATTTTTGATGTGGAAAGCTGGAAAGCCGGAATGAAAGCGATTCCCCAAAAGCGGGGCGGGACCAGCGAGCGTGCCCCCGGTTTTACCCCAACTGCGCCCGCAGGGCGGCGGGATCGGTGACGGGGAGCTGGCAGGCGAAGTCCCGGCAAAAGTAGGCCGTGGGCCGGCCGTCCACCGCCGCCAAATCCGCCGCCCAGGCCGCGTCCTGCGGCGTGAGCAGGAGCAGCGGGGTGCTGAAGGGAGGGGCGGACCGCACCACCTCGGCGAGCGCGGCGTGGGCCGGATCCTGTGGATCACCGGCCAACACCACGTGCGCGGGCTCGGCCAACAGATCGGCCAGGCCGCAGAGCAAGACCGGCAGCGCGTGGGGCGCGTTGGCCCATTGGGCTTGGAGGCTCCGCAAGGCCCGCACGGCGCGCTCGCGATAGGAGCCGGGCGCGGGCTGGTCGTTATACGCGGCCTCACCGGCCAGAATCGAGAGGCGCACGAGGTTCGACACCGCCACCGACGTGGCGGTGGGCTCGGCCCCGTCGTAGTCGTCCTTCAGGCGCAGCACCAACTCGCTGTCGGCCTGCGCGGCGAAGTAGCCGCCATCGACCGGATCCCAAAAACGCTCGTCGAGCACGCCCTGCAGTTTCTCCGCGAAGCGGAGCCAGCGGGCGTCGAGCGTCGCTTGGTGCAGATCGATGAGGCCGGCGATCACGCAGGCGTAATCCTCGGCGAAACCGTCGATGGCCGACGGACCCTCGCGCCAGGAGCGCAGCAGCACGCCCCGCGTGGAATCGAAGAGCTCCGTCTCGATAAAACGCGCGCAGCGCAGCGCGGCCTCGAGGTAGAAGGGCCGCTTGTCGGCGAGACAGGCGGCGGGGTGAACGGCGGCGCGGGCCAGCGCCGAGAGCGCGAGGCCGTTCCAGGCGGCGAGAATCTTGTCGTCGAGATGTGGACGCGGCCGGCCGGCGCGCACCGCGCGCAGGCGCTCCAAGGCGCCGGCGAGCCGATCGGCGGCCTCCGCGACGTCGAGGCCGAGGGCGGCGGCCGTCTCGGCGAAGGGGCGCTGCTGTTTGAGAATGTTGCGCCCGGTGAATTCGCCATGAGGGTCGAGCTCGGCGGAGACGTTGCCCGCCGGCTCCACGCCGAAGTGCGCGTGGACCAGGGCGGCGTCGGCGGGCGGGAGGGCGCGGTCGAGCTCGGCGCGCGTCCAGACATAAAAGGCGCCCTCGGCGTGACCTCCGCCGTCCTCCGGCGCGCGGTCGCTGTCGGCGTCCTCGGCGGAGAAGAAACCGCCGGCCGGATGGGACAGATCGCGTAACAAATAATCGAATACACCGCGCGCGGCCCAGGCGAGGCGCTCGTCGCCCGTGGCGCGGGCGGCGTCGAGCAGGTTGCGCGCGATCTGCGCCTGGTCGTAGAGCATCTTCTCGAAGTGCGGCACGAGCCAGGCGTCGTCCACCGAGTAGCGGTGGAAGCCGCCGCCGAGGTGGTCGTGGATGCCGCCCTCGCACATGCGGCGGACGGTGATCGCGACGAGCCGGAGCGCCTCGCGGCCGGTCTCGCTGGCGCCGCCGCCCTGGAGCGAGGCAACCCGCAGCAGGAAATCGATGTTGCCGGCGCGGGGGAATTTAGGGGCGTTGCCGAAGCCGCCCTTGCCGGCGTCGAAGCTCTCGTAGAGATGGATGAAACCGCGCTCGAAGGCGTCGCCCGCCGCCTCGTGCAGGGGCGTGGGTTCGGAGGCGTCGCCCGCGGCGGCGTCCGCCGTGGCGTCGCGGGAGCCGGGGCCGCCGGAGTCGGCGATGGCGGCGGCGCGGTCGGCGTAGTGGTTTTTCAAGGACGCGAGCACGCGCTCGGCCTCGGCGACGAGGTCGCCCCGCTTCTCGCGCCAGGCCTCGGCGACGGCGGCGAGCAGCGACGGGAAACCCCGGCGGCCGTGGCGGTCCTCGGGGGGGAAGTAGGTGCCGCCGAAAAAGGGTTTGAGGTCGGGGGTGAGGAAGACGTTGAGCGGCCAGCCGCCGGAGCCGGTGCGGGCCTGCACGTAGGTCATGTAAACGCGATCGACGTCGGGGCGTTCCTCGCGGTCGAGTTTCACCGGGATGAAGTCGCGGTTGAGCTGCGCGGCGATGGCCTCGTTTTCGAAGGACTCGTGCGCCATGACGTGGCACCAGTGGCAGGTGGAGTAGCCGATGGAGAGGAGGATGGGCTTGTCCTCGGCGCGGGCGCGGGCGAAGGCGGCGGGGCCCCACTCGAGCCACTCCACGGGGTTTTCGGCGTGCTGGCGCAGGTAGGGCGATTTGGCGGCGGCGAGGGCGTTGGGCATGGCGGCGGAGGCGTCGGGACGGTGCGAAGGTAAAACGGGACGGGGAGCGGGGCGCAGGCACAGACGATGCGCAAGCCGGGGAAAAAGAAAACCCCGCGCGGCGCGATGGCCGGGCGGGCACCGCTTGCAACGGCGGAAGATGGTTCAGCACGGTTTTCCCGGCCACGTGGAGCCGCCGCGCCAGATCGGGAATCGTATAAGGACTCTGAATACGAATCCATCGTTCGGCGTCCATGGCGCCCCCCGGGGGGGGGCTCGCCGGCCAGGTTTTTGAGCTTCGTCACCCTCATCACGCCGACCGGCACAAACGGAAGCGCACCGGCGGGGGAGCTGTGGTGGCCCTCGGATACGTCGCTTACGACCATCGCCCAGTCCGCGCCCTCGATGCCCCTGCCGATGGCCGCGAGGCAAAGCTCGGCCGCCGCGCCGCAGTGCTTGCCGTCCCCGCTCATGGCCTTGGCCCGCCGGGTCTCGATGGACTGTGTCAGCAGGCCCCGGCGCGCGGCGGAGGGAAGCTAAGTCAGAGAACGAGAAAATGAACCAAAGGGGGCTTCAACTTGTTAGCACTGGGTCGAAGCGCACGTTGGTCCACTTCTCCTTCTCGGCCAGTTCCACGACTCGCTCGGTGCAAAGGAGGGAGATTTGGAAGGGATCCCAATTGGACCACGAGAAAATGTCGTCGCGATTCCAAGTGGTGAGATCGGCCACGAGGGGAGGCTGTTTCCCGGGGACAATAACCGGTTTGCCCAAAGAATCGAGTTCGATGCCCATTGCTCGCCAATGCACCGCGACCCCGCCTCGAAGCTGAAGGGCGAAGTAGCGCGGGGGCGGCACGGACCGAAGCTTTTTAGCTCGGATCTCCGCCACCGGAAATTCGGTGCAAGTCTCGATCCTACAACGGACCTTTTCCAAGCAGACGCGCACGCGTTCCGAAACGAGCAGCGCCGGCGGCGGCAGGTGGACCGCGATTAGGTCGCCCCATTTAGTGCCCTTTTCATCAATGTATAGACCCGGTTTCATGGGGTTCTTTTTCCAGAACTCAAACATGCTGTCGCGCATCCTCCCACTCAAGAAGGGCATGGAATTGTCCAGCGGCCCATAACCGCTCGCATAGGGATAGCCCCTTGAGTAGGGACCATTGTCGGAGAGTTCGTAGAGTTTCATTGATAGGTGGATCGGGCGACCACGAGTTGGTCCAGGATCTCCTGTCGTGTGGGATCGCGCCCTTCACGCAATATCCCATTCAGCCAGTCGCCCCAAAAACGGTTGTATTTGGGGGTTGTTTGGTAATGCCAACGATCATG
Organism: uncultured Akkermansia sp.; assembly: GCA_966252115.1. Lineage (GTDB taxonomy): Bacteria > Verrucomicrobiota > Verrucomicrobiia > Opitutales > Opitutaceae > IMCC26134_A. The sequence continues at coordinate 5,557 of CBINNW010000198.1, forward strand.
GTCGGCTTTGGACGCCCAACGCCCAAACGCGGGGTCGTTCACATCGATGCCAACACGAGCAAACAACTGCTTGAATTGATACGGCAAATCGTGATGCGCATGGTAGGTAGCTCCCGGCCTCGGTTTGAGTTTCTCCATGCGCCGGCCCAGTATGCTTCGGTCGCCGATTTTCACCGGCCCGCCGGGGCCGGTGAGGATACGGCGCACCGTTTCCAACATCTGGGGATCGTTCAGCACGGTCTGGTTGGCAACGTGAAGCCGCTGCGCCGAGTTCGGAATCGTATAAAGATTCTGAATACGAATCCATCGTTCGGCGTCCATGGCGCCCTGGAGGGTTTCGCCGGAGAGATTCTTGAGCTTCGTCACCTTCATCACGCCGACCGGCACGAAGGGCAGCGCGGCGGCGAGGGAGGTGTAGTGGCCTTCGGATACGTCGTTGATGACCATCGCCCAGTCCGCGCCCTCGTTGACGATGCCGA
>CBINNW010000199.1:0-6035 GCA_966252115.1 uncultured Akkermansia sp.
AAATCCGCGCTGGCGCCTGCTGGCCGGGGAGCCGGACGAGCCGGAGCGAAACTAATACCAGTTACGGGATGGATTGACTCTCAAGGGTAGGGCGGGACCGCCGGGCCCGCCGCCGAGGACGGACGGAGATCGTCACCCAAACCGGCGGGCCCGGCGTCGCGCCCTACCTTCCCCGAAAGTCCCAACTCAACACGTAATTGGTATAAGGAGACGCCAAACCGGCGTGACCGGAGGTCGCGCACGGCTTTGGCGGAAGATCCCGACCCGAAACGGCCGCAGGATGGAGGGGACCCTCATTCGCGTTCAACGGCACAAAACGCACCGCTCCGATGTAGGCCCGCCCGCTGGTCGGGCAGCCTGACCAACGGTCAGGCCTACAGTCGGGCTGCCTGACCAACGATCAGGCCTGCAGCCGGGCAGGCTGCGGGCGGTCGGGCAGACAGGTCGCGAACACCGCTTTTATTTCGACGGAACGCGACTTGGTGTCAGGTGGTCGTGAGCACGCGGTAGCGGAAGTCGCGGAAGCGGACTTCGCCCCGGCCGCCGGCGAGCAGGGCGGGACGCAGGCTCAGGAAGGCGCCGGCGACGTTGTGGTGGTAGCAGGAGATCTCGAACTGCATCCAGTGGCGCTTCCAGTCCCGGCCATCCGGGCTGTGCCAGGTGGTCATGACGCCGTCGGCGTTGCGCAGGCGCAGGAAGAAACGGCGTCCGATGCCGGCGGGTTTGCCGAAGGTCGCGGTGTCGCCCTTGCCGTATTCGAGCAGAGCGGTGTCGGAGAAACCGAGGCCGGCGAAGAGCCGTTCGCTGTAGAAGAGCAACAGGCCGCCGGTGGCGTCGGCGTCGATCTCCACCTCGACCTGCATCTCGTAGTCGTGGTCGCCGGTGATGAAGGTGAGGATGGTGCCGTCCTTCGGCGTGGAGCCCCGGGCCCGGAGGTGGAGGGCGTGGTCCGCCACGCGGGCGTGCCCGGGCGGCTCGCCGGGGGCGCGGAAGAGCGCCCACTGGACGCCGAGCTTGTCGGTGGAAAAATCGTCGGAAAAGGCGAAGCCGTGCGGCACGGGCGCGCCGCCGGCGGGCAGGGGGAGGGGCGCGGCGAGGTCGGCGCCTACGGCCCGCACCCAGCCGTCGTCGGTCCACTCGACGGGCTCGAGAATGGTCTGCCGGCCGAGGTTGTAGTGGCCGTTCTCATACGCGTGATAGACGAGATACCATCGCTGGTCGTCGGGACCGGGGACGAGCGTGGCGTGGCCGCGGGACCACCATTTTTCCGCCTTGGAGGCGGTGCGGACGACGGGGTTGTGGGGGGAGTTTTCCCAGGGGCCGTGCAGGTCGCGGGAGCGGGCCATGACGACCATGTGGCTGGTGGCCGGGCCGGCGGTGCCGCCCTCGGCGAGGACCATGTAGTAGTAGTCGCCGCGCCGGAGGATCTTGGGGCCCTCCTGCGCGAAGGTCTCGACGTCCCAGTCCTCGGGGTATTGCCAGCCGTCGTAGATTTTTTTCTCCGGGCCGGTGACGGAGAGGCCGTCGTCGGCGAGCGGGAAGACGTGTCCCGCGCTCATGAAGAGGTGGCGTTTGCCCTGCGGATCGACGGCGTGGCCGGGGTCGATGAGGCCGATCTTCAGGTCGATGGGCTCGCTCCACGGGCCGGAGGGCGAGGGGGCGTGGACGACCATGTTGGTGAGTTTGTCGCCGTCGAGCGCGGGGAAGTAGATGTAGTAGCGGTCGCCGTGTTTGCAGAGGTCGGGGGCCCAGACGGAGCCGACGTAACGGCGGAGGGCGGGGCCGAGCGGGCGCCAGTTGACGAGATCGAGGGAGTGCCAGACGAGGAGGCCGGGCGTGCTCTCGAAGGAGGAGTGGACGAGGTAGTAGTCCGGGCCTTCCTTGAGGACGGAGGGATCGGGATAATCGCCGGCGAGGACGGGATTGAGAAAGGTGCCGTCGCCGCGGTCGGCACGGCGCTGCTCGGGCGGCGCGGGAGTGAAGACGGCGGTGGCGGAGCCGGAATCCGGGGAAGCGGAGGACATGGCGGGAGTGACTGCGGAAGGATCGGGCGGTGACGACGGTGACGGCGGTGACGGCCGGGCGGGGTGGCCCGGGAGGACGCGCGACGCGGGCGGGGCGTCTATCGGATCGCCTGTTCGGTGGCGGCGTCGAAGAGGTGGGCGGCGGCGAGCTTGAAGGCGACCTTGAGGTTCTGGCCGTGCTCGAAGCGGTCGGTGGGGGCGACTCGGGCGATGAAGCTGGTGGCGCCGGTGTGGAGATAGAGGTAGGTCTCGGCGCCCATGGGCTCGGAGACCTCGACCTTCACTTCCATGGCCTGGGCGGGATCGACGGGGGCGGGCGCGGACGAGGCTTCGTAAACATCCTCGGGGCGGATGCCGAACACGACGTCCTTGCCGAGGTGGCCGGCGCCGAGGGCGGAGAGGCGTTCGTCGAGCAGGACGCGCAGGGGCGCGGCCTTGTCGTTGGTCTCGACAAATTCCAGGCGGGCGCCGGGGGCGTCGGTTTTTTGCAGGCGGCCTTTGAAGAAGTTCATCGGCGGGCTGCCAATGAAGCCGGCGACGAAGAGGTTGTCGGGGCGGTTGTAGAGTTCGAGGGGCGGGGCGACCTGCATGATGCGGCCGTCCTTCATGACGCAGATGCGGTCGCCCATGGTCATGGCCTCCACCTGGTCGTGGGTGACGTAGATCATGGTGGCGCCGAGACGGGCGTGGAGTTTGGAGATCTCGGTGCGGGTGGAGACGCGCATCTTGGCGTCGAGGTTCGAGAGGGGCTCGTCGAAGAGGAAGACCTTCGGTTTGCGCACGATGGCGCGGCCGACGGCGACGCGCTGGCGTTGGCCGCCGGAGAGGGCCTTGGGTTTGCGTTCGAGGTAGGGGTCGAGGCCGAGCATGGCGGAGGCCTCGCGCACGCGCTGGTCGATCTCGGCCTTGGGGAATTTCCGCAGCTTCAGGCCGAAGGCCATGTTTTCATAGACGCTCATGTGGGGGTAGAGCGCGTAGTTTTGGAAAACCATGGCGATGTCGCGGTCCTTGGGCAGGACGTCGTTCACGACGCGGCCGTCGATGGCGATGGTGCCGCCGGAGATTTCCTCGAGGCCGGCGATCATGCGCAGCGTGGTGGATTTGCCGCAGCCGGAGGGGCCGACGAGGACCATGAATTCACGGTCCTTGATCTCGAGGTTGATGCCGTGGACGACTTTGACGCCGGGGCCGTTTTTTTCGGAGTAAACCTTTTCCAGGTTGGTGATCGTGACGTTTGCCATGGGGGCAGGGGGAGGAGGAGCTGGCGGGGAAGGGCGGAAGCGGGAGCGGAGCGGCGCCCGGGAGGGGCGCGGAGCGCGGGGCGAGCGGGGCGGGAGAGCGGGGCGGGGCGAGGCGGAACGCGGCGCGGCGGTCTCGGAGCGTCGGGCGAGACGCCCGACGCGGCACCCGGGACGGGTGCGCTCCCCGGACCAACCTCCCCGGACCCACCTGGCCGGACCATGCGGGCATCCGGCCGAGGGGCAGGCAGGCGTCGGGCGGCCGGCGCGGGACGGGTTTTCAGACGATGCGGTTGGAGCGGATGATCTCCGAGTAGTAGGCGGCGGAGAGCTTGGGGGTGCGCTTTTGCGTCTTGTAGTCCACGTGGGTGAGGCCGAAGCGGCGGGTGTAGCCGTCTTCCCACTCGAAGTTGTCCATGAAGGACCAGTGGAAGTAGCCCTTCACGGGGGTGCCGTCGGCGACGCCGCGCTGGAGTTCGCGGAGGTAGGAGCGGGTGAATTCGCGGCGGTGCAGGTCGAGGACCTCGCCGCGGGCGTCGGGCGCGTCGTCGTCGTAGCCGCAGCCGTTTTCCGTGATGTAGATGGCCTTGTGGCCGTAGGCCTCGGCGGCGAGGCGGGGGCCCCAGTAGAGGCATTGCGGGTGCCAGTGCAGCCAGGCGCTGTCGGCGCGGGGGTAGGTGGCGTTGGGGCGGAGCTCCTCGGGTTTTCCGTCACGGCCGGCGCGGACGAAGGTGCCGGCGTAGATGTTGAGGCCGAGGAAGTCGGTGGGAAGGGAGATGAGGTCGAAGTCGCCCTTGGTGACGACGGGGCGGTCGGCGCCGCAGCGGCGGAGGTAGGCGGGGGAGTAGCGGCCGGCGGCGATGGCGCCGAGGATGTGCTCGTTGCGCAGGCGGAACCAGGAGCGGGCGGCGGCGATGTCGGCCGGGGTCTCGAAGAGGGGGGTGCAGATGTCGCTGTTGTCGGTGAGGCCGACGCGGGCGCCCTTGCCGCCGTGTTCGCGCACGGCGCGCACGCCGTGGCCGTGGGCGAGGATGGCGTGGTGGTAGGTCTGGTTGAGGAGCTGCGGCGAGACGGGGCGCGAGGGGGCCTTGCCGGGTTTGCCGGGGCCGTAGGCGAGCAGGGTGAAGCAGCGGATCTCGTTGAGCGTTATCCAGTTTTTAACCTGTCCTGAAAAAGTGGATACGATGGTGTCGGCGTAGCGGCCGAAGGCCTCGGGGGTGATGCGGGCGGTCCAGCCGCCGCGATCCTCGAGGGCCTGGGGCAGGTCCCAGTGGAACATGGTGACCCAGGGGGTGATGCCGTTCTCGCCCATGGAGTCGAAGAGGCGCTTGTAGAAATCGAGGCCCTTGCGGTTGAGCGGGCCGTCGCCCTGCGGGTAGATGCGCGGCCAGGCGAGGGAGAGGCGGTAGTTTTTGACCCCGAGTTTCCGCATGAGGGCGAAGTCCTCGCGGAAGAGGCGGTAGTGGTCGCAGGCGGGTTCGAGGGTGTCGCCTCCGTGGATGGCGCCGGGGCGCTTGGCGAGGCGGTCCCAGATGGACTCGCCTTTGCCGGCGACGCTGGCGGCGCCTTCGATCTGCGGGGCGGCGGCGGCGACGCCCCAGACGAAGCGGGGGGGGAATGAGCGGGCGGTGACGGGCATGGTGAAATGCGAGGGGATGGACGGGAAAGGGGGGCGGCGGGGAGGGGATGAGACGGGAGGGGCGGCGACGGGTGGGTTTTTATTTCGCGGGTTCGCCGTAGTAGATGCCGCGGCCGCGGGTGCCGACGTAAACGCGGCCGAAGACGCGGGGATCGGCGGCGAGGGCGCTGATGGAGTGGAACTGGAGGTCTTCGGGGTTTAGGCGGATCCAGGTGCCGCCGCCGTCGATGCTGCGGAAGATGCCACGCTCGTCGCCGCGGCGGCCGGCGACGTAGATGGCGGGGGCGCGGGCGCCGGGGGCGGCGCGGCCGAAGGCGATGTAGTTGCCGGTGATCTCGGCGGTGACGGGCTTGAAGGTGCGTCCGTGGTCGGCGGAGCGGTGAATGCCGGAGCGGTTCACGATCCAGACATGGCCGGCATGGTTGAAGACGGCGGTGAGCTGACCACCGCCACCGCCGACCTGGGTGGTCTTGGCGAAGGTCTCGCCGCCGTCGGCGCTGGTGTAAACGGTGCCGTCGCGCGGTTCGTAGGCGTAGAAGCGGGCGGGGTCCACCCGGTCGGCCACGGGGTGGAGGCGCTCGGGCAGGCCGGTGGTCTTTTTCCAGGTTTTGCCCTGGTCGCGGGTCAGCCAGGTGGCCTGGTTGTCCGGCGTCCAGAGGAGGGTCTCGCCCTTGGCGGACAGGGCGAGTCGGCCGTCGCCGGCGCCCTCGACGGGCAGGGTGGGGAAGGGGGTCCAGGTGCGGCCGTTGTCGCGGGAGAAGGCGCCGCCTTTCCAGTAGGCGCGGGCGGCGATGTCGGGGGCGCGGCCGGCGACGTCGATGGAGGTGTTGCGGCCGCGCGCGGGCTGGAAAAAGCCGGCCGGGGGGGAGGCGTCGAGGTCTTCGTGGCGGAAGCCGTCGATGTCCCACATGGCGCTGAGGAGGGGGGCGCCGTCGATGGGGCTGACGAGTTCGTTGATGACGGTCTCCTCGATGCCCCGGGCGTGGGCGAGCCAGCGGGTGGGCCGGTCGCGGTCCACGGCGGTGAGCTCGTCGGTGGCCCAGATGGTCATGCCGGTGCCGTAGAGGGCGTGGTCGGGGTTGAAGGGATCGATCTCGAGGTCGCCGATCCAGTGGCCGAGGTCGGCCTTGGGTT
>CBINNW010000200.1:0-5862 GCA_966252115.1 uncultured Akkermansia sp.
GCACACTCCCCCTACGATAACCTCACCGTTTGATGCTCAATCGCGGAATCCGGGTCTATTCAGCCCGGCGCGTGAATCGGCCGCCCCTTGAAAAACTCGCCGCGCGCGGGAGTCCTTGCCCTGCACCGTCGCGTGCCTTCACTCCTCGGCTTTGCATCATGTCCAACCTTCCCGATTCCCAACGCGTCGTCGTCACCGGCCTCGGCGTCATCCATGGCCTGGGTCAGACCGTCGAAACCTTCTGGAGCAATCTCGTCGCGGGTAAAAACGGTATCGATCGCGTCGCGCAGTTCGATCCCTCGCCCTTCGCGACCCAGATGGGCGCCGAGGTGAAGGGGTGGAGCGCCGAGGAGCACATGGACCCGAAGGAAGCGCGGCGCAACGACCGCTACACCCACTTCGGTTTCTGCGCCGCCAAGCAGGCCTGGGCGGATTCGGGGCTCAGCATGGACACCGAAGACCCCGACCGCGTCGGCGTCGTCATCGGCTCCGGCATCGGCGGCATGTTCACCTACGAGACGCAGTGCCGTAAGCTCCACGAGCTCGGGCCGCGCAAGGTCTCGCCCTTCACCATCCCGGCCCTGATCGGCAACATCTGCTCGGGCATCTTCGCCATCGAGATCGGCGCCCGCGGCCCCAACTTCGGTGTCGTCTCCGCCTGCGCCACCGGCACCCACGCCATCGGCGAATCGATGCACATGATCCGTCGCGGCGACGCCGACATCATGGTGGCCGGCGGCACCGAGGCCGCCATCACCCCCTTCGCCTACGCCACTTTCTGCGCGATGAAAGCCATGAGCACGCGCAACGACGACCCCACCACCGCCTGCCGCCCCTTCTCGATGGGGCGCGACGGCTTCGTGATGGGCGAGGGCGCGGGCGTGCTCGTGCTCGAATCGCTCGAACACGCGAAGAAACGCGGCGCGCGCATCTACTGCGAGGTCGCCAGCTACGCCGCCACCGCCGACGCCCACCACATCACCATGCCCGACCCCGAGGGCAAAGGCCTCGGCGCGGCCCTGACCCGCGCCCTGAAGAGCGCCGGGGTGAGCCCCGAGCAGGTGGACTACATCAACGCCCACGGCACCAGCACCCCCTACAACGACAAGTTCGAGACGCTCGCCATCAAGCGCGTCTTCGGCGAACACGCGCGCAAACTCGCCATCAGCTCCACCAAGTCCATGACCGGCCACCTGCTCGGCGGCGCCGGCGGCCTGGAGAGCGTCATCAGCGCCAAGACCCTCCACACCCAAACCATCGCCCCGACGATCAACCTCCACGAGCCCGACCCGGAGTGCGACCTCGACTACGTGCCCAACCTCGCCCGGCAGGCCAAGGTCTCGACCGTGGCGAGCAACAACCTCGGCTTCGGCGGTCAGAACGCGGTCGCGATTTTCAAGGCCGTTTAAGCCGTGATTCCGGTGCCGATGGGTCAGGTCGTTTCCGACGGGAACGGGAGCTGGAAGCTCCCGCTACGTTATGGTGGCGGGAGCATCCTGCTCCCGTGTCCGGCCGGCGCGGATTCCAAAATGCGCCCCGTTCCGGTCCCCGTCTCCGTCCGCTCCATCGCCCTCGCGTTTGTCCTCGCCTTGACCTTCACGGCCGCCTCCCTGCGGGCGGAACTGGAGTTCGAAAAAACCGAGCTCACGGTGAAACCCAAGCCCGGCGAGACGCGGCTGACGGCGACCTTCAAGTTCAAGAACACCGGCGACACGGCCGTGACGATCACCGACATCACGAGCGGTTGCGGTTGCACGGTGCCGACCTGGTCGCGCGAGCCGATCCCGCCCGACGGTGTCGGCGAGGTGCCCGTCACCTACGCGACCGGCGGGCGCCAGGGACGCCAGACCCAGACCGTTCACGTCTCCACTTCCGACGGCGGCCGCCAGGATTTGGTGCTGGTCGCCGACTTGCCCGTGCGCGTGAGCTTCGAGCCGCGCATGCTGGTGATCGGCCGCGATTCCGACGAAAGCAAACAGGCGACCGTCACCTATTCGGACGACACGCCGGTCACCCTGCTCGGGGTCGAGCTGGGCAACCGGGCCTTCGAGCTCACGGAGGAACCGGTGATGAAGGACAACGTGCTCAAATTCTCCGTGCGCCACGTCGGCGCGGCCGGCGAGGACGCGCGCGGCACGGTGCGTATCCGCACCCGGGGCCAGTCGGGAACGGAGCACATCGATCTGGTTTACGTTCGCCACCTGCCGTGAGTTCGGGCGCGGCCACTCCTTCCGCATCCGCCGACGGCGGGCGTCCGTGGCTCGTCGCGGCGCTTCTGGTGGCCCTGCCCTTGCTTCCCGCTGTCGCGACCGCCCTCTGGCATCCGCATCGGCCCGATTGGGCGGTGCTGCGCGCACCCGTCGTGGAGGTGCGGCAAGTCGATCTCGCGACCGCCCGCGGCGAGTTTCCCGACGCGCTCTGGCTCGATGCGCGCGAGCCCGGGGCCTACGCGGCGGGGCATGTGCCGGACGCGCTGCCGATGGGCGAAACCGAGTGGGACAACAATTTCGCCGGCCTCATGGACGCCTGGGATGGCGAGCGTCCGCTGGTGGTCTATTGCGGTGGCGAATCCTGCCACGCGAGCGAGGCGGTGGCGCGCCGGCTCAAGCAGGACCTGGCTTTTGATCGTATCGTGGTGTTGCGCGGCGGCTGGGACGCCTGGCGCGCGGCCCAGGGCGCCGGCGGCGGGGTGGCGCCCGGGGCCCCTGCGCGAGCCGCGGAGACGGAGGGGGCGCGATGAGAGCCGCGGACTTCTCCCGGCCGTCGCTCGGCGCGAAAATTTGGGCGCTGGTTCCGCAGGGTCTGGTCGCCGCGACCTTCGTCGTCGCGGGAGCGCTCAAGCTGGCCGATCCGGCGGCCTTTGTGACCGACATCGGCAACTACCGCTTGGTGTCGCCCTTCGTGGCCGGTCTGGCGGCGGTCTATCTGCCCTGGTTCGAGCTCACGCTGGCGGTCGGTCTGTTCGTGCCCGCGACGCGGCGGGCTGCGCGGTGGCTGGCGGCGGGATTGCTCCTGGGATTTTGCGTCGCGCTGGCCAGCACCTTGGCGCGGGGGATCGATCTGAACTGCGGCTGTTTCGGCGAGGCGGCGGGCACGGGCGCGGCCGCCGCGCTGGCGCGCAACGGCGTCCTGCTCGCCTGTCTGGCCGGCGGCGCGTGGCTGGAGCGGAGAGTGGCGGGAGCATCCTGCTCCCGTGTCCGGAACGGGTAGGCGGACAGCCGTTACAGCCTGAAATCGCCCGGCGCGATCAACACGACGAATTCGCCCTTGAGGCTGGTTTTCGCGAGGCGGGCGGCCACGTCGCCGGCGGGTCCGACCAGAAAGGTCTCGTGCAGCTTGGTGACTTCCTTGGCCAGGCAGACGACACGGTCGGGGCCGAGCGTGGCGACGATCTCGGCGGCGAACTTGTCGATACGATGGCAGCTCTCGTAGAGGGCCAGCGTGTAGTCGAAATCTCGATACTTCTCCAGGAACGCGGTCCGCGCGCTGGTCTTGGGCGGGAGGAAGCCGGCGAAGAGGAACCCGTCGCTGGGCAGTCCGCTGGCGCTGAGCACGGCGGCGAGGGCGCAGGCGCCGGGCACGGGCACGACGGGCAGCTCCGCGCGACGGCAGGCGCGCACCACCCGGAAGCCGGGATCGCTGATGGCGGGGGTGCCGGCGTCGCTCACCACCGCGACGGATTTGCCCTCGCGCAGACGGGCGACGAGCTGCTCGGCGGCGGCGGTTTCGTTGTGATCGTGGTAGGGGACGAGCGGGCGGTGCAGCCCGAGCCGGGTGAGCAGCGCGCCGGTGGTGCGGGTGTCCTCGCAGGCGATCAAGTCCGCGGTGGCGAGGATCAATCGGGCGCGTTCCGTGAGGTCGGCGAGGTTTCCGATGGGCGTGGCCACGACGTAGAGGTGCCCCGCCCGGGCGGCGAGCCGGGCGGCGGTCTCGTCGGACAACGGGGCGGGGGAGGGGACGGCGGCGGGAGCGGAAACGTCGGACATTGTTCGTTTAAGTAGAAGACTCGGCGCCGGCGGTGAAGGCGGGAGTGAGGGCCGGGGGTGTGGGCGGGCGGTGGGGATCGGATCGGCGGTGGGCGGTGGCTGGATCGGAGTCGGGAGCAGGATGCTCCCGCTACTCTCGGGCACATAAAAACCCGGCTCCCAAAGGAAGCCGGGCTTTGAAAATACGATACGGAGACGCTTTGAGGCGTGACTCTCTTTACATGCCGGGCTGGCCGAGGCCGCCCATGCCGGGGATGCCGCCTTCCCAGCTGGCCGGACGGCTCCACGGGATCGAGGAATCCTCCGGAGATTTGGTCGCGCAGCCCGAAAGGAGGGCCAGGAACGCGGAGCCAAGGAGGGCGAGGGTGAGGCGGCGGAGCATGGAGCGAAAGGAACGAAACGCCGGGCCGGCTTAGTTGGCGTAGCTGGCGATGTCGCCGGACTTCAGGTCGGCCTTGATCGAGGAGGGCGCGACCTGGGCGATGGAGAAGTTGTCGGTGACCTCGGAGATGACGGACTCGGCGATGGGCTCGCCGGCGCGGCTGATGATGAATTTGTTGCCGGGGGAGATGCCGTCCTCGGTGCCGAGCTCGAGCACCACGAAGGCGTTCTTGGTGCCGACGGTGGCGACGCGGGCGGCGGCGGTGCGCTCGCTCATCACCGGACCGGCGGGGACGGAGGCGGCGCCGTCCGCGTCGGGGGCCGGGGCGACGCCGGTGATCGTGGCGAGGCGCCCTTCGAGCGAAGCGATGGTCTCCTTGTAGCGCTCGACTTCCTCGGGATTGCCGACTTGGGCGGCCACGCGGGCCTGCACGAGATCACGACGGAGTTTGTCGAGGTCGGTGTTGAGCTGGGTGACGTCGGCTTCTTTCTCGGCCAGGGTGCTCTTGGTGGTGGCCAGTTCGCGGGCGACCTGCACGGTGCGGGCCTCGGCGGCGGTGAGCTGGGTCTTCACATCCCCGAGCTCGGCGTCGGAGGCGGCGAGGCGGGTCTTGGTGGTTTCCAGCTCCTCGTTCACGTTGGAAAGATTCGCTTGTAGCCCGTCCGCGCGGGTTTGCACCGCGGCGAGTTCGGATTTCGTGTCTTCTAGTTTGGTGCCGATGCTCCACCAGAAGTAGCCGGAGGCGGCGGATCCGAGAAGCGCGAGAATACAGAGGACGAGGGTAAGGGCTTTCATGCGGGGATGTAAAAACGGCGAGGGTGCGAAGGGGGAGACTCCTTGGAAAGGAGAAAGTTCGCGCGCGACCCCGCCGACACGGCGGTCTCGGGCAGGCGGGGCGCGCGCGGATGGGGCGGCCGGCTCAGGCCGAGTAGGTGCTGGTGAACCAGGGGCTGCCGGCCTGTTTTTTCACGACGCCGTTGGCGGCGAGGTGTTCGAGGATCTTGTAGGCGAGCTCGGCGCTGCCGCCGACCGCGTTGGCCGCGGCTTCGGCGGTGTAGGCCTGACCGGGGGCGGCCTTGAGGGCGGCGACCAGCTTGCCCTGAAGGGCGATGACGCCGGTGGCGGCCTTTTTGCCCGCCTCGACGCCGGGTTGATGGTAGGCGTTGATGCCGACCAGGGTGGCGTAAAAGCCGACCGCGCGCTCGTAGAGGGCGATCATGAGGCCGAGGGTGTAGGCGTTGAGCTCGGTGACGGTGACGCTGACCGAGTGGCGGTCCTTCTCGCTGAGGGCGTCGCGGGTGCCGAGGTAGAAGCCGAGCAGATAGTCGCCGGTCGTCACGCCAGGCTCGACCGCCATCGCGGCGGCGGGATTGGCGCGGTCCTTGAGGACCTCGATGAAGGTCACGAAGAAGTTGTTCACGCCTTCGCGAAGCTGTTGCACGTAGGCGTGCTGGTCGGTGGAGCCCTTGTTGCCGTAAACGGCGATGCCCTGGT
>CBINNW010000201.1:0-5856 GCA_966252115.1 uncultured Akkermansia sp.
GAAGCGGAACACCTGTTACCCTTGACCCGAGTCCATACACGCCGGGCCCGCCGCGGTGGAGTGGCAAACGTCGGGCGGCGACGCGCCGGGCCCGCCCCATGCCTGTCTCCTCCCTCGCCGAGGCCTTTGGCCGAGTCTTCGACACCGGTCTGTTTCGCTTCGAGAAACGCATCGTCTCAGACGACACTCATTGAGCCGTCGTTTTAGCCGAGGTTTAGCGGTCCATCACCATCGCCGACCAGCGAGGGGCGCGCCTCGGCAACTCCTACGGCACGGCTCGACGGCACGGCTCCGCGCCCGGCGCCACGCCATCCGGTTACAGTTAAACTTCCGCCGGCCTCGGAAGATTCTCCCCGAGGCGAAACGGTCGGCGCGCGCGCGGCTCCTCCGGGCGGCGCGGCTTTCCACCCTCCCCAAAACCACCCCACCCCATGCACCTATCCCCCCTCGTGGGCGGGCGCCCGCGCGCGCTCGCGTCCGTCTGCTTGCTCGCCGCCCTCTCGCTGCCCGCCTCCGCCGCCACCCTCACCTTCGGCACCTCCGCCCCCGCCGGCGGGGCCGCCTCGATCAGCAACTGGACCGGCGCCGCCTTCGACGCCGACAACGTCGGCGGCTCCGGCGTCAACGCCAACGGCTCGCCCAACAACGGCGCCGCCAACGACGGCACCACCTACGTCGCCGGCGATCGCCCCGCCCAGGGCCAGACCTTCACCACCGGCTCCCATCCCGGCGGCTACACCCTCTCCGCCATCACCGTGCGCATGCAGGGCTACACCAACAACACCGCCAGCGGCGGCAACATCGGCGGCTACGACCTCAACGATACGAGCTCCACCTTCCGCCTCCGCGTCGGCCGCCTCGGCGGCGCGACCTTCATCCCCCTCACCCAGGAAACCGCCGCCGCCGGCGGCTCCGGCAACCCCGGTCAGGGCGGCTCCGCCAACGGTCCCGGCACCTACCTCACCTTCACGCTGAAGGCGCCCATCGTCCTCGCGCCCGGCACCACCTACGCCTTCGACCTCGGCACCGGCGGCGACTACTTCGAGTGGCTCGGTATCCGCGACGCCACTACCGGCGGCAACCCCTACGCCTCCGGCACCGCCTACACCTCCGGCGCCAACGGCGTGGCCGCCGGCTCCATCACGACGCAGGCCGGCGAACGCGTTTTCCACGTCGATCTCGCCCCCCACACCCCGCCCGCCCCCGGCGTCTTCGTCCACCCCGGCCTGCTAAACACCGAGGCCGACTTCGACTTCATCCGCACCAAGGTCGCCCTCGGCGAGGAGCCCTGGGCCTCCGGCTACGCCGCCCTCGACGCCAGCTGGATGTCCGCCGACGGCGGTGTGAACTCGCGCGCCCAGCCCGTCATCACGCGCGGCGCCACCAACGACACCGTCCGGCTCTATCAGGACATCGCCGTCATCTACGCCAGCGCCCTCCGCTGGAAAATCTCCGGCGACACCGCCTACGCCGACCAGGCCGTCAAACTCATCAACGACTGGAGCCACACCCTCACCGCCGTGCAGGGCGACACCAACGTCGCCCTCACCGAGCTCTACGCCGTCGAGTTCGCCTGCGCCGCCGAGATCATGCGCAACTACTCCGGCTGGGCCGCCGCCGACATCGCCCAGTGCCAGACGATGATCTATAACGTCTTTTATCCGCTCGCGAACAGCTTCCTCACCGGCCACTTCGGCACCGCCCACGAACACTACTGGGCCAACTGGGATTTCGCCTCCATCAGCGCCATCTACGCCATCGGCGTCTTCTGCGACAACCCCACCCTCACCGACCAGGCGCTCGCCTATCTCCACGGCGGCGTGGGCAACGGCTGCATCGAGCGCTTCGTCAACTTCATCCACCCCGGCCACCTCGGCCAGTCCCAGGAAATGGGCCGCGACCAGGGCCACGCCACCCTCGACATCGCCCAGGTCGCCGCCATCTGCGAGATGGCCTGGAACCAGGGCGTCGATCTCTACGGCTACCAAAACAACCGCATCCTCGCCGCCGCCGAATACGTCGCGAAATACAACCTCGGCGAGGAAGTCCCCTTCACCCCCTACGCCAGCAAGGACTGGCTCATGACCGTGCCCGGCTCCGGCTCCCGCGGCGCCAACAACGCCCGCCCCGGCTGGCACACCCTCTACCACCACTACGTCAACCACAAGGGCCTCGCCGCCCCCTACACCAAGACCATGGCCGACAACATGGGCCACGGCTGGTATTACAACGGCGACTCCCTCGGCTGGGACTCGCTCACCGCCGCGCTGCCCCCCATCGCCTCCGGCGCCAATCCGAGCGGCCTCACCGCCACCGTCACCGCCGGCCAGCCCGTCCTCTCCTGGTGGGGTTCCACCCACGCCACCGGCTACAACGTCAAACGCGCCACCACCGCCGGCGGCGCCTACACCACCCTCGCCACCGGCCTGACGACCAACACCTACGCCGACGCCGCCGTCACCCCCGGCACCACCTACCACTACGTCGTCACCGCCACCACGCCCTCCGGCGAGACCGGCAACTCCAACGAAGCCTCCGCCCTCGTCGGCACCGCGCTCCACGCCCGGCTCAAGTTCGACGAAACCTCCGGCGCCACCGCCGCCGATTCCACCGGCAACGGCTGGAACGGCACCCTCGTCAACTCCCCCGCCTGGACCACCGGCACCCTGGGCAACGCCATCGGCCTCGCCAAGGACTCCGACCAGTCGGTCGGCCTCCCCGCCGGCCTCGCCTCCGACCTCTCCGACTTCAGCATCTCCGCCTGGGTTTACCAAAACTCCGCCACCACCTTCGCCCGCATCTTCGACTTCGGCACCGGCGGCGACTTCTGGGGCGGCATCAACGTCTGGGGCGGCGAGATCTGGCGCAGCGAACGCTACCTCTACCTCGCGCCCCAGGCCGGCGGCGGCAAACTGCGCTTCGGCATCTCCCGCAGCGCCGGCGTCGGCGAGCAATCCGTCGAGGGCTCCGCCGCCCTCCCCACCGGCCAGTGGACCCACGTCACCGTCACCAAGAGCGGCCCCCTCGCCCGACTCCACGTCAACGGCCAGCTCGTCGGTGAAAACGCCGCCATGTCCCTGTCCCCGCATCAACTGCCCCCCACGCCGCTCAACCACATCGGCAAATCCCAGTGGCGCGGAGACCCCTACTTCGACGGCCTGATCGACGACTTCCGCATCTACCGCGGCGCCCTCGCCTCCGCCGACACCCAGACCCTCGCCAACCGCGGCGTCGCCCACCTGAAGTTTGACGAACTCGCCGGCACCACCGCCCGCGACGCCACCGCCAACGGCTGGAACGGCACCCTCGTCAACGGCCCGCTCTGGAACACCGGCACCCTCGCCAACGCCGTCGATCTCGACGGCGCCAACGACCACGTCGCCCTCCCCGCCGGCATCGTCTCCGGCCTCTCCACCGCCACGATCTCCGCCTGGGTCAACCTCGACGCCATCGCCACCTGGGCCCGCGTCTTCGACTTCGGCACCGGCACCAACAACTACATGTTTCTCGCCCCGCGCGGCGGCTCCAACGTCATCCGCTTCGCCATCCGCACCCCCTCCGTCGGCGAGCAGCAGATCAACGGCACCGCCGCCCTCCCCACCGGCGGCTGGCACCACGTCGCCCTCACCCTCGACGGCTCCGTCGGCACCCTCTACGTCAACGGCCAGCAGGTCGGGCAAAACACTGGCATGACCCTCAACCCGTCATCCCTCGGCGCCACCACGCAAAACTACATCGGCAAGTCCCAGTGGAATGATCCCCACCTCAACGGCCGGGTGGACGATTTCCGCATCTTCGGCACCGCCCTCGACGCCGGCCAGATCTCCGTCCTCGCCTCCGGCCTGCCCGACGCCGCCGTCACCATCGTCCCCGGCGACTCGACCAACACCCTGAGCTGGGATGCCGTCGCCCACGCCACCGGCTACGTCATCCGCCGCTCCACCACTCCCGGCGGGCCCCACGCCTTCCGCGCCCACACCACCGGCACCACCTTCGCCGACACCGGCCTCACCAACGGCGTCGCCTACCACTACGTCGTCATCGCCCAGAGCTCCCTCGCCCAAAGCCCCGGCGCCACCCAAGGCGGCGGCACGCCCCTCACCCCCGCCCCCGCCTGGCTCACCGCCAACGGCTGGGACGCCCACGTCGAGCTCAGCTGGGCCGCCGTCGGCGGCGCGACCTACAACATCAAACGCTCCACCGGCTCCGGCGGCCCCTACACCACCGTCGCCTCCGGCCTCGCCACCGCCGACTACACCGACACCGGCCTCGCCAACGGCACCACCTACCACTACGTCGTCACCGCGCTGAAGGGCTCCGACGAAAGCGACCACTCCGCCGAGGTCTCCGCCACGCCCTTCACCGACCCCGTCGTCCGCACCTGGAGCCAGCAGGACGTCAACTCCACCGGCATCGCCGGCAACGCGAGCTACGCCGGAGGCACCTACACCGTGAGCGGAGCCGGCGCCGACATCTGGGGCACCAACGACGCCTTCCACTTCGTCCGGCAAACCCTCGCCGGCGACGGCGCCATCATCGCCCGCGTCGCCTCCCAGACCAATACCAACGCCTGGGCCAAGGCCGGTGTCATGCTGCGCGAGGCGACCACCTCGTATTCACCCCACGCCGCCACCCTGATCACGCCCGTCAACGGCGCCAACTTCACCTACCGCACCACCTCCGGCGGCGCCTCCGCCTCGGCCAATCTCGCCGGCCCCCTCGCCCCCTACTGGGTCAAGACCGCCCGCAGCGGCGACACCTTCACCGGCTACGTCTCCACCGACGGCGACGTGTGGACCACGCTTGGCTCCCAGACCATCGCCATGGGCGCCTCGATCCAGGCCGGCCTCGCCGTCACCGGCCACGACACCGCCCAGCTCTCCACCGCCGTCTTCGACCAGGTCGCCATCGTGCCCTCCGCAGACTGGTCCTCCGAGGATATCGGCACCGTCGGCGCCGTCGGCGGCTCCTTCTACTCCGGCGGCGTCGCCTCCGTGGTGGGAGCCGGAGCCGACATCTGGGGCGCGGCCGACGCCTTCCGCTACACCTACCGCCTCGCCGCCGGCGATTGCGACATCACCGCCCGCGTCACCGCCATCGACAACACCAACGTCTGGGCCAAGGCCGGCGTCATGATCCGCGAAACCCTCGGCGCCGGCTCCCGCCACGCCATGGTCGTGGTCACCCCCGCGAGCGGCGTTTCGTTCCAACGCCGCACCACCACCGACGGCGCCTCCGCCCACACCACGACCGGCGGCCTCGCCGCCCCGTATTGGGTGCGCGTCACCCGCGTCGGCGACCTCTTCACCGCCCACCGCTCCGCCGACGGCGTCACCTGGACCACCATCGGCTCCGCCACCATCCCCATGGCGAGCGATGTCGCCATCGGCCTGGCCGTCACCAGCCACTCCGCCGGCGCCCTCTGCTCCGCCACCCTGGACAACATCACCGTCACCCCCTGATTCCACTTTGCGTTCAAGCTGAGCCAGATCGTCGGGAGGATCGGGCTCTTTGTGTAGCGTTGGCCGTCCCCGGCCAACTTCCGAGATAGTCGCACATTGAGCGCGGCTTGGAACGAGCGGGGGCGCCACGCCGCAAGGACCGGGAAGATCCGTCAGCGATTGCTAAAGTATGCCGCGAAAGAAGCGTTTTCGCTGGCGGACCTCCGCCCCCGTTTTCGCTTCTATCGGCATGCCCCTCCATCGTTTGCTCCCGCTTCCCCTTCGCGTGGCCGCCTCGCTCGGCCTCGCCCTTCTCCTCGGTCTCCGCCCGGCCCTTGCCGTCGAGGACGAAACCATGGCCGGCCTCGCCGGCGTCGGCACCTGGGCCACCCGCGCCGAGTTCAAGGACATCAAG
>CBINNW010000202.1:0-5786 GCA_966252115.1 uncultured Akkermansia sp.
CTCGCCGCTCTCGCCGTCGCGCTCCCGGTCGTTTCCTGCCAGCTCTCCCTCGCCGAAACGACCACCTGGACCGGCATTTTAAGCAGTTTCTGGGGCAACTCCGCAAATTGGAGCTCGGGCAGCGTTCCCGCGAGCGACGCGGACCTGCTCTTCGATGGCGGCGCCTTCCTTTTCACCGTCGATCTCGGCGCCCAGAACCGCACCGCCGCCAGCATCACGATCGACTCCGCGACCGCCTACACTTTTGAGGACTCCATCCCCGGCCAATCGCTCCTCACCTCCTCCATCGCCGTCGAGAGCGGGACGGGCCACAGCTTCGCGGTTCCCATCGTCCTCACCGCCGACGGCACCTTCCTCGTCCGCACGGATCTGACGGTGAGCGGCGTCATCAGCGGCGCCTACTCGCTCGCCAAGCAAAGCGAGGGCACGCTCACCCTGACCGGGGCCAACACCTACTCCGGCGGCACCACCATCCAGAGCGGCACCCTGCAGGTCGGCGACGGTGGCACCAGCGGCTCGATCTTCGGCGACGTGAGCATCGCCATGAACGGCACGCTGGCTTTCAACCGCTCCGATGCCATCACCTTCGCCGGCCTGATCACCGGCTCCGGCGGCCTCACCCAGGCCGGCTCGGGTAGCCTCACACTGACCGCGGCCAACACCTTCACCGGTGCCACGAACATCAACGCCGGCTCCATCATCCTCGGCCACGGCTCCGCGCTGCAAAACAGCACGGTCAACATCAACGTCGCCAACGGCCTCGACCTTGGCGGCGCCGACGCCACGCTCGGCGCGCTGGCCGGCTCGGGCGGCCTCGCGCTCGCCGGCGGCATCACGCTCACCGTCGGCGGCAACGACGCCGACACCACCTACTCCGGCGTGCTCAGCGGCTCCGGCGCGCTGACGAAAACCGGCGCCGGCACGCTCACCCTGAGCGCGACGAACCCCTTCAGCGGCGCGACGACGATCAACGAGGGCTCCATTCTCCTGGTGACGGCCCCCTTGGCCAGCAGCCGCTCGCTGCAAAACAGCACCGTGACGCTCAACGTGGACGGCGGCCTGGATCTTGGCACGGTGAACGACGCATCTCTTGGTGCCTTGGCCGGTGGCGGCGACCTGTCGTTCCAGGACGTCGAAGTGTATGTAGGGGCCAATAACGCCTCCACCACCTACTCGGGAGTCTTCACCAGTGGGACTACCACCCTCTACAAGGAAGGCACGGGCACCTGGACCTTGACCGGAAGCGGTTTCACCGATGGCACGCTAGTTATCGACGAAGGGACGGTCGTCTTCGACGGGGCCGCTGGTCGTTTGTATTCGATCACGGCGGATGGCGGGACGCTCACCCTAACCAATGGAACGAATCTTAGCCTCAGCAACGATTTAGAGGGCACTGGCGACATCGAGATCAACGGCGCGGCCACCCGGGTGAGCGCGGCAACCCTGCATGTTTATGGCCCGGTGAACGTCGCGGATGGCGCCGAAGTGAGCGTGACCAACGACCTTAGCTTTCTTAACAACAAGACGCTCACCATCGATCAGGCGACTGTCCTGGCCGTGGGCTTTTCCAGCAGCTTCGCGGGCTCAAAAATCCAACTGAGCGACGCGGAGGGCACCCCGGCCCTGACGATCAACGGCGACTCCAACAGCACCTTCGTCGGCGTCATCTCCGACCACACCAGCGGCCCCGGTTCGCTGACCAAGACCGGCGCCGGCACCCTCACCCTCAGCGGCGCCAACACCTACTCCGGCGGCACCACCATCGGCGGCGGCACCCTGCAAATTGGCAACGGCGGCACCACGGGCTCGATCCTGGGCGACGTGGATACCGGCGACGCCGACGCCAACGGCACGCTGGCCTTCAACCGTTCCGACGATTTCAGTTTCGCCGGTGCCATCAGCGGCGCCGGAGGATTCACCAAGGCCGGCGCCGGCGCGCTCACGCTTTCGGGCGCCATCGACCACGGCGGCACCACCGTGATCAACGGTGGCGCGATCATCCTCGACGGCCAGAGCGCCGTCACCTTCGGCGGCCTCTCCGGCAGCGGCAACCTCACCCTCGGCACGACCACCCTCAGCGTCGGCGGCAACGACGCCGACACCAGCTACTCCGGCGCGCTCAGCGGCTCCGGCGCGCTGACGAAAACCGGCGCCGGCACGCTCACCCTGAGCGCGACGAACCCCTTCAGCGGCGCGACGACGATCAACGAGGGCTCTATTCTCCTGCTGGAGACCGGCTACTACAACCGCTCGCTGCAAAACAGCACCGTGACGCTCAACGTGGACGGCGGCCTGGATTTGGGAACGGTGGACGCCGTTTACCTCGGAGCCTTGGCCGGTGGCGGCGACCTGTCGTTCCAGGACGTCGACGTGTATGTGGGCGGCAACGACGCCTCCACCACCTACTCGGGAGTCTTCACCAGTGGCACCACCTCCATCTACAAGGAAGGCACGGGCACCTGGACTTTGACCGGAACCGGCTTCACCGACGGCACGCTGGATATCGACGAAGGGGCGGTCGTCTTAGACGGGGCCGCTGGTCGTTTGTATTCGATCGGGACGGATGGCGGGACGCTCACCCTGACCAACGGAACGGATCTGAGCCTCAGCAACGGTTTAGGGGGCATTGGCGACATCGAGATCAACGGCGCGGCCACCCGGGTGAGCGCGGCAACCCTGTATGTTTATGGCCCGGTGAACGTCGCGGATGGCGCCGAAGTGAGCGTGACGAACGGCCTTAGCTTTCTTAGCAACAATACGCTCACCATCGATCAGGCGACGCTCCTGGCCGTGGGCTTTTCCAGCAGCTACGCGAACTCAAAAATCCAGCTAAGCGACCCCGACGGCGCTTCCGCCCTGACGATCAACGCCAACTCCGACACCACCTTCAACGGCATCATCGCCGACTATAGCAGCGGTCCCGGATCGCTGACCAAGACCGGCACCGGCAAACTCACCCTCACCGGCTCCAACACCTACACCGGCACGACCACCATCAGCGCGGGCACGCTGCAAGTCGGCAACGGCGGCACCACCGGCACGCTCGCCAGCGACGTGGTCAACGACAGCACGCTCCTCGTCAACCGCTCCGATGCCGTGAGCCTGGACGGCGTCATCAGCGGCACGGGCGACCTGACCAACATCGGCGCGGGCGCGCTCACGCTCAACGCGGCCAACACCTTCAGCGGCACGACCAGCACCAGCGGCGGCTCGATCGTCCTCGGCCACGGCCTCGCGCTGCAAAACAGCACCGTCGTGCTGGCGACCTCCGCCGACCTCGACCTCAACGGCCAGAGCGCCGTCACCCTTGGCGGCCTCTCCGGCGCCGTTGACATCGCCCTTGGCTCGACCGCCCTCACCGTCGGCGGCAACGACAGCACCACCACCTACTCCGGCGTGTTCAGCGGCACCGGATCGTTGACCAAGGAGGGCAGCGGCACGCTGACCCTGGGCACGGACAACACCTTCACCGGCGACACCACGATCAACGAAGGCGACATCCACCTGGAGATGACCGGCAGCTACACCAATCACTCCCTGCAAAACAGCACCGTCCACCTCAACGTGGACGGCGGCCTCTCGATGGAATCCGACGGCTTCGGCAAGGTTTACCTCGGGGCCCTGGGCGGCGCGGGAGACCTCAGCATCGAGTCGGCGGAATTCTATATCGGCGGCAACGGCGCCAGCACGACCTACTCCGGCACCATCGCGCAGGGAACGGAGGGCTCTTTGTATAAGACCGGCTCCGGCACCTGGACCTTGACCGGCTCCGGCCACGACGTGAGCGTCCTGACAATCTCGGACGGAACCGTGGTTCTCGACGGAGCGAACGGTTCCGTCGGCGGTATTTCCATCGCTCAAACCGGCGCCTTGGTGCTTCAGAATGGCGCGGTCTTTTCGACCAACAATGCGATCAACTCGCAGGGAGACCTCACCGTCACCGGCAGCGGCACGCTCCTGAGTTATAGCGACGTGACCGGCAGCGCCACGACCACGGTGGCGGACGGCGGGAGCATCGTGATCGCGGATTCCTGGCGGCTCGCATCGGACAGCACCCTGACCATCGACGGCGGCACCGTGTCGCTGAACAAGTTCAGCACGGGCAGCGGCACCATCTACCTGAGCGACCCCAGCGGTGGAACCGCGCTGACCGTCGGCACGGGCAACGGCAGCAGCACCTTCAGCGGCACCATCGCCGACCACAGCAGCGGCCCCGGTTCGTTGACCAAGACCGGCGCCGGCACCCTCACCCTCACCGGCGCCAACACCTTCTCGGGCACCACCACCATCAGCGCCGGCACGCTGGCCCTCGCTTCGTCCGGCGCGCTGGCCTCGTCCACGATCACGGCCGCCAGCGGAGCCACGTTTGATGTCTCCGCCGTTTCCGGCGGTTTCACCCTCGGCTCCGGCCAAACCCTCGGCGGCGGCGGCGCGGTGTTCGGAGCGTTTACCATCGGCTCGGGCGCCGTTCTCGCCCCGGGTAACTCCCCCGGCACGCTGAGCTTCGCCGGCGATCTGACCCTGGGCGCCGGATCGACCCTGCTGGTCGAGATCGGCGGAACGTCACAAGGAACTGAATACGACTTGGTGAGCGTGGGCGGCGCCGCGACGCTCGGCGGTTCGCTGGCGGTGACGTGGGTGAACGGGTTCACGGCCTCGCTGGGCGACACCTTCACATTCCTGAGCGCCGCCGGCGGCGTCTCGGGCAGTTTCTCGTCCACGGCCCTGCCCGACCTGGGCGGAGGCCTGGCGTGGAGCTACGGTCAGACCTCCGACTCCGCCTTCCTGACGGTCGTCTCCGCCATCCCCGAGCCCGCGACCTGGAGCGTGGTCGCCGGCGCGATGGCGCTCGGCTTCGTTGCAACGCGGCGGCGCCGCCACCCGCGGTAACGCGGCCTGCGGCATGGCCGGAGTGGCGGAGGTCCGCTCGCTGAGCGAGCGGAGCACTTTGGGGATCGGAAAGTAATCAACTCGCTCCGCGAGTTGCCGGACCGTGGCTTGGAAACCGGGCCGACGACCTGACCTTGGCCGCCGGCGCCGCGTCACAGGGAACTGGATACAATTTCCGGGCGTGGGCGGAGCGTCGCCGCCCGGCGGCTCCCTGCCGGCGACGCGGGGGACGATTTCACGGATTTTCACGGCCTCGCCGGGCGACACCTCCACCTTCCTCGACGCCCCTCCCGCACCGTCCGCGAGCCCTCGCGCGGCATCCATGGCTTCAATCTCGCACGCACGACGGGTTCGGGACTTCATGGCCCACGGCCTGCTCCCCCGCCCCGACGCCCCCTCCCGCCTCCGTCGCCCTCCGCCGCTCCGGCCTCCGCCATCTGTCGTTCCGCCACCCAGCCCTTCCGCTCCGCTCCCACCCCCTCCCGCCATGCCGATCACCCGCTTCTCGGTAAAACCGCTGCACACCCTCACCCGCCAGCTCGCCGCCGTCGCGATGGGACGAGCCGCGCCCGACCTCGTCATCACCGGCGCCCGCCTGCTTTCCACCTACACCGACCGCCTCCACCCCGACCGCGAGGTCTGGATCAAGGCCGGACGCATCGCCTGCGTGAAGCCCGCCGGCACCGCCAAAAAACACTTCGGCCCCTCCGGCCCCGGCAAACTCGCCGTCTTCGACGCCCGCGGCGGCATCCTCGCGCCCGGCCTGGTCGATCCGCACGTCCACATCGAGAGCTCCATGATGACCGCCTGCGCCTACGCCGAGGCCGCGCTCCTCAACGGAACCACCACGCTCTTCTGCGACTCCCACGAGATCGGCAACGTCTGCGACGCCGAGG
>CBINNW010000203.1:0-5782 GCA_966252115.1 uncultured Akkermansia sp.
GCGGAGAGGCTCGGGACCTCCGGGCCGTCGCTGAGGCTCTCGAAATACCAGTCGCCCCCCCGGTTGGTGCAGTTGAGCTGCCAGTTGTAGGTGGTGGTGGCGTTGCCGCCGCGACGATTGACGCTGATGTTCAGGTCGTCGATGGACGCCGTGTCCAACCAGTTGGAGCCATAGATATACGGGCTGATCGCGAGCCGGTTGGCGTTGGCGTTCACGTTTACCGTGGCGGCGGGGTTGTCGGCCCGGGCGCCGCCGGCGACGGCGAGCAGGGCGATGCCGCAGAGGGCGGCGTGGTTTTTGGAACTACGGCGAACAGACATGGGGCGGGGATGCGTTGAGACGGGTTGCGAGTCGGGTGAGAGGAGGCGGCCGCCGAGATGGCGCCCGCGAAATGCGTTCGGCCGCCTCAGCGGGTGACGACGACGCGGTAGAAACGGCGCGGGCTCTCCGTCGGATCCGTGTCGGTGACGGAGAGGGTCTCGCCGGTGCCGGGCGTCTCGCCGGGAAGGGCGACCCAGGAGCCGGTCTCCAAGGTGTAGGAGCGCTCGACGGTGTAGGTTCGCCCGAGGGCGCTCGGGAATGTGATGGTAAACTCGCCGTCGCCCGCCTGGAGCTGGGCGATCTTAAACAGGCTCGCGGGATCGTTCGGGCCGGTGCCGGCGATGTATTCGTCGAGGTTGGTCCAGCCGTCGCCGTCGGGATCGGCGGCGTCGGCGGCGTCCCCGGAATCCGCCGTGGTGCCGAAATGCTCCGCGCGCCAGTTCTCCAGCTCGGTGAAGGTGGTGGCCGAAACGGGAGCCGACTCGGGCCCCTGCCCCGCCGCTCCGTTCGCGGAGACGGTGTAATACCAAGTCGCGCCGTCGGCCAGGCCCGTGTCTTCGTAGCCGGTGGTCGTGATGCCGGTGGCGATCTGGGTGAAGGGCCCGCCGACGAGGGCGGAGCGGCGGACGACGTAGTCGGTGGCTCCGTCTGCGGCGTCCCACGAGAGGGTGATCGCGGCCGTGCCCGGCGTGGCGCCCAGGTTTTCCGGCGCCGCCGGGGGTTGGGGACCGGCGGCGAGCGCGGCCAGCTCGCTCTCGCTCAGGATGCGGGAGTAGAGGCGCACGTCGTCGAGCGCGCCGTTGAGAAAGCCGCCGCCGGTCTGGAGGCTGCCGATGCGCAGGCCGGGCGGAAAGGTGCGGTCGCCCGTCGGGCCGGTGCCGCCGCCGCGCAGGACGCCATCCACGTAGAGGGCGACCGTCCCGGTGGTGTTGTCGCGCGTGGCGGCGAGGTGGTGCCAGGTGCCGTCGTTGATGTTGACCGAGGAGGCGATGGTCGTGTCGCCGCTCGCGGCGGAGCCCACGCCGAGGACGAATTTTCCGTTGACGATGGCGGTGCCCCAGTCGGCTCCGCCGCCGCCGACTTCGCCATCCACCAGGCCCTTGCCGGACCACCAGTGGGCGCCCGCGCCACCGGCGGTGTCGGTGGTCTTCACCCACATCGTGACGGTGAAGTCCTCGCTGACGGAGCGAGGGATGGAAACGTAGCTGCCGGTGCCGTTGAACTGCGCCGCCAGGGAGCCGACCTTGCCGGCGACGTAGGTGAGCGCATTGGCCGTGCCGTGATTGCCATTGCCGCTCGTATCCTGGGCGGTTCCTTCCAGCGCATAGCGCGCCTTCATGGCGACGGGGGTGACGATCATCGCCTGGGCGGAATCGGCGCTGGCGCCAAACGTGTTGGCGGCGGCGACCACATAATAATACGTCGCGCCCTCGAGGACGCCCGTATCCACGTAGCTGACACTCTTCAAATCGCTCGCGATGACTACATAAGCGTCGCCAATCGTGCTGCGTTTGACGGTGTAGCTCTCGGCCGTGCTGATGTTGCTCCAGCTCAATCGCACCGCCGAGTCCGAGGCGGTGGCCACCAGATTGACCGGTGCCGGCGGCGCTTGGTTGGGGATGTCTCCGTAGTGAATGCCCAGGGCCTTGATGTAACAGCGGCCATAGATTTTCGGATCCCCGATGACCTGGGCGATGCCGCCGAATTGATGCTGGTCGTCGTTGATGCGGATCCAGCTCGCGCCCTGGTTCTCCGACCGATAGACGCCCCAGACGCCGCCGACCTTCCCGTGCAGGTAGGCGACCGGGTAACCCGTGCCGGTGGCGGTGCGGCCGAAGCCGATCGAGCGCGCGGCCTGCACGTTGGAGACTTTGGTGAAGCTCGTGCCGGAATTGGTCGAACGCCAAAGGCCGTTCCATACGGCAATCCACACCTCTCCCTCCTGACCGAAGGGGGTATGCATGCTGTGATCCCAGGAACCGGTGATCGTCGTCGTGTGCGTGTAGCTCACTCCGCCGTCGGTGCTGACAAACACACGGCCGGTGCCGGGCGAGTAGAGGTAGAACTTGTTCGGGTTCACACGGTCGGCAACGAGGGTGTCCTGCCCTCCCGACCCCGGCGTCAGAGTGGAAGGTCCGGTGGAGGGATTCCAGGTGGCTCCGTTATCCGTGGAATAGAACGGCGCGTTGCTCGGCGCCGCCCAGACCAAGCGGCTGGCATCGGCTGAAAGGGCGACGTAGCCGGGGCCCTCGGTGGTCATGGGCACGGGCTTTGTCGGGAAGATCGTCCAGGTTTTCCCCCAATCGTAGGAAATGCACCCGCCGCGCCCCGAACCGGCGTAATACGTGCGGACGATGATGTTGGGACTCTGCTCGGCGAAGTTGACGCCGTAGTTGTTCCCGCCCTGCGGATTGAAGAAAATATCCTCGATCGGAGGCGAGGTATCCAGATCGTAATGGGCGAAGCCGCCGATGTCCCCGAACGCGCTGTAGAGCTGCGGGCCGCCTTCGGGCGGGCAGGCGAGATTCATCCCCACGGTGGCGGAGACGCCTTCCTCGATGCCGTCCGAGCGGAATTCCCATGAAGGTTGCCCCGCCGTGAAGTTGTAGCTGGAGAAGACCCCGCCGCCGGTCACGTAATACACGCGGTCGGAATTGTAGGGGTCGATCTTGATGTCGAACATCCAGCCTTCGATGACCGTTCCACCGTCCGGGTTCATGTAGGGCGCGCTCGACATATCGACCGTGCCGGAATAAACCGAGCTCCAGCTCGCCCCGCCATCGGTGCTGCGGTAAATATGACTCATCGGCCACCAGCGGTTGACGGTGGTAACGACCACGGTGTTCGGATTCTGCCGGTCCACCGACACGCCGCCGAAACCGCCATTGCCGCTCGGCGGCGTCACACCGGTCGAGGCCAGGGTGCCGAGATTGATTTTACGCACCGAACCGGCGCTGATGCCGTTCGGCCCGGCACCATCGCAAAACGTGATGTAAACATTGCCCTGGCCATCCTGCGCCGCGCGCATCGGCATATGGCCGGCGGGGGCGCCGTGGGCGACGCTTTCCCACGTCAACCCGCCATCGACGCTGCGGTAGAGATTGGCGCCGGCCTGCGAAACGCCCACCCAGATGACCGGCGTCGCGCTGCCCGGCGTGCCGCTGCCCGCGACGAATTCCACGAACGAAATCCCGACGCCGTTGGCGGTGGAGTTCACGGGGAAACTGGCGACCTTCGACCAGTTCGCGGCGTGGTTCGTGCTCTTCCACAGGCCATCGGAGCGCGTGCCGTAGAAGATCGTGCCGCCGAGATTGGGGTCCACGCCAAAACGCTCGCCGGTGCCCCGGCCGTCGTTGTTGGCCCGGATTTGAAACGGAGCATCGACCCGCGTGAAACTCGCGCCCTGGTTGGTGGAAATAAGGATCTCGTTAGGGCTGCTCAGCCAGCCGCAGGCGAGGTAAAGCCGGTTCGGATCCTGCGCGTCCAGCCCGATGCTTTCGACGCCATGAAGGCTGCTTTCATCATTCGGCCAGAAGTCGAAACCGAGGAAATCCAGCAACTGGGTCCAGGAGTTGGTGGCCGGATTCCAGCGGTAGGCGCCGCCGATGTCCGTGCGGCAATACATCAGCCCGGACACGTTTGGATGGAACGTGATCCCGGTGACAAACCCGCCGCCGCCGAGTTTGACCTGTTTCCAGTCATAGGCCTGGCCGAAGCCCGTGACGGCGCCGGACAGCAAGGCAAGAACCGACAGGATCACACGCCACGTCCATCCGCGCCAAGGCAGCGGGAACTTCATGGAAGAACAAGGCGGCTGACGCATGACAATCGGATGAGACGATGTTTGGGCGTGGGGGTTCATTCCGTTTCAAGCGCCTCAGAGGGTGACGACGACGCGGTAGAAACGGCGCGGGCTCTCCGTCGGATCCGTGTCGGTGACGGAGAGGGTCTCGCCGGTGCCGGGCGTCTCGCCGGGAAGGGCGACCCAGGAGCCGGTCTCCAAGGTGTAGGAGCGCTCGACGGTGTAGGTTCGCCCGAGGGCGCTCGGGAATGTGATGGTAAACTCGCCGTCGCCCGCCTGGAGCTGGGCGATCTTAAACAGGCTCGCGGGATCGTTCGGGCCGGTGCCGGCGATGTATTCGTCGAGGTTGGTCCAGCCGTCGCCGTCGGGATCGGCGGCGTCGGCGGCGTCCCCGGAATCCGCCGTGGTGCCGAAATGCTCCGCGCGCCAGTTCTCCAGCTCGGTGAAGGTGGTGGCCGAAACGGGAGCCGACTCGGGCCCCTGCCCCGCCGCTCCGTTCGCGGAGACGGTGTAATACCAAGTCGCGCCGTCGGCCAGGCCCGTGTCTTCGTAGCCGGTGGTCGTGATGCCGGTGGCGATCTGGGTGAAGGGCCCGCCGACGAGGGCGGAGCGGCGGACGACGTAGTCGGTGGCTCCGTCTGCGGCGTCCCACGAGAGGGTGATCGCGGCCGTGCCCGGCGTGGCGCCCAGGTTTTCCGGCGCCGCCGGGGGTTGGGGACCGGCGGCGAGCGCGGCCAGCTCGCTCTCGCTCAGGATGCGGGAGTAGAGGCGCACGTCGTCGAGCGTGCCGTTGAGAAAACCGCCGCCGGTCTGGAGGCTGCCGATGCGCAGGCCGGGCGGGAGGGTGCGGGCTCCGGTCGGGCCGGTGCCGCCGCCGCGCAGGACGCCGTCCACGTAGAGGGCCACCGCCCCGGTGGTGTTGTCACGCGTGGCGGCGAGGTGGTGCCAGGCGCCGTCGTTGATGTTGACCGAGGTGGCGATGGTGGTGTCGCCGCTCGAGGCGGAGCCCACGCCGAAGGCGAACTTGCCGTTCACGATGGCGGTGCCCCAGTCGGCTCCGCCGCCGCCCACTTCGCCGTCCACCAGGCCCTTGCCGTTCCACCACTGGGCGCCAGACCAGCCGCCGGTGTCGGTGGTCTTCACCCACATCGTGACGGTGAAGTCCTCGGTGACGGAGCGAGGGATCGAGACGTAGCTGCTCGTGCCGTTGAACTGCGCCGCCTGGGCGCCGACTTTCCCGGCGACGTAGGTGATCGCGTTGGCGGTGCCGTGGTTGCCGACTCCGCTGGTGTCCTGCGTGTCGCCTTCAAACGCATAGAGGGCGTTAAGCTCGGCGGGAGTCGCGGCGACCTCGGCGGAGTCGGGGCTCTCGCCCTCGGAGTTGAGCGCGCTGACGACGTAGTAGTAGGTCGTGCCGTTCGTCACGCCGGCGTCGGCGTGGGTGAGCTCGGCGGTGGTGGCGATGGTGGCGTAGGCGCCGCCGCTCGTAGTGGAACGTTTGATACGATAGCTCGTCGCGGTGTCGGCCGAGGACCAACTCAGGTCCACCCGGCCGGCGGAGGCCTGGGCCACCAAGCCCGTCGGCGCGGCGGGAGCGGAGGGAAGGGGCCACGAAATGGAGTCGATGTAACAGGTGCCGGTCCACGCGGCGTTGGTGGT
>CBINNW010000204.1:0-5571 GCA_966252115.1 uncultured Akkermansia sp.
GGCAGGCGCGGCGGGCCCGGCGGTCCCGCCCTACCCATGCCGTGACATCGCTTCCTGTTGCCCGTGTCTCCGCGCCTCGCGGGCAAAGAAAAACCCGCCGGCCCGGTGGGCTCGGCGGGTTTTGGGAAAACCGCGTGGGCGGACTGCGGACGCCTTTACTTCTTGGCGACGCCGCGACGGAACTTGGAGGTGAACTTCTCCACGCGACCGGCGGTGTCCACGATGCGCTTCTCGCCGGTGTAGGCGGGGTGCGAGTCCATGGTCACGTCACGGAGGACGACGTGATACTCGACGCCATCGATGGTCTCCTTGCGGGCGGACTTGATGGTGGACTTGGTCAGGAACTTCTTGCCGGTGGCAACGTCGAGGAAGCAGACGTTGTTGAGATTGGGATGGCCTTCGCTTTTCATGTTGATCCTTAAGAGGTTTTGGCGGCGCAGAAGCCGGGGTTAGCTCAACCTTGACGCGCCTTGTAACGCGGGTCGGTCTTGTTGATCACGTAGATGCGACCCTTGCGGCGAACGACTTGGCAGTCGGGGTGGCGCTTCTTGGCGGATTTGATGGAGGAGACAACTTTCATAAAAAGGGAAGAAAACACCGATTCGCACCGGGCACTGTCAAACGGAAACTGTCCCGCCGACACGAATCCTTCCGGCCGGGGGCGCGGCGGGTGACGCCCGGGGGAGGGCCTTGGCTGCGAATCCGCCACCGCCTCCGGCCACGCCCGCCGACGCGGGAGGCGGTTTTCAAGATTGCGCGGCGGGCGGGGCGGGCCGTTTCCTCCGCGCTTTTACCTCGCATGGCGTTCAACCTGAAACTCGTCCTCAAGGCTCTGCTTTTTTCGTCGAGCCAGCCGCTCACGATCAAAGACATCCAGACGATCTTCGGGCGCTTCCACGACCAGGCCGCCGCCGAGCAACGACGTGCGGCGGGCGGTGCGGCGTCGGACGGTGGCGAGGCGACCGAGGAGCCGGCCGACGAGACCGCCGGCCCCGTGTCCGACGACGCGGCGGCGGCCTCCACCGCGGAGGAGACCAATCCGCTCGGCCTCGCGCCGGTGGACCAGGAGCTCTACGTCGATGTGCCCTCGCTGGTGACGGCCGCGCAGATCCGCGAGGCGATGGACCAGCTCGCCGAGGAGCTGAAGGCGGCCAACGACATCTACCTGTTGATCGACGGCGCGCAGGGTTACCGCCTCGTCACGCATCCGCGTTTCGCGAAGTGGATCCGTATCCAGCGCGACGAGCCGCCGCCGGTGAAGTTGACCCAGTCGGCTTTGGAAACGCTCGCGGTGGTCGCCTACCGGCAGCCGGTGACGCGCTCCGAGATCGAGGCGATCCGCGGCGTGTCGGCCGACGCCGGTCTGAGCAAACTGATGGAGCGCGAGCTGGTATATATCGTGGGCCGCGCCGACCTGCCGGGGCGTCCGCTGCAATACGGGACGACGGACCGGTTTTTGGAGTTCGTCGGCGTGAAGTCGCTGGTCGAGCTGCCGGCCTCGGACGTGCTGTCGCCGCGCCAGATCGACGAATGGCTCAACCGCTCCGCCGGCACGCCGCCGCCGGCCGACGCGGAGATGGGCCTGCCCCTGGAGGAGGGCGAGGGCGAGTCGCCCTCGCTGGCGCCGGTGGAGATCGAGCACGGCGGGCACGCCGATGCCGACGGCCACGGCGCCGCCACGCCCGAGCCGGAGGCCGGGGACCCGGGCGCGGGCGAGTCCGACCTGGTCGAGGAGAGCATCGAGGGCGATCTGCCCGAAGCCGGCGACGACGTCGGCGCGCCCGGTGACGAACAGAAACCCTAGCCCCTTTTCCATGTCCGCCGACCCGCTCCAACCCATCCGCGAAGGCATCGACCGGCTCGACCGCGAGCTCGTGCGCATCCTGAACGAACGTCTCACCCTCGCCTGCGAAATCGGCCGCCTCAAACGCAGCGCCGGCGGCCAGATCTATGTGCCGGAACGCGAGGACGCGGTGTTTCGCAAGGTCACCGGGCTCAACGAGGGCCCGATCAAAAACGAGGCGCTGCGCGCCATCTACCGCGAGATCATGTCGGCGGCCATCGCGCTCGAGAAACCGCTCCAGATCGCCTACCTCGGGCCGGAGGCGACCTACACGCACGCGGCGGCGATCAAAAAGTTCGGCGCCAGCGTGGACTACCAGCCCATAGCCACCATCGGCGACATCTTCACCGCGGTGGAGAAGGGCGAGGCCGACTACGGCATCATCCCCATCGAGAACTCGACCGAGGGCTCGGTGCGCGAGGCGCTGGACGGCTTCGTGGAGAGCGACCTCAAGGCGGTCGCGCAGATCTACCTCGAGATCAACCACGCCCTGATTTCGGCGACGCCGCTGGAGCGGATCGAAAAAGTTTACTCGAAGGACCAGGCCCTCGCGCAGTGCCGGGCCTGGTTGCAACGTCACCTGCCGCACGCCCAGTTGATCGACACCGCCAGCACCGCCAAGGCCGTCGAGATCGCCCGGGTCGAGCCCGGCGCGGCGGCCATCGCGGCCGAGCTGGCGGCGCAGGCGCAGGACGTGCCGGTGCTGGCGAAAAACATCCAGGACCGGAACGACAACACCACGCGCTTCTTCGTGATCGGCAAAAAGGCCTCCGGCCCGGTGGGCGGCGGACGCGACATGACGAGTCTGGTGATCTCGCTCGGCGAGGCGGCGGCGTCGCACTCCGGTTCGCTCATGAAGATGCTCACGCCCTTCGGTTCGCGCGGGCTCAACCTCAGCAAGGTGGAGTCGCGTCCGAGCAAAAAGCGGCCCTGGGATTACCTCTTCTTCATCGACGTGAGCGGCCACTACGAGGACGCCGCGATGAAGGAGGCGTTGGCCGAGCTGCGTGCCTTTTGCCCGTTGGTGAAATGGCTCGGCAGTTACCCGAGCGTGAACTGACGCGGTGGGCCGGCAGGCGGCGGTGGTTTCTGCGGCCGCCGCCGCCGCCGCAGCAGCCGTAGCCGAAGGCGGGGATTTTTAACCACGGAGAGCACGGAGGACACGGAGAGAAAAGAGGTCCTTTGCCGGGAGGACGGACATTGTTGTCCGTCCATCTGTCCGTCCGAGTCTTCGGCCAGTCCATGCAGACCCACAAACGGACAAGAATGTCCGTTCTCCCTCATTGATCCGGGCGGGTTCGTTGGTGGCCGGGATGCATCCAGGGGAAGCAGCGAAGAACCGGAAAAGAGGCTTCTCCGTGTCCTCCGTGGTTCAAAATCAGGCGACGAAGGATGCGCCGGGGCGTGCCGCGCGGGCCGGGCGGGCCCGCCTCAAGCCGCCGGGATGGCGGCGCCCCGGTGTTTGCCCTCGGGATCAAAAATGTAGCCGACGCCGTGCACGGTGCGCAGGGCGTCCACCCCGGCCGGGCTGGCGCGGCAAAACTCGCGCACCTTGACGATGTATTGGTCGAGGGAGCGGCTGCGGACGTTGGCATGGATGCCCCACACCGCGTGGATGAGCGCCTTGCGCGGGATGACCTCGCCCTCGTGGGCCTTGAGGTGGGCCATGATGCCGATCTCCTTGCGCCCGATTTTGGTCACCGTGCCGTCGGGGAGCGTCATCTCGAGCCGCTGCGGGTTGATCTTGGCCTGGCAAAAATCGAAGGGCTCGTCGGACACGGAGACGTTGCGCGTCAGCGAGAGATCGCCGCTGCTCTCGGCGCGGCGAAGCACGGCGCGGATGCGGGCGACGAGTTCGGGGTAGCTGAAGGGCTTGGTGATGTAGTCGTCGCCACCCATGTCGAGGCCGCGGATCTTGCTCTCCTCGATGCTGTTGCCGGTGACGAAGATCACCGGGATGTTCACGTTGTCCGCCCGGAGTTGTTCCAGCAGCTCGAACCCCGTCTTGTCCGGCAGGGTGATGTCGAGGAGGAGGAGGTTGGCGAAATTGGTCTTCAGGTAGCGGGCGGCCTGCTGGGCGCGATGGCAGACCTGGGTCCGCATGCCCGCTTCCTCTTCGAGATAGTTCGACATCAGCTTTGCCAGCTCGGGTTCGTCTTCGACGATGAGGATCAAGGGTTGCGGCTCGTTGCTCATGCTTGCTTGCGGTTGGGTTGGAAAAAACGCGGTCCGGGAGGCGCACAAAAAGCGCGGTGTCGTCTCCGTTTTTTACATTTGCCCCCAATTGTAAAGACGCAAGGCCGTCACTTTTTCTACTTCCCGCACCACGGCCGCAAAGCCCCGTTATTTAGTCTTGAAGCAGGTTGCGGCGGACCGCTCCGTTTGGGGCCATGTCCGCCTCCGCTCCGCTCCTCATGCTCGGCCTCCCCAAGGGCAGCCTGGAAGAATCCACCAAGGCTCTCTTCGCCAAAGCCGGCTGGAAAATCACCACGAGCTCCCGCTCCTACAAACCCGCCATCGACGATCCCGAGCTGGATGGTCGTTTCGTGCGCGCCCAGGAGGTGGCCCGTTACGTCGATCACGGCTTCTTCGACTGCGGCCTCACCGGCTGGGATTGGGTCCAGGAAAACAACGCCGACGTCGTGGAAGTCTGCGACCTGGTCTACAGCCGCGCCTCCACGCTCAAATCGCGCTGGGTGCTCTGCGTGCCGGAGTCCTCGCCGATCAAGACCGCCGCCGACCTCGCCGGCAAACGCGTGGCCACCGAGCTTGTCGAGACGGTGAAGCGCTGGTTCGCCGCCAAAAACATCCCGGTGAACGTCGAGTTCTCCTGGGGCGCCACCGAGGTGAAGGTCCCCGACCTCGTCGATGCCATCGTGGACATCACCGAGACCGGCTCCTCGCTCCGCGCCAACAAGCTGCGCATCGTGGACACCCTGCTGGAAACGAACACCAAGCTCATCGCCAACAAGGCCGCGTGGGAAAACCCCGCCAAACGTCGCAAGATCGAGACCATAGCGCTGCTGCTGAGGGGCGCGCTGGAGGCCGGCAGCAAGGTCGGGCTCAAGATGAACCTGCCCCGCGCCGCGCTCGAGGCCGTGACCGCGAAGCTGCCCGCCCTGCGCAACCCGACCATCTCCCCGCTGAGCAATCCCGAGTGGATCGCGCTCGAGACCATCATCGACGAGAGCGTGGTGCGCGAGATCATCCCCGCCCTCAAGGCCCACGGCGCCGAGGGCATCGTCGAGTATCCGCTCAACAAGGTCGTTTACTGAGGCGCCCATCCGGCCTTCGCCCCTTGATCCGCCGCGCGCGGGCCGGGGCGTTTGCCTCCGGCGCCGATCGTCCCATCTTCGGGGTATCCAAAAACTCATTACCATGCCCGCTCCCCAGACCGTCACCCTCGGCCTCCTCCAGCACGCCTGCGCGGCCGATCCCAAGGCCAACCTGGAAAAGGCCCTCGCCCTCGCCGAGAAGGCCGCCCTGCAGGGCGCCCAGATCATCTGCACCCAGGAGATGTTTCGCTCCCAGTATTTCTGCCAGAGCGAGGACCACGCGAACTTCGCGCTCGCCGAGCGCATCCCCGACGGCCCCAGCACCGAGGCCTTTCGCGAGCTGGCCAAAAAACACGGCGTGGTGATCATCGCCTCGCTCTTCGAGAAACGCGCGAGCGGCCTCTACCACAACACCGCCGTCATCATCGACGCCGACGGCTCCGTGCTCGGCGT
>CBINNW010000205.1:0-5500 GCA_966252115.1 uncultured Akkermansia sp.
TTACCTCACTAGCGGAACACCTGTTACCCACAAAGCGGAACGAAACACGGCGGTCGCGCCCTACCTTCCCCGAAAGTCCCAACTCAACACGTAATTGGTATCAGGTGGCATGGTCGGGGATGCACCCGCCCGCCCGGCCGGCTATATCGCGGCGGGCGGGCGGGGCGGCCAGACGTCCAGCTTCGGGGCCGCCTTTCCGCCTTGGAGCCACTTGCCCGGCACGAGCACATGGTGGGGCTCCGCCGGCAATCCGGTTTCTCCGCGGTGCATCATGCCCACCACCATATCGACCGCCAAGGCGCCCACCACGTCGGCTCCGAGGCACATGCCCGCGAAGCCCTGTTCGGGTTTGTCGTTCACCAGGAGCACGACGGCCACGGTGTTGTCCGCCGTCTGCCCGCGCGATGCCAGTGCGTTGAGGATCGGCGGCGCGAAGGTGGTGAGGATCGCGTCCGGCCGATGGCGATCAAACCAGGCGAGAAACTGAGCGCGAAACTCGGGCTCGGGCACGTAATTCAGGATGGGCAGCCGGTTGCATTCGGCCATGTGCAACTGCTCTTGCAGGTAGGCGCCCTGCCAGCGCTTGGCCATGTTGGGGCTGTCGTTGGGCTCGGTGACGACGAACCCGATGCGCCGATATCCGCGCGCCCAGCATTGGTTCATGGCCTCGATCCCGGAGGCGAACGCGTCCTCGGCCACGCGGTGCAGGTCCGGCCGGACCAGGGTCAGGCCCACGGCGACCGCGGAAAAGTGTTCCCAGGGCAGCTGTATCTCGCTCAAGCCCGGCGGGAGTCGGCCGATCACCATGCCGCTGATCCCGCGGCTGATCAGGATCTGGGCGAAGCGCGCGGGGGTCATCCCGGGTTCGGCGAGCCAGAAGTGCTCCAGTTTGTAGCCCAGCTCCGCCGCCCTAGTGGACGCCGCCGGGAAGTAGTCCGGGCGATCATGGTGCGGCGGACGCCAGCCGTAACGCGTGGAGTGACACGTCACGTAGGCGATCGCCACATGCTTCGATGGATGGCGGCTGCGCCGGGAGCGCATGAGGGCCGTGATGAGCGGATTCGCGCGATACCCGAGATCCTGGGCCGCCTTTAATACCTTCTCGCGAATCTCGACCGAGATCTTGGGGTTCTGGCGCAGGGCCAACGACACGGTTGAACGATGCACGCCGGCACGGTCGGCGACATCCTGCATGGTGGGGGGTTGGGGCATGGGCTGGGGGAGGGGTGGAAAGCCGTCCCCGAAAAGCCACGGATTTGGCGTCGAAGTCAACGATGTGGCCGTTGGCGACTCCCTGTTCGTAGTTCAGCGACGCCCCCCCGGTCGGCTCCGTGAAGGAGGACGGATATTCCTGTCCGTCCTCCTCCTTGGTTGATTTGTCGCCCGGCACCCGCGCCGGCGCGACTCGGGAGACCGGGCTCGAACAACGATATGAATGGCCGGGCCGTCGCCCTGGTCCCCGGGAGTTCCCACCAAGTGCGGCGTCGGGCGGAGCCGGCGCGGCCCACTCCGGGAGCGCCTGTTCCGTCGCCCGCCCCAAACCCCCACGCATATGTTCCTCAAACCCACCACCCCGTCCCTGATCGCCATCCTCTGCGCCATCGCCTCCCTGGGCCAGGCGGCCGTCGTCGTCTCCAACAGCGCCAGCGCGCCCGTGGCGGACTCGAACGACCAATACTACCTGCCCGGCGTCGGCATCAACAACGCCAACCTCGTCGGCGGCGGCGGCGACCAGTTCACCTACGTCGCCCATGATCGCACGAGCAAGGGGCAGACCTTCACCACCGGTTCCCACGCTTTCGGCTACAAGCTGACCGCGCTCACCGTGCAGCATGTGCAGTTCGCCTCCGGCAGCACTTTCTGGAACGTCGGCAACGGCGCCCAGTTCGAGTTCGCCTTCGGCTCCATCTCCGGAGGCACCAAGACCCAGCTCTTCCACACCACCTCCGCGACGACCAACTTCGCCCTGACCGGGGGCACCACCGGCGGCACCGGAAAATACCTCACCTTCGACCTGTCGGGCGAGTCGCTGCCCGCGCTGTCGCCCAACACCACCTACTACTTCGAGATCACGACCACCGGCAGTCCCCTGTATTTCGAACTCAACGGCACCTCGGCCAACGGCTACTCGGGCGGCCAGTCCTTCTCCGGCGGCGTGACGGCCGGGATCGGCACCGAGGCGGCGAGCTTCAGCACCGGCGATTTCGCCTTTCACGCGAATCTCACCGCAAGCCCCGGCCCCATCGGCTTCGCCTCGGTCAACGCCTTGGGCAACAACGGCACCACCGGCGGCGCCGGCGGCGCGGTCGTCACCGCGACCACCCGCGCCCAGTTGATCCAATACGCCACCGACGACACGCCCCGCATCATCCAGATCCCGCAAGGCACCACGATCGACCTCACCGACGGCACCTACAACACCGGGACCATGACCGTGGGTCGCTACGGCGGCGTTTACCACTGCGGCCCGATCAGCAACGTGATCACGGAAAACGGCGGCGTGACCGTCGGCTCCAACAAGACGATCATCGGCCTCGGCACCGGGGCGAACCTCGTCGGACACAGCCTGATCATCGCCAACAAGGCCAACGTCGTCGTTCGCAACCTCACCTTCTCCGACGTCAACAACGGCATCGTGGAGGCCGGCGACGGCATCACCATCAACAACTCGCACCACGTCTGGATCGACCACTGCACCTTCCGCCGCATCAGCGACGGCTACATCGACATCATCGGCGCCAACCCCGGCTACATCACCGTCTCGTGGTGCCACTTCGACGGCTACGATCTCGATGTGTGCAGCCCCCACAAGCACCACTACGTCGCGGGCTGGGGCTCGACCTCGTCGCTGACGGTGACCGTGCATCACAGCTACTTTGATCGCGGCAGCGGCCGAAACCCCCACGTCGGCGGCGCGGGCAGCCGCATGCACGCGTTCAACAACTACTACCGCGACATCAGCTTCTACTGCGTCGCGTCCGAAAACGGCGCGCAGACGCGGCTGGAGCGCTGCTACTTCGAGAACAGCCAGCACCCGCATTACTACAACTACAACTTCGCCACCCCCCAATACGCGGGCGCCTTGCAGACCGTCGTCTCGGAAAACATCTACGCCGGCGTGTCGGCCACCACTCGTCGCGAGGTCGGCGGCACGGTCTTCGACCCCGCGAGCTACTACAGCTCCTCCCCGCAGCCCGCCTCCGAGGTGAAGGCGGCGGTCCTCGCCGGCGCCGGAGCCGGCAAGATGTAAACGCGGGGGCGAGCACCCTCCGGCGCTCGCCCACCGCCCGCGAAGGCCCCGCTCCCGTGCGCCGCCGCCAGCCCGGCGGCGCACTCCCGCGGGGTCTTCGCCCGCCGACGTCGCGCGAGTCGCGCCTACGGAATCGGGCAACGATATGAATAACGCCATTCTCGTTCAAAATCGCGGTATTCTCAGGGTTTTTCCCCACGGGCCTACGCCCCGCGTTCGCCCCACCAACCCGCTCCCATCCGTCCTCCGTCTCCCCTCAGTCCCTCCCCAACACACGTCATGTCCCCCTCACTCCGCATCACCGCCTTGGGCTCCGCCCTGCTCTGCGTCCTCGCCTCCTTGGGCCAGGCCGCCGTCATCGTTTCCGTCAGCGCCACCGCCCCCGCGCAGGACGCCGGCGACCAATATTACCTGCCCGGCGTCGGCATCAACGACGCCGACCTCGTCGGCGGCGGAGGCGACGGTTTCACCTACGTCGCCCACAATCGCCCGAGCAAAGGCCAGACCTTCACCACCGGGGCCGACCCCCTTGGCTACAGCCTCTCGGCCATCACCGTCCAGCAGGTGCAGTTCGCCACCGGCAACACCTTCTGGAACGTCGCAAACGGCGCCCAGTTCGAGTTCGCCTTCGGTTCCATCTCCGGCACCGCCAAGACGCAGCTTTTCCACACCACCTCGGCCACCACCAACTTCGCCCTCACCGGGCCCAACAACGGCAGCGGCCAATACATCTCCTTCGATCTTTCGGCCGAATCGCTCCCCACGCTTTCCGCCAACAGCGTTTACTACTTCGAGGTCACGACCACCAGCAACCCGCTGTATTTCGAGCTCAACGGCACCTCCGTCGATGGATACGCGGGCGGCCAGTCCTTCTCGGGCAGCGTGAACGCCACGATCACCGCCGCCGAGGCCGCCACCTTCACCACCGGGGACTTCGCCTTCCACGCGGACCTCACGGGCCTTTCCTCCATCCCCGAGCCGGCATCCTTCGCCTCGCTCGCCGGCGGCCTGATGTTCGCCGCCTCCCTTTGCCGCCGGAAACGCCGTTCCTGAAAACGACGGCCGCCTCCGCGCGGTTTCACCGCCCGCCTCCGCGGAGGCGGGCGTTTCATTTTCCCATCCCCGGCCCGTCCCCCCGTCGTTCGCGCCACGCGGCGCCCTCCTCGGGGCCAACGTCCCCCGCGTGATGGTCAACGATACGAACGAGGCGGCCGTCCTCCTTCGATCCGCCCGCCCCCAGATTGCGCCCACCCCTTTATGATCCCCCGATTCCCCGTTCATCGCCTCGCCCCGGGTCTGCTTTGCCTCGGCCTCCTCCTCGCGACCGGCGTTCGTTCCGCCGCCCAAAACGTCTTTGTCTGCCTGGGCGGGAAAACGAACCTCACGTCCATCGTCTCGATTCCCCCGCCCGGACACGGGTGGGAGCACTCCGCCGCCGCCCCCGTCGATGGCCGGCAATGGAACCGGATCCGCCGCACCGCGGGCGTCGATGTCACCGATCCCGCCCTGGGTGACAAGCAACACGCCGGCCGCCTCGGTATCCAGAATCTAGATACCGGCGACGACGTGCCCTTGATCGATCCCCGGGGCGCCGACACCGGCGTCAGGCTGAACATCCGCATGGAGATCATCCACCTCGCGGCCGACAAACCCCGCCTCGAACCCGCCGCCTACAACCGGCGCGGAGACGCGTCGCCCGTCGGCCTGATGGACGCGGTGTGGCGCGTTTACCTGCCCGAGAACCGTCTCCGCTTCTCGCTCTCCGGCCTGGTCCCCGGCCGTCGCTACGCGCTCTATTGCTACGGCGCCTGCTCCGATCCCGGCCGCAACCCCTCCGGCGAGGGCGAGGGCGCCCGCTTCACCTTGGAGAAAAACAACATCCCCGCCGGCACCTCCGGCACCGCCGAGACCGTCGGCGGCTACTTCGGGAGCATCTACACCTTCTCCCCCGAGACCAACCAGATCACCCTCAGCCCCTCGGGCACCACCTGGGTCCGTTTGGACGCGGTCGCCGACGACGCCGGCTTTGTTCGGTTCTACACCGGGCAAAATTCGCACAAGCGACATTTTATGAACGGCTTCCAGCTCGTGGAAGCCTCGGATTGATCGCCCCTTTCCACGACCTCGTCGCGCCCCCGCCACCTCATTTCCCCGCGGGCGCGTCCGTTCTGTTGCTCCCCTCGCTCCCTTGTTCGCTCCCCCCGCCTCTCTCCATGAAATCCCCGTTCCCCGTCTCGCTGCTGCTCGCCC
>CBINNW010000206.1:0-5422 GCA_966252115.1 uncultured Akkermansia sp.
TCCTCATCCATAAACATGAAAACCAAGATCAAAAATAATCGTCTCGCCCTCATCGTTCTCGGCCTCGCCGCCCTCTTTGCCCCGCTGGTCGCGGGAGCCAAGGAAGACACCAAAGGCGCAGTGAAACCGTATCCGCTCGAACTCTGCATCGTCACCGACAACGACCTCGGCTCGATGGGTGACCCGCGCACCTTCGTCTATGAAGGGCAGGAGATCAAAATCTGCTGCAAACCCTGCGAGAAAAAGTTCCTGAAGACTCCGGAGAAATATCTCACCAAGCTCGCTCCGGCCGAAGCCAAGAAGTAGCCTTCTCCCTAGCCCCGGCGCCTCACCCAAACCCTCTCCCCGTCATGTCGTCCTCCGCTTTCTCCCGTCGGCGATTCCTCCGCGCCTCCGGCGCGCTGGGCGCTCTTGCGATGTTGCAACGTCTCGCCCCCGCCTACGCTCAGGCACCGGGCGGGGCTCACGCGGGCCATGTCGGCATGGCCGGGATGGCGGGTAAGGGTGCCGAGGGCGCGGCCGGGAAGACCTCGACCTACGATCTGGCGATTGACCGCGCCGTCATCGACCTCGCCGGCACGTCCGCCGCCGCCGTGACGGTAAATGGCACCGTGCCCGGACCGCTCCTGCGTTTTCGCGAAGGCGACGAGGCATTGATTCGCGTCAGCAATCGTCTCCACGGCGAGGATACATCGATCCACTGGCATGGCCTCATCCTCCCGGCCGAAATGGACGGCGTTCCCGGCGTGAGTTTCGCCGGCATCAAGCCGGGCGAGACCTTCGCCTACCGGTTTCCGCTCAAGCAGAGCGGCACCTATTGGTATCACAGCCATTCCGGTTTTCAGGAACAGCTCGGCGTCTTCGGCCCGCTCATCATCGATCCGCGCGAACCCGAGCCCTACGCCTTTGACCGCGAATACGTCGTGCTCCTCTCCGATTGGACCTTCACCGATCCCCACCTCGTCTATTCGCGGCTCAAAAAACAGGCCAACTACTACAACCGCCAGCGCGCCACCTTGCCGGATCTTTTTCGCGACGCGAAGCGAGAGGGATGGTCCGCCACCTTCGCCAATCGTCGCGAGTGGGCTCGCATGAGGATGGACCCCACCGACATCTCCGACCTCACGAGCGCGACCTACACCTACCTGGTCAACGGCCTTCCCCCCGCCGCCAACTGGACCGGCCTCTTTCACCCCGGCGAGCGCGTGCGCCTGCGCTTCATCAACGCTTCCGCCGCAACTTACTTTGACGTCCGCATCCCCGGCCTGCCCATGACCGTGGTCCAGGCCGACGGCAACGACGTGCAACCCGTCACGGTGGACGAATTTCGCATCGCGGTGGCGGAGACCTACGACGTCATCGTCGAGCCCTCCGAGGACCGCGCCTACACGTTGTTTGCCGAGACGA
The DNA here is from genome assembly GCA_966252115.1 of uncultured Akkermansia sp. Lineage (GTDB taxonomy): Bacteria > Verrucomicrobiota > Verrucomicrobiia > Opitutales > Opitutaceae > IMCC26134_A. Next base: position 1,408 of record CBINNW010000206.1, read on the forward strand.
TGGATCGCAGCGGCTATGCCGCCGGCACGCTTGCGCCTCGCCTCGGGATGACGGCTCCCATGCCGGCCCGCCGGGCTCGCCCCCTGCGCACGATGGCCGACATGGGCATGGACCACGGCTCTGGCGCGGGCTCGATGGCCGGAATGCCCGGCATGGCTGCCGAAACCCATTCCGGTCACGGGAGCGCGCCGACACCGTCGCCCGCCCGCAAGGGACACGATATGGCGGCGATGGCCGACCTGCCCAAGCCTGCGCCCGCCTCCCCGCCTGCCGTCGATCACTCCACCATGCCCGGGATGGCCGACATGCCCGGCATGAAGATGCCCGTCGCTCCGGTCGCGAGCGGCGAGCACGCCGGCATGGCGATGCCTGCCACCTCCGCGCCCACCGAGGTCGCCGCGCCGGTTCCACACGGTCCGGACAATCATGGAGCGAGTAATTCGATGGTCGCGATGGCCCCGCGCAACCGCCTGCACGAACGCGGCACGGGGCTGGAAGATGCGCCTCACCGCGTGCTCGTTTACACCGATCTGCGCAGCGTGCGCCCGCGCCCCGAAGTGCGCCCCCCCGACCGCGAGATCGAGCTCCACATCACCGGCAACATGGAGCGCTACATCTGGGGTTTTGACGGCAAGACCTTTTCCGAAGCTCCCGCGCCCATCGCCTTCAAGCTGGGCGAACGCGTGCGCCTCACCTTCGTCAACGACACCATGATGGATCACCCCATGCACCTGCACGGCATGTGGAGCGAGCCGGAGAACGGAGCCGGCGCCTATCGTCCCAAAAAACACACCATCAACGTGAAACCCGCCGAGCGGCTCTCCCTCGACATCGAGGCTGATGCCCCCGGTTTTTGGGCGATGCATTGCCACATCCTCTACCACATGGAAGCGGGCATGTTTCGCGTGGTCTCGGTCGCCTGAACCTCAAAATCGCCCTCCCATGCGCCACCTGTTTCCCGCCCTCGTTCTCGCCTCGCTCGCCACCGTCGCTTCGCCCGCCCGCGCCCAGCATGCCGGACACGGCGACTCCGCCCCCGGAGCCGATGCCCCCATCCCGCCGACGGCGGGAGAGCCGCCGCACATCACCTACGGGTGGGCTCCGCCGGTCGAGGATCGCATGCGCTTCAACTATGTGCTGATCGACCGGCTGGAGTTTTCCTCCGGCGACAACCCCGACGCGCTCACGCTCGACGCCGAAGGCTGGTATGGTGGCGACAAACATAAATTCTGGTGGAAAGCCGAAGGCGAAGAACGACTTGAAGGTGCCGGCGAAGGCGACATCGGCGTGCAAGCCCTCTACAGCCGGATGATCGCTCCCTTCTGGAACGTGCAGGCCGGTGCGCGCTACGACCGCACCTGGGGACCGGGCGCGGATCTTGACCGGGCGTTTCTGGTCCTCGGATTGGAGGGAGTGGCCCCGTATTGGTTCGAGTTGGAGCCCTCCCTGTATGTGAGCGAAGAGGGCGATGTTTCCGCCGAAATCACCGGCACCTATGACGTGCTGCTCACCCAACGTCTCATTCTCCAGCCTCGACTCGATCTCGGCCTGGCGGCGCAGGACGTGCCTGAATTTGGAGTCGGCGCGGGCCTGAACAACGTCGAGTTCGGGCTGCGCCTGCGCTACGAAATCCGCCGCGAGTTCGCCCCCTACATCGGCGTGTCGTGGGTGCGCCAACTTGGCGAAACCGCCGATCTCGTGCGGGCCGCCGGCGAGGACGTGTCCGACCTCCGATTTGTCGCGGGCATCCGGGCGTGGTGGTGAGAATGATTTAGGGCGGCGAGGGTTTTCGGGGCGAGCGGGGTAAGGTGGGCAGGGCACAGTCCAAGTGACGATCACTTCGGACCGAGTGCTCCAATGCATATCTGCTCACTCGTCATGAAAACCCTCCGTCTCGCCTCCCTGCTCGCAATCGCGGCCCTCGCCGCTTCCTCCGCCTTTGCCGGCCCCGGCATCCAATACTGGAACGCCCGTCGCGTCCAAACCCAGAAAGAAGCCCAGGCGGTGAAGCCGGGCGACACGATGGCCTTGGTCTGCGGCGCGTGCAAAACCGTCAAGTTGACGCAGTTCAAATCCGACTGGCCTAACCAGAAGGGCACGCCCCGCTGGACCGAAATCGGCACCAAGCACACCTGCGAAAATTGTGCCGGGGAAATCACCGTGGTGAAGGGCAAGACGACCGACACCATGCAGCACAACTGCTCGAAGTGCGGCGATGACGCCGCGTTCTGCTGCGCCGGCGCGCCCGAAGCCAAGGCCGATGGCCACGAACACCAACACTGAGCGCTCCTAAACGCCTGCCGCCGTCGCTGAAGACGGCGGCACGAAAAACAACAACCCGTCCGAAAACCCCTGATCCACACAAACCATGAAATCTGCAAAAATCCTCCTCACCACCGGACTCCTCCTCGCGACTGCCGTCGCCGCCTTTGCCCTGCCGCCTGCCCGGCGCGCCGCTCCTGCTCTGCGCAGTGCAGCCGCCATTGAAGACGTCAAAACCGGCGACAAGCTCGCCCTCGTCTGCAAGGTTTGCGACACCGTCACCGTCCTCGATGTCACCACGAAGGAAGAGGCGATGAAACTTTGCACTGAGGGGGCTGAGGTCGCCTGCGGCTCGTGCGAAAAGACCTTCAAGGTCGTCGCCCACGGCCCGCGCGGCAAAGGCGGCAAGCACACCGAAACCCGCATCGTCAACGACAAGGGCGAGGAGTGCATGTTCGTGACCAAGCTGCCCAACTAAGAGTTCCTTCGTCCGACTCGTTCGGCGGCGGCGCGAGCCTCTCACGTCGCCGCTTTTCTCGCCCGTTAGCCTGTTCATCGGGCTTACCCTTGGTCGCCGATTGCCGTCCGAATTCCTGCCCTGATCGCCACACGCGGCAGGTTTCTCAAAAATCCCGAGGGGACCAAGCATGTATCGGTGTATGGCAGGTGTCGCGGCATTCCGCTGCGGTTTTATCATCCAATGAAAAAAAAGCCTCCTCATCGTAGTTCTGTCACTCGCGACCGCGCTGTTTCTAGCCGGCTGCGAATCGCTCCCGGAAGGAAATCGCGGCGACTTTAGTATGCCGCAACATTCCGGAGGACATCGGCATTGAAACCGGTTTAGCCGGTTAATGCAGGAGAACAAACGAGGATACCTCCTCGTGCTAAAACTTCAGCGGCTTGGTCCACACTTGGCCGCTGTTTGGAAATAAATGATGCGGCTGCGCTCAAGCCGCTTCGACCGATACTTTAAATGAAACCGTTCCTGTTCCGCCCGCCTTTCATCCTGATGCTCGCCACCGGCCTACTCGCCGGTTGCGCCACCCGGCCTATCCGCGAGGAACGCGTGGCCCGTGATCGAGTGGCCGAGCTGGCCCGCCTTCGCGCCGAGTTGCCCAAGCCCGCGCTGGCTGCGGAGAGCGGCCTGGAAGACTACCTGCGCCTCGCGCTCCTCAATCATCCCCGTATCGCCGCCGCCCACGCCGACTGGCGCGCCGCCGTCGAGGACATCACGCCCGCCCGCTCCCTGCCCGATCCCAAGCTCACCTTCGAGGCAGACATCGCCGACATGTTGATGACGCTCATGCCCGGTTTGATGTTCGACATCATGGGACCGGGCAAACGCGCCGCGATGGGCCGCGAGGCCGCCGCCCGCGCCGATGTCGCCTACCAGACTTATCGCGCGGCCGTCCTGACGGTCGCGGCGGACCTCAAAAAGACGTGGGCCGACCTCGCTTATCTCGACGCCGCCCTGACGCTTCGCGGCAAGGCGCTCTCCTCGCTTGAGCGCTCCCTGGCCTTTAGCCGTGCGGACTACGCCACCGGCAAGGGCATGGGCACTCTCGAAGATCAGGTGAACGTCGGCACCGAAATCGAGCGCATCCGCGTGATAACCGCGAACCTCGCCGACCAACGCGATGCCGCCCGCAGCCGGCTTAAGTCCGCGCTCGGCCTGCGCCGCGAAGATCCCTCGCCCCTGTGGCCCACGCGCTTTTCTCCCTCCGCCGCTCCGGCGGACGATGACACGCTCTGG
>CBINNW010000207.1:0-5411 GCA_966252115.1 uncultured Akkermansia sp.
CGGCGGCGGGATTGTTCCCGGACAGACTCCGGTAGGTCGCGGCGTCCATGCCGGGCAGTTTTTGCAAAAAGGCCACCAGCGCCCACACCTCGTCGTCGCGCTCCTGCGACGGAAAGGCCGGCATGCCGGTGAACTTTATGCCGTGCTTCACGATGTGGAAAAGTTTTCGCGGGTTCGATTTCGGCACCTCGACCGCGAGGTCGGGCGGGGGCGGCAACATCGTGCGCACCGCCGGCCAGGGCGCGACGCCCGGCGCGCCGTGGCAGGAGCGACAGCCGAAGTCGAAGTAGGCGGCGCCCTTCAGCACGAGGTTCGGATCGTCGAGCGGGGGCACCGTGACGCCCAGGCTTTGGGTGGAGGCCGAGCGCTGCATGGTGAACTGCAAAAACCACTCCGTGATCGCCCAGTGTCCGCCGCTGGCCTTGGTCGGCGCCAGACCGGCGGCCGCCCCGAGAAAGGCCGATGCTCCCGCCGCCAGCACGAGGCCGGCGGCGACGACCGAGACGCGAAGCGGACGCCGATGTCTCATGTCGCGGCCTCCTCGCTGCGGTTTTCTTCCAGCAGGGCGCCGGTCAGCCAGAGCCCGCCGGCCAGATAACTCGCGCCTCCGACCAGCAGCATCAACGCGCCGCCGAGGTGCTGGTCATCCAGCGGGGTGGCGGCCCGGCCCGCCGTGCCGCACCATTCGACGGAGGCGAAGAGCGCCCGCGGCGACAGGGCGATCAGCGCGCCGAGCAGGGTCATGTGCATCGAGGTCAGCAGCAGGGCGACCAGACCGGAGGCGTATCTGTTCTTCAAATACGCCGCGGCTTCCGGGTCCGCCGCCCCGTCCGCGTCGCGCCCGCCGAAGGCCGACAGCCAGACGAGCAGGCCGGCGACGAGAAAACTGGTCTGCTCCGCGGCGAAGTCCGTCGCGTCCCGCCTCGCCGCCAGGTGGAGCGCGGGCATGTGCCAGACCCAGACCACGATCAGTTCGAGCAGGGAGAGCGGGATCGGCGGGAACCAGCCCGGCGCGACCCGCACCGGGTCGAGGCGACCGCCGGCGAGCCCGAGCGCGAGCAGCGGCGCGGCCACCGCGACGACGCCGACGTGCAGCGTCATGTGCGCCCAAAAGGCGCCGCGCGCCAGGGCCGGCAGAGGTCCGAGCCAGAGCGCGGCGAGGACGCAGGCGCCGAGGGCGAGCAGGGCGGCGCGGGGCCGGGGGAGTCGGCGTGGCGTCGTCATCGGCAGTCGTGGAAATAGAGGACGACCGCGGCGGCGAAGAGCACCGCCGCCGCGCTCAGGCCGGCGAGCAGCAAGGTGGCGAACCCGAGGAATCGGTGCCGATCGCCGGGCGTGTCGGAATCATGGGGCAAGCGCTCCGCGCCGAAGCGGTGACGCCGCAGGCCGCCGAATCCGCGGAACGCGATGCCCGTCAGCGCGACGAGGGTGTAGGCGCCGATGGCCCAACGCACGGGGTGCAGCGACGCGTCGCGCGAGGCGGCCTTGGCGCACCAGATCGCGGCGGTGATGTAGCAGGCGAGGAAGTGGGCCGCCCAGATGGTCGGCGGGACGATGAGCAGCCAGAGGTGTTTCGCCCGCTCGGGCGGCTCCTCGACGCGGTGCGAGGTCGGCGTGGGCGGCGAGGGTGGCGACGATGGGCCGGGGGAGTTCATCGCAGGAGGGGGAAGCCGCCGATCACCCCGGCGGTGACGAGCGCGGTGAGCGCCACGAAATGCCAGAAGAGGGCGACGTTGCGGATGTCGATGTCGTGGCGCGCGGTCATGCGGCCCGCCGCGCGGCGCGCCAGGCAGTAGGCCTGCATCAGGGCGCCGACCAGGGCGTGCAGCGCGGTCCAGGCCGCGAGCAGCCACACGATGGCTTCGTAAACATGGCGCGCCGGATCCAGCCCGGTGCGCAGCGGACCGGCCAGCATGGCGGCCGCGCCGAGCAGGGAGAGCGCGACGCCGCCGAGCGAGCTCAGGTAGAAAAGCGCCGCGCGGTCGCGGTGGTTGGCGCGACGGGCGAGCAGGGTCGCGCCCCAGGCGCCGAGCAGCAGCGCGGAGCCGAGCGCGGGCCAGAACCAGCCGGGCCCGCGTGCCCCGGGCGGCGGGAAATCCTCGTGGATCGTCCAATAGAAAAAGTAGGCGAAGACCAGCGAGACGAAGGCCGTGAGCACGGCCAGCATGGTGATCAGCATGGCCCACCAGCCGACCGAGCGCGCGCCCGAGACGTAGAGGGGAACGGTGAGGCCGAGGCCGACATTCTTCTCCGGTTTCTCCGGAATCACCGCCGTCGCGGTCCAGAGCCAGTGCAGGATCACGCCGATGGCGACGACGAGGCTCAGCAGCGCCCATTTCCAAAGGTAGAAGGTGCCGAGGATAAAAAAGCCGCCCAGGGTGAGCGCGGCCAGCGCGGGCGCGAAGCTCGGACCCGGCAGGCGCAGGCACTGCACCGGCCGCGCGTCCACCGGCGAGGTGACCAGCGTCTCGCGTTTTCCCTCCTCCGCGTCGGGCAGGTAGAAGCGACCCTGGTCCACGTCGCGCTCGAGGTTCGGCTGGTCCCAGAGCGGGTAGCGGCTGTCGATGTCGGGGATGGAGCGCACGCTCCAGCTCTCCTGCGGCAGGGCGGGGAGCCACTCCAGCGTGCCCGCGCCCCAGGGGTTTCGCGGCGCGCAGGGTTGTCGCTTTTTCGGACGCACGATGTCCCACGCGACGATGCCCACGCCCGCCGCCAGCACGAAGGCGCCGACGGTCGAGAGCAGGTTGAGCCCGCCCAGTCCGAGTTCCGCGGGATAGGTGAAGACCCGTCGCGGCATGCCGCGCAGGCCGGTGAGGTGCATGGGCAAAAAGGTCGTGTTGAAGCCGACGAAAAGAAACCAAAACGCCACCCGCCCGAGCCGGTCCGAGAGCTGTTTGCCGTTCAGCAGCGGGAAAAAGTAGTAGCAGCCGGCGATGATGGGGAAAACCGAGCCGCCGATCAGCACGTAGTGCAGGTGGGCCACGATGAAGAAGGTGTCGTGCGCCTGAAAATCGAAGGACGCCAACGCGACCATCACGCCGGTGAGCCCGCCTATGACGAAGGTCGCCAGCCCGCCGAGGGTGTAGAGCATCGGCACCGAATGCACCACGCGCCCGGCGGCGATGGTGGCGATGAAGCAGAAAATCTGCACGCCCGTCGGTATCGCCACCGCCTCCGAGGCGGCCGAGAACAGCGCGAGCGACACGCCCGGCAGGCCGGTGGTGAACATGTGGTGGACCCAGAGCCCGAAGCTCAGGAAACCCGTGCCCACCGCGGCCAGCACGATCCAGCCGTAGCCCACGATCGGGCGGCGCGCGAAGGTCGGCACGATCATTGCCAGGATGGCGACCGAGGGCAGGAAGATGATGTAAACCTCCGGATGGCCGAAGAGCCAAAACAGGTGCTGCCACAACAGCGGATCGCCGCCCTTGGCGGGATCGAAAAAGCCCCAGTGGAAGGCCCGCTCCAGTTCCAGCAGCAGACTGCCCGCGATCAGCGGCGGGAAGGCGAAGAGCACCATCGCCGCCGCCACCAGCACATACCAGCCGTAGAGCGGGATCAGGTGGATGCGCATGCCCGGCGGGCGGCACTTGAGCGTGCCCACGATCAGCTCCACCGCGGCCGCGATGGCGGCGACCTCGATGAAGGAAAAACCGAGCAGCCACATGTCCGCGCCGATGCCGGGCTGGTGCGCCGAGGTGAGCGGCGGATACATGAACCAGCCGCCGCGCGGCGCCGCGTCGAAGAACAGGGATCCGCTCAGGAAAACGCCGCCGAGCAGGAAACACCAGAAACCGAAGGCCGAGAGCCGGGGAAAGGGCAGGTCGCGGGCGCCGAGCATCTGCGGCAGGAAAAGCACCGCGATCGCCTCGAAGACGGGGATGGCGAAGAGGAACATCATCACCGAGCCGTGAACGGTGAAGATCTGGTTGTAGCGGTCGGCGTCGAGGAAGTCGTTGTCCGGCACCGCGAGCTGCAGGCGTATCAGAAGCGCCAATACGCCGCCGAAGAGGAAAAACAAAAACGCCGTCGCGGCATACCAGGTGCCGACGAGGGTGTTGTTGACCGACGACCAGTAGCGCCAGCCGGGGGGCCGGGCCCAGGCCGCGCGGAGACGGTCCTCCTGGGCGCGCCGAAGCTCGGGCGAGGGCTCCCGCGCGAGCGGACCGGGATCGCCCGGGGCGGACGAGGCCCGCGACGCGGGCGGCGGTGGCGTGGGGGGATGCGGTTTCATTCCAGCGATTTCAGGTAGGCGGCCAGCGCGCCGAGATCCTCCCTCGGCAGCATGCGGTAGTGGGGCATGAGCACGCCGGGTTTCACGCGGTCCGGCTCGCTCAACCAGCGCGCGAGCGCGGCGCGGTCGTTGGGCAGGGTGCCCGCGCCGAGCGTGAGGCGGGAGCCGACGTGGGTGAGATCGGGGCCGACGCGTCCGCGCGCCTCCGTGCCGCGCACGCGGTGGCAGGCGGCGCAGCCGTTGAGCAAAAATGCGTCTCGCCCGCGCGTGAGCAGCGTCGCGCCGGGGGCGTTTTTTTCCGCCGGGTTGCCCGGGGCGACGGTGGCGGCGATCGGCGCGGCGGGGCGCGCCTGGGCGGCGAGCCAGGCGTCGAAGTCCGGGCGGTCGGAGACCACGACCGGGAAGGCCATGAGCGCGTGGGAATCGCCGCAAAACTCGGCGCATTGTCCGCGGAAGGTGCCGGTGCGGGTGGGGTGGAGCACGAGGCGCGTGCGGCGGCCGGGGATCATGTCGATCTTGCCGCCCAGCGAGGGGATCCAGAACGCGTGGATGACGTCCGGGCTTTCGAGATCGAAGAGCACGGGCTCGTTGACCGGCAGCCGGATCTCGTTGGCCAGCTCCACCTCGCCGCCGTCGGGCAGGTGGTAGCGCACGCGCCACCACCACTGCTCGCCGGAGACGGTGATGCGCAGGGCGTCGGGCGGGGCGGGGGCGAGCAAGGCGGGCATCCTGCCCAGCCCGTGGGCGAGCAGCGTGGCGAGCACGACGGTGGGGAAAATCACGCCGCCGCCGATCACGTAGCGCCGGGCCTGCGCCTCGGTGTGGCGGGAGACGCGTCCGCGCAGGGCGGACCAGGCGAGCCACGTCATGATCGCGCAGACGATGAAGGCGCCGCCGGCCATCCACCAAAACAGCTCGGCGATGCTCGTCGCGCCGCGGCCCGCGGGATCGAGGGCGGATTGCGGGCCGCCGCAGCCCGAAGCGATCAGCGGGAGCAGAACAGTCGCCGTCTCGCGCGCGAAGCGGAGTCCGGGCGGGCGAGGGCGGGGCGGCGAAGCCGAAGGGGAGAGGTGGCGCTGGCGGTGACGGATGCCTCAGCCTAGCCGACCGCCGCCCCGCCTCCCAACGGGGACCCGCCCGAAGCGCCGATGGGGCGCCGACCGCGCCGCGCGCGGCG
>CBINNW010000208.1:0-5378 GCA_966252115.1 uncultured Akkermansia sp.
CGGTGGTGTGGAAGGGTCACGGGGCGCAATCCCCGTGACCCCATCCGATCATCGGAGCTGCGGTTTTTATACGTTTGGATGCCAACTGGTCTCGTCGGTCCCGTCGGTCCGGCTGCCCCCCTGCCATTGGTTCGAATCCGTCCCGCAACCTGCGTCAAAAGCCCTCGTCCGTCGCGCCGCCGCCGAAATCCACCAGCTCGGCGCTGGCCGAGATGGGCGCGGCGGGCGAAAAGGTGTCGGTGCCGGCCCAGTTTGTCTTGCCGGGCTCCCCGTCCGCCGGAGCCCCGGCAAAGTCCAGCGGAGCCCCGTCGTTCGTCGCCTCCGGATCGGCCACCGCGGCGCGGGGGAACGATTCCGTATAATAGGGGGTCATGGCGGCCTCCGCGTCCCGTTGATCAAATCGGATCAAGGCCAGGCCGATCAACAAACCAAACCCGGAGGCGACCAGCCAGGGACGAAAAACGCGCAGCGGCCAAGCGGTTGGCGGAACTTCGGTCGGGGCGCGCATGGGAGGGGGACGAGGTCCGGTGCGGAGGGGTTACCGGCCGGGCAAGTTTCGGGCCTTGTCGGAGCCGCGCACCCTAGTTGAGTCGAAGGCATGGAGGCAAGACCCATGGTTCGAGTCGTGTGTGCGCTGATCGAGGACGCCGAGGGGCGCCTGCTGCTCGCCCGTCGGCCGCCCGGCAAACACCTCGCCGGGCTTTGGGAGTTTCCCGGCGGCAAGATCGAGCCGGGCGAGTCCCCCGAGGCGGCGCTGCACCGCGAGCTCGCCGAGGAGCTCGGCTGCCGGGTGGACATCCGCGCCGCGCTCGCCCCGGTGACGCACGCCTACGAAAAAGTCACCGTGACGCTTCTGCCCTACCTCGCGCGGCTCACCGCCGACAGTCCCGCCCCGCACCCGCGTGAGCACGAAGCGCTTCGCTGGGTGGAGGCCGAGGGGATCGCGCGGCTGGACCTGCCGGAGGCGGACGCGCCTATCCTGGCCGAGTGGAGAGCCTTGCGCGCGGCTCGCAACGTCGTCGCCCCCTGAACGAGCCGGCGGCTCGTCGGAGGCGGGCCGGCGGGGGCGCGGGGCGCGGCGAGCGGGCGAAGGACTTGTGATCGGAGCGGCGGGAGCACTTGCCAAGCGGGGGAAAAGGGCGGAGGGTCCCGGTTCTGTTCTTTTTCAGATCGCCGGCACGATGACGCGAAAGCGCGCCATCCCGGAAGATCGCCGAAAACGAAAAACGCTTTCGGGGGTGTTCTGGATTCGACCCTTGGTTGGAGTGTCTGGTTGCCCTTCGCGGGTGAAGGACCCGCGTTAATCCACCTTCAAAAACAATAAACGGCACCTACGAAGAAATGCCCCTCGCCGCCTAAGTTGCGGTGACGATCGACCAGTGATGTTCGCTAGCTGGGAGATCGACGACAGCGAACATAACGCCCAGAGCCACCCGCGGTGTGGGCGTCGTATCTTCGATCCGGGGGTTAGTTGACGGCATTGCGCGTGTGGTCGCGGGTCGTCGGCGAATGTAATTCCATACTATAAGGGTAGATGCCAGACGCGAAGGTCAGGGGCACGCGGGTTCAATTCCCGCCACCTCCACCACTTGAGCCGGCCCGCAAGGGCCGGCTTTTTGCTGGCCCTTAGTCACTTGCGCAAGTTGTGTTCGCTTCGCCGATACGGCCCGGAACTCCGTGGTTTGTGCGGTTCTGTGCGCCGCTTGTGCGTCGCCCGCTACACCGCCGAACCACGGCAATTTCGCGACCTCGTCATGCAGCCCCAAAGCCGGAACGTCCCTGTAAACGTTCGCCGTCAAACTTGGGTCGCCATGGCCAAGCCGGTGCCTGATTCCAATTCGCTTTCGAAATTGGCTAATTCGTCACTCTCTGTGTCTCCGTGTCTCTGTGGTTAAAAGATTTACGAATTTTCACCACGGAGACACGGAGGCACGGAGACCAGAAATAAAACGAGGACGACTTGGATCAATGAGTCTGAACCTGAAAGCAAATTAGAATGAGCGGCGCGTTGGTTCACGCCTGAGCGAACGAGCCGGGCGCGTGGGGAGCCGCTCCCCCGTCAAAGCCTGCTGACGCTTCCCGCAACCGCCTCGCCCAAGTTTATCCTCACCTGCACCGCCCGATCATCCCAGAGCTCGATCATGCCGAAATCTTTCCGGCTCGTGATTTCGAGGTCGGCCGGCAGCCCCGCGGCGACCAGCCACGCGCGGATGAACGGCTCCGCGGCCGGATCGTTTGCCCGGGCGGTGAAGATTTTCACGCGCCGGCCGTCCTCCAGCCAGGCCCGCACCCTCCGGAGCATCGCGGGAACCGGCGGACCGATGTGCGCCCGTCCCGTCCGGCCCTCGAATCGGGCGAGCGTGCCGTCCAAATCCACCCCGATCCACTTGCGGTCGTCCGGCGTGTCCGGTCGCGCGTCGGACTTCGCCCGCCGGGTCGCCCCGGGCGGAGCCGCCGGGGTGGTCCGGCTGCCCAAGAGTCGATGCAGGAGCCCGGTCATGAACGCAAAACCAAGCGCGAGCCGGGTTGCTCGCCATCGAGCTCGATGGTGACGTCGCCGGGCACGCCGGTCGCCCCGTTCCGGAGCAGGGCGCCGACCACGTCGTTGAGCCTTTGTTCGTTGAACCAGACCTCCATTTCGCGGACCGGGCGGGGTGGACTGGCGGGTGGGGCCGGCGGCGCCCGTTCCGACTCGACGCGCACCGCCGCGTCCCGGTCGAGATGCGCGAGCGCGAGTCGCACTTGATCGGCCCGGGCGAGGGGCACCGTGGCGATGCAACGACGGATACTCATGGCAAAACAGTGTGCTCCGGAAACCGGATCGGGGTGATGTGGATCAAAACTCGTAGCGCAGCTGCGTGTAGAAGGAGCGGGCGAAACGGGGACCGTAAACGTAGTCGCTGTCGCGCGCGGCGCCGACCTCCAGGTCGCGCTGGCGCTCGTCGAACACGTTTTTCACCCCGAGGCTCCAGTCCAGGTGGCGCCCGCCGCCGAGCTCGAAGTGGCGGGTGTAGCCGAGGTCCACCACGTGGAAAGACTCGCTGCGGTTGAGGGTGGCGGTGCGGTTGTTGAGCACGTCCATCGGCCCGGTGAATTTCAGGGCCGCGAACAGGTCGTGGCCGTCCAGCGGGCTCCAGACCGCCTGGGCGATGGCGGTGAGGCGGGGCGTTTTCAGGTAGTCGCGCGTCGCGAGCACGGAGCCCGCCCCGTCGTCGAACACGACCTCGTCGGAGTCGTATCGGGAAACGTAATACGCCAGTCCGGCGTCGAGGCGCAGGGACTCGACGGGGCGCAGGTTGAAGTTGGTCTCCAGCCCGGTGACGGTGGAGCCGGAGCCGTTTTCCCGCAGATCGACGGCGCCCGCGCCGGAGCCGGTGCGGGTGAGGACGAAGGTGTCGCGAATGATGGTGTGGGAAAGGGTGGCGTCCCAGCCCCAGGGCAGCGCGTCCCCGACGGCGGGCGAGCGCGCGAAGCCGAGCTGAAGGGTGCGGGAGCTCTCCTCCGCCAGTCCGGGGGCGTTGACGATGGGCACGGGCGAGCCGCCGATCGTGTCCACGTGCAGATCCTCGCTGAAAACATCCGGCGCGCGAAAGCCGGTGGAGACGGCGGCGCGCAGCTTCAGGTTGGCGCGCGCGGCCCAGGCGGCGGCGAGCCGCGGCGAGAAGACGGGGTCCTCCACGGTGGAGGCGTCGTCGAGGCGCGCGCCGAGCACGAGGTCCAGCCGGTCGGTGGCGGTCCACTCGTCCTGAAACACGAGGCCGAGGTTGGAGAAGGCGTCGTCGGTGAGCGGCGCCGGCCCCACGCGGTCCCCGGCGGCGTCGCGTTTCTCGTCGAGGATGTGCTCGTGTTTGTATTGCACGCCGCCCGCCAGGGCGTGGTCGCCGACGCGGCGGCGGACCAGCAGGTCGAGGAAGTGGAGGGTGTCCTCCGTGTATCCATACTGATCATACGCCACGTCGCCGGCGGTGGCGTGGCCGAGGTCGATGAGCGCCTGGTCGTTGTCCCCCGCGCCGGGGGACGATTCCGGGGTGAGCGGATCCCCCGGCGCGGCGCCGCCGAGGCCGCCGTAGTAGCTGTCGCGCTCGATGTGGGCGAAGGCGTAGGTGGCGGTGAAATCCAGGTCGGGCGTCAGTTCCCGGTCCCAGGCGAGCGAGCCCCGGTGAAAGGCGGTGTCGAGCGACTCGGCGATGTTGGCCAGATGCTCGGGCCGGTCGAGACGGTCGCCGCCGCGCCGATGCTCGTCGGTGAAGGTGTGGTTGACCCGCACCCGGGAGCCGGCGGCGGGTTCGAACCAGAGCTGGAGGCCGCCGGTGCGGAGATCCTTTTCGGTGATCTCGGAGTAGCCGTCGCCGTTGAAGTCGATGGCGTCGTTGGTTGCCGCCTGTCCCACGACCGAGGCGGCGACGGAGCGGCCGCCGGTCGCGTCGCCGGTCGGCTCGTCGCCGGTCGGCTCGTCGCCGGTCGGCTCGGCGCCGACCAGATTCAGCCGGACGTCGGCGATCCACAGGGGCTCGTCTTTTTGGAGATCGACGCCGCCCTGCACGAAGCCGCCGCTCTCGCGCGGCCGGAGCGAGACGAGGTTGACCACGCCGGCCACGGCGCCCGGTCCGTAGAGCGCGGAACCGCCGCCCTTGACCAGCTCCAGCCGGTCCACGAACGCGACGGGGATCTGCTCCATGCCGTAAACGCCGCCGAGGGTGGAGAGCAGGGGCACCCCGTCGAAGAGGATCTGGTTGTATTGGCCGGGGAGTCCGAGGAGCTGCACCTCGCTGGTGTTGCAGTTTTGGCAGTTGCTCTCGACGCGCACGCCGTTGGTCAGCTCCACGGCTTGGGAAAAGTTTAGCGGCGCGCGCAGCGCGATGTCCTCCGCCAGCACGAGTTCGGTGCGGATCGGCACCTCCTCCAGCAAGCGCTCCGTGCGGGTGCCGGCCGTGACGGTGAGGGGTTCGAGCTGAACGGTGGCGGAAGCGTCTCCGGCCGCGGCCGGAGTGGTGGCGGGTGACGACGCGGCGCTCGTGGCCACCAGGACGGAAACGGGAACGAAGCGGGTAAAGGGCGGAAAGTTCACCCCACCGGATTGGGCGGACTAATAAAATTAGGAAAGGCTAAATTTATTTATCCGACAAAGTTTTGTTCGGTTCGGCAATCATGCCAGGGGGGGGCGGGCGCGTGACGCGGGGCTGATTTTTTCCCGCCCGCTGTTTGCCCACCTCGGGAGCGCCAGGGGGGCGGGCGGAACCGCCGGGCGCGCCGGTTTGGGTGGCGATTCGCCTTTATCCTGCGCAGCGGACGGCCGGGCCGGCAGGTCCCGCCCGCCATGCGTCTCATACCAATTCGCATTCAAACGTATAATAACACGGCTTGAATGTAGGCCCGAC
>CBINNW010000209.1:0-5296 GCA_966252115.1 uncultured Akkermansia sp.
TTGAAGGGATCGATCTCGAGGTCGCCGATCCAGTGGCCGAGGTCGGCCTTGGGTTTACCCCAGCGGAGGAAATGGATGCCGTTTTCGTCGAAGGTGGCGGTGGGTGAAACGCGTTTCCAGGTGGCGCCGCCGTCGGTGCTGCGGAAGAGCTCGTCGTGGCGGGCCCAGCGGCAGAGGGTGCTGACGACGAGGGTGCCGGGGTTTTGCGCGTCGAGGCCGAGGCCGGCGTAGCCGAAGCGGTCGCCATCGGAGGGGTGCAGCGGGGTGATGTCGGTCCAGGTGCGGGTGGCGGGCTGGTGTTTCCAGACGGCGCCGTCGGAGAGGCCGTTGGGGCCGGCGTCGTCGCCGTAGGTGAGGTAGAGCCAGCCGTCGGGGCCGAATTTGGCCTGATGGGGGCGGAGGCCGAGGGGCTGACCGGCGATGGGCGCCCAAGTGGCGCCGGCGTCGTCGCTGCGCCAGAGCGGGGCGGTGGGGCTGGAGACGGCGACGTAGATGACGCGGGAGGGCGCGGCGGCGGGGGCGGCGGCGCCGGTGGCGGAGGGGGCGGGGCGAGGCGGGAAGACGGTGGCGACGATGCCGACGCCGCGGGTGTCGGCGGGGGTGGGGAAGCTTTTCACCTGAGCCCAGGTGGCGCCGTGGTCGGCGGAGCGCCAGAGACCGTCGTGGCGGGTGCCGAGGTAGAGGATGTTGGGGGAGGCGGGATCGACGGAGAGGCGTTCGCCGTTGGAGCGGCCGGGCTCGTTGCCGCCGAATTTGAAGGGCATGGGCGTGATTTCCCACGTGTCGCCCCGGTCGGTGCTGCGGAGGATGGAGCCGTTGCCCGACCAGTCGTTGGTATAGGAGCCGGCGGCGAGGTAAACGCGGTCGGGGTCGGTGGGATCGATGCCGATGCTCTCGATGCCGGTGAGGGTCCACTGGTCCTGATGGATCCACTCGGTGATGGGCACCCAGTGGCGGCTGGCGGGGTCGAGGCGATAGGCGCCGCCGACATCGGTGCGGACGTAGATGAGATCCCGCGCGGCGGGGTGGGGGACGATGCCGGTGATGAAGCCTCCGCCGTTGATTTGCACCGAGCGCCAGTCGTAAGTGGTGAGGCGGGCGGGGTTCGAGGGCCGGTGGGCGGCCGAGAAGCCGCTGGATGCCAACGGGATGAGACAAAGGGAAAGCAGGGCTATGCGGAGGGACATTGCGCGGGGGGAGGGGATTTAAAAATGTGGGGGCGAGAGGCAGCTTTTGCCCTTTTTCTCCTTGCGGAAATTTCCCCGATGGATTTATGGTTAAATCAATGACCGGGTCTCCGCCCTGTCAAGTCGAGTATTCTCTTCGCCCCCTCCTTTTGCCCCTTGAAGCCCGAATCATTCAGGCCGCCGCCTTTCGTCGTCGCCGCGTTTCTTTCCGCGTTGTTGCTCACCGTCTTGTGGTTTCTGTCGCCCTCTCGTGACGAGCGGGTGTCGGAAGCGGGGACGGTGGAGATCTCCTACATGGGGCCGGGAGGCCCGGTGTCGGGGCCTTTGAGCGACGTGGTGCGGGCTTTCGAGGAGGAGAGCCGGCGCGCGCATGCGGCGGACCCGTCGAAACCGATTTATCGGGTGATCAGCGGGCAAAACGCCTCGCGCGGCATGACCGGCGATCCGACGCGCTTTCTGCTCGGCGTGGCCGGCGGCATGCCGCCGGACGTGATTTATTTCGACCGTTTCGCGGTGGCGGAGTGGAGCGCGCGGGAAGCGTTCCACGATCTGACTCCTTTTATCGAGCGCGATATGGCGGCGGGGCATCCCGACGCGATCCGCCGCGAGGACTACTACCCCGCGACCTGGGACGAGGTGGTGTTTCGCCACCCGATGACCGGGGAGGTCGGCCTGTATGGCATCCCGGACGCCTTTGAATCGCGGGCGCTCATCTACAACAAGGACTGGCTGCGTCGCGCCGGCTATGTCGATGAGCACGGCGAGGCGCGTCCGCCCCGGACCTGGGAGGAGCTGGGTGACATGGCGGAAAAGTTGACCGAGCTCGACGAGGCGGGGCGCATCCGCCGGCTCGGCTTCGCGCCCCTGGTGGGCGCCTCGACGCTCTATCTCTACGGGTGGCAAAACGGCGCGGAGCTGCTGAGCGAGGACGGACGCACGGTGACGCTGAATTCTCCCCGCTTTGTCGAGGCGCTGGAGTGGATGAAGTCCGTCAACGACCGCGTCGGCGGCACCGGCAACGTGGCGGCCTTCGATTCCTTGTCGCAGAGCGGGGACATGGATCCGTTCATGGCGGGCAAGATCGCCATGAAGCTCGACGGCTACTGGATGGCGCAGTTCGGCTTCTCCCAATACGGCGACCGCCTCAACTACGGGGTGGCGCCCATGCCCATGCCGGCGCGCGAGCTGGCGGCCGGACGCCAGCCGACCGGCTGGATCGGGGGCTGGTGTTACGCCATCCCGCGCACCGCGAAGCACCCCGAGGCGGCCTGGGAACTGGTGCGGTTTCTCGCCTCGCCCCGCGCCCGCCGCATCTACGCCGAGAGCGCACGGCTGGTGTCGGAGAGCCAGGGGCGCCCCTACGTGCCGTATCAGTCGGCCCACCGGGCGGTGAACGAGGAGAACCTGGCCCGCTACGTGGACGGCAACCCGGCCATGCCGAAAAACCTGCGCGACGCGGTGCGGGTCTTCACCGACGTGGTGGCCGGCTCGCGTTACCGGCCGGCCACGCCGGTCGGCCAGTTGATGTTCAACGAAAGCGTGTCCGCCAGCGACGCCGCCCTCCACGGCAAACTCTCGCCGCAGACCGCGCTCGACCAGGCGACGAGCCTCGTGCAACGCGAGCTTGATCGCGTGCTCGCCCCGCCGCGCGGCGGGCGGGTGGACTGGTCGTGGCTGGGTTGGATCTACGGCGCCTTGATTCTGGGCGGCGCCTGGCTGCTCTACAAATGGGACACCTCCGCGCGGGTGCGCGCCGGGGTGGCGCGTTTCCTCGCCGCCCTGCGGCTCGGGCGCGACGAGGACAAGGGCGGCGTCATCGAGGGCGCGGGCGGCGGCCTTTTCCGTCGCGACTGGCTCGGCGGCTTCCTCTGCGCCTCGCCCTGGTTGATCGGCTTTCTGGTGTTCACCGGCGGCCCGATCCTTTTCTCGATCATCGTCAGTTTCGCCGACTACGACATCCTCCGGCCCGCCACCTGGACGGGCATGGACAACTACACGCGGATGTTCACCGACGACTCCCTCTTCGGCGTCGCGGTGGGCAACACGCTCTTCATGCTGATCGGCATCCCGCTGGGCATGGCGCTGAGCCTGGGCATCGCCCTGCTGCTCAATCTGGAGGTGCGCGGCGTGGCCCTCTGGCGGACCTGTTTTTACCTGCCCTCGATCGTGCCCGCCGTGGCCTCGAGCATCCTGTGGATCTGGATCTTCAATCCGCAGGGCGGCCTGTTGAACAACTTCCTCGGCGCCTTCGGCATCCACGGTCCCAACTGGCTCCAGGATCCCGCCACCTCCAAACCCGCCCTGATTCTCATGGGCCTCTGGGGCGCGGGCGGCGGCATGGTCATCTGGATCGCCGGGCTGAAGGCCATATCGGAGAGCTACTACGAGGCCGCGCACATCGACGGAGCCACGTCTTGGCAGCGGTTCCGGCACATCACGCTGCCGATGATTTCGCCCTACATTTTCTTCAACCTCATCATGGGCGTGATCGGCACGCTCCAGATCTTTTCGCAGGCCTTCATCATGACGCAGGGCGGGCCGGTCAACTCGACCCTCTTCTACGCCTACCACCTCTTCAACCACGCCTTCCGCTACCTCAACATGGGGTATGCGTCCGCGATGGCGTGGATCCTCGTGCTCGTGGTCTTCGCCCTGACCGTCGTGCAAATGAAACTCTCCAAGAAATGGGTCCACTATGAAGGCGAATAAACCTTCCTCCGCACGCACCGCGCGCCGCCTGCGCGAGCTCTGGATCTACGCGCTGCTCATCGGTGGCTCGGCGATCTTCATGTGGCCCTTCCTCTGGATGGCCGCCGCGTCGGTGAAGCTCGACACCGAACATTTCGCCGAGGGAGCGGGACTGATGCCCCAGCGTCCCGTGCCCCGTCCGGTGTCGCCCTACGTGGAGTCGCGCCGCGTCGAGGACTACGAACATGATCGGCTGGAGGAACAACTGCCGCACCTCGTGGCCGAGCTTCGGGCCCGCTCGGTCGCGTGGCCCGAAGGCGTCGATGCGGACGTCGCGCTCGACCTGCTCGGCCGCGCCCTCTTTCGCCGCCTCGCCGGCTTCGTGCGGGACGAGTGGTGGCGCCTGCCCGAGGCGGAGCTCTCCTCCCGCCTGATCGAGCTGCTCACGCCCTCCATGATCGAGGCCGAGCGCGCCGGGCTCGAGCGGGGTCTCGTCCTCGGTCAGCTCGTGGCCCTGAGCTATGATTTGCAGGAGGAGGATCTGGTGGCGCCCGACGCCGTGGCGCGGTCCTGGACCCTCTCCGGCCCGGCGAGCGCCCGGTTCCTGCCCGCCTCCGGCACGTCGGCCGGCGCGCAGGGCGCCATGCTGGCCTACGATCTGACGGAGGGCGACGAGCTGCGGCTCACCGGCTCTTTCCGGCTCGGCTTTTCGCCCGAACGCCTGCACCGCCTGCAACTCTCCGTGCGGCCCGACGACACCTGGCACACGCTGCGCTGCTTCGTCGAGATGGGCGGACGACGCTACCGCGCCGAGCGCCCCGCCGCGCTGGGCGACGTGCAGTGGACCACGATCTCCTGGCAGCCGCCCGGACCGGACGACCTCACCAACACGCAGAAAGTCTGGACCATCCTGCGCGACGAGGGCCCGGCCGCGCCGACCGTCGGCGAGGCCTCCGAGCCGGACCGGGTGAAACTCGAACTCGTGATCGAGCGCCGCGGTTTCTTCGGCGCCTGGTGGGCCAAGATCCAGCGCAACTACCACACCGTTTTCGAGCACATCCCCTTCGGCCGTTACGTCGCCACGAGCCTCTACCTCGTGCTCCTGCAAGTCGGCGCGACGCTCCTCAGCTGCTCGCTCGTGGCCTACAGCTTCGCCCGCCTGCGCTGGCCCGGCCGCGCCGCCTGTTTCATGATCATGCTCGGCACCATGATGCTGCCGACCCAGGTCACGATGATCCCGCAGTTCCTCGTGGTGCGCGGACTCGGCTGGTATAACACCCTGCTGCCGCTCTGGGCGCCGGCGCTCTTCGCCAACGCCTTCTACGTCTTCCTGCTTTGCCAGTTCATGCGCGGCATCCCGCGCGATCTCGAGGACGCCGCGCGCATCGACGGCTGCGGCGTGCTGCGGATCTACTGGCACG
>CBINNW010000210.1:0-5284 GCA_966252115.1 uncultured Akkermansia sp.
CTCGCCATCCCCGACCGCTCGCTCTCCATCGCCGACGGCGCCATCAAGGCCTGGCAGGGCGACACCTACGGCGAGTCGCAAAAGGACCTGATCCGCTTCGCGAAAAAAATCGGCCTGCCGGTCAACGTTCCCTTCGCCGACCTCTCGCCGGAGCACCAACGCCTCGTGCTCGAAGGCGAACCCGACTACGGTCAACCCGGACGCGAATGGCCGCACGCCTGGTATGGCCTGAAGGGCTTTTTCGACTGGCTCGAAAAAAACACCTACAAGACCCACGTCCGCGTCTTCCTCTCCCGCTACCGCGCCTACAACGAGTGCCCCGACTGCCGCGGCACCCGCCTCCAACCCGAGTCGCTCTGCTGGAAATGGCGGGGCAAAACCCTGCCCGAGCTCTACCAGCTCCCCGTCTCGGAACTCTCCGAGCTCGTCACCGCAGCCTCCGCCCATCTCGTCACTCGTCACTCGTCACTCGTCACTTCCGCAGACGAGTCCGCTAGCAGCGCCCACCTCGCCCTTGAGTCGATCCGGACTCGCCTGCGCTACCTCGTGCAAGTCGGGCTCGGCTACCTCACGCTCGACCGCACCAGCAAAACCCTGTCCGGCGGCGAGACCATGCGCGTGGGCCTGACCTCCTGCCTCGGCACCTCGCTGGTGGACACGCTCTTCGTGCTCGACGAGCCCTCGGTCGGCCTGCACCCGCGCGACATCGACCGGCTGATCGGCATCATCCGCACCCTCACCGACGCCGGCAACACGGTCGTCGTCGTCGAGCACGACGAGTCCATGATTCGCGCCGCCGACCACGTCCTGGAGATCGGGCCGGTCCCCGGCGCCAAGGGCGGCCACCTCGTTTTCCAGGGCGACCTGCCCGCCCTCCTCCGCTCCGGCGACTCCCTCACCGGCGCCTATCTCTCCGGTCGCAAATCCATCCCGACGCCCACGAAACGCCGAACCATTCGTCATTGGTCATTGGACATTGGTCATTCCGGACAAAGCCGCTGGCTCAGCTTTGCGAACGTATCCAAACACAACATACGCGGAATCGATCTCCACATCCCTCTCCAACGCTTCGTGGCTTTGTCCGGCGTCTCCGGCTCCGGCAAATCCACCCTGCTCGACAAGGTCATCCATCAGGGCTTGCTCGCAAAACGCCGCCAGCTCACCGAGGACGCCGCCCAGATCGGCGCCATCACCGGCGACGAGTTTTTCAACGAGATCGTGCTCGTCGATCAGGCGCCGCTCTCGCGCACCCCGCGTTCCAACCCCGCGCTCTACACCGAGGCCTGGGACCTCATCCGCGAGCTCTACGCCAAGACCGAGACGGCGCAGGCGGCGGGCTTCAACGCCTCCTCGTTCTCCTTCAACGCCGGCGACGGCCGCTGCGACCACTGCCAGGGCCTCGGCTACGAACGCGTGGAGATGCAGTTCCTCTCCGACGTCTTCGTGCCCTGCCCCATCTGCGAAGGCCGCCGTTTCAAACCCGAGATCCTCGCCATCACCTGGCGCGACAAGTCCGTCGCCGACCTGCTCGGCACCTCCGTCGCCGACGCCCTCCACCTCTTCGTCAACGAGCCCGCCATTCGCTCCCGCCTCGCCGTGCTCGACCAGGTCGGCCTCGGCTACCTCACCCTCGGCCAGCCCCTCAACACCCTCAGCGGCGGCGAGGCCCAGCGCCTCAAACTCGTCAAATACCTCTCCGGCGCCGTCACCGGCGCCGAAATCCGAAACCCGAAGTCCGAAATCCGAAACCAAGCCTCCGCTCCGACCTCCGCCACTGGGAGCGCCGGCGTCCCGCCGGCATCCGACACCTCCGCTCCGATTTCGTCATTCGGATTTCGTCATTCGGATTTCTCCGCCGCCTCCGGCGGCGGCGCCCTGCTCCTGCTCGACGAGCCGACCACCGGGCTCCACCGCCACGACGTCTCCCGCCTGATCGCGGTCCTCCAAGCCCTGGTGGACAAGGGGCACAGTATCATCGTCATCGAGCACAATCTCGACGTGCTCAAATCCGCCGACTGGATCATCGAGATCGGTCCCGATGCCGGCGCCGACGGCGGCCGCATCGTCGCCGAGGGCACGCCCGAAGAAGTCGCGCGCACCAAAACCGCCACCGCACCCTACCTCGCCGAGGCGCTCTTCCCCACCGCCGACACCGGCGGCGACCTCCTCGCCGCCGAGCCACTTGTCACTCGTCACTCGTCACTCGTCACTCCAAGCGCAGCCGCGCTGCGCCTCGAAGGGGCGCGGGAAAACAACCTCAAAAACCTCTCGCTCACCATCCCGCATCGTCAGCTCAACGTCGTCACCGGCGTCTCGGGCTCGGGCAAGAGCACCCTCGCCTTCGACATCATCTTCGCCGAGGGCCAGCGGCGTTTCATGGACTCGATGAGCGCCTACGCGCGGCAGTTTGTGGAACAGATGCCGCGCCCCGCCATCGACCGCCTCACCGGCATCCCGCCGACCGTCGCCATCGAGCAGCGCATCACCCGCGGTTCGCGCAAGAGCACCGTCGCCACCATCACCGAGGTCGCCCAATACCTGCGCCTCCTCTACGCCCGCCTCGGCGTCCAGCACCACCCCGACACCGACCGGCCGGTGCAGCCGCTCTCGCCCGCCCAGCTCAAAAAACTGCTGGCCAAAACCCTCGCCTCCCCCGCCGCGACCAAGGCCAAACATCTCTACCTCTGCGCCCCGCTCATCCGCGGCCGCAAGGGCCACCACCAGCCCATCGCGACCTGGATCGAAAAACACGGCTACGAACTGATGCGCGCCGACGGACGCGTCTTCCCGGTGAGCGCCTTCCAAAAACTCGACCGCTACTCCGAACACGACGTCGAGGTCGTGGTGGGCGACTTGAAGTCGCCGTCAGAAGCCAGAAGCCAGAAACCAGAAGCCAGAAAAGGCCCCGCTAAATCCAAGGCATCCCCTTCCGATTCCGCCCTGGCCTCTGGCCTCCGGCCTCTGGCCTCTCCCTCCGATGCCCTCGATACCGCCCTGAAGCTCGGTCACGGAGCCTGCTTCCTCCTCACCGAAAAGGGCACCGTCCTCTCCTGGTTCTCCACCACCCGCACCGACGCCGAGACGGGCGAAAGTTTTCCCGAGCTCGACCCCAAGCACTTCTCGCACAACTCGCCGCGCGGTTGGTGCCCGACCTGCCGCGGACACGGCCGCGTCTTCCCCTGGATGCTCGAAGCCGACGACGAGGCCGATGACGACGATCCCGCCGCCCGCCTGCGCGAATTCGGCATCGAGTCCGGCGACGAGCTCTCCGACGCCGGCACGCTTTGCCCCGACTGCAAAGGCCAGCGCCTCGCCCGCATCCCGCGCGCGGTGAAACTCCACTTCGAGGGCAAACACCCGCCGCTCTCGCTGCCGCAGTTGCTCACCTCCACGCCGGCCACGCTGCTCCACAGCCTCGGCCAACTCGCGCTCGACGAGCGCGGCCGCGCCATCGTGCAGGACATCCTCCCGCAGATCCGCGAGCGCCTGCGTTTCCTCGATCACGTCGGCCTCGGCTATCTCTCGCTCGACCGTCCCACCGAGACGCTCAGCGGCGGCGAGGCGCAGCGCATCCGCCTCGCCGCCCAGCTCGGCACCAACCTCGCCGGCGTGCTCTACGTGCTCGACGAACCCTCCATCGGCCTGCACGCCCGCGACAACGACCGCCTCATCGAGACGCTCCAATCCCTGCGCGACAAAGGGAACACCCTCCTCGTCGTCGAGCACGACGACGAGCTCATGGAACGCTGCGACCGTCTCATCGACCTCGGTCCCGCCGCCGGCATCCACGGCGGCGAGATCCTCGCCGAGGGCACGCCCGCCGAGGTCAAGCGTATCGAAAAATCCCTTACCGGCCGCTACCTCAGCCAAGGCATCGCCCATCCGCTTCGCGGTGAGTATCGCGCCGTCGGGTGGAACGCGTTGTCCCCAACGCGTTCCTCGCGCCCCGGCCGCACCCCGAAGCGCGTTGAGGACAACGCGCTCCACCCACGATCGACTTTCCTCGAGCTCACCGGCGCCCGTCTGCGCAACCTCAAGGGCTTCGACGTCCAACTGCCGCTCGGTCGCCTGACCATGGTCTGCGGGCCCAGCGGCGCCGGCAAATCCACCCTCTTCCGCGACCTGCTCCACCCGGCGGTCGAGCACGCGATCAAAACCAAATCCGCCAAGCTCACCGGCAAAGCCTACGCCAAGGCCACCGAGCCCGATTCCGACACTTCAGGTTTCAAGTCTCAGCCTTCATCCCTCCCGTTTGAAGAGCTGCGCGGCGCGCAGCTCTTCAAACAAGTCATCGAGGTGGACCAGTCGCCTATCGGCAAAACCCCGCGCTCCACCCCCGCCACCTACCTCGGGATTTTCGACCTCATACGAGGTTTCTTCGCCAGTCTGCCCGAGTCGAAAATCCGCGGCTACACCGCCGGACGTTTTTCCTTCAACACCGCCGGCGGACGTTGCGAGACCTGCGCCGGCGCCGGCCGGGTGAAGCTCGAGATGGCCTTCATGCCCGACACCTACCTGCCCTGCGACGACTGCAAGGGCACGCGTTACGCGCCCGAGTTGTCCGACCTCGCCTGGAAGGGCAAAAACATCGCGCAGGTGCTCGCGCTCACCTTCGAGGAGGCCGTCGCCTACTTCGATTTTCACAGCCAGCTCCAGCAGGTCTGCCAGCTCATGTGCGACTGCGGCCTCGGCTACCTCACCCTCGGCCAATCCTCCCCCACCCTCTCCGGCGGCGAGGCGCAGCGGCTCAAGCTCGTCACCGAACTCACGCAGGGCCTGGCCAGCTACCGCGAACGCAGCCGCGACATCAAATTCCAGAATCTCTACATTCTGGAGGAGCCGACCATCGGCCTGCACCTGAGCGACTGCGAAAAACTCATCGGCGTGCTGCACGCCCTGGTGGACCAGGGCCACACCGTGATCGTGATCGAGCACCACCTAGACCTCCTCGCCGAGGCCGACTGGATCCTGGAGCTCGGCCCGGTCGGCGGCCCCGACGGCGGCGAACTCCTCTACCAGGGCCCCCTCGCCGGCCTGCTGAAGCAGAAAAACTCCCCCACCGCGCCCTACCTGCGAACCAAGTTGAAGATCTGATCCTCTCAGGTAACAGGTTCCCCCGCTGATTTCGGCGGGGCGGTGCCGTGAAACGGCGCTGCCGTTCGGTTATGCGACCACGTTGACCGGTGGTCGTGGCGGAAGCGCGGGAGCGATTTCGTCCGGCGGGCTCCGCCGAAACGAAATGTATCGGTAGTCCGTTGAAGGAAACCATAAGTTTCGGGGAGGG
>CBINNW010000211.1:0-4922 GCA_966252115.1 uncultured Akkermansia sp.
GCCGCCATGCTGAGGATGGTGGCGATGGCGATGGGCGCGAAGAGCTTGCCCTCGACACCGCTCAGGCCGAGGAGCGGGAGAAACACCAGCACGATGAGAATCGTGGCGTAGAGGATAGAGTTTCGCACCTCGCCGGAAGCCTCGGCGATGACGGGCAGGCGCGGGCGCGGGGTGGCGCGGGCGGCGTTTTCGCGCAGGCGGCGGAAGACGTTTTCCACATCCACGATGGCGTCGTCCACCACCATGCCCATCGCGACGGCGAGGCCGCCGAGGGTCATGGAGTTCACCGAGAGGCCGAACCAGGTGAAGGTGAGCAACGTGATCGCGAAGCTCAGCGGGATGGCGGTCAACGTGATGACGGTGGTGCGGATGTTGAGCAGGAAGAGGAACAGGATGATCGACACCATGATGCCGGCGTCGCGGATCGCCTCCTTCAGGTTGCCGATGGCGTGGTCGATGAACTGGCGCTGTTGGAAAAGCGGCACGACCTCGATGCCGGGTGGCAATGCGGGCTTCAGCTCGGCGAGCGCGGCTTCGATTTTCTCGGTGAGGGCGCGAGTGTCGAAGCCGGGGGCCTTGGTGATCGACATGATGACTCCTCGGGTGGGCTCCTTTTCCGGCACGACGCTGACGGAGGCGTCGCCGCGCATCGGCTCGATGCCCCAAGCCAACGTGGCCACGTCGGCGAGCGTGACCGGGCGGCCCTCGACGATCTTGACCACGGTGTGGCCAAGGGCGGTCAGGTCGGTGCTCATGGCGAGGTTTCGCACCATGATCTCGGTCGGGCCGTTGTTGAGGAAGCCGCCGGTGGTGGTGCCGGCGGCGGAGGCCACGGCGGAGGCGAGTTCGTCATGGGAAACCGAATACGCGGCCATGCGCGCGGGGTCGGGCTGGACTTCGAGACGGCGCACGCCGCCGCCCATGTTAAGGATCTCGGCGATGCCGGGGATGCTCTGGAGGCGGCGCTTGATCGTCCAGTCGGCCAGCGTGCGCACCTCGGCGGGCGCGAGATGGCCGGGCTGGCCCTCGGGCACGTTGGAGCGGACGCCGACGAGCATGATCTCGCCCATGAGCGAGGCCACGGGCGTCATGAAAGGCTGCACGCCCTCGGGCAGTTGCTCGCGGGCGGTTTGCAGGCGTTCCTGAACTTGGACGCGGGCGGAGTAGATGTCGGTGTCCCAGCCGAACTCGGCGTAGATCAGGGAAAGCGCGACATCGGAGTTGGAGCGCAGGCGGGTGAGATTGGCCACGCCCATGAGCGCGCTTTCGAGCGGCTGGGTGACGCGGGACTCGACTTCCTCGGGCGCGAGGCCGGGGGCCTCGGTGAGGATGACGACGGTCGGTTTGGTGAGGTCGGGCAAGACCTCGACGGGCAGTTGGAGGCCGGTGCGCAGACCGAGGGCGAGCACGATGAGGGCAAGCCCCAGCACGACCGCGCGGTGTTGCAGCGACCAGCGGATGAGAAAATTAAGCATGGCTCAGGTCTCCTTCCGGTTCGAGGTGGCGCGGCGGGTGGCGAGGCGGAGGCCCAGCGCGGCGGCGATCAGGGCGAGCACGCCGGTGGCTATTTGCCACGGGCGCTCAGGGTGGCCCGCGTGGGACTCTTCGCCGTGTTCATGGCCGTGGTCGTCGCCAGCGGAGGCGGCTGCCGTGGCGGACGCGCCGCCTTTGGGGAGTTCGCCGCCGTCGGCGGCGTGTTCGTGGCCGTGGGCCGCGTCGAGCGCCTCCTTGAGCGAGACACCGCCGCCGCCCGCGAAGGAGAGCGAGTAAGCGCCGGTGGTGACGACTTCGTCGCCGGGGAAAAGCCCGCTGACGATCTCGACGTAGCGGTCGTTGGCGGAGCCGAGGACGACGGGGGTTTTGACGAAGGCTCCGGGCAACTCGAAGTCTTTGGTGAAGACCACGCGTGGTGCGGTGCCTTCGCCTTGAACGGCTTCGCGCGGCACCGAGAGCACGTCGGCGCGGCTGGAGAGGACGAGCGCAAACTCGGCGCGCAAGCCGGGGCGGAGCCGACCGTCGGGATTGGGCAGGCGGAAGTGCGCGGTGAGAGTGCCGGACGCGGGATCGGCCTCGGCACCGAGGCGCACGAGTTCGCCGGTGAACACTTCGCCGGGGAAGGCGGTCAGGCGAATGCGCGCCTTGGTTTCCCCCAGGCGCAGGCGGCCCGCGACGGTTTCGGGCACACGAGCGACTGCGTGGACTTCGGACAAGTCGGTGATTTCCAGCAGAGCGGCGTCGGGCTCGACCGGATCGCCGAGGTGGACGTCGAGTGCGGTGACGATGCCGGCCTGTGGGGCGCGCAGAGCTACCACGGGCGGAGGATCGCCGGCCTGGCGGCTTTCCACGCGGACGATTTCGGCATCGGCCTTGACCGCTTCGCCGAGGGTGGCGGCGAGGCCGACCACGCGACCGGAGATGCGGCTGCTCACGGCGGCGGTGGCTCCGGGGCGGCTTTCGAGGCGGCCGAGGGCGAAGGCCGTTTCCTCGAAGAGGCGCGGCTCGGCCGAGGCGAATTCGAGGCGCAGGTTGGCGACGGCGTTGGCGTCGAGCACGACGGTGTTTTGTTCGCGCTTCGCATCGGGTGCGGCGACGAGCGAGGTGGCGAGAAGAAGATAAAAAGAAGAAGAGAGTTTCATGGGAATCAAAGCGGGATGCAGCAGGTGGCGGACAGGCGGCGCACGGCGGCGCGGTGGTAGGCGAGGCGGGCGGCTAGGTCGGAGCGTTCGATCTCGGCCAGGCGTTCGCGGGCGCGAAACACCGGGGTCGAGTCGATCTCGCCGCGAGCGTAGGCGGCCTCGGTGGCGGCGAGGTGGGCGCGGGCGGCGGGAAGCAGCTCGGCGGCGATGGCGCGGGCGGCGACGTGGCGGGCGCGCACCTCGGTGGCGCTGGCGGCGACTTCGTTCACGGCTTCACGCACGCGGGCCTCGCGTTCGAGCGCCACGCGGCGGCGGGCGGCTTGTTTCTCGGCAACTAGCGGGGCGGAAACGTTGCGGACCGGCAGCGGGATGCTGAAACGCAGGCCGAGCTTGGCCTCTTGTTCACGTCCGCCAAAGTCGTCGCGGTCTTGTTCGCCCTCGGCGAAGACACCGACTTTGAAGTCTTCTTTGCCCTGCGAGCGGGCGAGCGCGATTTCGGCGTCGGCGGCGCTGAGCTGGGCCTCCGCGAGAGAAACGTCGGCACAAAGCCCCGGCGGAGGGACGGCGGCCTCGTCGGGCGGCAGGGCTAGATCGACGGCGACGGTGAGGTCGGCGTCGGCCTCGCGTCCTAACACGGTGGCGAGCTGCATGGATGCAGCCGCGTAGGCGGCGCGCGGAGTCGCGACTGCCAGCTCGGCTTCGCGGGCCATGAGTTCTGCCTGGGCGGAATCGAGGGACGAGAGCTGACCGGCGCGGGTCTGAGCCTTTTGGGCAGTGGCCAGTTCGCGGGCAAGCGTGGCTTGTTGCTCGGCAAGTCGCAGCTCGGATTGGGCGGCGGCCAGCTCCAGCACGGCCAGGCGCGTGCGGGCGGTGAGGGCCAGTTCGGCGATGGCGACTTCGCGTCGGGCGAGGAGGATGCTTTCGGCGGCGACGCGGCGCTCCAGCCTGAGACGCGAAGCGCGCGGGAAGGTTTGCGAGACGCCGATCTCTATGCGTCCGCGACCTTGTCGGCCAAGGGCGACTTCGGTCTCGAGTTCGGGATTGGGCAGGCGACCGAGGCCGGAGGAGCGAGCCTCGGCTTCGGCGATCAACTCGCGGGCGGCCGCGAGTTCGGGATTTTGTTCAAGGGCGAGACGCGTGGCGGTCTCGGGGGTGAGGGGCGGCTCGGCGGCGGAGAGGCTCGCGAGCACGCATAGCGGCAAAAGAGTTCGGAAAAACATGACCTGATCGAATGAAAGTCCCCGCGACGGGCGGAGGGCCGGCAGCCGCGCCAAATGGGCGACGGCATGCAATGGACTCGTTCTGAAACGAGCCGTCCGTGGAAAAGCCGCAGGCGACCGCGCAGGGTCGCCCTAGAGCGGCATCAGGTCAGAGTGGGCGCGCGCGCAGGTAGCGCGGCTCGGGCAATAAACGCCCATTGGGGAACCCAGTCGGCGGGGTCATCTTTGCTCCACACCGGAGGTGCGAGCGGGGTGGCCTCGGAAAGGAGACGGGCGTGGATGCAGGCCAGACATGCGAGCGTGGTGAGCTGGGGCGCGGGCACATGGGCGAGCGTGATCGCCGAGGTGTAGTCGCCGCTCTCCACCACGGTGCATGCGTCCTCGTGAGTGCCTTCGGCGTCGTGATTGCAGACGGTTTCGCACAGGCTGGATTCCCAAGCTGCAACCGCTCCAAATGCGCAGTGCTGCGTCGCTGGCATCCATAGGGCCAGCAGCACGAAGGCTACGATTTGTCTCAAAAGACGCACGACCAACGCAGGACGATGAAATCGACGAATGTCAATTACTGCGTAGTGGATGTTCGTTTAGTTCGACCATGAGTTGGGCGGGTATGT
This sequence comes from uncultured Akkermansia sp., assembly GCA_966252115.1. Classification (GTDB taxonomy): domain Bacteria; phylum Verrucomicrobiota; class Verrucomicrobiia; order Opitutales; family Opitutaceae; genus IMCC26134_A. The sequence continues at coordinate 4,471 of CBINNW010000211.1, forward strand.
CGCTGGTAAATTTGCGGCGGAAATCGACGGGATAAAATGCGCGCCGGTCACGCCGGCGCGCGCGTCGCGGTCAAAGCCACTTGTGCGTTAGTGTCCGGCTGAGAGCATCGCTCAAGTCGCGAACGCTGGCGTAGCCGACATCCAAACCCGCGCCGGTGAATTTGACTGCGTCATGCTCGCGGCAATACTCGCCTTGGATGGCGAGGGACACGTCCCAGGTGATGCATTTGAGCTGGCCGTCGTGGATGTGGTAGAACTCAAGCCACCGGCAGGTGCCGAGCTTGTTCTTGCGTCGCAAGAGGACGTAGATCGTCGCCCCCGGAGTGATGGTCTCACTGAGTTTTTTGATGGCGGTGTCGCGTTGAACTTCGGTGTTCATGGTGTGTCGCGAGATCGCGCGTGGTCGGATTCCGGCACCGTGCCGGGTATCTCCGCCAGCCCGATCTCCCGGC
>CBINNW010000212.1:0-4802 GCA_966252115.1 uncultured Akkermansia sp.
ACCGCATCCCCGCCGAAGCGCGCGCCGAAGCACCCATCCACCGAAGCATCCGCCCAAAACAGCCGGGGACTATCCCGTGTTTGGGGATATTGGGGGAATGCTCGGTATCTGTTATGGTGCATGCTGCCGGCCCCCCCAGCGCACCTCGGTCACGAGTTGTTTTTTCGCCGCATCCCCCCGCCGCATCCTCCGCTCGCCGCCACGCGCCCTCCATCCCCCGGCGGGCCCGGCCCGTCCGGCGTCGTCCTCCCCCCCCGAATTTTTCATGAACCCCCGATCACGAATCCCCGCCCTCGTCCTGTTCTGCCTGACGCCCCTGTTCGCGAGCGCCCAAGTCCCCGCGCAATGGGGCGACTGGCCCCTGTGGGGCGACCAGCGCGACGGCACCTACCGCAACCCCGTATTGCCAGGAGACTACAGCGACCTCGACTGCATCCGCGTCGGCTCCGACTACTACGCCATCTCGTCCACCATGCAGTATTCGCCGGGCATGGTGGTGCTCCGCTCGAAGGACTTGGTGAACTGGTCCATCATCGGCCACGCGGTCAACGACGTCGGCGAGATCGGCCCCGACCTGAATTGGGACCGCATGAACCGCTACGGACGCGGCGTCTGGGCCGGTGCCATCCGTCACCACGACGGCAAGTTTTGGGTCTATTTCGGCACCCCGGAGGAAGGCTATTTCATGACCACCGCCAAGGACCCCGCCGGTCCCTGGGAGCCTCTCCACCGCATGACCCGCGAGGGCGGCTGGGACGACTGCTGCCCCTTCTGGGACGACGACGGCCAGGGCTACTTCGTCGGCACCCACTTCAAGGGCGGCTACAAAACCTGGCTCTACAAACTCACCCCCGACGGCCGCGACCTCGTCCCCGAATCCCGCGTGCTCATCAACGAAGGCCTCCGCCGCGAGGCCAACAAGCTCTTCAAAGTCGGCGACACCTACTACCACTTTTTCAGCGAGTTCGACGGTCACGGCCGCTACGTCATGATGCAGCGCGCGAAGAGCATCACCGGTCCCTATTCCGCGCCGCGCCGCCTCGGCCATACGCAGCGCGAGTTCCACGAGCCCAACCAGGGCGGCATCGTGCAGACCGAGGCGGGCGACTGGTATTTCTTCACCCACCATGGCGCCGGCGACTGGGAAGGCCGCCCCGCCAGCCTCCTGCCCGTCACCTGGGTGGACGGCTGGCCCGTCCTGGGCCGGGTCGGCGAAGACGGCATCGGAAACATGGTCTGGAGCGGCCGCAAACCCGTCCAGGGCGGCCCCCTGCTCGTCCCGCAAAGCGACGACGATTTTTCCAGCCCCAAACTCAACGTGCAGTGGGAGTGGAACCACCGGCCGCGCGCCGACAAATGGTCCCTCTCCGAGCGCCCCGGCTGGCTGCGCCTGCACGCGTGGAAGCCCCTGCGCCACGACGATCTGAAAAAGGCCGGAAACACGCTCACCCAGCGCGTCATGCGCACCCGCGAAAACGTCGTCACCGTCCGGCTCGATCCCTCCGGCATGGCCGACGGCCAGGTCGCCGGCCTCAGCCTCTTCCATCGCGATTACGGCACCATCGCGGTGCGCCGCGAAAACGGCGTCCTCACCCTGGAATCCGCCCGCAACCAGACCATCGAGAGCGGCCCCAAACTGGACGGGAAACCCCTCTGGCTGCGCTCCGAGTGGGGGCTGGACGGCCTCAGCCGCTTCTCCTTCAGCACCGACGGCGAGCACTTCACGCCCTTCGGCGAGCCCTTCCGCTTCGGCTGGCAGGACTACCGCGGCGAACGCATCGGCCTCTTCTCCTACAACAACGCCGGCGAGGCCGGCCACGCCGACTTCGACTCCTTCAGCTACCGCTACGACTCCGCCCTGACCCGCTGAGCATTCTCCCCAATCATGATCAACCCGCGTCTCCCTTTCCTCCTTCTCTCCGGCCTGCTCGCCTCCGGCGGCGCGACCCTCGCCGCGACCACCCGGCATCCCTTCGGAAACCCGCTCATCCCCGACCTCGTGGCCGACCCCAGCGTCGTCGAGATCGACGGCGTTTTCTACTGCTACGCCACCACCGACGGCTGGGGCAAACACCTCTCCACCTCCGGCACGCCCGTCGTTTGGCAGTCCCGCGACTTCGTCAACTGGAGCTTCGAGGGCTCCATTTACCCCGACAACTTCGACGCCAAATACTGGGCTCCGAGCGGCCTCTTCAAACACGAGGGCCGCTACTACCTCTTTCCGACCCTTGACGGACTCATCACCGCCACCGTCGCCGACCAACCCTCCGGCCCCTTCAGGACCCTCGACGGCAAGGACATCTTCCCCGGCTCCGGCTGGCGGCCTTTTCCCATCGAGCAAAAGTCCTCCATCGACGCGGAGCTTTTCCGCGACGACGACGGCTCGGTTTACATGTATTACTCCCGCCGCCGCGTGGTGAAGCTCCTGCCCGACCTCTCCGGACCCGACGGCCGCGTCATCGGCATCAACACCGGCGAGGGCAACTACTCCGAAGGGCCCTGGGTCTTCAAACGCAAGGGCATCTACTACTACCTCTACACCCTCGGCGGCGGGGAAAACTATTCCTACGCCTACCTCATGAGCCGCGAGTCGCCCCTCGGCCCCTGGACCATCCCGGCCGACAAGCTCATCGCCCAAAGCGATCCTTCGGTCGGCATCCACGGTCCCGGCCACGGCAGTTTCCTCAACCCCTCCGGCACCGACGACTGGTATTTCATCCACCTCGAGTTCGGGCGCTCCAGCACCAACCGCCAGACCTACGCCCAGAAAATGGAGTTCAACCCCGACGGCACCATCCGGCCGATCCGGATCACCAACCAGGGCGTCGGCGCCCTCCGCGAAGTCCCCCGTCGTCCCAACCTCGCCCTCGGCGGCACCGCCTCCGCGTCCTCGATCCGCCCCGACTGGCACATTCGCATGACCGCGCCCACGCCTCCGCGCATCGAGCCCTTCGCCCCCGACCTCGCCCTCGACGAGTCCAACGGCAGCCGCTGGATGGCCAAGGGCGGCGACGCCAACCCGTGGTGGCAAATCGACCTCGGCGAGCCGCGCGACATCGTCGGCACCGAGGCCTACTTCGTAAAACCCGCCGCCGGCCACGCCTACAAACTGGAGTCGTCCCTCGACGGCGAAACCTGGTCGCCCTACGGCGGCCATGCCGAGGTGGTGCTGCGTTCCCCGCATGTGGACCAGAAAGCCGCGCGCGTGCGCTACCTGCGGGTGACCATCCTCGCCGGCGAACCCGGCCTCTGGGAATTCCGCGTTTACGGCGCCGCTTCGGAGCCCCGCCCGGCGCCTCACCGCCGAAAGTAGCGGGAGCTTCCAGCTCCCGTGCCTCCTTCCGACGTGGCGGGAGCTTCCAGCTCCCGTCGCCTTTCCGCCTCGCCTCGCCCCGCCCCTCAGCCCCGCCGCCCCCACCGCCCGGACGCGCCCCCTTCGCGTCCATCCTCGGAAGACCATGAAACACCTCCTTCTCCCCACGTTCCTTGCCGTGCTCGGCACCGCTTTTGCCCTGCCGAGCGGGCTCGATCCCTCCGGCCAGCTCCGCCTCGCCAACGAGCTCGTCGCCACCCGGCCCGAGGCGTTTTCCCACACCCGGCTCGAACATGGCGTGCAAATCCGCGTCGGCACGACGGTGAAGAACATCCTCTTCCACGGCCCCGACATCGTGCGCGTCAACGCCAACCTCGGCCGCCCGCACACCGCGCATGCGAGCCTCGTCGTCATCCGGCCCGCCGGCGACGCCCGCGTCCGCGTCAAGGAGTCCGACTCGCACCTCGACGTCTCCAGCCCCTCGCTGCTTGTCCGCGTGGACAAGAAGACCGGCGCGCTCGCCTTCCTCCGTCCCGACGGCTCCGTCATCACCCGCGAGGCCCCCGCCCGCCCCGGCGACATCCGCGAAGCCACCATCTCCGACGCGCCCACCTACGAGGTCCGCCAGACCTTCTCCCTCGCCGCCGACGAGTCCCTGTATGGCCTGGGCCAATACGACCACCGCTACATGGACTACCGCGGCAAGGAGGTGCTGATGGTGCAGACCAACATCGGCATCGTCGTCCCCTTCCTCCTCTCGACCAATCGCTACGGGATCCTCTGGGACGCCGCCTCCAAGAGCACCTTCAAGGACGACGCCTCCGGCGCCACCTTCTGGTCCGAAAGTTCCCCCGCCGGCGTGGATTATTACCTCATTGCCGGCGAGACCATGGACGGCGTCATCGCCGCTTACCGCCGCCTCACCGGCCCCGCGCCCATGCTGCCCAAGGCCGCCTTCGGCCTCTTCATGAGCAAGGAGCGCTACAAGACGCAGGACGAGCTCGTCGGCGTCGTCCGCGAATTTCGCCGGGACGGCTTCCCCCTCGATTTCATCGTCCAGGACTGGCAATACTGGGGCGGCGACAAGGACGGCACCTGGAGCGGCATGACCTGGAACAAGGAGCGCTTCCCCGATCCCGCCGGCGCCATCCGCGAGATTCACGATGACCTCCACGCCAAGGTCATGATCTCCATCTGGCCCTCCGTCGGCAACGACACCGAGCTCGCCCGCGAACTCGACGCCCAGGGCCTGCGCCACGAGCCCCTCCACTGGATCTCCAAAAAAGCCCGCATCTACGACGCCTTCAGCCCCGAGGGCCGCGCCATCTATTTCAAACACATCAAAAAGGGCCTGCTCGACGTCGGCATCGACGCCCTCTGGATGGATGGCACCGAGGTCGAGGTCGGCACCGCCTGCCACGATCCCCAGCGCGCCGTGGCCGACATCAAGAGCCTCGGCACCAACTTCCTCGGCGACTACAGCCGCAAC
>CBINNW010000213.1:0-4718 GCA_966252115.1 uncultured Akkermansia sp.
TTACCTCACTAGCGGAACACCTGTTACCCACAAAGCGGAACGAAACACGCCGGGCCCGCCGCCGAGGACGAACGGCTATCGTCACCCAAACCGGCGCGCCCGGCGCTCGCGCCCTACCTTCCCGCAAAGTCCCAACTCAAAACGTGATTGGTATAAGCGGTCAATTCCGCCGGCGGCGCATCCACCGAAAACAGCGAAGCACCCTGTAACGCAAGGGAGGCGGAGGCCGGAAAGTCGCCGACGTGGACATCTGGCCAAAGAGGCCGGCCGTCGTCCGTATGTTGGTGACGTCAGGGGACGCGGGGGAGGCTGGGACCGTCGATCCAGCGCCCCGGGATCAAGGTGCGGCGGGGGATAGGAGGGAGACCGCGGTCGTGGTCGTTGATAAGGGAGGCGAGCGTGAGCGCCGCCACGCGGCCGACTTCCCCGGGATTTTGATAAATGCCGGCCGATGCGGCGCCGTCGAGGACGGTGAGCCCGGCGAGCGCGACATCGAGCGGGATCCGAAGTCCCATCGCGGCCAAAAGGGCGGGGAGGCCGGGGAAATCGGTGAGAATGGCGTCGGGGCGACTCGCGGCGAACCAGCTTCGGACACGTTTTTGATTTTCACCGGCGTCAGGGGAATCCAGCTCGCAAAAGGACACTCGGTGTTCGAAGGAAAGCCATTGCGGGACCCAGCGAAGGCCGGCGTCAAAGATTCCGGCCCGCCGCGGCCCGGAAACGAGACCGATGCGGCGATACCCGAGAGCCGCCATGCGGCCGAGGGCGAGGAGGGTGTTTTGCGCCTGATCAGGGGCGATTTCATGCACGGGCAAGCACCCGTGGGCGCGGGAAAAACCAACGAGGGAGAAGCGATCCCAAGGAAAGTTTTTGATCCACGCAGCATCGAGCGAACCAGGCAGGAGAATGACACCTTGCACTTTTCGCATGAAGAGGATGCCAGCGAGACGGTCCGGAGAGAGTTCGTGATCGGCACGAAATTCCGTGAGGCGGAAACCGAGGCGTTCGGCACTCCGAACCGCGCCCCGCCAATGAGGCTCGAACTCGCGTGGAAGGCTAGATCGGGCAGGATTCCGACACGGATCGATCCAGGCGAGTTCCGCCTTGATCGGGGTGTCGGCGTGTTGATGCCGATAGTGGACCAATGCCGTGAAGGCGAGATCGGGAACATATCCCAGTTCGCCGGCCTTCGCCAGGATCGTGGCGCGCGTGGCCTCGGAGACAGGAGACTGGTATCGCAGGGCGCGTGAGACCGTCATCGTGGAAACACCGAGGGCGCGCGCGATATCGCGGAGAGTGACGCGGGAGTGTGGCGGATACGTGGCTCATGGCGAGGAGAGGCGCACCGGGAGTGCCTGCCCGGCGACGGATTCAGCGGGAAGCCGGCGTGCAACGGCCGTTGGCGCGCAGTGCGTGGAAAAATTTGACGTGGAATGTGATCGAGACCGAATCCATCGAAGCGAGCACGGTGGCCGTGGAGGATTGGAATCCGCCGGGCATGTGTCGCGTATGGCCGCCCCGGTCGAATCCGGCTTTGGCATGCACCGCAAAGCCCCCGAGTTTTCGTAGACTGAATGGCATCACGCCTCGGATGTATCCGGCCACGGGCTCGGCGTTGGTCGCGCAGGCGCTGGCGCGCGTCATGTCACGATCCACAAACACCCCGCCCGTGAAGTAGCCGATCATGCCCGCGCCGTAGCAGATCGCTTTCAAACGAGGCGCGTCCGCGAGGAAAGCGGCATCCATCCGGGGAGTCCTCCAACCGGAAAATCACAGCGGCCTCGCGCGGCGGCGATGGCAGGAGCCGCATGGGTTCTCGGGCTGCGGCGGCGCGACGATCTCCACGCGCCGGGCGATGGCCTGTTGCTTCGGGCGTCCGTAGATCAACGGGAAGGACAGGGTTTCCAGAAGGTAGATGCCGCCGAGGCGTTTCATCCTAAATTCCGCAGTTCAATTCAACCACGGATTACACAGACAACACGGATGCAAGCGATTGTGAATAGGTCCACTCCGGAAATCGATTCCCCCGGAGGGTGAGGGCCTCCAAATTCCCAATGTCTTGGCTATCCGTGCTCATCCGCGAAATCCGTGGTTCCAACTGCGGCGTTTAGGTTCATGGCGAGTGGGCGTCGTTACACGGCGTGGCTCTGTGCGGATGATGTCGTGCCGACCGGGGGCCCGGAGTTTTGAGCATGACTAAACAAGAAGGACCGTTTCCGTCCCAAATCCGACACGCGGGGGAGACCTTTTCTCGCCGGAAAAAAGGCGCGGAGCCAAAACGCGACCGGCGGAGGAGGCGACGCCACGCGGACCGGCTCGGAACCCGCACTCGCGGTGTCGATGATGGGTTTTCCGGTGAAGACGGCGGCACACGGTTGCGCCGGAGTCGGATGACGGCGGAGCCGTTGGAGTTGATAGGCCTCAGCGCGTGACGAGTATCCGGTAGAAGCGGCGGGGTTCGGCGGAGTCGTAGGGCGTTTCGAATACGAGCGGCGCGCCGGTGCCCGGGACGGGTTCACCGACGTCGAGCCAGGAGCCGGCGACGAGGTCGGTGGTGGTCTGGAGCTGGTAAACGTGGCCGAGCACGGACGGGGCGGAGGTGAGCGCGGCGGTGGCGGGCGTCTCGCCCGAGGCGGGCATGACGGAGAGCAGCGGCGGAGCGGTCTCCTCGTCGGTAAGCAGGGCGGACTGCGGGGTGGCGGCGAACTCGGTGGAGTCGGGTCCATCGTAGGCGGCGTTGCCGGCCGAGACGACGTAGTAGTAGGTCGTGCCGTAGCTCAGGCCGGAGTGGAGCTTGGAGAGGGCGGGCAGGCCGGCGGAGAGGGTCATGTAGGGGCCGCCGCTCGCGGTGGCGTAGCGCAGAGTGTAGCGGGTGGCGTTGGGCACGGCGTTCCAAGAGAGGTCGAGCTCAAGCGGGCCGGGGGTGGCGGCGAGGCCGGCCGGCGCGGCGAGGGGCGAGGCGAAGAGCGCGATCTCGGAGGCGGAAAGGGCGCGGCTGTGGATGCGGAAATCGTCGAGCGCGGAGTCGAGGTAGGGATCCGTCGGCCACTGGGATTTGCCGAGGTAGTTCTGGGTGGTGACGCCGAGGCTGGCGGGCGTGAGCGTCATGGCGGTGTTTTGGCCGACGAGGGCGCCGTTCAGGTAGAGGCGGCAGGTCGTGCCGGAGAACACGATCGCGTAGTGGGCCCAGCTGCCGACGGGCACGGCGACGGAGCTGAGGACGGACTGCTCGGCGACGGCGGGCGTGCGGATGGAGAAGCGCAGGCGGTTGGGCGAGATGCCGATCTGGGGCGAGAGGAACATGTAGTTGTCCGTGCCGGTGCCGAAATCGAAGACGCGTTGCCAGTTGGTGAGCGAGGTGATCTTCATCCAGCCTTGGATGGTGCAATCGCCCAGTGTGCTGACGAAGCCGGCGGGCAGGGTGACGTGGTGCGAGGAGGCGGTGGCGAGCTGGAGCGCGCCGCCTATCCGCCCGGTGGTCCATGCGGGGGCGTTGACGGCGGTGCCATGGATCGCGCGGCCGCTGGAGTCGGACACGATGGCGCCGGAGGTTTCGTCGAACTTCAGGTGAAGGTGCAGCGTGTTGGGCGTGACGGAGGCCTCGGCGGAGTCGGCGCTTTCGCCGGAGGGGTTCACGGTGCGGATGACATAGTGATAGGTCGTGTCGTTCACGAGGCCGGAATCGGCGTAGGTTAGCGTGGTGAGACCGGAAGCGACGCTGGCGTAGGGGCCACCGCCGACGGTGGAGCGGTAGATCGTGTAGGTGGTGGCGGCGTTGGCGGGGGTCCAGGTGAGGCGCGCGCCGCCGTTTTCGGGGCGGGCGACAAGGTCGGTGGTCGGCTCGGGGGCCGGGGTGGAGAGCGTGACGAGTTCGGAGGCGGAGAGGGCGCGGCTGTAGATGCGGAAGTCGTCGAGGGCGCCGTTCAAGTGGGGGTCGGCCCACTGGGACTTGCCGAGGTAGTTCTGGGTGGTGGAGCCGAGGCTGGAGGGGCGGAGCGTGGTGGAGGCGTTGGTGCCGGCGAGGACGCCGTTGACGTAGAGGCGGGCGGTGTTGCCGGAGAGGGTGACGGCGACGTGCGTCCAAGTGCCGGCGGTGAGGGCGATGGAGCTGTCGATGCCTTGATCGCCGACGCCGGGGGTGCGGATGGCGAAGCGTGGGCGACCGGTGCCGCTCTGGGTGGTGAGGTAGAGGTAGTTGTTGGTGCCGGTGCCGAAATCGAAGATGCGCTGCCAGTTGAGGAAGGTGGTGACTTTGACCCAGCTGGAGATGGTGAAGTCGGTCAGGCCGCTGACGACGCCGACGGGCAGGGTGAGATGCTGGGCGGCGGTGTCGGGCAGGTTGACGCCGTATTTCAGGAAGCCGGTGGTCCAGGTCGGGGCGTTGACGAAGGCGGCGTCCCAGCCGTTGCCGGTGGAGTCGGCGGCGAGGGTGCCGGCGGCCTCGTCGAACGTGATGCGGGCCAGGAGATCGGAGGGCACGGCGGTGACCTCGTCGGAGTCGGGGCTGGCGCCGAGCGTGCTTACGGCGCTGACGACGTAGTAGTAGGGCGTGCCGTTGGTGACGGCGGAGTCGGCGTAGCTCGCGCTCGCGAGGCCGGATGCGACCACGGTGTAGGGGCCGCCGGATACAAGGGAGCGTTTGACGGTGTAGGTCGACGCGCCCTGGGCGGCGCCCCAGACGAGGTCGATGCGGCCGGTGCGGGGCGTGGCGACGAGGT
>CBINNW010000214.1:0-4670 GCA_966252115.1 uncultured Akkermansia sp.
GCCTCTACCACAACACCGCCGTCATCATCGACGCCGACGGCTCCGTGCTCGGCGTCTATCGCAAGATGCACATCCCGGACGATCCGCTTTTCTACGAGAAGTTCTACTTCACGCCCGGCGACACCGGCTTCCGCGCCTGGGACACCAAGTTCGGCCGCATCGGCGTGCTCGTGTGCTGGGACCAGTGGTATCCCGAGGGCGCGCGCCTCACCGCCATGCAGGGCGCGGAGATCCTCTTCTACCCCACCGCCATCGGCTGGCACCCGTCGGAGAAATCTGAATACGGCGTCAACCAGCACGGCGCGTGGGAGACCATCCAGCGCTCCCACGCCGTGGCCAACGGCTGCTACGTCGCCGCGATCAACCGCGTCGGCCACGAGGTCCTCGACGGCGTCGGCGGCGACGGACTCGAGTTCTGGGGCCAGTCCTTCGTCGCCGGCACCTCCGGCCAGATCCTCGCCAAGGGCTCCGTGGACAAGGAGGAGATCCTCCTCGTCCCGGTCGAGCTGGGCAAGGTGGACGTCACCCGCACCCACTGGCCCTTCCTGCGCGACCGCCGCATCGACGCCTACGGCGAACTCACCAAGCGCTTCATCGACCGCACCGCCTGACCACATGGCCACCGCCAAACCCGCCGCGAAGAAACCGTCCGCCGCCAAACCCGCGAAGACCGCCAAGCCAGCCGCCAAACCGGCCACGAAAGCCGCCAAGACCGCGAAGGCCGGGAAGCCGGCCACCGCCGCCGGCACGCCGGCCGCGCTCGGTTTTCGCATGCCCGCCGAATGGGCGCCCCAGGAGGCGGTCTGGCTGTCGTGGCCCCACAACTACGAATCGTGGCCCGGCCAGTTCCGGCCGGTTCCGTATAACTTCGCCCGCATCGTCGCCACCATCGCCCGCTTCCAGCCGGTGCGCATCAACGCCGCGAAAAAACTGCACGCGCGCGCCCTCCGCCTCTGCGAACGCGCCGGCGCCGACCTCTCGCGCGTCACCTTCCACGACCATCCGACCAACGACGCCTGGTGCCGCGACCACGGCCCGATCTTCGTCAAACACACCACCACCGGAGAGGTCGCCCTGACCGACTGGGCCTACAACGCCTGGGGCGACAAATACCCGCCCTACGATCTCGACAACAAGATCCCGCCCAGCATCGAGAAGGTCACCGGCCTGCGCCGCTTCGTGAACGACATGGTGCTCGAAGGCGGCTCGATCGACGTCAACGGCGAGGGGCTGCTCCTCACCAGCGAGCAATGTCTGCTCAACCCGAACCGCAATCCGCACCTCAACAAGGAGCAGATCGAGCAGGCCCTGCGCGACTACCTCGGCGCCACCCAGATCCTGTGGGTCGGCGAAGGCATCGTCGGTGACGACACCGACGGTCACATCGACGACATGACGCGGTTCTACAAACCGGATGGTTTCATCACCTGCGTGGAACCGAACCTGAAGGACAAGAACCACGCCATCCTCGCGGAAAACCTGGAGCGGCTGAAATCCTTCCGCACCCCCGCCGGCAAGAAGTTCGACATCGTCGAGCTGCCCATGCCGCGGCCCTTCGGTTTCAACCGCCAGCGCGTGCCCGCCAGCTACGCGAATTTCCTCATCATCAACGGCGCCGTGCTCGTGCCGACCTTCCGTCAACCGGGACCGGACGCGCGCGCTCTCGACGTGATCCGCGGCTGTTTCCCCGGCCGCGAGGTCGTGGGCGTGGATTGTTACCACCTCATCTGGGGTCTGGGCACGCTGCACTGCATCTCCCAACAACAACCCGCCGCCGGAGTCTCCGCCTGATGTCCTCCTCACCCGCCTCGTTCCGCCCGTTCCTCGCGCTGTCCCGGGAGGGCGTCCGTTCGTTCCCCCCGGGCCGGATCGCCGCGCTTCCGGCCTCGCTGTCGTTGCTGCTCCTGGCGAGTGGCTGTTCGACGCCCGGTGGCGAGAGCGCGACGGGCGGCGACGGGCGCGTGTCCCTGCCGACCGCCTTCAGCTCACGCTGGACGCCGCCGGAGTTTGCCACGCGTCCGGTGGACGGCGGGCGCGCCGCGGTTATCGAGGCCTGCGTCGAGGCGGCCAACGCCCTCGGCTACACCGTGTCACGCATGGACGGTGCGAGCGGCAAGATCTCCGCCGCGCGACGCCAGGTCAGCGCCTTCGACGGTGCCCGGCAGGATACCTTGGAAATCGCCGTGAGCACCTTGGCGCCCGGGTCGGCGCTGGTGGCCCTGACCCTGCGCGAGGCGGTGGAGTCCGGCGGCGGCGGAAGCGGCATCGCGACGACCTCGCTGGTGCGCGATCGGGCGCCGTATGACGCCTTCTTCGCGCGCCTAGCCGAGGTGCTGGCGCCCGAAAAAGAGGCGCAGGCCGATCCGGCCCCGGTGCCCCTTCCCGCGGCCACGCCCTGAGGCGAGGCGCGCAGGGATCGAGGCGTGCCACGCGGCTCGCCATGGCGGATCCCGAAAAGAAAAGGTAGGGCGCGACCGCCGGGCGCGCCGCTTCGGGTGGCGATGCCCATCTGTCCTGTCCTGGGCGGCGGGCCGCCTCGTAACCGGTGGTCTCCGTGGCTTGTTCGTTATTCGGTCGCCGACTGTCCCCAGGTGGTCGGATCGATGCCCAGATCGCGCGGGCCGAAGGCCCCGGGCAGGAGCGCGGCGGCGGTCGTATCCGTTACGTCACTACCGTCGCAACAGGAGACGACCCGCGCCGTCGGGCCGAATTCGTGGATGACCTGCCGACAGGCGCCGCAGGGCGCGGTCGCGGCTGGGGTGGGCGTGTGGACGACCACGCAGCGCAGCTCCCGCGCGCCCGCCGAGACCGCCGCGAAAATGGCGCTGCGCTCGGCGCAGTTGGTCAGCCCGTAGGAGGCGTTTTCGACGTTGCAGCCGGTGAAGAGGCCGCGGTCGGTCCAGATCGCCGCGCCCACCCGGAAGCGGCTGTAGGGGGCGTAGGCGCGTGAGCTGGCGGCGCGCGCGGCGGCTTTCAGCTCATCCAACGAGGGCATGGCGGATGTCGATGGAAACTCCGGTTCCGGGGCGGGGGAAGGGGCGGGGGAGGGGAGGGCGGAGCTCATGCGCCGATCTGACGCCGCATGAGATGCGCCGGCAAGGTCCCGCCGGCGGTGATTTTGTCCGGGCGCGGGTGTAACATGAAGTGATGTCACGGCATGGGTAGGGCGGGACCGCCGGGCCCGCCGCGTTGCCTCCCAGTGTTCGCCACTCCGCTGCGGCGCGCCCGGCGGTCGCGCCCTACCTTCCTGAATTGCCGAGAGCTGACATCGTTTCCAGTTACCCCCCCCCCGGGCGCGGGTGGCGCCGGAGTTTGGCACCCCCCCGCCTGCGCCGATTTCACTTTGTCCGCAGGCTCCCTCCTTGCCCGGCGTGGCGAGCCGCATCCTACTCGCCCGCGTCCATGGCCAATCGATTCTACAGCGCCTTCGATCAGGAGACTTGGGGCGGGGCTCGCAGGCCCGATTATCGTTCCTGTTTTCAGGTGGATCGGGATCGGGTGATCCACGCGCACGCGTTTCGAAAGCTCCAATCGAAGACGCAGGTGTTTCTCTCCGGGGAATACGATTTTTACCGCACGCGCCTCACGCATTCGATGGAGGTGGCGCAGATCGGGCGCTCGATCTGCACCTGGCTGCTCTCGCGCGGGAAACCCTTGGAGCCGGAATTCTTCATCGACAGCGATCTGGTGGAGGCGGTGTGCCTGGCGCACGATTTGGGCCACCCGCCCTTCGGGCATTCGGGCGAGCGCACCTTGCAGGAGTTGATGAAGCCCCATGGCGGTTTCGAGGGCAACGCGCAGACCCTGCACCTGCTCACCGAGACCATGTTCCAAAACGAGACCAGCGTTCGCGGCATGGAGCCGAGCCGGGCGCTGCTCGACGGGGTGCTCAAATACAAGACCCTGCGGCGCGAGTATCCGACCCCGCCGCGCAACCATTTCATCTACGACCCGCAGGTGGTGTATCGCGATTTCGTGTTCGGCGGAGCGACGCCCGATTCGCTGCGACCGGGGGCTGCTTTGAACCATTTCAAAAGCGTGGAGTGCCAGATCATGGATTGGGCGGACGATGCCGCCTATTCGTTGAACGACATCGTGGACGGCGTGCGTGCGGGGTTTTTGACCCTTGAGCGGATCGAGAGCTGGGCGGCGGAGACCGGTCTCGACGCGGAGCGCCAGCATCACCTCGATGCGCTGTTCGCCGCCATCCGGGCGGATCGGCTCGAGGAGGTGTTTTCGGAGAAACTCGGGCGTTTCATCACCGGTTGCCGCCTGCGAGAGCGATCGGGGCCGGGCAATCCGATGGCGGCCCGGACCAACCGTTATCGTTTCGAGCTGGTGGTCGCGCCCGAGGCCGAGCGCGAGGCGGCCTTTTACAAGAAGATGGCCAACGACATCATCTTCGAGAGCCCGCAGCTCCAGCAGCTGGAGCACAAGGCCCGCAAGGTCCTGTTCGAGCTCTGGGACGCGGCGTGGCGCAACTACGTGGAGCCGGGGGCGCGGGGCGACCGGGTGATCCGCCTCTTGCCTCCGCGGGTGGGCCTGCTGGTGGACGCCGAGGAGACGGTCGGGGGCAAGGCGCGCCGCATCTGCGATTGGCTGGCCGGCCTGACCGACGGCATGATCGTCCGCACCTACCGACGGCTGAACGACCCCGACTTCGGCTCGCT
>CBINNW010000215.1:0-4651 GCA_966252115.1 uncultured Akkermansia sp.
CGACCCTTGGCGACGGAGGATTCGATGCGGGAGGCGGTTTCCTTGGCCGCGGCGGCGGAGCGCTGGGCGAGGGCGCGCACCTCGTCGGCCACCACCGCGAAGCCGGCCCCGTGTTCGCCGGCGCGGGCGGCCTCCACGGCGGCGTTGAGCGCGAGGATGTTGGTCTGAAAGGCGATTTCGTCGATGGTCTTGATGATGGCGGTGACCTCGCGGGAGGAGCGCTGGATCTCCTCCATGGCGGCCTTCATCGCGCGGATTTGCTCCTCGCCCCGGGTGGCGGAGTCGCGGGCGGCGCGGGCCACGCTCTGGGCGTCGGCGGAGTGGTCGGCGTTGCGTTTGGTCATGGAGGACAGCTCCTCGAGCGAGGCGGAGCTTTCCTCCATCGAGGCCGCCTGTTCGCTGGCGCCCTCGGCGAGGGCCTGGCTGGAGGCGGAGACCTGGCCGGCGGCGGCCGCGGTCTGGTCCGCTCCCTTGCCGAGGTCCTCGGCGAGCAGGGTGAGCGGCCGGGTGATGCTGCGATCAAGTATCCACGAAAGCCCGACGCCCAGCAGGAGCGCGGCGACGGCGAGCCAGATGATGTTGGTCTGGGTGTGCAGGATATCCGCGGCCATCGCCCGTCCGTCCGCGTCGAGGCGGGCGAGGGAATGTGTCTCCACCTCGGTCACCTCGCGATCGATCTGGAGGCCGAAACGACCGAGCTCGGCGGCGAGGCCGAGCACGGCGGCGGGATCGTCGGCGGTGACGGCGGCGCGCAGTTGTTCGGCCTTGGCGTGGTAGGCGGCGGCTTCCTTTTCGAGCGTGTCGATCAACGCGACCACCGCCGGGTCGGGCTGGGTGGTTTTCACTTCCTGGAGGCGTTGGAGGAAGTGCTCGCGATGCTCCAGATAGCTTTGCCAACGGCCTTGGTCGCGGAGGAGGGCGAGGTCCTTCATCGCGAGGTCCATTTCGTGGAAGTCGGCGAGCAGGCGAACGGTGCGGCCGGCGACCCGCGACTCGGCCTGGAAGGCGCGAAAATCGAGCAGGGCGTGGTGGAGGCTGAGGTAACTTTCGACGCCCAGCGCGGCGAGGACCGCCAGGACCAGGCCGAAGCCCAGCCGCAACCGCCGGCCGATCGACCAGGCGGCCATGCCGTGACGCGCGAAAAGGTGGGTGGCCAGGAGGATGGCGACGAAGACGAGGGCGCCCACCAGGAGCTTGGCCAGGGGGAAGGGGCTCGGATCGGCGTCGGTGCCCGGCGAGGGATCGGGGCTGGCCGTGACTTCGGCAAATGCGGCGAGGGGGAGAAACGCGGCCGCGAAAAGCAGCGGGCGGAGAAACGAGTGAAAGCGTGAGCGCATGGGGTGGGGCGCGGCTGCGCCACCGGGTCTTATCGGCGCTTGGAGCAAAAAATTAACTTCGCCCGCTTTCTCATTTCCGCCGGGGCGGGCGCGTGTTTCGCGGGCCACCGCCGGTTCGGCATTCGCCACTTCACCGCGGCGCGCCCGGCGGTCGCGCCCTACCTTTTGGGCCGCGACTTTATTTCATCCCCAAAGTAGCGGGAGCTTCCAGCTCCCGTTCTCCGCCATCCCCAAACGCTTGGTCAGCTCTCGATCAGCACGCGGAAAAATCGCCGCGGGGTCTCGCCCAGGGGCGCGACGAAGGCGAGGGGGGCGCCGGTGCCCTCGCGGCGCGTTTCCAAATCCGGGACCGGCGACCAGGCGGAGGTCGCGAGGTCGTCGCTGAACTCCAAACTATAAAAATGTCCGGGCACCGTCTCGGACACCGTCACCACCACGAAGCGCCGCCCCTCCCCGTCGATGCCCAGCTCGATCATCGGCGCCGCGCGCTCCCGCTCGCCCACCGGGGGCGCCAGGGGCGTCACGCTCAGCTCCGCCACGAAGGGGCCGGCGCCGGCCTCGTTCACCGCTGTAATGCCATAAAAATACGTCGTGCCGTTGACCAGGCCCGTGTCGGCGAAACTCGTCAGGTTGGCGGGCACCTTGAAAACCGTCTCCGCGCCGCCCGCGCCGGTGCCGCGCGTGACGAGGTAGGCCGTGGCGCCCTCCACGCCGGACCAGGACAGGCTCGCGGAGCGATGCCCGGCTACGCCGGCCACCGAGGCGGGAGCGAGGGGCGCGGCGGCGACCAGGCGCAGGCGGTCGAAAAAGGCGGTGTTGTCGCCGCCGTTGGCGTTGGTGCCGACGATGGAGAGCGCATGGCTGGTCGCCGTGGCGGTGAAGCCGACCGCGTAGCCGGTGTAGCCCACCGGCTCGGCGCCGGGTCGGAAGGAGGCGAGCGGCGCGCCGTCCAGCCGCACGCTCCAGGTCTGGCCGCCGTTCACGTAGCCGGCGCGTTGCGCGGAGGCGAAAAGCAGGTGGTAGGGCATGCCGGGCACGAGGCCGGTCAGCGTTTGCCCGAAGCTCGCCGCGCCTTGCAGGAAGGCGACCTGCACGCCATCGGGAGCGGCGGGATTGGCGGAGGTGAAGAGGCTGGCGTTGCGCGCGAGGCCGGCGCCGGCGTTGCCCGCCTGGGCGGAGAAACTCCAGGCGGCGCCGGCGGGCGCGTAGGCGAAGGTGGCGGTGGCGGGCGTCTCGAAGCCGGCGTTGGCGAGGGCGACGGAGGCGTCGCGCACGAGGCGGACCTGGTCGATGAAGACGGTGTTGTCGCCGCCGCGGGTGTTGGTGCCGACGAAGGCGATGCGGTGCGATTCGGCGGCGGCGGTGAAGCTGGCGGCGTAGGTGACGAAGGCCGTCGCGGCCTGGCCGGGCGCGTAGTCGGCGAGGGTGGCGCCGTCGAGGGTGAGGCGCCAGGTCTGGCCTTTCTGGTTCCAGCTCGCGCCGGTGGCGCGCTGGGCGGCGGCGAAGAGGAGGTGGTAGGTGACGCCGGGCGTGAGGCCGGAGACGGTCTGGGCGAGGGAGCCCGTGCCCTGGAGAAAGGCGAGCTGCGCGCCCTCGGGGGCGGCGGCGCTCCCGGCGGTGAAGAGGCTGTTGTTGGCGCTGAGGCCGGCGCCGTTGTTTCCGGACTGGGCGCTGAAACTCCAGCCGGCGTCGGGGGGCGCGTAGAGGAAGGTGGCGGTGGCCGGGGATTCGAAGCCGGGATTCTGGAGCGCGGCGGGCGTGACGGTGACGGCGGCGGAGTCGAGGCCGGCGCCGGCGGCGTCGCGCGCGGTGACGAGGTAGCGGTAGGCGACGCCGTCGATGACGCCGGTGTCGAGGTGGTCGGTCGCGGTGAGGCCGGCGGCGATGGTGACGAAGTCGCCGCCGGCGGCGGGCGCGCGTTTGACGTCGTAGCCGGTGGCGCCGAGGGCGGCGGACCAGGCGAGGCGCACGAGGCCGGCGCCGGGCTCGGCGCGCAGATCGGCCGGGGCGGCGAGGGTGGGCGCCCAGCTGAAGGCGTAGGTGCCGGAGCCGACGGAGTAGAGCGCGGCGCCGTCCTCGAGGCGGAGAAAACTCACGCCGGGCGCGGCGTCGGCGGCCTGCGCGCCCTCGAGCACGCCCGTGCCGTCGCAGGCGGGCAGGCGCACGATCGCGGTCGTGTTGACCGGTATCTCCACGGTCAGGGTGGCCGCGCCGGGGGCGAGGTCCCACTCCGAGGCGAGCGTGCCGCGGGGCGTCCGCTGGGTGCAGCGGACGTGGGCGAGACCGCCGGCGCCGACGAGGGGGGCGACGAGGACGGTCTTGTATCCGGATTCCAAGGACAGGAGGCCGCCGAGCTTCTCGAACATCCAGTCGCCGACGGCGCCGTAGGCGTAGTGGTTGAAGGAGTTCATGTCCACGGGGCCGAATTCGAGGTTCGGTTGGACGGAGTTCCAGCGCTCCCACATGGTGGTCGCGCCGATGGAGATGGGGAAGCCCCACGAGGGGTAGTCCTCGTTGAGGAGGACGCGCATGGCTAGGTCCTCGCGGCCGATCTTGGCGAGGGCGGGGAGGAGCCAGGGCGTGCCGAGGAAGCCGGTGCGCAGGTGATAACAGTCGGCGGCGAGTTTCTGGACGAACTTCTGTCCTGTCTGGGCGCGCTGGGCGGGATCGGCGATGAGGTCGAGGGCGAGGGCGTGCGCGTAGGCGGTCTGGGTGCCGGTGTAGATGGTGCCGTCGGCGGCGCGGTAGGCGGAGACGAAGGCGGCGCGGATCTGGGGGACGAGGGCGGTCCACTGCGCGGCGAGCTCGGTCTCGCCGAGGGCGGCGGCCATCTCGGCCATGAGGCGGGTGTTTTCGGCAAAGTAGGCGGTGGCGATGACCTTGTGCTCCTCGAGGCGGTTCACGTTTTCCAGGGTCAGCCAGTCGCCGGAGAACCAGGAGCTGCGGCCCTGTTCGAGGAGGTCGCCGTCGTGGGTGGCGCTGGTGTGGACGAAGGCGTGGAAGCGCTTCATCGCCTCCCAGTTTTCGCGGAGGATGCGGGCGTCGCCGGTGGCGCGCCAGACGGAGTGGGGCACGGTGATGAAGGCGTCGGCCCAGCCCACGCCGGTCTGGTCGAACTCGGTGCGCGGCTGGGGCACGACGGCGGGGATGTTGCCGTCGGGTTTCTGGGCGTCGCGCACGTCGGTCATCCATTTGGAGAGGAAGGCGCGGGTGTCCTGGTAACGGGCGGCGGCGGGGGCGAAGACGCTGATGTCGCCGGTCCAGCCGAGGCGCTCGTCGCGCGCGGGGGTGTCGGTCGGGATGGAGAGGAAGTT
>CBINNW010000216.1:0-4343 GCA_966252115.1 uncultured Akkermansia sp.
GTCCCCGCCACAAATCTCGATCCGTCCGGCGTCCGGGATCAGCCGACTTGCTCGTTGCTGAAGACGTTCTGGACGTCGTCGAGCGAGTCGAGGTGGTCGTGCAGCGCGGCGAGTTGATCGGCCATCGAGCCCTCGACCGGCATGAAGGTCGTCGGCACGTAGGCGATCTCGGAGGACTCGGTTTTGACGCCGGCATTTTCCAGGGCGTGCAGGACCTGGTCGAAGGCATGGACGTCGCAGCGCAGCTCGTAGCCGTCGTCGCTGGTGAGCACGTCGTCGGCGCCGGCCTCGAGCGCGATCTCCATGAGGCGGTCCTCGGCGATGGAATCGCGCGCGACGAGGAACTGGCCGCAGTGGAGAAACTGGAACATCACCGCGCCGGAGCCGGCGAGGTTGCCGCCGGCCTTGGTGAAGACGGAGCGGAGTTCGGAAGCGGCGCGGTTTTTGTTGTCGGTGGTGACCTGCACCACGAAGGCGACGCCGCCCGGGCCGTAGGCTTCGTAGGTGAGTTCCTCATACACCACGCCGGGCAGCTCGCCGGTGCCTTTTTTGACCGCGCGGTCGATGTTGTCGGCCGGCATGTTGGACTCGCGGGCCTTGAGCAGGAGCGTGCGCAGGCGGGCGTTGCCCTCGGGGTCCCCGCCGCCGGCCTTGGCGGCGAGGGTGATGTCGCGGGAGAGGCGCGAGAAGACCTTGCCCTTGCGGGCGTCGGTGACGGCTTTCTGGCGCTTAACTTTGGACCATTTGTTGTGACCAGCCATGGGGAGGAGGCGGAGTTGCGGAAGGGCGGAACGGCAGAGGCCAGAGGACAGAGGCCAGGGGACAGAGGACAGAGGCCAGGGGACAGAGGACAGAGGCCAGGGGACAGAGGACAGAAGCCAGAGGACAGAGGTCGGAAGGCGGAGAGCGGGGCGGGGTCGGGGGCGGATGGGGGAGCTTTGGGATGCTCGCTACCCGCTACCCACTACTCGCTACTCGCTCCCCGCTCCCCCGCTACTTCTTCCCCGGCGTCACGTTCTTCAAGGCCTTGCCGCCGGTGCGGCCGGCGAGGGAGGCGGGGGAGATGCCGACGGGCTCGTCCTTGCTGTATTTGTTGACCAGAAGCTGCTGCCCGATGGTGAACACGCCGTTGATCGTGGAGTAGAGGGCGAGGGCGGCGGCGAAGTTGTAGCAGAACAGGGTGAAGATCCAGGGCATGATCTTCATCACCATGGCCTGCGGTCCCTCCATCGTGGTGGGCTGCGGGGTGAGGCGCATCTGGATGATCATGGTCGCACCCATGAGGATGGGCATGATGTTCAGCGGCAGACCGAGGCCGGGCAGACGCCAGACGGTGTCGGGGGCGGAGAGATCGGTCACCCAGAGGAAGGGTTGGAAACGCAGTTCGGCGGTGCCCATGAGCATGGCGAAAAAGCCGATGAAAAGGGGCATGGTGATCAGCACCGGGATGCAGCCGCCGGCGGGGTTGACGCGGTGTTCGCGGAAGAGCGCGATGGTGGCCTCGTTGAGCTTCTTGGGGTTGTCCTTATACTTCTCGCGGATCTCCTTCATGGGGGCGGAGATCTTGGCCATGCGCTTGGCGGATTTGGACGCGGCGAGGGTGAAGGGCAGGCTGATGAACTTGAGCAGAAGCGTCATCAGGATGATGGCCACGCCCCAGTTGCCGGTCCAGGAGTGGGTCCAGACCATGAGCTTGTTGAGCAGGGGCGCGACGAGGCCGGAGAGGAAGATGCGGTTGAAGAAGTAGCGGTCGAACTGCATCACCTTGTCTTCACGATTCTTGAAGAGGTCGGAGTTGTTGAGGCGGGTGAACTCCTTGGGGCCGACGTAGAGGTGGCCCACGTGGCGGTGGATGTCTTTGGGCGCGAGCGAGGGCTGCTCGAAACGGGCGGCGGCGGTGACGCCGGTGTCGGCGCGGCTGGAGCCGTCGAGCGGGGGGAGCTCGACGCGGCGGATGGCGACGGACTGGCCGGCGGTGTCGGGGGTGTAGATGCTGGCGAAGAACTGGTTCTTCACGGCGGCCCAGACCACGGGACCGGGTTGTTCGATCTGCGCCTTCGGCACGGAGGAGCCGACGCCGAAGCGGGAGAGGAAACCGGGGTCGAAGGCGTTGCGGTCCACGACCTCGGCCTCGTCGCCGTCGTAGGTGGCGACGTTGAGGTAGAGGCCGGTGTCGTTGGCGCCGACGAGCGCGCTGGTGCCGAGCTCGAGCACGAGGCGGGGCAGGGGAACGGTGGCGTCGGTGAGATTCTCGAAGGTGGTTTCGTGGCGGATGCGGTAGGGATCGGCGTCGGTCGCGGCGGCCTCGGGCAGGAAGTAGCTGCGGGTCACCTTGATCCGATCTTCGAAGACGGCCTGGTAAACGACTTCGCGGGCGGAGGCCGAGACGAGTTTGAAGCGGCTGTTGGCGCCGAGCCCGGCGAGTTCCCCGATGGCGAGGATGGGCGCGGCGTGGCGCCGGTTGAAAACGAAGGGATCGTCGGCGCCCTGGTGGGCCGGGTAGTGCTTCATCGCGACGTCGCGGATGGCGCCGCCGAAGTCGGTGAAGGTGACGGTGACGAAGTCGTTGGAAAGTTTGGTGACCTGGGCGTCCGCGCGGTCGGTGGCGAGCGCGGCCAGGGTGCTGGTCGGGGCCTCGGGGGTGGCGGAGGAGAGCGTGGTGGCGGGCGCGGTGGCCGGGGCGGAGCCGTCGGTCGGCGCGGCGGCGGGCGAGCCGGAGGCGGTTTCCACCGGCGCGGGCTGCGGGGGCGGCTGGAGTCGCGCGCCGATGACGAGGGTCGCGAGGGCGGCGGCGATAAACAGAATGCCGAGGGTCAGGTTCTTCTTGTCCATTTGGAAAATCGAAAAGGGAGGGGGCGGAGCGGCGAAGGCGGGGGCGCGGCGCGGCGGTATCAGGCGGATGCGCGCCCCGAGGCTTGGGTCGGGGCCGGGGTCGGGATCGGAGCTGCGGCGGAGCGGGACGCCACGCGGCGGGCGGAGCGGGACGCGGAGTCGGAAGCGGGGGCTGTGGGCGGGGGCACGGGATCGGCGCCGTGGGGGCCCCAGGGCTGGCAGCGCAGGAGGCGCCGGGCGGTGAGCAGCGAGCCGCGAAGGGCGCCGTGGGTGGCGAGGGCTTCGAGCGCGTAGTGCGAGCAGGTCGGGGTGAAACGACAGCCGCAGCCGGGGCCGCCGACGACGTGCAGGGTGGGGGAGACGACGATTTGGTAGGCCCGAACGCAGAGCCTCAGTCCTCGGGCGACCGGGGAGGGCGCGGTGGCGGCGGGGAGGCGGGTTGACTGGAGTTCAGGCGGCACGAGGCGGGAAGAGTTTCCGGCAAAGGGTGGAAAATCGGTCCTGCAAGGCGGCGTGTTCAAGCCGATTGAGGGAGCGACGGGCGACGAAGATCAGGTCGAGGCCCGGCGGGAAGGCGGATTGGTGGGCGCGAAAGGCCTCGCGGAGGCGGCGTTTCGCACGGGCGCGCTCCACGGCGCCGCCGACCGCCGAGCGCGAGGCGACGAAGCCGGCGCGGGCCGGACCGGGCGGCGGCGCGGGGGGGCGCGGGGCGCCGGAGTGCGACGCGGCTTCGGGCTCGGCGTTGAGCGGCGCGGCCGGGGCCGGGGTGGGCGGCGCTTCGGCGGAAAGCGGGGCCGGGGCGGAGTGGATGGGATCGCTCTTCACGGCGCGGGCGGGACGGGGCGGGCGGCGTGGGGCGAAGAACAGGGTGAAGGCGCCGGCGTCGTAGCGGCGTCCGGTCTGGCGCACATGGTCGAAGTCCCCCTGGCGGCGCAGGTGTTGTTCGGGGCGGAAACGCAAGGAGGAGGGAGGGATGGCCAGGTTTTTGGGGAGGATGACCGTGCTCGTCGCCGATGCCCGAAAATGCGAAACCCCGAGCGAGGTGCCCGGGGTTTCGGCAAAGCGTGCTGAGGTCGGAAGAGGGACCCCGGCGCGGGAGCGAGCGTCGGTGACGCGAAAGCGGCTCAGACGACGGTGAGGCGCTTGCGGCCCTTGGCGCGGCGGGCGGCGATTACTTTACGGCCGCTCTTGGTGGCGTTGCGGGCGCGGAAACCGATCTGGCGGGCGCGCTTTTTCTTGTGCGGGCGGAAGGTGGGTTGCATGGCGGTGACGTGTTTAAGAGTTGACGGAAGTGCGGGACGGCGGGGGCGCTGTCAACTGCGGTTTCGCACGAGATGTGGTTTCGTGGTTTCGCATTCGTGGGGGCGTGGGTCCGGGCGGGCGCAAGATCCGGCCTTGGCGTTGGGCGGGGCCGTAGGGCGAGCCGCTCGGAAACGGGAGCAG
Organism: uncultured Akkermansia sp.; assembly: GCA_966252115.1. GTDB lineage: Bacteria > Verrucomicrobiota > Verrucomicrobiia > Opitutales > Opitutaceae > IMCC26134_A. The sequence continues at coordinate 4,276 of CBINNW010000216.1, forward strand.
GATGCTCCCGCTACTCCGAAGACCGGCGTAGAGGGAGCTTCCAGCTCCCTTCGGAACGTCGTGGTCTG
>CBINNW010000217.1:0-4207 GCA_966252115.1 uncultured Akkermansia sp.
CTTTCACATTCTGAGTTCATGGTTTCATGGACGCACTAGGGCGCGACCGCCGGGCCGTCCGCGTGAACGGACGGCCATCGCCACCACACACGGCCGCCGCGCATCGCCGCCGCCCCCAAACCGGCGCGCCCGGCGGTCGCGCCCGACCAGCGCCCCCCACGCCCACTCCGCCCTTGGCGTCGCGACGGACCTTCCAAAAGGTCGCCGCCCGCATGCCAGAACTCGCCGAAGTCGAATACATCCGCCGCCGCTGGAATCCCGGTCTGGGTCGAGTCGTCTCCGGGGTGCGGCTGCACCCGGGGGCCGGCGTCTTCAAGACCTGCGATCCCACGCTCCTCGCGCAACACTTGCCCGGCGCGCGGCTCGTCTCCTCCGAGGCCGCCGCGAAACAGATGCTCTTCCGCTTCGCCGCCGCCGCCCCGCCCGGCGCCGGCCGGGGCCAGGGCGGCCTCGACGGCGCCCGCCTCTGGCTCGGTCTTCATCTGGGCATGACGGGCGAGCTCCTGGTCCGCCCCGCCGGGCTGCCCGACCGAAAACCCGACCACCTCATCCTCGACCAACTCGCCGCGCCGGACCTGCCGGATCAGGCCGGGCAGTCGCTCGTGTTTTCCGATTTCCGCATGTTCGGTCGCGTGTTGTTCCACGTCGGTGACGCCGCGCCCGATTGGTGGACGGAGATCGCCCCCGCCGTCACCTCGCCCGGGTTCACCGTCGCCGCCGTATCCGAATTTCTGCGACGCCGGGCCCGCGCCCCGATCAAGGCCGTGCTGCTCATGCAGGAGCGCTTCCCCGGCGTCGGCAACTGGATGGCCGACGAGATCCTCTGGCGCGCCGCCATCCACCCCGCTCGTCGTTGCGGCGAACTCACCCCGGCCGAGATCAAAAAACTTCACCGCGAGACGGTGTGGGTCGCCCGCGAGGCGCTGCGCCTCATCGGCGCCGCCGAGACGCCGGAGTGGCCCGATCCGCCGGAGAACTGGCTCTTTCAACATCGATGGGAAGACGGCGGCCGCTGCCCGCGCACCGGCGTCGAGCTGGCGCGCGCCACCATCGGCGGCCGCACCACCTGCTGGTCCCCCGCGCGGCAAAAGGAGTGAGCGGGCGCCGGCGCGTCCCGCGCGATCACGTCGCGCTCTCCCGCGCCCCGGCCCCACCCCCGCCCCTCGGGCCGGCGGGCGCACCGGCGCGCCCGCCGAGCTATTTGGTTTTCTGGGGCTCTTTCGGCGCCGCCGGACGCTGCGCGGGCGCGATGTGTTTCTGGCCAAGCGAGGCGAGGACGGGGCGGGCGATGCCGAGGGAGCGCGACAGACGCTTCTCCGACTCGGGGAGCATCGCCTGCGATTGCACGATCGCGAGGATCAGAAACAGGCCGCCCAGCCCGCCGGCCACCATCGCCACGACCTCGCCCGCGCGCGCCGGCAACGCGAACTCCCGTTGCCCCGGCCGCACCAGCCCGATCCACCCGAGCACGAAAAAGAGCAGCCCCAAAAACAGAAATACGAAGGACATCGGCAGCCAGAACTCGGTGCTCAGGGCCTTGTCCGCCTCGCGCATCTCGATGAAAACCGTGCGCCACAGCCGGTCCGCGAAACGCAGCGACAGAAACAGCCCGCCGGCCATCCAGCACGCCGCCGCCGGCCCCAGTCGCCGCCCCAAAACCAGCCCGCCCAGGGGCATGGCCACGGCCAGACAAAACACGGTGAGATCGTTCAGATAGTCCATGGTCGGGTTCCCCCTTTTTAACTCTCGCGAAAACCGAGCGCGCGCACCGCGTCGTCGATCCACACCTCGCCCGCCACGACCTTGCGGCAGGCATGCTCGCGCATGGAGACGAAGCCGCCCTCGCGCAGCGCGTCGCGGAGCTCTCCCTCGCCCTCCCCCTCGCACACCCATTTGCGCGCCCGGGCGTCCACCCGCAGCACCTCGAATATGCCCGTGCGGCCGACGAAGCCGCCCTCGCATTTCACGCAACCGGTCGGCGAAGGCTGCGCCACCCGCTCCGGCAGGGGCACCGTGTCGCCCTCCTCGCGGAAGAAGGTCCGCGTGTCCTCGTCCACCTCGCCCCACACCCGGCATTCGGCGCAAAGTTCACGAACCAACCGTTGCGAAATCAACATCCGCAGGGCCGCCGACAGGACCTGGCGGTCGATGTCGAGGTTTCGCAGGGCGGTGATCGCGCTCACGGTGTCGCGCGCGTGCATCGTGCTGATGACGAGGTGGCCGCTCATCGCCGCGCGCACGCCGATCTTGAACGATTCCGGGTCGCGCATCTCGCCGATGAAGATGACGTTCGGGTCCTGCCGCAGCACGGTGCGCAGGCTCGACTCGAAGGTGACGCCCATCTTCGGGTTGATGCCGATCTGCGTGGCGTGCGGCAGCGCATACTCCACCGGATCCTCGATCGTCACCGTGTTGACCGAGGGGCCGGAGACCTCCTGCAACAGCGCGTAGGAGGTGGAGGTCTTGCCGGAACCGGTGGGCCCGGCGACGAGCACCAACCCCTCCGGCTGGCGCAGGTTGCGCCGGATGGCGTCGCGGACGTCGGCCGCCATGCCGATCTTGTCCAGCCGCAGCATCGCGGCCGGGCGGTTCAGGAGGCGCAGCGCCACCTTCTCGCCGCTGAGCGCCGGCGAGGTCGAGATGCGCACGTCCAGCACGTGGCCGGTCTTGGGGTCGGTCCAGCGGAAGCGGCCGTCCTGGAGGTGCTGTTTTTCCGCGGTGTTCAGGTCGGCGAGCACCTTGAAGACCGCCACCAGCATCTCGCCGCCGCGCCGTTTCAGCCGCAGGTGCTCCCGCATGAAGCCGACCTGCCGGAAGCGGATCACGTAAACTTTTTCCTGCGCCTCGATGTGGATGTCGCTCGCGCCGCCGGCCAGCGCCGCGGAAAGGATGCCGTGGGCGATGCGTTCGTAGCCGTCGCGCCCGTCGTCCCCGCCCCGCCCGAAAACATCCCAAATCCGGGGCAGGAGATGGGCCGCCCACCCGATCGGCCCGCCGACGAGACAGAGAACATTTCCCCAAGGGTGCCAACGCTCGGGCAAGCCGCTGGCCCGGGAGGAAAGCACCGCGCCGGTCATCCAAGCGCCGAACAAACAGGCCTGCCAAATGACGTTCGTGGACTGCGGTTCGAGGAGGACGGACCAGCGCATCGGAAATGGGTGAGGGGAAAGAGGGAGAAGATCCTAAGTGTTTCTCCGGCGGCCAAGCCACCCGCCCCTCAATTTGTTGTCAAACCTCACCCGCGCGCCCGACACGCAAGGGAGCCGCCGCCCGGCGGTTTATTTTTTTGCCGTTTCCTCGCTCCCTCGCGGAACCTCCCGCCCGTGTCCCAGCCCGCCAAAAAAATACGCCTCGACGAACTGCTCGTCGCCCGCGGCCTCGCCCCCACCCGGGCCAAGGCCAAGGCCTACGTCATGGCCGGCCTCGTGCGCAGCGGCACCGAGCGGCTCGACAAGCCGGGCAAGGAATACGCGCCCGACTTCCCGCTCACGCTCGTGCAGGCGGAGCGCTTCGTCTCCCGAGGCGGCGAAAAGCTCCAGGGCTGGCTCGACCGGTTCGGCCTCGATCTGCGCGGCGCCCACGTGCTCGACGTCGGCGCGTCCACCGGCGGCTTCACCGACTGCGCGCTCCAGGCCGGCGCGGTCTCGGTGACCTGTCTCGACGTCGGCCGCGCGCAACTGCACGGCCGGCTCCTCGCCGATCCGCGCGTCACCAATCTCGAACAGGTCAACGCCCGCCACCTCGATCCCGCCATCCTGCCCCGCCCCGCCTACGACGTCCTCGTGATGGACCTCTCCTTCATCTCGCTGCGCAGCGTGCTGCCCGCGGTGTGGCCCGTGCTGCGCGCCGGCGGCACGCTCGTGGCGCTGGTGAAGCCCCAGTTCGAGGCCGGAAAGGCCGAGGTGGACAAAGGCCAGGGCATCATCCGCGACCCGGTCGTGCAGCAACGCGTGCTCGACGGCATCCGCGACTTCGCCCTCGCCGAGCTGCCCGGCGCCACCCTCGTCGGCACGATGGACAGCCCCATCACCGGCACCGACGGCAACCGCGAGTTTTTGCTCGGCCTGCAAAAGCGCCCCTGAGACGCCTAAACGCGCCCCGCGCCCGCCCCCATTTTGTGGGTTGTCATTTGGCAATCGGCCCCCTCACCCGTCGTCACTCGTCACTCGTCACTCGTCACTCGTCACTCGTCACTCGTCACTCGTCA
>CBINNW010000218.1:0-4107 GCA_966252115.1 uncultured Akkermansia sp.
CCTCCGACCTCGCACTTCAGCTTATGTTTCATTATTTATCGGGCACTACACTACGTGCGTCTGGCGCCGCCCGGCGTGGAGTCGGCCGAGCAGCTGCGCGAGGTGAAATTCCGTGTGAAGAACCACTGGCCGCCCGAGGCGGGCGATCTCGAGGCGTGGCGGATCGTCAGTCCCGACGCGCTCGCGCTGGTGCGCTACGGTCTGCGGCGGGCCGACGACCCGCGCATTCTGAACACGGTGCGGGTGATCGACGCGACCTTGCGGCACGAGACCCGCGCCGGCTCGGGCTGGCGACGCTTCGCGCACGACGGTTACGGCGAGGCCGACAACGGCGAACCCTTCGCCGGCGGCGGGGTGGGGCGTTGTTGGCCGGTGCTCACCGGCGAACGCGCGCACTACGAGCTGGCGCTTGGCAAGCGCGAGGAGGCGGAGCGTCTGCTGCGGGCGATGGTGGCGCAGAGCCACCACGGCGGGCTTTTGCCGGAGCAGATCTGGGACGCGGACGATTTGCCCGACCGGTGTTTGTTCAACGGCGAGCCGACCGGCTCGGCCCTGCCCTTGGTCTGGGCGCACGCGGAGTTCATCACCCTGCTGCGCTCGCTCCGGGACGGCGAGGTCTTCGACCGCCCGCAGGCGGCGGCGAAGCGGTATCTGGGATAGCCTGCGGCGCGGGACGGTCCGCTCCCGGCCCAAGCCGAGCGCATTGGGGACAATGCGCTCCACCGTCCGTTGGGTGGAACGCGTTGTCCCCAACGCGTTGACGCGGCTACGCCGCGCTCCCGTGGTCGCCCACAGGCGGCGACGAAGCGATATTTGGGATAGCCTGCGGCACGGGATGGTCCGCTCTCGGCCCAAGCCAAGCGCATTGGGGACAATGCGCTCCACCGTTCGTTGGGTGGAACGCGTTGTCCTCAACGCGTTGACGCGGCTACGCCGCGCTCCCGCGGCCGCCCGCAGGCGGCGGCGAAGCGGTATCTGGGATAGCCTGCGGCGCGGGATGGTCCGTTCCCGGCCCAAGCCGAGCGCATTGGGGACAATGCGCTCCACCGTCGGTGGGTGGAACGCGTTGTCCTCAACGCGTTGACGCGGCTACGCCGCGCCCCGTGGCCGCCCGCAGGCGGCGGGGAAGCGGTATCTGGGCGAGGGTGCGTGACGGGCGTGGCCTCAGCTCTCGGCGGCGATGCCGGCCTCGAGGTCGGGGGCGAGGCGGATCACGGTGTGCAGGCCGGCGATCTCGAAGAAATTTTGCAGCGCGGGCGAGAGGCCCGCGATGAGCAGGCGGCCGCCGCGCTGGCGTTGTTCCTTCTCCCCCTGGAGGAGCACCCGGAAACCGGCGCTGGTGACGTAGTCCACCCGCGAAAAATCCATGGCCACGGAGCCGCCGGCGGCGAGCAGGGGCAGGAGCACGGCGCGGAGCTGGTCGGAGCCGGCGTTGTCGAGTTTGCCGTTGAGCACGAGAACGGTCCAGGGCGCGCGGGAGACGGTGTCGATTTGCATGATAAAAGCGGGAAAAGATTGGGCGGACGAAGGCGGGCGGGTGGCGAGCGTGCGGACGGTTACGTTTGGGTGTCGGTCTCGGCCGACCCGAGGAGCGCCCGCCGGCCGAGGGCGAGCTGGCGGAGCAGCCAGACCGCGCGCTCGAAAAGCGAGGTGAGGTAGAAGAGATCGGATTTGCGCCCGTGGTCGAGCGCGGGCGCGGAGACGACGAGCAGCTGGCGTCGCAGGCGCTCCATGAGCTCGCCGCGGTCGGCGCTCATGGCGAGGAGCATGTCGAGATCGGTCGCATCGCCGGAGCGGAGGGCGTCGAGCGCGGTCAAGACCAGGGTGTCGAGACTCTCCAGCAGGCTGTCGAGCAGGGGCGCGGGCGGGGCGTCCGGCGCGCGCAGCCGGCGAAACGTGATCGTGAAATCGTGCACGACCTCGGTGAGCGAGGTGATGAGCGACTGGCGTTGTTCGAGGGCGAGGATGCGCGCGGAGGTCGGGCGGTCGGCGCGTTGCTCCACCAGCTCGCGCAGAAAACCGCGCAGCTCGGCGCCGACCGCGAGGGCGGCCCGGTGCCTCACTTCGGCGGGCACCGGCGGAGTCGCCGCCTCCCCGGGCGCGGGCGGGCGAAGCGTGTCGAGCTGGGCCGGCAGGTGGGCGAGGAGGACGAGTTGTTCCTGCTCGGCGAGATCGAGCGCGGAGTCGGGATCGCCCAGGGCCTCGGGATCGATGTGGCGGGGGCGGGCGAGGTCCTGCTCGTCGGTGGGCGGGCAGACGCGGGCGAGCCAGGCGGCGGCCGGGCGCGAGCCGACGAGGGCCGCCCCGACGGCGGCGGATTGCAGGAAGAGAAACGCATACGCGAGTCGCACCGGCGAGTCGGGCGCGGGGGCGAGCGCCTCGGCGAGGGCGACGGCGAGGGGCAGACCGGTGTAATGCTCCACGTAATACAGGACGCAGAGGGCGAGTCCGGAGCAGCCGTTGATGAGGGCCTGGTAGAGCGCGATCTGGCGGGGCACGCCGCGCAGGTTGGCGGAGAGCAGGAAAATCGAGAGGCCCACGCCGGCGCCGGTGCCATACATCATGAGGGCGGCCTGGTCGGGGGAGAGCAGGCCGCCGTGGGCGAGCGCGATGGCGATGACCGCGATGCCGGAGGAGGATTGCACGAGCACGCGGAGGAGCGCGCCGGCGACGAAGGTGGCGAGGGTGGAGCCCTGGAGGAAGGCGGCGAGGTCGCGGAACCAGGCGAACTCGGGCAGCGGGCGGAAGGCGTCCTTCATCAGGTCGAGCCCGAAAAACAGCAGACCCATGGAGAAGAGCGCCGCGACGACCGGGCGCGCGCGGGGCGGGCCGAGGTCGAAGGCGAGGGCGAGGCCGGCGACGCCGAGCAGGTAGAGGAAGGCGAGGCTGGTGTTGAGCGAGGCGAAGAAGACCAGCGGCACGGTGCCGAGGTTGGCCCAGGCGACGACTGGCAGGGCCTGCGCGACGCTCATGAGGCCGCCGGACACGAGGCTGGTGAGGATGAACGCGACGGCGGTGGAGCTCTGGGTGACGGCGCCGAAGAGAAAGCCGCCGGCCCCGGCGAGCAGGGGGCGGCGCGACCACCGCGCGAGCTGACGGCGGAGGCGCCGGCTGGTGAGGCCTTGCAGGTGGCCGCGGATGCCGGCGACGCCGTGGAAAAAGAGGCTCAGGCCGACGAGGAAAAGGGCGAGGAGTTCGGACATCGCGTGGACCGGTGGCGGGGCGGGCGGCGCGGTGGCGCGGGAAAACGGGGACGGCGGGCGCGGCGCGAATCCGGTGGCGGTGTGCGGGGCGGGAGGCGCGGGAGGGGCTTCAGGCCTGCCGCGAGGCGCGGAAACAAAGCCCGAGCGAGGCGAGGAGGGCGAGGCCGGCGGCGATCCAGGTGGCGCGGCGGAGGGCGAGGTAGCGGCGGTCGGCGGCGACCGTTTCGAGGCGGATCTCCTCGGCGGCGCCGAGCTCGACGGCGGTGGCGAGGGCGTCCAGCCGGTCGTTTAGCTCGCGATCGATGCCGCGCACGGCGGCGTCGGCGCGGCGGGCCGCGCCGGGGGCGGCGAGGTCGAGGCCGGCGAGGGCCTCGCGGTAGGTGGCGCCGAGGCGGATGTGTTCCTCCAGCAGGGCGGTGATCTCGTCGCGCGCGGAGGTGTCGCCGATGGTGAGATCGGCGGGCAGTCGCTCGGCCAGGGATTGGAGGCCGGAGCGGACGCGCGCCTCCTCGGTCTCGAAGTGCCCGCGATAGGTGGCGAGGTCGGCGGCGTCGTGGCCGCGCAGGAGGATGTTTTTCCACTCCTGCACCTGGGTTTTGAAGGCGGCCCGGGTTTCCACCGCGCCGAGCCGCGCCCGGGCGAGGGCTTCGAGGTGGGCGGCGGCCTCGGCGTTTTTGAGGTTGGTGAGGTGGAGAGCGAAGAGTCCGGTGGCGCCGAGGGCGAGGACGAGCAGGGAGACGAAGGCCGCCACCGGGAGGAGCGCGGCGGGGCGGGGAGCGGAGGCGGCGGAGCTCATCGGATGCGGGAGAGGGCGAAGGCGCGGGGGAGGCGGGGGGATGGAGCGGCGGTGGGCGGCCCGGGGCGGGGACGGGGGCGCGGGGGGCGAACGCGTTTTCCCGTGGTC
>CBINNW010000219.1:0-4041 GCA_966252115.1 uncultured Akkermansia sp.
CCGCCGGGCCGGCCGTGAAGCACCGCCGGCTCGCGACACCCGAGCCGGAGCCACCGCCGGCGTCCCGCGCCCGTCCGCCGCGCCCGTCCGCCGCGTCGGCCACCACGTTGTCCGGCGCGTGCGCCAAGGGAGTTTTCCCGTCGCCCGCGACCACACGTCCCGCCCCGCCGGCGGGGAAAATTGGGGTTGCCACTCGCGCGCGCCGGTCGGCACGCTGCCCCCTCACGTTCGACGATTTCCTATCCCTTTAAACCCAACAAACACGCCATGTCCGAAGATCTCGCAGGTAACGTTCTGGTCGGCCAATCCGGCGGCCCCACCGCCGTCATCAACGCCTCCCTCGCCGGTGTCATCTCCGAGGCCCTCAACCACCCCGACATCGAGGAAATCTACGGCTGCTTGAACGGCGTGCTCGGCATCCTCCACGAGGACCTCATCGACCTCGCCGCCGAGAGCCAGCAGACCATCCGCGGCCTCAAGTTCACCCCCGGCGCCGCCCTCGGCACCTGCCGCTACAAGCTCAAGAAACAGGCCGACTTCGACCGCGTGCTCGAGGTCTTCAAGGCCCACAACATCCGCTACTTCTTCTACGCCGGCGGCAACGACTCCCAGGACACCGCCGACAAGATTTCCAAGCTCGCGCAGGCCCAGGGCTACGCCCTCCGCGTGATCGGCATCCCCAAGACGATCGACAACGACCTCGTCACCACCGACCACACCCCCGGCTACGGCTCCGTCATCAAGTATATCTCGACCACCATCCGCGAGATCGCCTGCGACAACGCCGCCATGGGCCAGCACGACCTCGTGCAGATCGTCGAGGTCATGGGCCGCAACGCCGGCTGGATCGCCGCCGGCGCCGCCCTCGCCAAGCGCCGCGACCACCCGCACGACGCCCCCCACCTCATCTACCTCCCCGAGGTCGCCTTCAGCACCGAGAAGTTCGTCGCCGACATCCAGCGCGTCCTCAAACGCGAGAAATACTGCATGATCGTCGTCGGCGAGGGCCTCGTGGACGCCGACGGCAACTACATCGCCGCCGAGGACAAGACCGACGCCTTCGGCCACGCCCAGCTGGGCGGCGCCGCCGACTACCTCCAATCCCTCGTCGAGCAAAACCTGCCCGGCATCAAGTGCCGCACCGTCAAGCTCGGCATGGCCCAGCGCTGCGCCGCCCACGTCGGCTCCAAGACCGACGCCGACGAGGCCTTCCTCGCCGGCCAGTGGGCGGTCAAATACGCCATCCGCGGCGAAACCGACAAGATGGTCACCCTCGTCCGCGGCGAAACCGACCACTACTCGGTCGAGGCCGGCCTCGCCCCCCTCGCCGACATCGCCAACGGCGTCAAAAAACTGCCCCGCGAGTGGATCAACGAGGACGGCGTCTCCATGAACCACCAGTTCATCCGCTACGCCACCCCGCTCATCCAGGGCGAGACCCAGGTCGCCTTCGAACACGGCCTGCCCGCCTTCGCCAAACTCGACAAGGTGTCGGTGGACCGCGTGCTGCCGCCCTACGAAACCTGAGCGACCCGCCGGACGCCCTCACCCGAGCGCCTCCCTTTTCCCCAAAGCCGGTCGCCCACCAGCGACCGGCTTTTTTGCGTCCCGGCGCACCCCCTCCCTCCCTTTCGCCCATGTGGAAAGCGGGAAAGCAGGACGGAAACTCATACCAGTTACGGCATGGATTAACTCTCAAGGGTAGGGCGGGACCACCGGGACCGCCGCCGAGGACGGACGGTGATCGTCACCCAAACCGGCGCGCCCGGCGGTCGCGCCCTACCTTCCCCGAAAGTCCCAACTCAACATGTAATTGGTATCAGGACGGAAACGCGGGATGGAAAGGGAGGCGCGGCGGCACCCGTATGCGCCTGCCGACCGTCCGGCTCCGCTCGGTCTTCGATTTTCCGTCCTCCGTCCACGTTTCTCCGTCCGCGTCCTCCGTTCACGTTTCTCGCTTCCCCCTCCCGCTCCCGCCCCGTCCCATGTCCGCCCGCCTCACCGCGCCCGACGCTCCGCGCGGCATCGCCTCCGCGCTCGGCGCCTATCTCTGCTGGGGATTGTTCCCGCTGTTCTGGCGCCTGCTGGCCTCGGTGGACGCGCTCGAACTGATCGCGCACCGCCACCTCTGGTCGCTCGTCACCGTGCTCGCTCTGCTGGCGTGGTCGGGCGCTTTCGCGCAGCTCCGCGCGGCCCTTCGCCAACCCCGGCTGGTGGGCATCACTTTTCTCGCCGGCGCGCTGCTCACCGTGAACTGGTGGGCCTTTGTCTGGGGCGTGAACCACGGACGCGTGATCGAGTGCTCGCTCGGCTACTTTTTGCAGCCCCTGGCGAGCGTGTTGGTCGGCCGCCTGTGGCTGGGCGAACGTCTCTCGCGCCTGCAAACCCTCGCGCTGCTCATCGCCGCCGCCGGCGTGGCGAGCCTGGTGTGGCGGGTGGGCACGGTGCCCTGGGTCGCCCTCGCCATCGTCGCGAGCTGGTCGCCCTACGCGGTTTTGAAAAAACGCGCCGCGCTGCCGGCGCTGCCCGGCTTCGCGCTGGAGACCCTGCTGCTCTCGCCCCTCGCCCTCGCCTACCTCGCGTGGCTCGCCACCCAGGGCCGGGGCGCCCTCGGGCACGCGCCGGCGGGCGTGGAGCTGCTGGTCGTGGTCAGCGGCCTGGTCACCGCCGTGCCGCTCCTGCTCTTCGCGGACGGCGCGCGCCGCCTGCGACTGACCACGCTCGGACTGCTCCAGTTTATCGTGCCGACGCTCCAGTTCCTCACCGGCTGGGCGGTCTTCGGCGAGCCGCTCGCGCCGGACCGCCTCCTCGCCTTCGCCTGCATCTGGAGCGGCCTCCTGCTCTACGTCGCGGACCTGGTGGGCTCCCTCCGCACCCCGCGGCGCAGCGCATGCGGGTGACGCCGGACGCCGCCACGCGGTCCGCCGCCCCAGCTTCCGCCCACCCCGGCCGGCGTTGACCCTTTCGTTCCGGCCCGCAGCCTCGCCCGCCATGCGATCCAGAAGGCCGCTGGTGAAGGCGTGTCTCGCGTGCGTCATGCTCTTTGCGAGCACGCTCTCCGTCCACGCCATGGCGCGCCGGCAGGCGGAGCCGAGCCCGTTCCCGGTGGCGCTCGACCACCCCTACGCGGCGGCCTTCGAGATCCTGGATCGCCTGCCCCCGGAAGCGCGCGATGCCTGGATTTCCGCGCCCGTCGGCAGCCCGACGGCCCCGGCCTCCGACGCTGGAACGGTGTCCGCCGCCGAGCGGGAGGCCATCGGCGCCGCCCTGGCGGCGGGGCGCACGCTTCCGCCCCGCTGGCAGGCCGACCGGGATCCCCTGTCGCCCAGCTACGACGCGACCTTTCTAAAAAGCCTGACCGCCCTCGGCGACACCCACATCGCCCTGGCCGAAAGCACCGGGAAGCCCGCCCTGCGCGACCAGGCCACCGTGGATGCGCTGGCCTTGGCGGGAAGCGTGGGGCCGGGCTTGCACATGGACGACTGGGAGGCGCAACAGGAGCGCATCCTGGCCCTTCTCGATCGGCTCCAGCGGTCCGCAGGCGCACGCACCCAGGCCGAAGCGGCCCGCCTCGCCGAGATGTTGCGCGCGCTGCCGCCGCCCGTGTCCTTCGCGGAGATGGCGCGGGAGGATCCGATTTTTCTGACTCCCGGCGCGAAACTTCGCCGCCTCTTGGAGCGGGAGGCGCGGGCCCAGGGCTGGAGCCCGGATCCCATCGGCCCCGCCTCCCTGCGGATGAGCGGACTGGTGGTCGAGCCGGACCGGGCCGCGATCTCCCTGGAACGCGCCGACGGCTCCTTCTGGCTGGAAGAGGGCCAGACCCGCGAAGGGGTCACCCTGGTCGAGCTCGACGTGCCGGGCCAACGCGCCCGACTCCAAATCGACGGCCGGGAAGCAATCCTCCGGCTAACCTCGCGACGCATCGAGCCGTGGGACGAGGCGGCGATGGAACGCGCCGCCGAGACCCTCATGGAGAAATCCGACTTCGCGGTCACCGCCCTGCTCGGCGAACGGGCCGGCACGCTTTCGGACCATCTCGAC
>CBINNW010000220.1:0-3926 GCA_966252115.1 uncultured Akkermansia sp.
GAGCCGGCGTATTCGTAGGCGTAGCCGGTGCCGCCGTTGACGCCGAGGATGCGGATGATGTGGAGGATGACGTCCTTGGCATACACGCCGGGGCGCAGCCGGCCGTTGACCTCGATGCGGCGGACCTTGAGCGCGCCGAGAGCCATGGTCTGGGTGGCGAGCACGTCGCGCACCTGGCTGGTGCCGATGCCAAAGGCGATGGCGCCGAAGGCCCCGTGGGTGGAGGTGTGCGAGTCGCCGCAGGCGATGGTGGTGCCGGGCTGGGTGATGCCCTGCTCGGGCCCGACGATGTGCACGATGCCCTGCTTGCCGGTGCCGCGATCAAAGAAGGTGACGCCGAACTGGGCGCAGTTTTTGCGCAGCTCGTCCATCATGGCCTGGGCGAGCGGGTCCTTGTAGGGCTCGACCAGCTCGTTGGTGGGCACGATGTGGTCCACCGTGGCGAAGGTGCGGTGGGGCATGAGCACCGGCAGGCCGAGGTCGCGCAACATGCCGAAGGCCTGGGGCGAGGTGACCTCGTGGATCAGGTGCGTGCCGATGAGGAGCTGGGTCTGGCCGTTGGCCAATTTGCGCACGGAATGCGCTTCCCAGACTTTTTCGAAGAGCGATTTGGGTGTGTCGGACATAGGTCTTGGTCGTGAGTCTTGAGCCGTCGAGGGGCCCAGAATACCACGCCGCTTGCATTGCCGGGAAGTGCTTGTTTTGGTGCGGGTGATGCCTCGGGAGTATCAATTCGATTTTGAGCTGCGGCACCTGGTGTATTTTCGCGAGGTGGCGCGCACGCTGCATTTCCGGCGCGCGGCGGAGGCGCTGGCGCTGGCGCAGCCGGCCCTGAGCCGGCAGATCGCGCAACTGGAGGCGACGCTGGGCGTGCGTCTCTTCGCGCGTTCCCGGAGAAAGGTGGAACTGACGCCGGCGGGGCGGGCGCTGGCCGAGCGGGTGGAGCCGCTTTTGCGGGGCCTGGCGGCGATACCGGACGAGCTGCGCGCGTTGACCGGGGGCCAGACCGGGCAGGTGAAGGTGGGCTTCACGGGCCTGGCCATGGCGACGGTATTGCCGGGCATCCTGCGCGAGTTTCATCGGCGTTTTCCGAAAATCCGTTTGGAGCTGAACGAGTCGCCCACCTCGGCGCAGCTCGTGGCGCTGGCGGCGGGCGAGATCGCCTGCGGTTTTTTCCATCCCGACGCCACCACGCCGGGCCTGCGCACGCGGGAGCTGTTGCGTGAAAAAAACGGCGTGCTGCTGCCGGCCGACCATCCGCTGGCGGCGCGGGCGAAACTGCGGCTGCGCGACCTCGCCACCGTGCCCTGGGTGCTCTTCCCGCGGGCGCACAACCCCGGCTTTTTTGATCGGGTGCTGGCGGCTTTTTCGCGCGCCGGGGTGACGCCGCGCATCGCCGAGGAGGTGTGGCCGCGGGCCAATGCGGTCGGGCTCGTGCGCGCCGGGCTGGGCGCGACCTTCATGTGCCCCAGCGAGGCAAGTTCGCTGCCGGAGGGCGTGGCGTTTCGCGAGCTTCAGGGGCCGACGCCCGAGAGTCGTTTGGTGGTCGGTTGGCGCGACGCGACGCGGGTCGGAGCCGAGCCGGACCCGGCCTTGGAATCGTTTCTCAGCGTGGCGGCGCCGCCCGCCTGAGGCCCACCTCGGCGGAGCCGGAGCCGACCCCGGCAATACCGGCGGATCAAACTTCGAGCAGGTGCCGCGCGAAGATCATGCGCCCGGCGCCCGAGGGCATGACGCTGATGATCTCCGCCGAGGCTCGCGACCCGATGGCGGTTCTGGCGTCGTTGACCACGACCATCGAGCCGTCCGGCAGATAGCCGACCGCCTGGCCCTCTTCCTTGCCGGGTTTCACGAGGTCCACCTCGATGATGTCGCCGGCCAAGTAGTTGGGCTGGAGCGCGCGGCCGAGTTCGCCGGGGTTCAGGCAAACCACGCCGTGAAATTCGGCCATTTTCGCGAGATTCTGGTCGGTGGTGAGCAGCTTCGCCTTCATCGAGGTGGCGAGAAACACGAGTTTGGCGTCGATCTCGCCGCGCTTGGCGTCGCTCTCGTGGATGCGGAGATCGAGGTTTTTGATCCGCCGGAGCGCCCCCAGCACATCCAGTCCGCGCCGCCCGCGCGCCCGCCGGAGCGTGTCGCTCGAATCCGCCACCAACTGCAACTCCCGCAGCACGAACTGCGGGATCACCAGGGCGCCCGGGATAAAACCGCTTTCGCAGATACGCGCGATGCGTCCGTCGATCAACGCGCTCGTATCCACCAGAACCAGCGGCACATCCACCTCATGCGGCACGAAGCGCACGTAGGGAATGACGAGGTTGAACTCATCCTTCCCGCGCAGCGCGATCACCGTGCACACATAGGTCGCCGCCATGAAGAGCCCCAGCCGCACCAAAAAAATCACCTGCTCGTCGCCCGACTCCAGGAGCGGTGAACTGCTCACCATGTAGGACAACAAGGTGCCCACCCCGAGGCCGAAGGTCAGCGCCGACAAACCGCGCAGCGAAAAGCCCTTCAGCATCACATCCACCAACACGAGCAGCAGGCCCAGGCTCAGGCCGATCAGCGTGGCGCGCAAGCGGTGGTCGTCCCACTCCGGCGTGGTCAGACACACCAGATACCCGGCCGCGGTGCAGACCAGGATGAAGACCAGCCGAATGGGCAGGAGGGTGCGATTCATGCAGATACGAATCAGGTGTGAAAAATCACGAACAGCAAGGCCGGCAACAGAATCATCGCCGCCGTCACCCCGAGCAAAATCATCCGGGCGCGATGCGCCTGGGCGGCGAGCGCCGGGTCGATGGGTTCCGGATTATCCGGCGGAGTTGCATCCATGCGCGGGAACGGATTCATCGCCGGCACGATGACAACCCAATACTGGTTGGTGAAGACCGAGCCCGAGGCCTACGCGTGGGAAACATTCGTGCGCGACCGCCGCACCACTTGGGATGGCGTGCGGAATTTTCAGGCGCGAAACCACCTCCGCTCCATGAAGCGGGGCGACCGGGTGCTCTTCTACGCGAGCGTGACGACCAAGGCCGTCCTCGGCACCGCGACCGTGACCAAGGAACACTTCCCCGACCCTAAGGCCGAGGAGGGCGATTGGTCCGCGGTCGAGCTGGAGGTCGGAGAAACCTTCGCCCATCCGGTGGAGCTGGCCGCGATCAAAGCCGAAGCCCGCCTCGCCGAGCTTCCGCTCCTTCGCCAGAGCCGCCTCTCGGTGATGCCGATCAAAAAAGCCGACTACGACCTGATCGTGAAACTCGGAGCCGGGAAGCCCATGGGGAAATCGGGCGGCGGGTCGGAGCGCGGGAAAAACAGATAAGCTCGTCGGCTCCGCCATGTCCTCCGACCGCCTCGAAGGTCTCCGCCAGCAGCGCGCGCTGATCGCCGCCCACCTCGCGTGGCTCGACGCCGAGATCGCCGCCGCTTCGCCCACGCCCGAAAGCGCCACCGCGCGCCCCGACCCCCGCGCCGCCGGCCCGACGTCTCCCACCCCGCTCGATACGCCGACCGCACCCGCCGCTCCGCTCCCCGCCCCCGCCGGCCTCTCCCCCACCCGCCCCGCGGCCGCTGCCACCGCGGCGAGCACCCCGGCGCCAAGCGTCTCCGCGCCGGCCGCCGCCACCCCCGCACCGAGCGCCGCCGCGCAGAGCGTTTCGGAGATCGCCGACGCGGCGGCCGACGACGCCGACCCCGTCGCGGTGGCGAACGCCCGCGCCGACGAGATCATCGCCGAATACGCGGTGACGGACCGCTTCGACGCCGCCGCCACCCGGCGTGGTTGTTTCCTCTTCGCCGCGCTCGTCTTCCTCCTGGGCGTCGGAGGACTGCTGGCGCTCTACTACCTCCGGTATCGGTAGCTCAGCCGTGGAAATTGATTCTTCGTTGTTTCAGCGGGTGGACGTGGCGGAATGGCTGAGCCA
>CBINNW010000221.1:0-3904 GCA_966252115.1 uncultured Akkermansia sp.
TAACACCCGCCGGCGAAAAAACCGAACACCGGAAAAGCGAGAATTATGAATTATGAATGCAGAATGAAGAATGCGCCCGGAGCCGCCGGGGCCTGCCATGTGCGGCGGGAACAGGGGCTCTCCCCATTCATCATTCTACATTCATCACTCCGACTTCGCCTGAAGCAGCGCGGCGACCTGCTCGGGGCTGAGCGCGGCGGATTTTTCCAGCCAGGCGCGGGCGGCGGCGGGGTCCGTGGTGCGCCATTCGGCGAAGTGGGTGGCCAGGGCGGTGGCGCGCAGGGCGGGGTCCTTGATTTTCACGAGGAGGTCGGCGGTGTCGGCGCGAGGCGCTCGATTTTCCCAGTTGCCGCCGAGGGCGGAGAGGTAATACGGCGCCATGAAGGCGGCGGTGGTCTCGGGCTGGGTTGGAAGCCAAGCCTCGATCCAGCGGAGCGCGGCCTCGGGCTCTTTCGCGGCCCAGCGCGAGACCACCCCGGGATCGAGCTGGAGGACTTCGCCCATCGCCTGGCTTTGTTCGTTTGCCCAGCGGATGGCGGCGAGCGGGTCTTTTTCACTCCAGGATTGGACGATGGAGGCGAGCGTGACCTCGCGCGCCCGAGGGTCTTTGAGCGCGGCCCATTCGGCGATGGCGGTCTGCGGCTCCTCGCGGGCGATGGCGGCGAGGAGGGTGCCTTGCACTTGGTAACCGGCGGTGGCGACGCCGGGAGCATCGTGGGCTTCTATCCACGCGAGCGCGGCGGGTGCGTCGGTTTTGGCCCATTCGGTGAGGATTGCGCCCAAATGCATGGTGCGGCCTTGGCCTTCGGGCAGGGCGAGGACGAGGGCGAGGTTTTGATCGGGATGGGCCGCGCTGTGTTGACCGACGGTATGCTCGAGCAGGGCCATGCGCAGGTCGCGGTCTTCGATTTCGTCGAGCCACGCGAGCACTTCCCCGGGGTGCTCCCGGTTCCACTCCCCAAGAAGCGGAGCCACGCTGGCGACGCGGCGGGTTTGGTCGGGCCCGTTGAGAAAGGCGTCGGCGACGGTGCGGCGCCACTCCTGGGTGCGGTCGCCGAAGGTGTTGATCCAATGAAAGGGATTGCCGTTGGCATCGCGGGGCTGGGCGACGAGCCAGGCGAGAGCGGCGGGGGGATCCTGTTTTACCCAGGCGGCGAGAGGTTCTCTGAGGGTGTGGATACCGCTGCCGTTTCGCCAGAGTTCGGGGCCGTAGGTGCGGACCGCGTCGGCGGGATTCGCCCGGCCGAGCGCGTTGACGATGCCGGCGAGGGCGGCGAGGCGGAAGGACTGGCCACGGGAGCGGGCGAGCGCGAGGGCGCGGGCGGGGTCTTTTTCGGCCAAGGTGGCGAGGGCGGGGGTGGCGAGACGGGCGGCGATGTTTTCGTCGGGCAGAGCGCAGATCCAGGTGGCGGCGGCTTCGGCGTCCTCCGTGCTCCAGATTCGGATGGCGTGGCGGGCGAAGTCGATCGAGGCGGCGCCGCGAGGGGCGGCCCAGCGCGCGGCGGCGGGGGCGTCGAGCACGACCCAGGAGTCGAAGGTCTCGCGAAGGAGGAGGGCGTCATCGTCGCGACCGGAGCGGGCGAGCGCATCGATGATGTGCGAGAAGCCTTCCGCAGGCAGGCGGACGAGGAGGGCGCGCAGGCTGGCGGCGCGGGTGGCGAAGTCGGCCGGGGCACCGTCGGGGCCGCGTTGGGCCACCCAAGCCGCGACGGCGGGGGCGACGTATGCGGCGGGCAGTGGCGGCGGCGTGTCGGAATCGCGCCAGGTCCAGGAGATGGCCCGCAGCGGGGAAACGGGGGGCGGAGGTGGAATGGATGCGGCGGGGGACGAGCCGGAGCCCGGTGACCGCGAGGAGAGAAAGAGCCAGATGATGGCGACGACGGCGGGTATGAGAAGCCCGAGGGCGACGAGTCGTTGAAGGGGGCGCATGGCGGGCGGTTAACGGGACTCGGCTTCGGTGAGCAGCCGGGCGGCGGCCTCGGGGGAGAGGGCATCGTGGGACTCCATCCAAGCGCGCGCGGCTTGATAATCGTAGTGGATCCAGCCGCGTAGATGAGCGGTCAGTCCTTTTTCGCGGAGGGCGGGGTTTTCTATTTTGGAAAGCTGCGCGGCGTAGGCGACGCGCGGGGGCGGGTCGATACGGTTGTTCAAGGCCTCGTGGAAGCCGGGATCGCGCACGTCGCCGAAATACTCGAAACCCAAGGTGCCGAGCACGGCGTCGCGTCGCGTCGCGTCTGGAATCGTCTCCGCCCAGGCGACGAAGCTTAGCGGATCCTGCAAACTCCAGCGCGAGGCGACGGAGCGAAGGACCTTGTCGAGCGCGGGGTCGGATGTGCCGCCGCCGCCGTTCGCGTCGGACGGGAGGGCGACGAGCCAGCGGGCGGCGGCGGCGGGATCGGTCCTACCCCAGGCGGTCGCAAGCGGCAGGGCGGCCTGGGCGCGGGCGGCGCCGGGCGGAATGGCCTGCCAGCGGGCGAGGGCGGCGGCGGGATCGGACGCGGCGAGTTTGCCCAGGAGCACGCCTTCGACCCGCCCGGTGGCGGCGGCGAGTTCGGGGTCGTCGTGGCGGTCGAGCCAGGCGAGGGCGGCGGCGGCGTCTTTTTCCGCCCATGCGGCGAGGCGGTCGGCGATTCTCTCCGTTCGCTGGCCGGCGTCGGGGAGCTTGCGGACGGCTTCGAGAAACTCGTCCGGGTTGTCATTGCCGATCAGGCTGAGCGACCAGGAGACGAGTTCGCTGCGGGTGGCCTGGTCCGGCACGGTGTCCACCCAAGCGAGGGCCTCCCGGGCGTCGCGCAGCGCCCAGGACGCGAAGAGGCTCTTCAACACGCCCTCGCGACCGGGCAGGTCGGCGCGGGCGACGATCTTGTCGATGAACGGGCGCATCGCGCCGGGGATCTCGTCGAGTTCCGACCCGAGGGTTTGCAGGGCGGTGCGGTGCGAGTCCTCGGGTGGCGGAGAGGGTTGCGCAAGCGCCCAGGCGAGGGCGGCGTCAGGGTCTTTGGCGGCCCAAATGGCGAGGACTTGGGGCACGGCGCGCTGTGCCGAGGCCTCGTAGTTGTTTTTGTTTTCCTCATAGATCGCGGGGCCGAGGCGGCGTAGCGCGCCGGCGGGATCTTTTTTGCCCCAGGCGCGGAAAATCGCCAGGCGGGCGTCGCGGGCGAATTTGTCCTCGCCGACGGGGGCGACAGCAAGGGCGCGGTCGGGCTGGGAGCGCGCGAGCTGGGCGAGGATCTCGACGGTGATTCCCTGACCGAGCGGAACGTCGGCGATGGTGCCGGCCCAAGCATGGGCGGCGTCGAAGTCGATACGGGCCCAGAGGCCGGTGGCCTCGCTGACCAGGCGGGCGCGTTGCCAGAGGTTGAGCGTGGGAGTCGGAACGAGAGCCTCGGCCCAGCGGTCGGCCGCCTCGGGGGCTTGCTGGGCCCAGGCGGTGAAGGCGATGCGGCGCAACTCGTCCTCGGCCCAGCCGACGCGGCCGTAGAGGATGGTGAGGAAGCGCTCGAAATGGGACTCGGGCAGAACGGTCAGCAAGGCGCGCAGTCGGGCGCGCCGGGCTCGGAGTTCGGCGGCCGGGGCCGGATCCACCAGAAGGGGGAGCGCGAGGTAGGCGGCGAGGGCGGCGTCGGCATCGGCCGCCGACAGACGCGCGGGGCGCAGGATCGCTTCGAGGTCGGCGGGGGACAGGGAAGTATCGAGTAGCGGGTGGTGAGTAGCGAGTAGGTCGGACGAAGATGGCTGGCGTTGATAAAGCACCACTCCGACGGAAAGGAGGGCGAGCGCGCCGGCGGTGGTGAGGGCGATCTTGGCGGTGCTCATGACGACGGCGGCGGTGGTGGTGGCTGCGGTGGCGGTGGCTGATAACGCGCCGCCGGCGCCACCCACCGAGGCGCCAGTCGCGGTGGCT
>CBINNW010000222.1:0-3893 GCA_966252115.1 uncultured Akkermansia sp.
CTACATCGCCAGGCAAGCACGGCGCCCCGGGCAAGCGCGGCAGGATTTGCCGACGCCACCCGCGCTCCTGCCGCGAGACCGCCCGCGCCAGCCGGAGAGACGGATCAATCGGTTTTTTAGCCTCTCTCCCACAACGGCTAACGCCACCGAAACGCCCGCTGGCATCCGCTCTGCATAGGGGCCGGTGCCCGCCATGGCCGACGACCAAGACTCCAAAACAGAAGAACCGACCGGGAAACGTCTCCACGACGCGACCGAGAAGGGCGAGTTCGCGCGGTCGCCGGAGCTCCAGGTCGTGGCGACGCTGGCGGCGATTTTTGGCGTGTTGGGCATGTTTCTCTCGTCGGCGGTGCAGGACATGCGCTCGCTGGCGGTGTCGATCTGGAGCGAGCTCGCGCAGCCGACGCTTCTGGTCGGCGCCATGCCCCTGCAAATCGAGCGCTGCATCCGGGTCTGCGCGCAGGTGCTCCTGCCCGTGATCGGGGCGGTGGTCGTGGCCACGCTCCTCATCGGCGGCTTCCAAAGCGGCTTCCAACTCGCGCCCAAGGCCCTCGGCGTGAAGTTCGACAAGCTCGATTTCATCAAAGGCTTCGGGCGGGTGTTTTCGAAAGACGCCCTGGTGCGCGGCGGCGTGGACCTGCTCAAGATGAGCGCCATCGGCCTCGTGCTCTGGCTGGGCGCGCGCAATCTCGTGCACGACCCGATTTTCGTGAGCCCGGTGGAGGCCGGCTATCTCGGCGACTTTATCCGCCGCGCCACCCTGGAGTTTCTTTCCAAGATCATCCTGGCCCTCGGCATCGTGGCGGCGATCAGCTACTCCTACGAAAAGTTCCAGACGCATCAGCGCATGATGATGTCGCGCGAGGAGATCAAGGAGGAGACCAAGCAGGCCGAGGGCGACGTGCAGGCCAAGGCCGCGATGAAGCGCATGGCGCGCCGCCTCCTGCAAAAGCAGATGCTCGCCGCCGTGCCCACCGCCGACGTCATCGTCACCAACCCCACGCACTACGCCGTGGTTTTGAAATACGAACGCGGCCGCGACCAGGCGCCCGTGATCCTGGCCAAGGGCGAAAACCAGTTTGCCCGTCGTCTCAAGGCCCTCGGCGCCGAGCACGGCGTGCCCACCATAGAGAACAAGCCCGTGGCCCGCATGCTCTACGCGCTCGGCAAGGTGGGCGACCCCATCCCCAACCAGCTCTACCAGGCCGTCGCGGAGATCCTCGCCTTCGTCTATCGCACGCACCGCCTGTATTTCCACGAACTCAAGATCCGCCGCGCCGCCGCCGAGGCCGCCGCTACCGCCGGGCGGTAACGGCGGCAGAGGCCAGAGGTCAGATGGCAGAGCCCAGATGCCAGAGGCCAGAGATCAGATATCAGACACAAGCCCCGCCCCCGCCCCTCAGCCTTCCGACCTCCGCCTTCCTCCTTCCGCCCTCCGCCCTCCGCCTTCAGCCCTCAGCCCTCCGCCCTCTGGCTTCTGGCCTCTAACCTCTGGCCTCTGCCGCCTCCCCCGCCCCATGGCTTCCGCCGCCTCCGTTCCCACCGCCGCTCCCGCCGGCTCGACCTCGCTTCTGCTGAAGCGCGCCGACCTCATCTTCACGGGCGCCCTCTTCGCGGTCGTGCTCATGCTCATCGTGCCGGTGCCGGCGATGCTGCTCGACCTCATGCTCGCGCTCCAGATCGGGCTCTCGTTGCTCGTGCTGCTGGTCGTCGTTTACGTGAAGGACCCGTCCGAGTTCTCCGGCTTTCCCACCCTGCTGCTCGGCCTCACCCTCTACCGGCTCGCGCTCAACATCTGCTCGACCCGCCTCATCCTCACCGAGGGCCACGCGGGCAACATCATCGACTCCTTCGGCAACTTTGTAATCCAGGGCAACTACATCGTCGGCTTCGTCGTCTTCGTGATCCTGGTGGTGATCAACTTCATCGTCATCACCAAGGGCGCCGGGCGCATCGCCGAGGTGAGCGCGCGCTTCACCCTCGACGCCATGCCCGGCAAACAGATGGCCATCGATGCCGAGCTCAACGCCGGCATCATCGACGAGACCACCGCCACCACCCGCCGCCAAAAGATCCAAAAGGAGGCCGACTTCTACGGCTCCATGGACGGCGCCTCGAAGTTCGTGCGCGGCGACGCCATCGCCGGCATCCTCATCACCATCGTCAACATCGTCGGCGGCTTCGCCATCGGCGCCATGCAGATGGGCCTCTCCATCGGCGAGTCCGCCGCCAAGTTCACCCTGCTCTCCATCGGCGACGGCCTCGTCTCCCAAATCCCGGCGCTCATCATCTCCGTCGGCGCCGCCCTGCTCGTCACCCGCGCCTCCGGCACCGGCGACCTCGGCGAACAGATCGGCGGGCAACTCCTCCGCTACCCGCGCGCCCTGAAGATCGCCGCCGGCATGCTCCTGGTCTTCGGCCTCATGCCCGGCATGCCGCTGGTGCCCTTCGCCGGTCTCGCCGCGCTGGTGTTTTTCATCGCCCGCCACCTGCCCAAGACCGACGAGGCCGCCCTCGCGCTCGCCGGCGCGGGCGCCAACGCCGCCGCCGGCAAGGGAGGCGCGGGCGGCAAGGCCGGCGCCGCCTCCGGCGCGGCGGGCGACGGCTCCGCCGCCGGCGCCCCGAAGCCCGGTTCGCCCGAGGACATGCGCAAGCTCATCGACCTCGACGTCTTCGCCATCGAGATCGGCTACGGCCTGCTCCCGCTCGCCGACGCGCGCCAGGGCGGCGACCTGCTGTCGCGCGTCACCGGCGTGCGCAAGACCCTCGCCCGTTCCCAGGGCGTGCTCGTGCCGCCCATCTCGGTGCGCGACAACCTCGAGCTCGAGTCCAACGACTACCGCTTCCTCCTGCGCGGCAAACCCATCGCCCGCGGCTCCGTGCAGCCCGGCCGCTTCATGGCGATGAACGTCACCGGCAGCCGCGTGAAACTGCGCGGCGTGCCGACGCGCGAACCCGTTTTCAACCTCGAGGCGGTCTGGATCGAGGACACGGAGCGAAAGTCCGCCGAGCTCAACGGCTACACCGTGGTGGACCCCGCCTCCGTGCTCATCACCCACCTCTCCGAGTCGCTCAAGGGCGTGTGCCACCTCCTGCTCGGCCGCCAGGAGGTGCAGGGCCTGGTGGACCACCTCAAGGAGAAGAATCCCGCCCTCGTCGCCGAGCTCCTCCCCGACCTGGTCAACCTCGGCATCATCCAGCGTGTATTGCAAAATCTACTACGCGAGGGCGTGTCGGTCATCAACCTGCCGCTCATCCTCGAGGGCGTGGCGGACTTCGCCTCGCTCACCAAAAACCCCGACGACCTCAGCGAGCTGGTGCGCCGCCGCCTCGGGCTCTACTTCGTGCCCGAGCTCGAATGCCGCCCCGGCGTGCTCAAGGCCGCCACGCTCGACCCGCGCATGGAGCAGCTCCTCGCCACCAAGGTCCACCGCACGCCCGGCGAGGTCGGCCTGTCCATCGACCCCACCAGCGGCCGCCATCTGCTCCAGGAGCTCACGCGCCTGCAAAACGAGTTCGCCCAGTCGGGCGTCACGCCCGTGCTCGTGACCGGCACGGAAATCCGGCTGGCGATGAAGCGGTTCCTCGAACCGTCCTTCCCGCGCCTCGCCGTGCTCGCCTACCAGGAGCTGCCCAACACGACCGAGATCGAGAACATCGGCATCGTCTCGCTGCCGCCCAGCCTCGCCGGCGTGCCCCCGCCCCAGCCCCGCGCCGCCGCGGTGTGACCGCGGCGCCCGTGTGTGCCGGCGCGCCCCCCTCTGATACCAAGTCGTATTCAAAGGCATAAGAACACCGCTCCCCTGATCGGATGGGCTCACGGGATTGCGCCCCGTGGGCCTTCCACACCACCGGACGTGCGGTCTTCCGCATCCGGCGGTTGAGTCGGAGGA
>CBINNW010000223.1:0-3799 GCA_966252115.1 uncultured Akkermansia sp.
CTAGGCCGCCGGTCCGCCCGCGACGCAGCGGTAACCGACACCGTGCACGGTGAGGATCACCCGCGGCGTCTCCGGCTCCGGCTCGATCTTTTTGCGCAACTGCGCGACGTGCTGGTCGAGCGTGCGGGTGGTGCCGAAGTAGCCCACACCCCAGACCGCGTTGAGCAACTGGTCCCGGGTCAGCGTCTCGCCCGCGTGCGCCGCGAAGGTCTCCGCCAGCTTCAGCTCGCGCGCGGTGAGCGACTCGGGCGCGCGCCCGGGCACGGAAACGGAAAACGCCCGCCGATCGATCTCCGCCTCGCCGAGGCGAAACACCGACGGCAGCGCCGCCCCCGACCCGCTCGCCGCCGCCGCCGTCGTGCGCGCCCGCCGCAGCAGCGCCTCCACCCGCGCCAGCAGCTCGTGAACGCCGAAGGGCTTCACCACGTAGTCGTCGGCGCCGAGCTTCAGGCCCACGACCTTGTCCACCTCCTCGCCCTTCGCGGTGAGAAACAGGATCGGCACCGTCGCCCCGCCGGCGCGCAGCTCGCGGCACACGTCGTAGCCGCTGGCCCTGGGCATCATGACGTCGAGCACCACGAGTTCGTATTTCGATTGCGGATACAACTTCAGCGCCTGCGCCCCGTCGGACGCGGCGGTGACGTCGTAGCCCTCGCTTTCCAGGGTGGCGACGAGGCCGAGACGGATGTTGGCGTCGTCCTCGGCGATGAGAATGCGGGCTTTCACGGGGAAGAGGATGTCGCGGGCAGGGTGAGGACAAACTCCGCGCCGCCGCCGACGCGCGGGCCGCAGCGCAGCTCGCCGCCGAGTCCGCGCGCGAGCTGGCGCGCGATGCTGAGGCCGAGCCCGGCGCCGGATTTTTCGGCGGTCAGGCGGTCGTCCACCCGGTGGAATTTTTCAAAAATCCGCTCGCACTGGTCGGGCGTCACGCCGGGGCCGCGGTCGGCCACGACGATACGCGCGCCCGTGGCGCCGGCCTCGCGCTCGGCGGCGGACGCGGTGGCGGACGGTGCGCCGAAGGCGTCGTCGGGCGCGGCCGTCAGCGCGAGCGTCACCTCGCCGCCGTCGGCTGCGTATTTCACCGCGTTGTCCAGCAGGTTGAGCACGATCTGCTCCACCGCCTCGATGTCCGTGTAGATCGGGAGGCGCCCCGGCGCGCGAAACTCCAATCGCAACCCCGCCTCCACCAGACGGGGCGCCTGCGTGTCGCAGAGGCGTCGCAGCGCCGCGACCAGATCGTGGTCCGCGAACTCGTAGCGTTTTTTCCCCTGCTCGAGCCGGCTGAAATCGAGCACATTGCCCACCAGCCGGGCGAGACGCTGGGTCTCGCGTCCGATGGTGGCGAGGTAGTCGGCGCGTTTCGTCTCGTCGCGCACGCGCCCCTGCGCGAGCAGCTCGGCGTAGAGCCGGATGGTGGTGAGCGGGGTTTTGAGCTCGTGCGAGACGTTGGCGACGAAGGAGGTCTTGAGCGCCGCCTCCGCCTCGCTCGCCCGCGCCTGCCGCACCAGCAGCGCGCCGGCGGCCAGGATCGCCCCGACGAGCAGCGCGATCAAGGCGGCGCCGAGCGCGAAAAACCCGGTCGGCGCCGACGAGGCGGGCGCGGCGGCGAAGGCGCCGCTCACGCTCCAGCCGGGCAAGGCCGCCGCGGTCAGCGGCACCTCGAGCGCGACGGGCAGGCCCAGGTCGCCCACCGCATGCCACACCGCGCCGCCGCTGTCGCGCAGCGCGTAGGCCTCGCCCGGCTCGATGGCGACGGGAAACACCTCGCCGAGGCGCGCCTTGATCGCGTCGAGCCGCAGCTCGAGACCGACGACGGTGCGGTCCGGCAACTCGCGCCAACCATAAAGATGCAGTCCTTCCGCGTCCCGCCACGGCGTCCAACCCGAGCGGGTGATCGCATCGGTCGGCGCGAGGGCAAACGCGGCCGGCGGTGGCGCACCGGCGGTGGCTGCGGAGGCCGAGACGGCGGAGGTCGAGACGGCGCCGCCATCGACGGAAGCAAGCGGCCGCGCCCCGACGCGTTTCTCCGCTTGGGCGAGCACCGGGGCGTCCGCGCGCGCATCGCGAGCGGTCTTCGCCTCGATTTCATTCCGGCCGATCACCAAGGCGCTCGCTTCGGTGCTCTCGTCGCCGAGCGTTTCCGCCGGCTCAAATTCGCCGACGAAACTCTCCGCCCTGGTGGATCCGGCGACCGCGAGCGGGGACGCGGGATCGGCGACGACCGCCACCGACATGGGCGCCGACGGCGCGGCGGAGTTGAGGTAGCCGTTTTGCGACATCACATCCAACTGGTTCTTCACCTTGGCCACCTCCTGGATCTCCTGTCGCGCGCGCTGGTATTGTCCGACGTTGCTGCCTATGTCGCGCCGGGCCTGCGCCTCGGCCGTCTGTGCTCCGTCCACGGCGACGAAAGGCGAGGCCGGGCCAAACGGAGCCGGGCCCGACGCCGACGTCGTGGCGGGCATGGGTGCGCCGGAAAGAGTTTGTGAGCGTTGCTGCGTGACGGCGGCGACGGCCTGGGATGCGGCCGGCGGCGGGGCCGTCTCCTTTTCGGCAGGAGCGGCCAGCAGCGCGGGGGCCTCGCGCCAAGGCGCGGCCTCCTCCAGCCAACGACGCAGCGGCGCCTCGCCCGCTCCCCAGACCGGGCGCCCGTCGGCGGTGGCGCGAAACACCCCGCGCACCAGCGCGTTGCTCGCCCGCCACTCGTCGAGGAAGGGACGCGGCTCGTCCGCCGGCGCCTCGAGCAGCGTGGTCATGAGCACAGACTGCACGTCGCCGAGCAGCAGCTCGATGTTTTCCGCGATCAGCCGCGCGCGCGTCTCCACCGCAGCGCGGCGCGACTCCGTCGCCGCCTGCTCCCGCTCGGCGAGGCGCGCGCGCTCCCGGGCGAGCAGACCCAATGCGAGCCCGCCCACCGCGAGCGCGGGCAGGAGCAGGAAAAGGCCGTAGAGCCAGAGACGACGCGTGGCGGTGGTCACGGGAGAGGGCGGAAACCAAGGGGGAGCAAGATGCGCCCCCTACCGAGGTGCGAGTGATTCTTTCGCCACCTCGCCCGCGAAGGGCAGGCGCGACGTTTCGACCGTCAGCAGCGGCCCCAGTTCATACACGTTTCGGTAGCCATAGGTGCGCAGCGCGGTGAAGGTGGACACGTTGAGCGACGCGGCCGCCAACTTGGAGGGAAACGCATCCGGGTGATCGGCGAAGTTGTTGTTGCAGTAGATCAACACCGGCGTGTCGAAACTCGGGATGACCGCCGCGAGGCTCGTCGCGGTGAATTCGGTGAAGGGCAGGTTGACCGCACCCGCGATGTGCAGGCGCCGGTAACGCGACTCGGTCCGCGCATCGAGCACCACCACGTCGGGCGCGGCCATCATTTGCAGAAAGGCGGCCTCGCTCAGGCGGCGCACCGCGCGCACCGCACCGGTCTCGAAAACCATCCGCTCGAACTCCGCGTAGTCGATGCGTGGGTTGGGAATGTCGGACGACAGATCGGGAGAATCCGAGGAGGCGAAGACGGCAAACACGCCGGCAGAGAGGGAGATGAGCGCGAGGGCGAAGGGCGTTTTCATGGCGATCGATCTCCTCACTCGGCGCGTTGCTGGCTGTAGGTCTGCTGGGCCTCGACGCGGTATTCCTTGCGCTCGGCGTTGCTCAGGCCCTCCGCCTCGACCTTCGCAGCCACGGCGGGCGCGGGCTCGGCGACGGCGATCACGGCGGAGTTGCTGTAAGTTTTTCCCATTACGGTCAGCTCGTCGCCGACCTGGCGCAGCCGCGCGGCGGCCTCGTCGCGGCGGCCGGC
>CBINNW010000224.1:0-3686 GCA_966252115.1 uncultured Akkermansia sp.
CCCAATCTCTGCAGCACCCTCTTCGCCGCCACCGCCTAGCCCCCCTTTGCCCCCCGACCTCCCCTCAAAAAACCAAACTCCAGAGCCTGACCAACGGTCAGGCCTACAGGTCCTTGGACATTCCCGCGCTACGCGCGGGTCCACTCCATGTCGGCGCCGAGGCTGCGGAGGTTTTCCACGAAGCGCGGGTGGGCGCGCTGGATGATCTCGGCGTGACGCACGACCGACTTGCCCGGGATCGCCGCCGCCACCATCGCCAGCGCCACCGCGGCGCGGATGATGTAGGGCGAGTCCACCGTCGCGGGGCGCAGCGGGCGGTTGCCAAACACGATCAGGCGGTGCGGATCGCTCACCACCGCGTGCGCGCCGAATTTCGCCAGCTCGGGGATCCACGAAAACCCGTTTTCATAGACCTTGTTCCAAAAATGGATCGTGCCCTCGCAACGCACCGCGAGCGCGATGAGCAGTGGCAGCAGATCGACCGAAAAATAGGGCCAGGGCGCGGCCTCGATCTTGGGCAGCAGGTTGCTGGTGTAGGGCTCCTCGATACGCAGGCGCTGGCCGCGCCGCACCACCGCCACGGAGCCGCCGTCGGCGTCGGTCTCGTGCTCGACCACGACGCCGAGCTTGGCGAAGGCGCGCACGATGAGGTCGAAGTGGTGCGGCAGGGCCTTGGTGACGCGCACCTCGCCGCCGGTGATGGCGCCGAGGGCGAGGAAGGTGACGATTTCGTGGTAATCCGTGCCGACGGTGATGTCGGCGCCGCGTAGGGTATCCACACCCCGGATACGCAGCATCGAGGTGCCGATCCCCTCGATCTTCGCGCCCATGGCGACGAGGGCGGCGCAGAGTTCCTGCACGTGGGGCTCGCTGGCGGCGTTGATGAGGGTGGATTCGCCCGCGGCGAGGGCGGCCGCCATGGCGAAGTTTTCCGTCACGGTGACGGACATGTAGTCGCACCAGTGGCGGGCGCCGGTGAAGCCGGAGGGCAGGGCGATGACCAGCGGGTCGCCGGAGCCGACGGTGGCGCCGAGGGCGGAGAGGATTTCCAGGTGCGGGTCGATCTCGCGCACGCCGAGCGAGCAACCCTTGGCGTTGGCCAGGATGGTGATGCGGCGCAGGCGGTGCAGGAGCGCGGGGAAAAGCAGCACCGTGGAGCGCATGTCGGAGGGCAGCTCGTCGTTGGCCAGCGTGCTGCGGAAGCCGGAGTGATCGAGCCGCATGACCCCGGCGGCGCGGTCCCACTCGATGCGCGAGCCCTGCGAGGTGAGGAAGGCGACGAGTTTGTTCAGGTCGGTGATGTCGGGCACGTTGCGCAGGGTCACCGGTTCGTCGGT
The DNA here is from genome assembly GCA_966252115.1 of uncultured Akkermansia sp. Classification (GTDB taxonomy): domain Bacteria; phylum Verrucomicrobiota; class Verrucomicrobiia; order Opitutales; family Opitutaceae; genus IMCC26134_A. Next base: position 1,338 of record CBINNW010000224.1, read on the forward strand.
GAGCAGCGTGGCGCAGAAGATCGGCAGGACGGAGTTTTTGTTGCCCGAGGGAACGATGGTGCCGGAGAGCGGCTTGCCACCTTGCACGATGAGGTCGGCCATGGAGGGAGGGAAGGGGAGCGGCGGAGGAGAGGGAAAAGCGGTGCGTGGCGGGCGCGGAATCGAGGCGAAAAAAAGCGCCCGCCCCGGGGAGGGCGGACGCTGGGAGGATGGGCGCCGGGGCGGCGCGCTTGGCAAGGCTTATCCGGCTACGTCGATGCCCGCAGCGGCGCGGGCGCGCGGGCCGGCTTGGCCGGAGAAATGCAGTCGGGCGGGTCGTATCGAGGTAATCTGACGGCACCTTTCGGTGGGGCCCTCGGCTCGAAATACTCTCCGAGTATTCCTTCGCTCGGTCCGCACCGAAATCTGCTCGTCATCTTACCCCGCTACTCCGCCTCCGACTACATTTCTCCGGCTTAGACCACGGGGCCGGAGTCGCCGCCGGAGGGGCGGGCGCCGCCGGGCTGGCCGTCGGGACGGGGGCCGCGACCGCGACCACCGCGACGGCGGCGACGGCGGGGACCGCCATCACCGTCGGGACGGGGCTGGCCATCGGGGCGACCCTGACCCTCGGGGCGCGGGCCGCGGTTTTCGCCGCCGGCATGGCCCTGGGATTGACCCTGGCCTTGCCCTTGGCCGCCGCGACCGCGTCCGCCGCGGTGGCGTCCGCCTTCGCCGCGACCGGGGCCGTGGCCCTGGCCGTCGCCGCGGGGGCGGCGCTCGTCGTGTTTTTCCGGGGCGGCGGGAGCCTCGGGGGCGACGCCGAAGATGCCCTTGAGCCAGCCCACGAAGCCGCCGCTCTTTTCGGGCGTTTTGGCGGCGGGGGCCGGTTTGCCGGCGGCGGAGGCGCCGCTTTGGGCGGAGGCGGGGGCGGCGGGGCGGGGCGAGCCGCCTTCGCGACGCTCGCCGCGGTCTTCGCGACGCGGGCCGCGCTCGCCATCGCGGCGGCGACCGCCGTCGCGACCCTGCGGGCCGTGCCCTTGGCCGCCTTCGCGGCGGGGCAGGTCGGCGGCGGGGCGCAGCGGGGCGATCTCGCGGGCCACGATGGGCTTGCGCTCGACGCGGAAGACCGGGCGATCACCGGAGGGTGTGGTCGCCTGCGGCGCCGGGCTCGGGGCGCCGGCGGCCGGCGCGGAGGCCTCCCAGCTGGTGACCGGGCGGCGCTCGGCGGGCGGGAGAATGTTGAGCTCGGCCTTGGCTTCGGGAGCCGCCGGCGTGGTGGCGATGGGAGCCGGAGCCGGGGCGGGGGCGGGCGCCGCGACGGGAGCCGCGACGGGCGCTTCCGCCGCCGGGGCCGGGGCGACGGGCGAGGGGGCGGGTGCGGCTTCGGCCACCGCCGGGGCGGGGGCGGACTCGACCTTGGTCTCGGCGACGGGGGCCGGGGCGGGCGCGGGCTCGGGAGCGATTTCCGGGCTGGTGGCGAACGGATTCACGTATTCGGACTTGGCGACGACCACCTGGACGGCGGTCGGTTGGTAGGCGGCGGCGGGCGCGGAGCCGGTCGGGGCCTGGTTGGCGGGGCGGGCGGGGCGTTTGCCGCGGGCCAGCCCGGTGCCGCGGGAGGCGCCGAAGCCGTCGAGAGAGACGACGGGGGCGGCGGGCGCGGCGGGGGTCTCGACGGGCGCCTGATTCGGCGCGGCGTCGGACGGGTTGTTATCGGACATGTCTGGTGGTTGTTTTCTGTTGAGGCGCGCTCACCGCAAGGGCGCGGGAGCAGCGCGGGTGATCGTCGCGGCGGAGCGCGGGTGGCGCAGTCACGCGGCAACAATCGCAGGGACGGTCGGCGCGAAGGCCGCGCGACGCAACCTTTTGTTTGTAGGGAGAAAATATGACAGGCGCCGCCCCGAAACGGGGTGGCGGGGGCGTTGCGGCGGACGGGGTGGGGCGCGGCGGCGGGCGCGGGGCTTGCCTTGGGGAGGGGGCGGACGCAGCGTGCGGTTTTTTCCCGCTCCTCCTTTTTCACCGTCACACCTCGACCATGGACAAACTCGAAGAGATCTTCCGCATGCAGGACGCCCTCAATCGCCGCATCGGCGTCAATCTGCCGCCGCCGAGCGACGAGGAGAAGACGAAGTGGGTGCTCAACTACACGCGCGCCATGCAGCAGGAGACGGCGGAGCTGATCGACAGCGTGCCGTGGAAGTGGTGGGCGAAGTATCAAAAATTCGACGAGCAGAACGCGAAGGTCGAGGTGGTGGATCTGTTCCACTTTCTGGTCTCGCTGGCCCAGACCCTGGGCATGACGGCGGACGATGTTTACCAGGCCTACCTGAAGAAAAACGCGGTCAACCATCAGCGTCAGGAAACCGG
>CBINNW010000225.1:0-3647 GCA_966252115.1 uncultured Akkermansia sp.
GCCGGCGTCGCCGAAGTTCTGGTTGGTGTCCATGTCGGCGGAGATGACCGGGGCGGGCTGGAAGGAGCCGCGCTCGATCTGGACCAGGCCCAGACCGTAGTTCGACTTGCTACCGGCGCGGGTGGTTTGATGGGAGCAGCCGGTCAGACCGGCGATCAAGACGGTCAGGGCTAGGGGCAGTAGGGCCTTCTTGTTCATAGGGGAAGAGCGGGCAAGGTGGGTGTGCCCTGCAAGGTTGGCAAGCTCGGGCTCGTGTTCGATGAGAGGTGTTCAGGGGGTCGCGACGGCGACGGTGTCGGGCCGAAAATCGGGGGAGTCGCGCAGCAGGTCCGCCTGCCAGGGCAGGAGGATTTCGTCGAGGCGCGCCGGCTCGCGACACAGGGTGACCAGGGTGCTGCGCGGGGCGATGAGCGTGGGGTCTAGCTCGAGCTTCGCGGCGACGGCGTCGCGGTGGGCCTTGATGCGATCCTGCCGGCCGATCTCGGCCATGGTGAGGTGGATACGCTCCGCGCGCGGGCGGCGGGGCAGGGTGGACGGATCGCGGGACAGGCCTTCGCGAATGGCGGCGGACAAGCTGGGGCCGAGGCGCCCCTGGCGTTTGCCGAGATTGGTCTGGGCGAGCACGGATTCGAGGGCGTCGCCCGCCTCGATGGAGGAGGCGATGCGGAAGAGGAGCTCGTTGCCGCAGACCTTGAAGGGCGGGGTGTCCAGTTCCTCGGCCCATTTTTCGCGCCAGTGCCAGACGGCGTGCAGCACGGAGAGCCCGCGGCCGCGCAGGCGGTCGGCGGCGCCGATGCGCCAGGCCGTCTCCTCGTCGCGGGGGAAGCCGGTGAGGCCGCTCTCGATCTGGCGGCGGCACTGCTGGTCGAGCCAGTCCAGCCGGCCGAGCACGGCGAGCTCCCGGGTGAGCAGATCGCGCAGCGCCGGCAGGTGCCAGACGTCGAGCGCGGCGTAGTCCAGAAGCTTGGGGGTGAGGGGGCGTTTGGACCAGTTGGCCTTCTGGCCGGATTTGTCCAACTGGATGCCGAAGTGCTGCTCCAGCAGGGCGCCGAGGCCGACCCGCGGCCGGTTGAGCAGCTGGGCCGCGAGCATGGTGTCGAAGAGGCTGCGCGGGCGGAAGCGGCAGAAATCGTGCAGCAGCCGGATGTCGAAATCGCTGCCGTGCATGATGAGGTGTTTCTGCGCCAGCCGTTCCCACAGGGGGGCCAGCGGGAGCGGGGTCATCAGGTCCACCAGATACACCTCCCCGTCCACCAGGAACTGCAGCAGGCAGACCCGGGTGCGGTAGTGATACATGTTGTCCGCCTCGGTATCCATCGCGAGCTCGTCCACCCGGTCGAGGGCGGCGTAGAGCGGGGCGAGGCCGGCGGGCGTGTCGATCAACACGAAGTGCGGCGGGCGTTCGCCCGAGGTCGGCGAGGCGAGGCGGGCGGGCGCGGGGACGGCGGGCGCCATCAGCGGGCGGGGCCGCTCCGACCGGGCGGCCGCGGGGGGCGGGGCCGGGCGCACGGGGCGGGGGGAGGGCGCGGCGGACGCGGGCGACGAGGCGGCTGCGGAGGAAACCGAGGAAGCCGAGGAGGATGCCGGGCGCGTGGCCGGCTTTTCCGCCGGGGCGGGGTTTGCGGCGCCGTCGAGCGGCAGTTCGGGCTGGTCCGCGCGCGCCTGGCGGTCGCGACGGCGTGATCTGGAGCGGGCGCGCCGTTTGGGGGCGCTCGCGTCGGCGGAGTCGCCAGCCGCCTCGGCCCCGGAGGAGGCGGTGGAATCGGATCGGGTGAAAAGGGAGAGCAGTCGCTTGAGCATCGGGCTGGGCCCACGCGGCGGGAAGCGCGTGGGGAAGCGCGCATGCGGCGAGGCTAGACCCGGAGAAGAAACGAGCGACGCATCGGGGGAAAGGACGAAAAACGGTCCGGAGAAGCCCGTCCGGCGGCGCGTCGCGCTCGCTCCCCGCTTCCCCCGGCACGCGCTCACTCCTCGCCGTCGTAGTAGGCCGTCTCCTCCATGCGGAAAACCGTCCGCCGGGGTTTGAGCATCCATTTCTTCGAGTCCGGGTAGTGGATCACGTCCACCGGCGGATTGTCGGCGACGACCAGAAACACGAGGTCGGCGGCGCCGGTGTTGGTGATCTGATGGGCGGTGCCGGGTGCCTGCATGAAGGCGTCGCCCGTGCGCACGAGCCGTGTGGCGCCGTCGCCCGTCCGCACCGTGGCCTCGCCGGAGAGGATTAGAAACAACTCCCATTGCGCGGTGTGCGCGTGCAGGGGGCACACGCTCGCGCCGGGCGGCACGCGACGTTGTTGAAGATCGAAGGGGTGCCCGCCGCCGCAGGGGCCGGTGTCCTTGACCCCGCCAAGGGCGAGCGAGACGTCGCGGCAGAACGACTCGTATTTGCCGGATGGAGACACGACGCGGGTCTCGGGCAGCGAGGGCAGGTTGACGACTTTGAGCGCGCTCATGTTGGCGGATGGTATAGGGCCGAAGTTTGGGCGAGGCGAGCTGTCGCTGGGGCGGGCAGCGACCCGTCCGTCGTCCGCCTAACCTTGCGCATTTTCGCGTTTGGACGATTCCATGAAGCCCCGGGCGCCGGGGCGCGCTTTGTGCCGCTTCCCGTCCGTCACCCACCATGCACCTTCGCACGCTTTCGTTCCCTTCGCGTCCGTTTTTCCCGGCCTTTACCCGCACCGGCTGCCGGTTCGCTCTCGTGCTCGCCGCCTGGCTCGGGCTCTCGTTCGCCGCCCCCGCCGCCCATGGCGCCGCGGCCGACCGCGAGCGTTTGTTCAACGACGGCTGGCTCTTCCACCTCGGCGCGCTCGAGGGCGCCGAAAAACCCGACTTCGCCGACGCCGCCTGGCGCGCGCTCGACCTGCCCCACGACTGGTCCATCGAGGGCGAGTTTTCCGAGGCCCACGCCAGCGCCACCGGCTACCTCCCGGGCGGCACCGGCTGGTATCGGAAACACTTCACGCTCCCCGCCGACACCGAGGGACGACGCGTTTTCCTTCGCTTCGAGGGCGTGTATCGCAACAGCGACGTCTGGCTCAACGGCCACCACCTCGGCCACCGCCCCTACGGCTACATCGACTTCGAATACGACCTCACGCCCCACCTCCGCGCCCCCGGCCGGCCCAACGTCCTCGCCGTCCGCGTGGCGCGCGAAAACATCGCCGACTCCCGCTGGTATACCGGCACCGGCATCTACCGCGACACCTGGCTCACCGTGCTCGATCCCGTCCACGTCGTCCGCCACGGCACCTTCCTCACCACGCCCGCCATCGACGACGAGGTCGCGGAGGCCACCAGCAGCTGCGAGGTGAAAAACACGTCCGCCTCCGCCGCCGACATCACCGTCACCGCCGAGGTCCTCGACGCCGAGGGCCGCCGCGTCGTCGGCGCCACCAGCACGCAACGCCTCGCCCCGGGCGAAACCTGGGCCTTCCCGCTCTACCACCCCGTGGCCAAACCCCGCCGCTGGGACGTGAGCGCCCCCTACCTCTATCAGGTCGTGCACACCGTCTCCGTCGGTGATCGCGTCGTGGACACCGTCCGCACTCCGCTCGGCATCCGCGATTTCCGCTTCGACGCCGACACCGGTTTTTACCTCAACGGCCGCAACCTGAAGATCAAAGGCGTCTGCATCCACCACGACGCCG
>CBINNW010000226.1:0-3544 GCA_966252115.1 uncultured Akkermansia sp.
TTCTCCACCCGCAGGTTGCCGATGATGAAGTCCTGTCGTTGCGGGGTGTTCTTGCCCATGTAGAAGCCGAGCAGCTCGGCGCTGTTGTGCAGGTGTTCGAGGGTGATCTTTTCGGCGCGCATGTTTTCGCCGATGAAGTCCTTGAACTCGCCGGGGCTGACTTCGCCGAGACCTTTGAAACGCGTGATCTCGGCGTTCTGCCCGAGCTTGTGCAGGGCGGCCTGTTTTTCCGCCTCGGAGTAGCAGTAGCGGGTTTCCTTTTTGTTGCGCACGCGGAAGAGCGGCGTCTCGAGCACGAAGAGGTGTCCCTGGGTGATGAGCTCGGGGAAGAATTGCAGGAAAAACGAGATCAGCAGCAGGCGGATGTGCATGCCGTCCACGTCGGCGTCGGTGGCGATGATGACCTTGTTGTAGCGCAGGCCGTCCATGCCCTCCTCGATGTTGAGGGCGCTCTGGAGGAGGTGAAATTCCTCGTTCTCGTAGATGACCTTTTTGGTGAGCCCGTAGGTGTTGAGCGGTTTGCCCTTCAGGGCGAAGACGGCCTGGGTGTGCACGTCGCGGCAGGCGGTGAGGGAGCCGGCGGCGGAGTCGCCCTCCACGATGAAGAGGGAGCTCTCCTCGGCGCGTTTGTCCTTGGTGCCGAGGTGGGCGCGGCAGTCGCGCAGCTTTTTGTTGTGCAGCGAGGCCTTTTTGGCGCGCTCCTTGGCGAGGTTGCGGATGCCGGCCAGCTCCTTGCGCTCGCGTTCGCTCTCCTCGATTTTCCGCTTCAGGTCGGCGGCGGTCTCGGGGTTGCGGTGGAGGAAGTTGTCGAGCTGTTGTCCCAGAAAACTGGATACGAAGTTGCGCACGCTCGGGCCGCCCGGGCCGACGTCGGCGCTGCCGAGCTTGGTCTTGGTCTGGGACTCGAAGACGGGCTCCTGCACGCGGATGGAGACGGCGGCGACGACGGACTGGCGGATGTCGGCGGCGTCGTAGTCCTTTTTGAAAAAGTTGCGCAGCGTGGCGACGAGGGCCTCGCGGAAGGCGGCGAGGTGGGTGCCGCCCATCGTGGTGTGCTGGCCGTTGACGAAGGAGTAGTATTCCTCGCCGTAGTGGCCGGCGTGGGTGAGCGCGACCTCGATGTCCTCGCCCTCGAGGTGGACGAGCGGGTAGAGCGGCTCGCCGTTGAGTTTCTTGTTCAGCAGGTCGCGCAGGCCGTGCTCGGATTTGTAGGACTTGCCGTTGAAGACGAGGGTGAGCCCGCGGTTCAGGTAGGCGTAGTTCCAGAGCATCTCCTCGATGAACTCGGTGCGGAACTTGAACTCGGCGCCGAAGAGGGCGGTGTCGGGGGTGAACTCGATCTGGGTGCCGTTGCGCGCGCCGGCGGGGGCGGGCACGACCGGTGTTTCCTTGGTCAGTTTGCCGGCGACGAACTCGACGATCTTGGTCTGGCCGTCGCGGATGGCCTGGGCGCGGTAGCTGGCGGAGAGGGCGTTGACCGCCTTCTGGCCGACACCGTTGAGGCCGACGGATTTTTGGAAAGTCTCGGAGTCGTATTTGGCGCCGGTGTTGATGATGGAGACGCAGTCCACGAGTTTGCCCAGCGGGATGCCCCGGCCGTAGTCGCGCACCCGCACGGTGCGGTCGTTGAGCTCGACCTCGATCTTTTTGCCGAAGCCCATGGTGAACTCGTCGATGCAGTTATCGATCGTCTCCTTGAGCAGCACGTAGATGCCGTCCTCGGGGTGGGTGCCGTTGCCGAGCCGGCCGATATACATGCCGGGGCGCAGGCGGATGTGCTCGAGCGGCGAGAGGGTCTTGATGGAGGCTTCGGTGTAGGCGTTGGCCATCGGAGGAAGGAGGGCGGAAGGCGGAAATCTGAGGGCTGAGGTGGCGGGGAGGCGGCGGAGGCCGCCGCATCGCGCGGTCGGGGCGTCACCCTTTGGGCGGGGGCGGGCGCCGCAAGTGAAAAGCCGCGCGCGGTCGGGGCGCGTGCGGGAGCGGAGGGGGCGGTGCCGCGGCCCGCGGGCGGGAAGGGCGCGGCGACGGGTGGGGCGGGAAGTCGGCCGGTGGGGCGGGGGCCGGTGGAGCGAGGGCCGGTGCGAGGTGGGGCTCCGCGACAAAGCGGTCACGCCGTCGCGGGCGGGATTGTTTTTTCGCGGCCGCGCGGCTTGGGTGGCGCGATGCAAGTCCACGCACGTATCTCCAGGGAATGGCGCCGGCGCATGATCTTCATGTTCGCCATGATCTTCGGCTCCGGCCTCTGGTTCCTTTCCGACGGTTACTGGATGTGGCCGGCCGAGACCAAGCGCCACGAGGTCTTCGCCGAGATGGCCGAAAAACTGGTCGCCGAGGGTCGCGCCCGCGACGAGGAGGACCCCACCGTGACACGCGCCTGGGAAAAACTCGCCGAGGAGCGCGACTGGCCGACCAAAGTGCCCAAGCACCGCAGCGAGGGCGATCTGGCCTTCCAACGCTGGGCGGGCTGGATCCTTTTTGTCGCCGGCGCCGGCTTCGCGGGCTGGGTGGCGTGGAACCACACCCGCAGCGTGCGCGCCGAGGGCGACCTCATCACGGGAGCCTCGGGCGAGCAGGTGCACCTCGACAGCATCGTGGAGATGGATCGCCGCAAGTGGGCAAACAAGGGCATCGCCTACGCCATCTACGAAGTGGACGGAAAACGCCGCCGCCTGACGCTCGACGACCACAAGTTCATCGGTTGCGAGGCGATCATTCTGGAGGCGGAAAAACGCATCGCCGCCCGCGCCGGCACGCCCGGCGCTGCGAGCAGTGATGAGTGACGAGTGATCAGGGATGGGTGTGACATGTGGCGTGTGACGTGTGGCGAGAACGGTTCGGTCCGCGCCGCGCCAGTTTCTCCGCTGTCTGACATCTGACTTCTGGCCTCCGGCCTCTAATTTCTGGCCTCTAAGTTCTGGCCTCCGGCTTCCGGTGCCCCGGCCTCTGCCCGCTGTCGCTCCGTCGTTCTGTCGCTCCGCTTCTCTGTCCGGCCGCTGGCCTCCGGCTTCGGCCTCTGAAAAAACTCTGTTCGGTTCCGTCGTCGGCGGCAGTTAGCAAGGTGATCCCCCGATGAACGATGACGCCGCACTTCTCCGCCGCTACGCCACCGACGGCGCGCAGGACGCCTTTGCCGAGCTGGTGCGGCGTCACCTCGGCCTTGTTTACCACGCGGCGCTCCGCCAGATCGGCGGCGACCCGCACCGCGCGCAGGAGGTCGCCCAAATCGTTTTCACCGATCTGGCGCGCAAAGCCGCCGTGCTCGTCGCGTCTCCGCATCTCGTCGCCTGGCTGCACACCGCGACGCGCCTCGCCGCCACCCAGCTCCGCCGCAGCGAGGCCCGCCGCCTCGCCCGCGAACACGCCGCCTTCGCCATGAACGCGGACGAACTCGGCGGCGGCTTCGGCACCGACGCCGGCGCGGTCGCGCCCGAGTCGGCCGCCGATTGGGAGCGGCTGCGCCCCTTCATCGACGAGGCGCTTGAAACGCTCGGCGACCGCGACCGCGCCGCCGTGTTGCTGCGCTTCTTCGAAAACCGTTCCTACG
>CBINNW010000227.1:0-3482 GCA_966252115.1 uncultured Akkermansia sp.
CGCATTTGGCCGGGGACGGCCAACCCTACACCAGAGCCCCACGCGTCAGTCGCCGCCGCCGGCCTCCTGCACCAGCACGGGCTCCCGGATGTCCCCGAGCTCGGCGTGCGCCCGCAGACGCGCGATCACGGTCGCGGTCAGCCGCGCCCCCGAGGCGACGAAGGGCACGCCTTCGCGACTGACGATCTCCGAGACCACCACCTGACCCGGCGAAAGATCGCGGACCCGCAGCGAAAGCACGGGACGCTCCGCCGACAGCGGCTGCACCAGAAAAGCGGGGAAACACTCGAAGCTCCGCTTCAGCAGCTCCTCGTCATAGCAGCCCTCGCGTCGCGTCAACTCGGCGACCGCGGCGCCTTTCACCACGCCGTCGGCCTCCAGCTCCAGACGATCGTCAAGGATGCGCAACACCCGGGCGCCGAGGGGGAGCGCCCCGCCGGCCAGCCCGTCCGCGACGCCGAGGCCGTCGTAGCGGCTGCGTTGGTGGAGGACGATCTGCGCCACCCCTTCGAGGCGGGGGATCCGCGCCAGCAGATCATGCCCGATCTCGGGCACGCGTTTCACCAGGGTCCGCTCGTCCGCGCTCAGCTCGGCGCCGGCGGCGATCTTGCGCGGCAGGTAGGAAGGCAGGGTGGCGTAGCCGAGGTGGACGAGCTGGGCGGCGATCTCGATCTCCCAGGGCTCGGGCGCGCCGATGTAGGCGCAGAAGGCCCGGGCCGAATCGCGCAGCCGCTGCCCCCGTCCCAGCGCGTCGGGCGAGACCGCCCCCAGGACCTCCACCATCAGGCGCACGCTGCCGGCGAGGGTTTCCTCGAGCAGCTGGCGCTCGCGCCGCCGGTGCCCGTGGTATTCGAGCGCGCTGCGGACGGCCTCCTGGAGCAGTTCGGTGGGGCAGGGTTTGTTGAGGAAACGGAAAATCTGGCCGCGGTTCACCGCGTCCACCGCAGTCTGCTGGTCCGCGTTTCCGGTGAGCATGACGCGCACGGTGTGCGGCGAGGAGCGCGCGACTTTTTCCAGCAACTCGATCCCGTCCATGAGCGGCATGCGCATGTCGGCGACGATCACCGCGTAGTCCTGCTTCGCGATCAGGTCGAGGGCCTCGGCCCCGCCGAGCGCGGTGTCGAACTCGAAGACGTTTCGAAGCGAACGCCGGAAGGCGGACAACAGGTTCGCGTCGTCATCGACGAAGAGCAGACGGCGGGTGGCGGGCGCGGGCGTTTCCATTTTTTCAGATCGGGGGAACTTCGGTCGGCGTGGGGCGCTCAGGGCGGGGCGATGCGGGGAAGCAGACCGGCCCCGGGCGCGCCGGCGTCGCTCCCCGCCTTCGAGTCGGAGTCGGCGTTGGCCGGGCCGGCCGCGGCGGCGACGGTGAGCGGGAGCCAGAGCGAGAAAGTCGTGCCCCTGCCCTCCCGGGTGGTAAAGTCGATGCGTCCGTGGTGATTTTGGACGATGATCTTTTGCACGATGGCCAGGCCCTGCCCGGTGCCGCGCCCGAGCGCCTTGGTGGTGAAAAAGGGTTCGAAGATCCGCTGCTGGATCGCGGGCGGCACGCCGGTGCCGGTGTCGCCCACCTCGACGACCGCGCCGCCGTCGCGCGAAAAGGTGCGCACGGTGATGACGCCCTGGGCGGCGCCGCCCGACTTGATCGCGTCCTCGATGGCGTGGCTGGCGTTGATGATGAGGTTCAGCACCGCCTGGCCAAACTCGTCCACCACGCAGGGCACGAGCGGCAGATCCCGGTCCAGGTCGGCGACCACCTCGGCCACGTATTTCCATTCGTGGCGCGACACCGCGATGATGTTTTCGATGCAGCGATTGAGATCGGCGGGACGCAGATCGGGCGAACCGGGGTGCGCGAATTCTTTGAGCGAACGCACGATTCGCGCGATGCGGGCGAGGCCCTCCAGGCTTTGCGCGCAGGTGCGGGGAATCTCCTCCATCAGGTAGGCGAGTTCGTCGGGCGGGAGCGGCGCTCCGGCGACGTTTCCGCTTTCCGCAATGTTTCCGCTTTCGACCGCGTTTCCGTGTCCGCCGTCACCGGACGCGGGCCTGCCGGTCGCGGCCAGGTGGCCCCGGATTTGCGCGAAGGCGTCATGGAGGAAGCGGGTGTTGTCGGTGATAAATTGCGACGGGGTGTTGATCTCGTGGGCGATGCCGGCCGCCAGCCGTCCGATGCTCTCCAATTTTTGCGCGAGTTGCAGCTGGGTCTCGAGCTCGCGCCGGCTGCGCTCGGCGGCCTTGTGCGCGGTGATGTCGCGCGAGACGCCGCAGGTGCCGACGACCCGCCCGGCGCGATCGCGCAGGGGCAGTTTGGTGGTAAGCAACCAAGTCTCCGAACCGTCGGAGCCGTGCACCACCTCCTCGCTGTCCACGATCGGCTGGCCGGTGCGGATGATGGCCTGCTCGTCGGCGTAGCGCGGCTGGGCCTGCTTGGCGTCCATGCGGTCAAAGTCGGTCCGACCGATAAGCGCGGAGGGATCGCTGTGCCCGTCGCGCCGGGCCATGGCCAGGGACACGCGGATGAAACGGCTGCGGAGGTCCTTGAAATAGACCATGTCCGGGAGCGTCTCGAGCAGCGCGTGCAGCAGATCGCGGTCGGTGATCGCCGCCTCCGCCTCCTCCGGTCGGGGCGCGCGGGCGTGGGCGCGCAGGCTGAAATGGCCGTCCTCACCCTTGGCGCCGGGATGCCACGAGAAGACGGCGCTGGCGGGATGTTCGCACCCCCACTCGTCGCGCAGGGTGCAGTCTCCGCTCCACCGTCCGAGCACCCGGGCGTGAACGAGGACCTCGGACTCGAGCCGGGAGGCGAAACCCACGCCGACAAAATCGCGCAAGGTCAGGCTGGAAATCGGGTCTCCGGCGCGGGTCGGGAGAAAGAGGGTGAGCGCCGCCGCGTTGAAATAGACCGGCCGCAAGCCCGGGTAGTCGAACAAGGCCAGGGCGTCCGAGACGCCCTCGGCCAGGGTGGCGAGCAGGGCCGTGCGCCGATCCGGCGCCAGGGAGTCCGCGGGGAACGCCGGGGCGGGAAACGGGGCGCGGGGCGTGTTGCCGAAAGGCGACTGGGTGGTGGACGAGGTCGTCAAAGCCATGGCCGCAGGGAGATATCGAGGCACATCGGCACCGCGGCCGATAAGCTGAGCCGAAAAACGGGGGGACGCCAAACCGAGGGCGCCCTCTCCGCCGCGGACGGACTCGAAGCGGCGGACCGGTGCTCCAGACCCTCATCGACCCATGGCGCGGGGGCCGAGACCAAGAACCGCCGCCAGTGCGGTAACCACGTGACGGAACGAGATCCCCGCGCCGAAAGGTCCGGGAAGCGCACTCGTCCCGGGTGCGTCAGATGGCGTCTCGCCCAATACTGTTGATTCAGTCTTCGACCTGCCGCTCCACCGTCGGCGGCACTTGCTGCGGAGCGACTGCGCCTAAGGCTAGTGTAGTGCCCGACAAATAGCGTTACTTGTTGTGGGCGGCGCGGGCGCGTT
>CBINNW010000228.1:0-3465 GCA_966252115.1 uncultured Akkermansia sp.
ACCGCGCCGGCGTCGAGGTGCGGAACATGGAGTTCATCCAGTTTCACCCCACCGCCCTGTATTCGCTCTCGGGCAAACGTTTCCTCATCAGCGAGGCCGTGCGCGGCGAGGGCGCCATCCTGCGCAACGCCGACGGCGAGGCCTTCATGGCGCGCTACCACCCGCAGGCCGATCTCGCCCCGCGCGACGTGGTGGCCCGCGCCATCGACGCCGAGATGAAGCGCACCGGCGCGCCCCACGTGTGGCTCGACATCACCCACCGCAACGCCGCGTTTCTCAGCTCGCGTTTTCCCGTCATCTACCAGGTCTGCATCGAGGAGGGCATCGACATCGCCAAGGACATGATCCCGGTCGTGCCCGCCGCCCACTACACCTGCGGCGGAGTGGCGACCACGCTCTCGGCCGAGACCTCGCTGGCCGGGCTCTACGCCTGCGGCGAAGTGGCCTGCACCGGTCTGCACGGCGCCAACCGACTCGCCTCGAACTCCCTGCTCGAGGCGGTGGTGATGGCCCACCGCGGCGCCGCCTCGGTCGCGGCCTACCTGCGCCGTATCGAAAAACTGGATGCGCCCGCGCCCGTCATCCCCGACTGGGTGGACCACGGCGGCGGCGACCAGGACGAGCGCGTGGTCCTGGCGCACAACTGGGACGAGCTGCGCCGCACGATGTGGGACTACGTGAGCATCATGCGCACGACCAAGCGCCTCGAGCGCGCCCGCACCCGCATCGCGAACCTCTCCCGCGAGATCCAGGAGTATTATTGGAACTTCTCCGTCGATCCCCGCCTGCTCGAGCTGCGCAACCTGATCCAGGTCGCCGACCTGATCGTGGCCTGCGCGCTTCAGCGCAAGGAGAGCCGCGGCCTGCACGCCATCGCCGAATACCCGGAAAAGCAGCGCAAGCCGGTCAACACCGCCGTCTGTCGGATCCTGGACCGGCGCTGACGCCCTGATCGCTTTCAAGACGAGGCGTTTCCGAGATTGGCCGGGGACGGCCAACGCTACACCAAAACGCGCGCCGCAGACCGATGTAGGGTTGGCCGTCCCCGGCCAATCTCGGTCAAATTTGAAGGCGAATCAGACTGGGGGGGCGGTGCGGTGCGCGGGTGGACGAGCGGGTCCCTCCGCGCATGCGTTCCCGGCGCGGGCCGCGCCCGGCCGGGCCGCGCCCGCCCGCCTGCGCCTACTTCTTTTTGTAAACCGTCGCGGGGTCGAAGAGCCGCTCGGCGATGAAGCCGAGTTTGAAGTCGGCGCCGTCGAGGTCCTCCAGTTTCCGATAAAAGCAGCTCTTGTATCCGTTGTGGCACGACGCGTTGGCCGCGCCGGACTGCTCGACCTTCACGAGGAGGACGTCCTGGTCGCAATCGGTGAGGACCTCCTTCACCCACTGCACGTTGCCCGACTCCTCGCCCTTGCACCAGAGCTTGTTGCGCGAGCGGCTCCAGTAGGTGGCTTTCTTGGTTTTGAGGGTGTGGGCGAGCGATTCGGCGTTCATGAACGCGAACATCAACACCTGGCCGGTGGCGATGTCCTGGGCGATGCAGGGGATCAGCCCGTCGGGGCCGAATTTCGGTTGAAGCGTGGTGCCGAGTTCGATCTCGGCGAGAGTGGTGCGGGCGGGGAAGGACATGGTGTGCGACAGCGAGAAGAAGTGTAAGGGGAGCGGGGAAGAGAGAAGCGAATGACCAATGACCAAGGACCAACTACTAACTACTAACTACCAACTACCAACTACCAATGACCAAGGTCCATGAGCCATGACCAAACGCGGGAGACCGGTGGCGAAGGGACCGGTGACGGGTCGGTCGGACGGCGGCGGCGGGAGCGGGGGGCGGTAAACCGGGGGGCGGAAGACCCGGGCCTAGTCGGTCCGCTCCTGGCGATGTCGCTCGGCGAGCTCCCGCAGGTAAGCGTAGCTGAACAGCCCCGTGCGGTGACGGTCGCTGAAATCAAAGCGGAGGGCGTAGTTGCCGACCTGCTCCCAGCCGAGGACGGTCACGCCCGGGAAACGCCGGGGGCCGTCGCCGCCGTATTGGTTGCCCAGGATGTCGCGTTCGCCGATGTTTTCGGCGCTGGGCGAGGCGGCGCGCAGGTCCTCGCCGGTGAAATAGGTCTCCACGCCGTCATCCCACGCGATGGCCACCTCGTGGCCGATGAGCTGGATGTTGACGGGTGTGGGCATGACCGGTGCGGGTGGAGGAGTGGGCGAAAGAGGCGGACCCTAGCGGGCGGGGCGAGGGCTTGGGAAGGGTGTTTTTCACGCCCCACTTTTCACTCGCGACGGAGGGGGGCGCGGCGCGAAGGTCCGGCCCTTTTTCCCCTTCATCATTCCCGCCATGCTCGTTCACACCGTCGTTTTCTGGCTTCGCAAAGATCTCAGCCCCGCCGAGCGCGAGGCCTTCCGGGCGGAGGGTCTGGAGTCGCTCCGGGGCATCGCCAGCGTGAGCGAGCTGCACGTCGGCACGCCGGCGCCGATCGCGCCGCGCCCGGTCGTGGACGCGAGCTACAGCTTCGCGATCACCGCGATTTTTAAGGACGTGGCCGCGCACGACGCCTACCAGATCGATCCGGTGCACAAGGCCTTCGTCGAGCGCTTCAAATCCAGCTGGGAGCGGGTGCAGATTTACGACGCGATGTAAGCTCGTCTCCCGCGATGGGCGGCGGATGCCGCGCGCGGGCGGCGCCGCGGTTTCTGTGGCGTTGGTGTAGCGTTGGCCGTCCTCGGCCAATCGGTGTTTTGTGTAGTGTTGGCCGTCCCCGGCCAATTTTCGGGGGGGCGCCGCCCGCTCCCGGATCGGCACGAGACTGTCCGGCACGACCAAACGGCGGAGGCCTCGCGGACGCCACGCGCGGGCGCGCCGGCGGGGGACCCGACCGGAGCGCGGCGCCGGAGCCTCGCCCGATGGTGGCGCATCGCGCGGAGGGCTAGGTTCCGGAGCCATGAAATCCATTCGTTCCTCCTCCCCCTCGTCTTCGTCTTCCTCCTCCGCCGCCTCCGCCAGGACGTCCGCGCCCGCCGGCTCCGCGCCCGCCGCGTTTTCGGGCTCCTCGCCCTCCGGCGCCTCCCGGAGCGGCGCGTCCGGCGGAGCCGCCGGCACCGGGTCGAGTCGTCCGGGAGACGTCCGGAACCCGGCGCCGACCTCCGCTCGTGCCAGTGGGGGAAGGACCGATCTGCGCGGGCGGCCGATGCACGAGGAGATCGCCGCCTGCGCGCGCGAATTGTGGCGCAACTACGGCTGCCCGTCGGGCCGGGACGAGGCGATCTGGCTGGAGGCCGAGCGCCAGTTGCTGGGGGTGGACCGCGACATCGCCCGCGCCGAGCAGCCGGTCTCGGCCGGGGATCTGCATGAGAGCGAGGTGTCGTCCGGCTCCACCTCCACGTCCGGCGGCGGTCGTCGCGCCCGAAGCGGGCGTGAGGCCGAGCTTGCCGAGTCCGGAGGCGCTCGCCGCCGCTGAGGCCGCTTCG
>CBINNW010000229.1:0-3456 GCA_966252115.1 uncultured Akkermansia sp.
CCAACGAGGGCAGCGACGACATCGGCCGCGGCCTCGCCATCGCCGCCCACGCCGTCGCGCTGATTTCCAAAATCTGACCACCCGGCCGCCGAGGACCAGGCGCTCTACAACCGCGCCCTCAACCTCCTCAGCCACGACCGATACGCCATCTACGAACCAACCGCGATGGGCGACGACAACAAGGACCTGTTTCGCCGCATCCTCGGGGACTTCATCACCCGCTTCCAATTCGCCCTGCCGGAGATCGTGGAGACTCCGGCGGTCCCCGCCCCATCCGCACCGCCGGCGATAGCCGCCGAGCAAGCCTGACAGACCATCGCTCACGCGAATTTCTTATGGCGTTCGCCGGACTCACTTACTCCCACCGTGGGAACTCGCTACCTTCGGCAACCGTCAAGGAATCCTTGACGGTTCGCGTTTCCGTTTGGGGCAAATGGTAAACCCGATCCCGCCATGTCCGACTCGTCACCTGCCAACCTAGCCCAGCTTGATTCACCAACCGGACTCCCGCCGCTGGTGGAGACCTTGCGCAGCCTGATTTTGCAGGCCCGGCAAAAGGTTCTCACTGCCGCCAACTCCGCCCAAGTCCGCACCTATTGGGAAATCGGCCGGCATATCGTGCAGTTCGAGCAGGGCGGTGCCGCGCGGGCGATTCGCGGCAAGGCCCTGCTGGCGAGTCTCGCCGAGTCGCTCACTCGCGAATTTGGCAAAGGTTTCGACGCCTCGAACCTGCGCTACATGAGGCTGTTTTATCATGCTTTTCCAAATTGTGACGCACTGCGTCACGAATTGAGCTGGACGCATTACCGCCTGCTCCAGCGAGTAGATAGCCAAGAGGCGAAGCAGTGGTATATGCAGGAGGCCGCCGCGCAAAACTGGAGTTCCCGCGTCTTGGAACGGCAGATCGCCAGCCTCGCCTACGAACGCCTGCTCTCCAGCCAAACCCCGGCGCGGTCCCTGCCGCAGGTTGCGGCACCTCAATCCCCGGCCGTGGCCACCGCCCGCGATTTCATCCGCGACCCTGTCATGCTGGAATTTCTCGGCCTTCCGGACACCGGCCGCCTGCTCGAATCGGAGCTGGAGAACGCACTGATGGACAAGCTCCAGCAGTTCCTCCTCGAACTCGGCAAAGGCTTCGCCTTCGTCGCCCGCCAGCAGCGCATCAGCACCGAGACCCAGGATTTCTACATCGATCTGGTTTTCTACAACTACCTGCTGAAGTGCTTCGTCCTGATCGACCTCAAGACGGGCCACCTCACCCATCAGGACATCGGCCAGATGGACATGTATGTGCGCCTTTACGACGACCAGCGACGGAGCGAGGGCGACAACCCCACCGTGGGCATTTTGCTCTGCGGCAGCAAAGACCGCTCGGTCGTGCGCTACTCGGTCCTACACGAGAGCGAACAACTCTTCGCCAGCAAATACCGCCTCGTGCTGCCGTCCGAGGAAGAACTGCGCCAGGAGCTGGACCGCGAGCGCGCCGCGCTCGATGAACGCGTCGAACGAAATGAGAAGTGAGAATTTAAAAGTGAGAAAGAACGAGGCCTTCCTCTTCCTGCGCTACCTCCTCCCCTAATTTGAACTCTCTTCTTTCGCTTTTTTCCGTGTCTTCCGTGTTTTCCGTGGGCCCAAGCTCGGTGAGTTACGCCCATTCCCGCCGCGCCCTTTCGTGTCTGCTCGTGTGTTTCGCGGGCGTCCTGCTCCTGCTCGGCGCCTCCGCCTGCGCGCCGCGCCGGACCCTCGTCGAGGAGGGCAACCGCACCGGCACCCTGCACCGCTCCGTCGGCCCCGCCCTCGCCGACCTCGACCCGCAGCTCGCCTCCACCCTCGGCGACATCCATGTGCTCTCCGCCCTTTTCGAGGGGCTCGTCGCCGAGGATCCGACCGACCTCTCGCCCGTGCCCGGGGTCGCCACCCGCTGGGAAGTCTCCGCCGACGCCCTCACCTACACCTTCCACCTCCGCCCGGAGGCGAAATGGTCCGACGGACGCCCGCTCGCCGCCGAGGATTTCGTCAACTCCGTCCGCCGCGCCATCACGCCCGCCCTCGGCGCGCCCAACGCCGAGCTCCTCTACCCCGTCCTCAACGCCGAGGCCTACCACAAGGCCCGCCTCGCCGACTTCGCCCAGGTCGGTATCCAGGCCATCGATACGCACACCCTGCGCATCACGCTCGAACACCCGACCGGCCACTTCCTCGCCCTGCTCACCCACCCGGTCTGGTTCCCCGTGCCGCTGCACGCCATCGCCGCCGCCGGCCCCGCCGACGCCCGTGGCAACCGCTGGGCCGGCGCGCCCGCCACCTTCGTCGGCAACGGCCCCTTCACCCTCCGCGAATGGCGGCAGGGCCAGTTCATCGCCGTCGCCGCCTCGCCCACCTACTGGGACGCCGCCACGGTGAAACTGAAAGCGGTGCATTTCCATTTCTTCGACGGCGTGGACGCCGAGGAACGCGCCTTTCGCGCCGGCCAGCTCCATATCACCGAATCCATCCCCGTCGGCCGCATCGACGCCTGGCGCGCCGAGCACCCGGAGCAGCTCCGCGCCGATCCCTTTCTCGACGCCTACTTTTACCGCATCAACACCCGTCGCCCGCCGCTCGACGACGTCCGCATCCGCCTCGCCCTCTCCCTCTCCATCAACCGCGAGCAGTTGACCACTTCGCTCCTGCGCGGCGGCCAGCGCCCGGCGACCGGTTTCGTGCCCCCCGGCACCGGCGGCTACACGCCTCCCGCGACACTTCGTCACGATCCGGCAGCCGCCCGCGCCCTGCTCGCCGAAGCCGGCTACGCCGACGGCAAGGGCCTGCCCGTCATCGAGCTGGTTTACAGCACCTCCGAAAACCACCGCCGCATCGCCGAGGCGCTTCAGGAGCAGTGGCGCACCCAACTCGGCGTGGAGACCCGCCTCGCCAACCAGGAGGTCGCCAGCCTGCTCGAGGCGCGCGCGACCGGAAATTTTCAACTCCTTCGCAGCTCCTGGGTCGCGGACTACGACGCGCCCGAAACCTACCTCGACCTGTTCACCGGCGACAGCGCGCAAAACTTCACCGGCTGGAGCGACCCCGCCTACGACCAGGCGATCCACGAGGCCGCACGCACCCCCGACCGGGCCGCACGCTTCGCCCTGTTGCAAAAGGCCGAGGCCCTCCTGCTCGAACAGGCCCCGATCCTCCCCCTCTACGTCAACACCCACGTCTATCTGCTCCACCCCGCCGTGCGCGGCTGGCACCCCACCCTGCTCGACCGACACCCGCTCAAGCACGTGAGCCTCGCGCCGTGAGCGCGGAACGCACCCACGGCCAAACCCGCGCTTCGTCGGCGGACGGCGACGGCGGGCGGGAAACCCGCGCAGGGTGACAATCGGGCGCGACGCCGCGCGTGGTCGTGGATCGCGCTAAGCCAAAAGCTGAGGTGGTCCGCGCAAGGATTTTTTGAGGTTTTTGTCAGGCGGC
>CBINNW010000230.1:0-3451 GCA_966252115.1 uncultured Akkermansia sp.
GTCGTGGAAGCCCCAGCCGACGGGGCGGGTGATGAATTCGACGTGGTCGAGGCGGTTCTGGAAGTCGGGGTGGAGCGCCTTGGCGGGGCCGCGCAGGAGGGCGGCGAGTTCGTCGAGGGCGGACTCGATGCTGGTGTAGAAACGCTCGTCGATGTCGCCGTATTCGGCGGTGAACTTCGCGCCGTTCTCGACGTAGGTCATGAGCAGTTCGGCGGTGCCGGGAATGTCGCCGGTGGTCTTGCGGTAGTCGCGGATGGCCTTGCGGGCTTCGCCGAGCTTGAGTTTCCCGAAACCGCGCGAGGGGTAGAACTGCTCGATGACTTTGCGCCGGGCTTTTTCCAGGATGGCCGGGCCGGATTCGGCGGGGCGGCAGCGGGCGTCGATCAGGTCGCGGGCGCTTTCGGAAGCGGCGTAGAGGTCTTTGACGAGCTCGAGCAGCGCGGGCTTGTCCAAGGCGACGAGGTGCGGGCGGACGGCGGACCAGGAGGATCGTTTTTTGGCGGGTGCGGGCATGGCGGAGTGGTTGGATGAAGCGGAATCGGATGACGGCGGCGCGGCGGGGGCGATCAAGCGGATGCTACGCGCCACGCCGGGCTCGCGGTGGATGAAGCCGCGGCGTTCGAGCGTGAGGATCATGGTATGCACGCTGGGCGGGGAGACGGCGAAGTGGTGTTGCATCTCGGCTTCGGCCGGCGCGCATCCGTGGAGCGCAAGGTAGGCGGCGATGTAGTCGAGGTAGGCTTGTTGGCGGGGAGTGGGGACGGAGGAGGGCATGGCGGGCGAGGAGCGGGTATGGGTTGTCGGAGTTGATTGCGCCGGCTGCGGGATGGAATCAGGTGCGCCAAGGCGTCCTCGGCGTCCTCTGCCAGATGCTCGAAGCCTGCCATCTCGTGGACTGGCGCCCCCTCTCCTGTGGCGGACGATGGTGTGGGTCGCCGCCGGTGGCACTTGCAAGTGCGGGACGGGCCGGAGGTGGCTCGTCGGGTGGCGAATTTTTTGTCTGACAAGGGCATCGAGGCACCCCCGCCGCCGGGGCCGATCCAACGGCCCGACCGGCGTCGGCCGTCTCGATGCACCGATCCAGTTTGGACGTAGCCGCCGCCATTCGTCGGCATCCAGTTTGTTGTGGTTGGTTATGACGCCGACGGCATGCCTTCCATTTCAAGCGAGGCGATGAAGCGTTCTTCAAAACCGGCGGTGGCGCGAAACTCGGCGCATTCCTTGTCGGCGGCCGTATGGAGATGACAATCGGCGCGCACCCAACGAGCCCCTTCGGGGAATACGATGATGTCGGAGGGTGCTAACATGGGATGGAGCAGTGGAAAGCGAGTGCGGGGATCGCGAGGATTTGGAGAAATCCCGGATCTTGTTTCATGGCGGACCGACCTGGTGGGCGAGGATGGTCTCGAATAGCCCCGGGGCGGCGGCGATGTCGATGGGGGCGGCGAGGGTGGCGGGTTCTTCGGCGCGGTTCTCGATGGCCTCGGCTTGGGCGTGGGCCAAGGCGGCGGCGCGGAGCGGCTCGAGGGCCTCGTCGGGGAGCTCGGCGGCGAGGAGGGCGCGGGCCGCCCTCGCTTTGCGGCGGGCGAGGTCGCGGAGCTGCGCGAGGCGGGCCTGTTGCTCGGGGCTCAGCGGGGGCGGGGGCGGCGGCGCGGGCGGGGTCGCCGGATCGGCGGCGAGGAGGTCGCGGGTGATGCGGGCGTCGAGCGTGAGCAGGCCGGCGGCGCGGAGTTGATCGATGGCGCGCCAGGCGGATTCGTCGATCACCTGGAGCGTCGGGCGCCCGCCGCGCCAGGGCGTCTCGGCGAGCAGGGATTCGAGGACGGGGCGGGCGGCGGGGGCGTCGGACTGGACGACGCAGAGGAGGGTGGGGCGGTCGGGCTCGGGCGGGGCGGCGCTCGGATCGAAACGGCTGCGGCGTTCCGCCGCGTTGGCGGTGGGGAGCCAGATTTCCTCGCAGCGGACGAGCCGGGCGGCGAGGCGCTGGCGCACCGTGGCGGCGAAGGCGGCGGCGGGGTCGGAGGCGGGCGGAGTCGGGGACGCGGGCGTAAGCGGGACGACGGAACGAAACGGCTCCGCCGTTCCGCCACGCGGAGCGGGAGCGGCGGGCGCGAGGGCTTGTTCGAGGCGCTTGAGGAGGTCCTGGCGGCCGCGTTTGAGGGTGACGTTTTTGAGGTCGCCCTCGCCGTCGAGCACGCCGTGGGCGAGTTCCTGTTTGTTGGCGAGGCTGGCGAGCATGCCGTGCTCGATGGTGTTTTCCGCGACAAGGTTGATGACGGTGACGGGGCGGAGCTGGTTTTTGCGCCAGGCGCGGGCGATGCGTTGCTCGAGCTTGGCCGGGTTCCAGGGGAGGTCGCAGTTGATGACGACGCTGGCGTTCTGGAGGTTGAGTCCGACGCCGCCGGAATCGGTGCTGAGAAAGAGGCGGCAGGCGGGATCCTGGCGAAAGGCGAGGATCTCGGCGCGGCGACGTTGCTGCGGCACGGAGCCGGTGTGCCAGGCGTAGCCGATGCCGGCGGACTCGGCGTGGGCGCGGACGCGGGCGAGCATGCCTTCCCATTCGGAAAACACGATGACCTTCACGTCGGCATCGGAGAGGGCCTCGTCGAGCAGGCGGGCGATTTCGTCGAGCTTGGGGCAGTCGTCGCAGGTCTGGGTCTTGATGATGGCGGGGGTGTCGCAGGCCATGCGCATCATGCCCATGAGGATCATGAGCTGGTCCTGCTCCTTGGGCGTGAGGGGGCGGCGTTTGGCGATGTTGACCAGCTTGGCGACCTGGTCGGCGTATTCGGAATAAACTACACGCTGCTCCGGCGTGAGGGCGACGAAGAGGTTGCGGTCGCCACGGTCGGGGAGCTCGGTCTCGACGTGGTGCTTGCGGCGGCGGAGGAGGACGGGCGCGACGCGGGCGCGGAGGTGGTCGAGGTTTTTGTAGCCTTCGGGGCGGCCTTTGTCGTCGAAGGTGTAGTAGTCGCGGTTGAAGCGGAAGAGGGGGCCGAGGAGGGCGGGGTCGAGGTAGTCGATGATGGAGCGGAGCTCGTCGATGCGGTTCTCGATGGGGGTGCCGGTGAGGACGAAGGCGTAGGGGCTGCGGAGGCGTTTGACGGCCTGGGCGGTCTTGGTGGACCAGTTTTTGATGCGCTGGGCCTCGTCGAGGACGACGATGTCGGGGCGGAGGCGCTCGTTGATGTCGAGGGCGTCGGTGACGACCTGCTCGTAGTTGGCGATGGTGAAGAGGGGCGGGGCGGGCTCGGCGTAGGCGCGCAGGCGGGCGGCGCGGTTGCCGAAGACGAGGCGGAGGCCGTGGTCGGTGAAGCGGCGGATCTGCTCCTCCCACTCGGTCTTGAGGGAGGCGGGGGTGACGACGAGCACGCGGGCGGCGCGGCCGAGGCGGTGGAGGAGGGCGCAGGCGGCGATGGCCTGGATGGTCTTGCCGAGGCCCATCTCGTCG
>CBINNW010000231.1:0-3394 GCA_966252115.1 uncultured Akkermansia sp.
CCTTCGCGTTGCTCGCGTGCAGGCCATAGGCGAGCGAGCGGGCGCGGGCGGCGAGAGCGTTTTCAAACCGGGCGAGTCCGAGTTCGGCCAACTCGACATCTCGGTTGGCGATGGCCTTGCGCAGGGCGAGGCGGCCCGGCCACTCGAAGGTTTGGGTGACGGAAACCGACCATGCGTTGCCTTCGCCGACGAGGCTACCGGAGGCGTCTTTGACGCGCTTGCGACCGAGATCGAAGGACAGTTCCGGATCGGACCACGTGGCGGAGTAGCGCTGCCCGGCTTTGGCGACGGCGATCTCGTCTTGGTAGAACTGGCGTTCCGGATTCTTGGCGGTGATTTCACTCACCAAGGCCGGAAGCGAAATGGCGGGCGCGGGTTCCGTTGGTGGGGTGGTTTGGGCCGAAAGCACGGCGGCTCCGGCGAAGAAAAGCATGCCAACCGGCGGTCGGATGAAATGACGGAGAGAGGACAAGGGATGCATGAAAAGTGAAACGGATGGAAGGAGACTGGACTAAACAGTGGGGAGTCCCGGTGCGGGCACGCGCAGGTGCGCCGATGGGAAACGAACCGGGGGCGATCAGTCCGCGCAGGGACTGATTAAACCGAGATGGCCGGCGCGCGGGGAAGCGGCGCGGCGCGGCGAGCAAAATGCCAAGTGGGCACCCAGCTTATGGGCTGGTCGGTGGCGACCACCGAAACAACCGGCTCTGTGCTCAGCTCGCGATCAACAAATGGGACGCAAATAAAACCTACGCAGGCGACGAAATCGGGGGCCTGAACCTGCAACGAATCGTTGGCGGTTTTGGGCGTGAATTGCTCGATCACATGGCAGCTATCGTAGGCACAGACAGTCGCGGTGGGCGCACAACAGGCGATGGGCTCGTCCGCAGAGTCGGCGGTGATAAGTCCGGCAGCCTCCAGTCCGCAGTGCTGCGTCGCTGGTAGCCATAGGGCCAGCAGCACGAAGGTTACGAAGGAGTATAGAAGGCGACTCACGGATAGCGAGCGTGCGTCAATCGGTTTTTGTGTCAACGCGTGGCTAGTTTGAACACGCGGTGTGCGGCGGGGGTGTCTTCAAAAAAGGAAGCCAGCATGATTGCTCATGCTGGCTTCCGGATGGGCTATCCGCTTAGTGCGCGCAGGTGCAGGCGTATTCGGGGCGCGAGCACTCGCCGCAGTTGGCGAGGTTGATCTGGAAGCGGATCGTCACGGCTTTCGCACCGGCCTCGGGCGTGGCGCGAAGAATGGCGGGGAGGTTTTGACCTTCGGGCAGCGCGGCGGTGCTGAGCAGCGTGGCGCCCGCGCCTTCGCCTTCGGCGGCGAATTGGAGCGTGGTCGGTTTCGCGCGGTCGCCCGTCACGAGGGTGGCGGTGAAGCCGGCGGGGATGGCCACGGGCTTGCCCGCATCATCGACGAAGGTCAGCCGCACCTTGCGCTCGGCGGTGACGAAAAACTCGGCGTGGGGTTCCAGTTCGGTCAGGACGCGACCCTTGTTGGGGCCGGTGATTTTCGCGGCGTGGGAGTGGCCGGCGTGGTCGTGGCCGTCGGCGGCAAAGACGGGCGCGGCACAGGCGAGGACGAGGGCGAGGATACGAGTAGCGATAGGTAGTTTCATGATGTGGATGTTTTTTGTTTTTGGGTTACGGACAAAGGAAAGGTGCTCACTCGAAGACTTCGCCATGCACTGCGAGCGCGCGCTCGGCGGAGCGGCGGCCAAAGGCGAAGAAGACGGCGGGCGTGACGACGAAGGTCAGGAGGGTGCAGGAGGCGAGGCCTCCGACGATGGCGACCGCCACCGGGTGCAGGATCTCCTTGCCCGGTTGATCGGCCGCGAGGACGAGCGGAATCAGCGCGATACCGGCGGCGAGCGCGGTCATGAGCACGGGGACGACGCGTTCGAGCGTGCCGCGCACCACCATCTCGCGGGTGAAGCTCTCGCCCTCGTGCTGCATGAGGTGCAGGTAGTGCGACAGCAGCATGATATTGTTTCGCGCCGCCACGCCGCCCACCGCGATGAAGCCGACGAGGGTGGCGATGCTGATGTTGTCGAGCTTCCACCAGGTGAAGGCGAGCGCACCGGCCAGCGCCAGCGGGATGCTGAGCATGACTTGGAGCGCGAGGCCGAGGCTGCGGAAGTAGGCATGGAGGAGAACAATGATCACCACCACGATCATCGCGCCGAGGATGGCGATGCGCCGGGTGGCGTCGCGCTGGGCCTCGAACTCGCCTTCGTAGGTCACGAAATAGCCCTCCGGTAGGGCGACTTTCTCGGCGACGGCGGCGCGGAGCAGCTCGACGCTGGCCCCGACATCGCGGCCGGTGGGCTGGATGGCGAGGGTGATGCGGCGTTGGCTGTTTTCGCGGAAGATGACGTTGGGGCCGCGAGCGTCGCGCACGTCGGCGACGGCGCTCAGCGGGATGCGAGGCCCGAGCGGAGTCTCGATGAGCAGCTCGCGCAGGCGGTCCGGGCTTGCGCGCCATGTTTCTGGCAGGCGCAGGACGAGCGGCACGGTGCGCTGTCCTTCGCGCAGCTCGGCGACTTCCTGCCCGCCGACGAGCGTGGAGAGGAGGTCGTTGAGCGCTCCGGGAGTGAGGCCGTAGGCGGCGGCGCGTTCGCGGTCCGCCTCGATGCGGAGCTGGGGAATATCCGCCTGCGCGTCGAGACGGGCTTTTTCAAATCCGGGGATGGCGCGGGCGATGGCCTGCACCTGCTCGCCGACGCGGCGCAGCTCCGCGAGGTCGGGGCCGAAGATTTTCACCGCCACGGGGGCGGCGACTCCGCTGAGCATGTGGCCGATGCGGTCGGCCAGCGGGCCGCTGACGACGGCGAAGGCTCCGGGGATGCGGCGCAGACGGGTGTTGATCTCCGCGATGATTTCGGCGCGAGGGCGTTTGCCGTCCGGGATGAAATCCACGTCGAACTCGGCGGTTGAGACGGGCACGACGTGGTCGCCGCGCTCGGCGCGGCCGAGACGCCGGCCGACCTTGGAGACGCCTTCGATGGCGAGCAGTTCGCGTTCGATGATGTCGCCGATGCGGTTCATCTCGGCGAGCGAGGTGCCGGGCGCGGCGGTGGCGGCGACGAGCGCGGTCTCTTCGCGGAACTTGGGGAGGAAGTCCTTGCCCATGCGCGGATACAACGCGAACGCGGCGACGAGCACCGCCGTGACGAGGGCGAGCACCGGAATCGGGTAACGCAGCGCGGGCGCGATGGCGGTGGCGTGGACGGCACGTTTGATACCGCGCACAAAAACACCGTCGGCGTGTTCGGAACCCGCCTTCGGGTGAAGCAGCATGGCGCAGAGCACCGGGATGACGGTGAGCGAGACGAGGAAGGAGGCCGCCATGCTGAGGATGGTGGCGATGGCGATGGGCGCGAAGAGCTTGCCCTCGA
>CBINNW010000232.1:0-3374 GCA_966252115.1 uncultured Akkermansia sp.
GGCGTAGCGCCACTCGAACTCGTAGTCGCCGGGGCGGGCGGCGAAGTCGCCGCTGTGGCGGAGGGCGGTCTGCTCGTCGAGCGGGTTGGAGGCGACGAGGGCCTTCAGATCGCCGGTGTAGAGCTGGGGCACGACGCGGACGATGGAAACGGTGACGGGCTCGCCCTCGGGCGTGAAGGCCTCGCCGTTGGCGAAGAGGAGGGAAACGAAGCCGCTGCCCGCGCCGGTGGCGGTGAGGGCGTAGCTGTCCACCGCGGTGTCGGGGTCGGTGATGGCGGCGAGCGCGGTGGAGCCGACGGTGACGGTGCGGGCGGAGTCGGGGATGTAGGTGCCGGGCTTGGCGGGATCCTCGACGAAGGTTTCGACGCGGGTGGCGAGGCCGTCGATGGCGTTATACCAGGCTTGGGCGTCGTTGTCGGTGGGGCTGACGACGTTCTTGAGCGAGGTGATGTCGTCGGCGCTGAGGGCGTTGAGGTGGACGTAGTCCTCGCCGGAGATTTCGTCCACGAATTCGCCGATCAGCATGAGTCCGCCGATGTCGCCCTGGGTGGGATCGAAGTAGAAACGCTGCTGGAGGTGGGGCGGGAGGAGTTGGAAGTAGGTCTTGCCCGCGTCGATGGTGGTGGCGGCGGAGGCGGGGAGCTGGGTGAGGCCGACGCCGGCGGCGTTGAGCAGAATGCTCTTGGCGCGGGTGGGGTCGTGCAGGGTGACGGTCGCGGCGCTGCCGGTCTGGGCGATGGACTGCTGGTAGAGCACGTTGGCGCTCGACTGGCCGCGAACGGCGGGCAGGCCGTGGTTGGGGAGGGAGAGCGTCTCGCCCACGCTCATGGTCGGCGCGTCGGAGGGCCAGACCGGGCGGTAGGTGACGGTGAGGGGCGTGCCGGTGACGGGGTCGCCGGCGTAGGAGCCGTCGGTGTTTTTCGGACGGAGGTAGGGCAGCAGGGTGCCCTCGGCGGGTTGGGCGGAGAGGGCGCGGCCGGGGATGAAGAAATCCGGGCGCATGGTGTAATACCAGCGCATGCCGAGGGCGGGGGTGGCGGCGCTGGCGCGGATCCAGTCGATCTCGAAGGTCTGGCCGGCGGTGCCGACGGGGTCGAAGCGGAGCAGGTTGATGGTTTTGCCGGACCAGTCGGCGGAGCCGGAGAGGTTAAAGGTGAGCGTCTGCCAGGCGCCGGCTCCGGTGTAGTTGACGCGAAGCGAGCGGGTCTCGGTGGTGCCGCCGTCCTCGTTGCCCCAGAAGAGCTGGGTCGAGACGTCGGCGGAGGCCTTCATGCGGATCTGGATCGTCGGCACGCTGGACCCGGCGAAGTGGGGCAGGCCGGAGGTGGAAAAATTGGCGTCGCCGTTGCCGGTGGCGGAGCCGCGGAAGGTGCCGTCGGCGACGGTGATGGCGCCGGTGCTGCCGCTTTGGAGCGTCCAGTAGCCGCGGTTGCCGTCGGTGTTGAACTCGGTGTTGGCGAGCGGAGCGGAGGCGGGGAGGCCGGTGCTGGTGGTTTCCTCGTGCGGGCCGCGATAGACCCAGTCGTAGCCCTTGCGATCCTTGTAGGTGAAACTCGAATACAGGGACGGGGCGCCGGCGGCGAGGTTTTCGGGCGGGAAGGCGTCGGGGTCGGGGAGCACCTCCTGGTTTTTCGACAGGCCGGTGTCGGGATCGACGGGCAGGGGCAGCTTGGGCAGCGGCATCGGCGAGTTGAGGATGGTGCCGGCGGTGACGTCATAGACGAAGTGGTCCACCTCGTCCTCGCGCAGGACCTGATAGACGGACATGGCGGGGCGGCCGTCGTTGTCGGGGTATTCGATGAGGACTCGCGGCTGCGAGGTGAAGGAGGCGCCGGCGGTGGTGACGTTGAGGTCGTCGCGCAGGGCGTAGGCGCGGCCGCCCAGCATGAGGGCGTGTTCCTCGTTGGGATTGTAGCCAATCCGGGTGACGTCGTTTTGCACGTAAACGAAGCCGCTCACGACGTCGGGGGCGAGGTCGCCGGTGCCGGAGTTGGAGGCGAGGACGATCTTCGGGTCGTCCTCGCGCCAGGCGACGGTGTAGCGGCCGACCTTGGCGGGGACGTAGAAGTCGGGGAATTCGGAGGAGGGCGCGGCGACTTTTTTGAACCACCAGACCTCGAGGCGGGTGGAGCCGTCGGGCTGGGCGTTGACGGGGATGATGGCGCCGGTCTGGGCGGTCTCGATACCGACGGCGAAGGGGTCCTGGTAGGCGCTCGGCGAGTAGGCGGTGCCGGAGGAGACGTAGCCGGCGAGGGTGTAGTCGGCGGAGGGCGGTTCGACGCGGCGCCCGACGTAAACGGTGCCGGTGAGAGCGGCGTCGCCGTCGCCCTCGAGGAAGCCCTCGCGGTCGTCGGCCTGGGTCATGAGACGCACATACCAGACGCCGCCGTTGTCGCCGGTGAACTTGAGCAGGGTGCGGTTGAGCTGGTCGCCGCCGAGGTCCACGAGCAGGCGCTGGCTGAGGGAATCGATGAGGGCCTCGTCCTGTTCGAGGTCGTCCTGGTAGATGAGCGAGGGGATTTCGCCGCCTTCGAATTTCAGGCCGGTGCCGGTGTCGGCCGAGCTGCCGCCGTGGGCGACGGTGTAGTGGGCGAAGGAGCCGACGTCGGCGGGCCAGGCTTGCAGGTATTTGTGCAGGTATTTGGGCCAGTCGAGCTCAAGGCCGGGGGCGAGGCCGGAGGCGGGCGGGATGGCGGCGTCCAGCCGTTCGAGCCAGTAGAAGACGATGCGTTCCTCGAGGGTGTTTTCGCGTTCGGCGTAGTAGGCGAGGGTGCCGTCGGGCCGGGCGAAGCTGCCGTAGTAGGAGACTGAGTCGGTGCTGGAGCTGTCGGTGATGGGCAGGGCGAGCAGGCTGGGGTTGTCGAGGGCGGGGCGGATCTCGTCGCCGAGCAGGACGGTGAGGGTGGTGGAGTCGGCGGCCTGGGCGACCTCGACGACGTCGGCGCCGAGGAAGGCGTGGGAGCCGTCGTCCTGGAGTTCGCCGAGGTATTCGACGAGGATGCGGCCGGAGACGTTGTAGGCGTGGAGCTCGCCGATGCCGTTGGTTTTTTCGAACCAGACGGTGCGGAGTTCGGAGGCGGGCTGGGCGTCGGGATCGGCGGGCGGGGAGGCGCCGGCGACGACGTATTCCTCGTCCACGGTGGCGGGGAAGACGTTGCTGTAAACGGGGTTCACCGTGACGATGCGGCCGCTGGGGATGGTGACGCGCGGGCCGTTGAAGCTCTTCTCGGTCCAGTAGAGGGTGCGCACGGGGTTGCCGGTGGCGGAGGAGACGGAGAAGGTTTCCTGGACGAGGACGTAGTTGTTGGACGCGTCGGGCAGGCGGGAGCGCCACCAGAGCTGCACCTGGCCGGACTGGTAGGCGAAGACGGCCT
>CBINNW010000233.1:0-3356 GCA_966252115.1 uncultured Akkermansia sp.
GGCGGTCCCGCCCTACCGGCCGGTTCAGACCAATTCGCGTTTCGTCGTAATAAAATCGGTGGTTGCAACCTGTAGGCCTGACCGCTGGTCAGGCAGCCCGACCGGCGGTCGAGCCTGCATCGGAGCGGTGGTTTTGTGCATTTGAACGCGAGTTGGTTTTAGTTGCAGCCGCAGCCGCTCCCGCCGACGCCGCGTCCGCCGGACGCGGCCTCGCGCGAGAAGTAGATGTGCTCGCTCATGGCGGCCTGGAGCGGATCGCGGTCGGGGCGCATGGAGTAGTCGGCGAGCGTGGCGCGTTCCCAGGGCTGCACCCGCACCAGCGCGGTGGAGGAGCAGCCGCCACCGAGGAGGCCGAGGACCATGAGGACGGGCGGGGCGAGGAGGCGGAGGTTCATGGTTTTTCGTCGAGAAGCTTGAGGATCTCCGCGCGCAGCAGCGCGAGGTCGGCCTGTCCGTGGAAGCCGCTGTGCACGAGCCGGAGCAGGCCCCGGCGATCGATCAGGTAACAGGTGGGCATCGCGGGCGGGCGCACCTCGGCGACGAGCTTTTGCCCGGCGTCGCGAAGGGTGGGGAAGGTCGGCGCGAGGCGCTCGACGAACTCGGCGTAGGGCGCGGCCTTCTTGTCCACGCTCACGCCGAGGACGGTGAAGCCGCGGGCGGCGAACTCCGTCTGGAGGCGGTCGTAGGCGGGGAAGGAGGCTTTGCAGGGGGCGCACCAGGTCGCCCAAAAATCGACCAGCACGACTTGGCCCGCCAGGTTCGGAAGCGTGCCCTCGAGCGCGTAGGCGGCGTCGGAGAGGGCGGGAAACGGTTTGCCCGGCTCCACGGCGGCGAGGCCGGAGGCGCGGACGAAGAAAGCCACGAGCGCGCCCAGGATCAGGACGCGGGCGAGGCGGGCGCGGAGCGGATGTTCAGGAGACGACATGGCGAAAAAAGCCCCGGGTCTGGTGCACGGCCCGTTCGGTGATGACGCGGGCCTCGACGCCCATCGACTGGCCGGCGAGGGCGAGGCCGAGCTCCGGACCGAGGATGAAGATGGCGGTGGAGAGCACGCCCGCCTGGAGGCAGGTCGGAGCGACGACGGTGACCTGGCGGCAGCCGTTGGCCACCGGTCGGCCGCTGCGGGGATCGACGATGTGGCCGTAGCGTCGGCCGCCGACGGTGAAGGCGCGCAGGTAGTCGCCCGAGCTGGCGATGCCGACGTCGGCGGCGGCGAGGCTGCCGCGACAAGGCCCGGCGGGGTCGGCGGGGTTTTCCAGGCCGATGTGCCAGCCGGGTTTGCCGGGGGCGGCGCCGACGGCGTGGAGATCGTGGCCGAAATCGATCAGGGCGCGCCCGATGCCGAACGAGCGGGCGATGGCGGCGACGGCGTCCACCGCGTATTCCTTGCCCCAGCCCCCGAAGTCCAGGGCCATGCCCGGCTCGGGCAGACGCACGCGGCCGGGCGCGCGTTGCACCTTGGCCCAGCCCACGAGCCGGAGCGCGGCGGCGATCTCGGCGTCGGCGGGCACGCGCGGCACCGGCGCCTGGTAGTCCCAGATCCGCATCACCGGCAGGGCGGTGACGTCGAGCGTGCCCTGGGTGAGGAAGGGCAGGGCGCCGCAGAAATCCAAAACGCCTTCCATCTCCTCGTCCACCTCGACCCAGTCGCGCCCGGCGGCGGCGTTGATGCGGCTCACGAGGCTGTCGGGGCGGAAACGCGAGTAGCGCGCCTCGAAGTCGGCCACCCAGTCCTCGGCCTCACCCACCAACTGTCGGGCGAGCGCCTCTTCCTCGCACACGAACTGGAGCTCGCAGCTCGTGCCCAGGGCGCGCCACCGGTGCCGCCGCAGGCCGTCGGCGCGGCCGGCGTCGGCGGGGCGGGCGGAGGACGAGGGCGGAAGCGTCGCTGAGAGAAGGGCGCACATGGTCGGGCGGCTCAGAGGCTCAGGGTCAGGCCGAAGGTGATGACGTTGGCGTCGGCGTAGGCGGCGGACGGGGTGACGCCGTCGAGCCCCTGCATGAGGTAGCGCTCGACGGAGAAATCCGCCGAGCAGTGCTCGTTCAGGATCCAGGTCGCCTTCAGGCCGAGATTGATCGTCTCCATCTCGGAGAGGCGGTGGTCGGACGAGTAGTAGGGCGCCTCGCCGGTGCCGGTCTCGAAGGTGGGATCGAAGGAGGTGTCGATGCCGGCGGCGTCGAGATCGTAGTGGTAAAAATCGGCCGCGCCCTGCCGGTGGTAACGGAGCGAGGGCTCGACGATCAGGCGGGGCCCGGCGCGCTGCACCCACTTCAGCTCCACGGTGTGGGCGTCGATGCCGAAGCTGTCGTGGTAAAATCGATACGAGGCGTCGAGCGCGCCGTCGAGGCGCTCGAAGTGCCGGTTGGCGCCGAGAAAAACGCTGAAGCGATCCTTCTCGCGCGGGCGGTTCTCCGCAGGCGTGTTGTAGAAGCCCGGGTCCTGGGCGAGGCGAGTGGTGGAGACGATCTTGTAGGGATCGCTCAGGAAGCCCCGGAAGCGGCCGTGGGAGAGGTTGAGCGTGAGGGCGAAGCTCGGGGACAGGAGCTGGGTGACGCCGACGATGAATTCGTCGCCGGTCTTTTCGCGATCCTCGGCCCAGAAGGGCTCCATGAGGCGGTCGTCGGTGTGTCCCCAGCCGACGCGCAGGAGGGTGTTTTTCTGGTTAAAATCGGTGAGCGTGTTGAGCGAATAGCCGTGGGAAACGTAGTCGTCCTCCCGGCTGACGCCGTGACCGACGGCGACGTTTACCCGGGGCAGTTGGTAGGCGAACTCGGCGTTCCAGGCCTTGCGTCGGTCCTCCATCCGGGCGGTCGGCAGCTCGCCGCCGGGCGGCGCCATTTCGCCGGTGGGGGTGGCGCCGGAGATGGTGTCGATGAGTCCCATGACCTTGAGGCGCGCGTCGGGGCTCAGCTCGGCGTCGAGCAGGGCGTATTGGGCGTCCACCCGGATGCGTTTGTCCTCCTCCTGCCAGCTCTGGTTTTTGAACGTGAACGACGACTCGGCGTGGCCGCGCGCGGCGAGGAGCGAGAGCGCGGAGACCGACAGGAGCCCGCGGGGCAGGCGGCGGGCGGCGGCGGGCGAACGACGGGGGGCGGTGGCGGGCATGGGGCGGTGGCGTTGGCTCACCCCGGGGTGTAGGCCCGCCGACGCGGCGCCGCCGTCCGATTATGGTAACGGAGTTGTCACTATTCATCCCAATGCGCGTTCCGTCGGAGTAAAACCGGTGATCGCAAGCTGTAGGCCTGACCGCTGGTCAGGCTGGCCGTGCGGCACCCCGGCCACCCCGACCAACGGTCGGGGCTAGTGTGCCCGGCATGGGCGTGAACTAAACATATGAAACGAGATGTTCGGAGAG
>CBINNW010000234.1:0-3315 GCA_966252115.1 uncultured Akkermansia sp.
GGCTTCACGCACTCGTATCCGAATTTCATGACGCCGGTGCAGACCTGCACGGTGTCGGAGCCGAGGAGGATGAACTGGGCGGCGTCCTCGCCGGTCTCGATGCCGCCGAGGCCGGAGAGGGAGCGGTCGGGGAACTCCTTCCGGATCATGGTGGCGAGCTCCATGACCATGCGCAGCGCGATGGGTTTGACCGCCTTGGAGGAGTAGCCGCCGGGCGTGGTGTAGCCCTCGACGGTGGGTTCGGGACGGAGCGTTTCCAGGTTCACTCCGGTGACGCTGCGGATGGTGTTGATGGCGGAGAGGCCGGTGGCGCCGCCGCGCAGGGCGGCGCGGCCGGGCTCCTCGATGTGGGTGATGTTGGGCGTCATTTTCGCCCAGACGGGCAACTTCGTCGCGGACTTCACCCAGCCGCAGACGGTTTCCAAAATCTCCGGGTCCTGGCCCATGGCTGCGCCCATCTTGCGCTCGGGCAGACCGTGCGGGCAGGAGAAGTTGAGCTCGAAGGCGTCCACCCCGGAGGCCTCGCAGCGCTGCACGAGCTCGATCCAGGCGTCTTTGTTGTATTCCTCCATGATGGAGGCGATGAGCGCGCCCGGCGGCTGGGCGTCCTTGCAGCGTTTGAACTCGTCTTCCCAGAGGTGAAAGGGGCGGTCGCTGATGAGCTCGATGTTTTCCCAGCCGATGACCTCGCCGCTGAGCGCGTGGGTCTTGGCGTAGCGCGGGGAGACGTTGACGACCTTGGAGGCGTCGAGGCTGACGGTCTTGGCGATCACGGCGCCCCAGCCCTCGCGAAAGGCGCGATTGATCACGCTCAGGTTGGTGCCGGGAGGGCCGGAGCCGATGACGAAGGGATTGGGCAGTTTCAGACCATCGACGGTGGTGGCGAGTGTAGGCATGTGAGATTTGGCAGGGGTTGCGGACGCCGATCATGGCATGTCGGGCCGGCGTGCGGGATTTAGCATGGCATGTGCCGGGGTGGCTCGGGGGTTGCTCGACGCGGCCAATAGTCCGACTAATCAAACATGAATGCGACCCTAAACCCCGCTCGGGTAGTCTTGGAATTGAAGGGATTGCGCGCGCTGACGGGAAATGAACACGGCGCCCAGCGCGTGGCATTTACGTCCACCTGGCTCGCGGCCCGCGCGTGGCTGAAGGCGAAACTCGCCGAACTCCCGGTCGAGGTGCACGAGGACGCGGCGGGCAATCTCTGGGCAACGCTGCGCGGCGAGTCGGAGCGCGAGCTGCTGATCGGCGGGCACATGGACTCGGTGCCCAACGGCGGCTGGCTCGACGGCTGTCTCAACGTGATGGCCGGCGTCGAGATTTTGCGCCGTCTCGTGACGCAGTATGGCGTCACGGCGCCGGGCGCGGGCGGCGGGGGCAAACCGCCGGTGACGGTGCGCCTGGTGGATTGGGCGGACGAGGAGGGCGCGCGTTTCGGCAAGAGCTTGTTCGGCTCCTCCGCCTGTTCGGGCGCGCTCGACATGGACGAGGCGCGCGGGCTGCGCGACCGCGACGGTATCCAGTTACCGGATGCGCTGCGCGAGGTGGGGATCGACTTTGAAAACGTGAAGGCCGCCGGCGCCGAGCTGGCCCGCGCCGCCGCCTACCTCGAGCTGCACATCGAGCAGGGGCCGGTCCTGCTCGATCTCGACCTGCCGCTGGGCGCGGTGCTCGGAACCTTCGGAGTGGAGCGGCACGCGATGGTGTTTCGCGGGCAGGCGGCGCATTCGGGCAGCACGCCGATGAACCGCCGCAGGGACGCGTTTCTCGCCGCGGCGAAGATGGCGCCCGAGATCTACGCGATCACGGAGCGGCACGGCGGCGTCTGCACCATCGGCTCCTGCACGACCAAGCCCGGTATCGTGACGAGCGTGGTGGCGGAGTGCCGGCTGACGCTCGACCAGCGGCACCTCGACGCGGCGGCTCTGGCGACGATGTTGGCGGAGGCCAGGGCGGCGAGCGAACGCTTCGCGGCCGAGGGCGGCGTGACGGTGGAGTGGGAACGCATCTGGCACATCGAGCCGCGTCCTTTCGCGCCCGAGTTGATCGAGCTCTGCGACGAGGCGATCCGCGAAACGGTCGGCGTGTCGCACCGCCTGCCCTCGGGGCCGCTGCACGACGCCGCCGAGCCGTGCGGCGTGGGCATCCCGACGGTGATGATGTTCGTGCAGAGCCTGCACGGCATCAGCCACAACAAGATCGAGGACACGCGCGAGGAGCACCTCGAGCAAAGCGTGGCGGCCTTCGACCGCTTGGCGTCCAAGGCCATAGCGTGGATCGCGGCGGGCGGCGGGCGTGGCGGCCCGTCGTCGGGTCCTACGGGGGGGGCGGCCCGGGGGGAGGCGGTGGCAGGAAGGCCTTCAGCTCGCCCGGAGTGACGCTGCTGACCGAAGCGTCGAAGTGGAGAAGCAGACGGCGTTCGCCGTGGTAGGGCTGCGGGGTGGTCCGGTTGGCGAAGGGATGGCCGGCGACGAGCGGATTCTGCTGGTCGGCGTCGATCATCGCCGGGCTGCGGCCTTCGAGTTGGGCGAGGCGGAGCGGGAGGCGGGCGGGTGGGCGGTTGTCGCCCCAGGGCGTGAGCATGGAGTTGTTTTGCCGCACCCGAATGAAGAGCACGAAGGCGTTGCCGTCCGGCAGCCCGGAGGCCGGCACCTGGCGTTCGTAGGCCGGCGGAACGAAGATCGGCAGGACCCTGCGGACGGATCGGTCCTCGACGCCGAGATAGGGGCCGAGGGCGGTGGCCAGTTGCGTGGGCCGGTCGGGGTTGTGGACGGGGCCCTGTCCGGCCACCATGGGGCCCGGCAGGAGATCGCGGTGCTCGGCGGCGTGGAGCGGAAAGGCGAGCCCGATCTGGCGGAGCTGGGCGATGCCGGAGCTTCGGTGGGCGCTGGCGCGGACCCGCCCGACCACCGGCACGAGCAGTGACGCGAGCAGGCCGATGATGGCGATGACCGTGAGCAGCTCGATGAGGGTGAATCCATCCGGGCTGTGACGGTGGTGGCGCGAATCGGCGGGCGTCATGCCTCGTTATGCGGAAGCTCCGCGCGGCGTATCCAGCAAAACGTCGGGCCCGGTCGTGACTGTTACGAAAATCTCACATTTCGCGACGCGCCCGTCGTCCGTCTCCTCGCGACCGCGCGCCGACGCGCGGGGCCGCGGCCGGAGTCAGGCGAGACAGGCTTTGAAGCCCTCGGTGAGCTCGGCGCGGTCGAGGTTTTTGCCGATGAAAACGAGGGTGTTTTCGCGCGGGGCGCCGGCCCAGGGGCGGTCGAACTTGGCGTCGAAGAGCATGTGCACGCCTTGGAAGACGAG
>CBINNW010000235.1:0-3302 GCA_966252115.1 uncultured Akkermansia sp.
GACGGGGGCGGTGCTTGTTTCTTATCGGCAGATTGGACGAAGACCGAGCGAGATTCTGTCCCGCGCCGTAACAATGCAGTCGAGCAGGTCGTATCGAGGTGATCTGGCGGCACCTTTCAGAGGCGCGCTCCCAGCGAAATACCCTCCGGGTATTCCTCGGTCACTTGCCTCCGAAATGCGCTCGCCATCTCATCTCGCTACTCCGCTTTCGACTGAATTGTTACGGCTGAGCCCGGATGTGCCGGAGGACTGGGGGGCGGGGAGCCCGGTGGCGATCCCGCCGGGACCAAACCGGGGTAAAACGGGACGAAGCCCCGCCGGCCGGCGCCGGCCGGCCCGGGCCGGGGAATGGCGACGAGAGGGGGAAAGCGATTGGCGCGGGCGAGTCGGAGGTGTTGCGTGGACGCATGATGCAATCCCCGCAAACCAGGCCGGCGGTCTCGGGCCCGCGCGTCGGAGCGTGGAGGTGGACGCGGGCCCGGGTGGTCGCGATGGGGGTGGTTTTCGGTCTCGGATCGGCCGGCGCGGACGAATCGGTGGAGCAGGCCGCGCCCGCTCCGCCACCGTCGATGGCGTTCACCTTGGTCAGTCGGCAGGCGTCCTTGGTGTCGAAGCGCAGTCCCACCTGCCTGCGGCTCGATCCGGCGACGGGGCGCTACGAACGCGTGCCGTCCGAGGTGGTGTTTGGCGGCGACGGCCGCTGCGAGTTGCAACTGCCGCCCGGCACCTACCGTTTCGAGGTCCTGGCCTACGACGAGGAGCGCAACGACCTCATCGCGATCCGCGCTCACGACCGGACGGTCGGGGCGGGAAGCTACACGGCGACGCTGCCGGAGGCGCATCCGGTGAACCTGCGCTTTTCGGTGGATGGCTCGGAGCTGAAGCCGAGGCAGATGGCGGTGCGGTCCATCGCCGACACCGGCGAGGCGCGCTGGGTGGCGAAGGATCGCGCGGAGTCGGCGCCCGATCTTTTCCTCAGCGCCGATCCGAGCGTGCAACTCCAGGTGGTGGGGACGAGCGAGCGCTGGACCGTGGCGTATTGGTGGCGCGGGCGCCCGGCCTCGTCGCTCGACCTGCGGCTGGCCTCCGCGGCGCTAAACGTCTGCGAGGTGGAGGCGGGCGAGGGCGGGCCCAAACTGAACGCCGGCACCGGGCGGATGCGTTTTCCGGACTGCGCGGCGGAGTTTCCGCTCCGGGCGAACCATCGCTTCGCGACGAACCGGGCGTCGGGGTATTTTGGATACGAGTTCGAGGCGGCCGGGGACCGGCTGCTCGTCGCGGTGCCGGCGCGGGTGGAGCTGGCGCGCCGCACCCGGCTGGTGGTGGGCGGCGCGCTGCGCGGCCGGCCCTGGACGATCGCGGCCTGGCAGGACGACGGGAAATTTTATCCGTTTTTCGAGGGTTGTCTGGTGGACGCGGCCGGGCGCGAGATCGATCTCTGGCGCTCGCGGATAAAATACGAGGCCAAGCTCCTCGCGCGCGACGGCCGGAAGATCCCGGAGGAGGCGCTGGACGACGAGTGGCGGGAGGCCTTCGACGCGCCGGCGGGGAAGCTCGGCACGGAGCTGAAGTGGTCGTGGGGCGGCGAGCAGGTCCACCGCGGCGCGCCCGACGCCTGGGTGGAGATGAAGTCGGAGCATTTCACGCTCAAGGCCCCGCCGGTCTGGCGGCAAAAGGGCGAGCACTACCTCGCCCTGCTCGAACGCAGCCACGCCTCGTGGCGCACGCACAGCGGCTGGCGCGGGCCGCTGATGGTCAACGTCGGCTGGCGGCGCAACACCCACAACGCGAAGGCCCAGGTGGGCGGCGACACGCCGTGGCTGAGCATCCCCTTCAAGGGGCTGCGGGAGGCGGAGACTCCCTATGATATGCCGTGGTTTCTGGTCCACGAGCTCGGCCACAATTTCGGCTACCACCACGGCCCCGAGATGGACGCCGGCGAGGCCGCGGTGAACGAGCTCAACGACCGCGAACGCTGGAAGGACGTGGACGCGTTTGGGCCGTGAGGGGCGGGGCTCTGAAGGTCGTTGGTTCAGGTCCACGCCCCTGCACCAAGTGTAAAGCCCCCTCCCCGTTGATTCGTTGAATCCGGTTCAGTTCCGGCCGTCCCAGGTGAAGCTGCCGCCGGCGGGGAGGGTGAGGTCGCGGGTGAGTTCACCGCGTCGCAGGCGCGTGCTGCCGCCCTTGGGGGAGCGGATGGTGGCGGAGACGAGCGCGCCGTCGCGCCAGGCGAGGTCCACCTCGAAACCGCCGCGGGCGCGCAGGCCGCTCACCGAGCCGGTCGGCCAGGCGGTGGGCAGGGCGGGGAGGAGGTGGAGCTCGAAGGCGAGCGCGTCGTCGCCGCCGAGGGGCTCGTGGCTTTGCAGGAGCATCTCGGCGATGGCGGCGGTGCCGCCGAAATTACCGTCGATCTGGAAGGGCGGGTGCGCGTCGAAGAGATTCGGATAGGTGCGCTCGGGGCCGAGCAGGGCGCGCAGGATGCGGTGGGTGCGGTCGCCGTCCTGGAGGCGCGCCCAGAGGTTGAGCCGCCAGGCGATGGCCCAGCCGGTGGAAATGTCGCCGCGGGTCTCGAGGGTGTTTTTCACCGCGGCGGCGAGCTCGGGCGTGCGGCGGAGCGAGATCTGGTTGCTCGGATAAAAACCGTGGAGGTGCGAGACGTGGCGGTGGGCCTGGTCGGGTGCGGAGGCGTCCCAATCCTCGCGCCATTCCCGGAGCTGGCCGGCGGCGCCGACGCGGTCGGGCGCGAGGCGGGCGCGGGCGGCGGTGACGCGGGCGGCGAAGTCGGCGTCGGTGCCGAGGATGTTCGCGGAACGGATAGAGGCGGCGAAGAGGTCGCGCAGGATCTGGTTGTCCATCGCGGGGCCGGGGGCGAGGGAGACGCCGCGGTGGTGGGCGTTTTCCGGCGACATGGACGGGCTGGTGACGAGGTGGCCGGTGGTGGGGTCCTCGACCAGGGTATCGAGGAAAAACTCGGCCGAGCCTCTGAGCAGCGGGTGGGCGCGGGCGAGGAAATCGCGGTCGCCGGAGTAGAGGTAGTGCTCCCAGAGGTGGAGCGTGAGCCAGGCGCCGCCGCAGGGCCACATGCCGTAGAAGGCGGAGTCGATCGGGCCGGTGGCGCGCCAGAGGTCGGTGTTGTGGTGGGTGACCCAGCCGCGCGCGCCATAGTGTTCGCGGGCGAGGCGGGCGCCGGTTTCCGAGAGGTCCTTCACCAGCGTGAAGAGCGGCTCGGCGCACTCGGCGAGATTGGTCGGCTCGGCCGGCCAGTAGTTCATCTCGGTGTTGATGTTGATGGTGTATTTGCT
>CBINNW010000236.1:0-3245 GCA_966252115.1 uncultured Akkermansia sp.
CGTCCGCGGCGTGCTCTGCGCCTATTGCAATCACCGCCGCGTCAACTCGCGCATGTCCGCGCTGGAGGCGCGACGCATCGCCGACTACCTGGCGGCCTACGAAGCACGGAGGGCGGCATGACCACTTGCGAAAAGTGCAGGCGCTACGTTGTCGACGGTCACGAGTGCGACGGTGATGCGTGCTCTACGTGCGTGATTTTCGGGTGCGGCCGTCCGCCTGCGGAGCGACGACTCACGGAAGTCGACGGCACCGGCCGCACCGCGACGCTTGCCTACTGCGAGAAGCACGCATGAGCGACTACACCGTCGTCGACATCGA
Source organism: uncultured Akkermansia sp. (assembly GCA_966252115.1). Classification (GTDB taxonomy): domain Bacteria; phylum Verrucomicrobiota; class Verrucomicrobiia; order Opitutales; family Opitutaceae; genus IMCC26134_A. The sequence continues at coordinate 320 of CBINNW010000236.1, forward strand.
GACCACGGGCTCCCTGCCGTGGGAGCACGAGCTCGTATGCGTCGGCATCGGCGGCAACGTGCATGACGGCACCAAGGGCCGCGCCTTCGCCCGGATGCTGATGGCCCGCCCCGGTACGACCATCGTGGCGCACACGAACTATGACCTTCGCTGGCTCATGCTCGACGGCGCGACGCTGGCCGAGGGTGTGCACTACCACGACACGAAGGTCATGGCCTGGCTGCTCGACGGCACGCAGGACCTCGACCTGGAGAGCCTGGCCGTGAAGTACCTCGGCTACCGGCCGCCCAAGCTCATCCGCATGAGGAGCAAGCGCGTCTACTTCGAGTGCGCGGACGGAGACGTCTGCCCCATCGAGCTCGCGCCGTGGGACGAGGTCGCCGCCTACTGCCAGAGCGACGTCAAGACCGAGGGCGAGCTCTACGAGTGCCTGCGGACGCTGCTCCAGGAGCAAGGACTCTGGGAGCACTTCGTGGCCGAGGAGGCGCCGTTCTCCCGGCTGCTCGTCGAGATGGAGGCCGCCGGACTCCCCTACGACTCCGACGCCGGCAACTCAATGCTGGCCGACACGGAGGCCCAGAGCGCCGTCATCCGCGAGCGTCTCATCGAGCGCACGGGCGCCCCGGGCTTCAACCCCGGGAGCCCCGACCAAGTCCGGCAGTACCTCTATGAGGAGGTCTGGACGCACCCCGTCAAGTTCTCCATCCCCCGACTCAACGGCATGAGCAAGGACGAGAAGCTGGAGGCAGTCCAGAAGATCGCGCCCGGGGGCGCCAAGGTCACGAAGGTCGGCCGCGACTATGGCTATGGCGAGCTCGTGCTCGACGGCCTGGCGTTGAAGCCGCCTCCCATCCCTAAGTGGAAGCTCAAGGAGAACCTCGACGCCCAGCCGACGACGAGCGCCAAGGTGCTCAACGTCCTCCACGGTGGTCATCCCTGGGTCTCCGACTTCGTCGACTTCAAGCGCCTCACCAAGCTGGAGGGCTACCTCCGCGACTGGGGCGAGCGCGTCCACGCCGGACGGTTGCATGGGCGCTTCGACCAATCCGGCACCATCACCGGCCGCCTGAGCGGGCGCGAGCCCAACCTCCAGCAGGTGAGCTCCACGGGCGACGTCCGCGGGCTCTTCGTCGGAGACCTGGTCGTCGGCGACTACGCCGGGCTGGAGGCGCGACTGGCCGCCCACTTCAGCGGTGACCCCGTCATGCTCGACATCTTCCGCGCCGGCAAGGACCTCTACGGCGTGCTGGCCGCCCAGGCCTGGGGCGGGCCGGAGACCAAGGAGAACGAGGGCCGAGGCCTCATGAAAGTCGTCTGGCTCGCCTCCCAGTACGGGGCCCAGGGCGAGACGCTGGCCCAGACCATGGCCGTCGCCGGGCTGCGCGGCTACACGGGCCGCAAGGCCGACGCCCTCCTCCGTGATCTGAAGTTCGCCGTCCCTCGTCTCTTCGAGTGGCGCGACGAGGTCATCGAGGAGGCCCGGTCATTGGGCTACGTCACCACGCTGGCCGGACGCCGTCGGCACCTGGCCGACATCGGGAGCGCCGAGTGGAAGAAGATGGCCAAGGCCGAGCGCCAGGCCGTCAACTCGAAGGTCCAGGGCAGCGCGGCCGACGTCGTGCGGCGCGCCATGCTCGCGGCCCGTCGTGCCGTCGACCCCGAGCGGGCGCGAATCCTGCTCCAGGTGCACGATGAGATTCTATGGGGCCGCGGGCCGGGCTTCACGTCCCAGACGTTCGAGGAGCTCCGACACGTCTGCGAGACGGCCCACGGCTTCGAGCTCGACGTGCCCCTGACGTTCGAGGCGGCCATCGTCGACTCGTGGGCCGGGAAGGGCGGGAGCGCCGGGCAGGTTGCCGCGGGCGCCTACGAGCATCTCAACGAGGCGGTGGCGGCGTGACGACGCGCCAGGACATCGAGACCTACGTGGCGCGCTGGCTCCCGCTCCTGCGCCTGACCCATTGGGCTGTGACCCTCGACTGGGGCACCCCGGCCGATGACGGCGACGAGGCCTCGATTCACCCCACCGAGTCCTATGACCTGGCGCGGATGAGACTGAGCTCCGACTTCGCCAAGTGGACGCCGACCTACGCCGAGGGCGTGGTCGTCCATGAGCTCCTACATCTCGTCACGCGGGACCTGGAGCACGCGGCCGACCTGACCCACGGGCTGCTCCCCAAGGCGGCACGTGAGCTCGCCGAGGCGCACTTCACCCACGAGGTCGAGGGCGTGGTCGACCGCATCGCGGCCGTACTCGTGGCGGTGGCCGCCCGCTAAATAACGGTGGCCCGGGGGCTAAGTCGCAATGACCCCCGACCCCAACGCAGACCTCCTCGGCTACTCCTTCCCGGTCGACGGTGGGGTGGCGGTCGTGACTGGCACCGCTCGATGGAGCGACGTCTACGTCACGGTCTCCACCCCCACCGGGCCGTCCGTTCGAGTGGCCGCGCAGGTGCGTCGGAGGAAGGAGCTCGGCGAATGACCGACCTCCAGAAGATGTACGCCGCGGCCCGCGTGGGTAACAAGCGCGGCCACCGCGCGGCGCTCCGCTTCATGGCGCGCCAGACCGGAATCGACGAGGAGACGCTCGACCGCTGCCTCAAGCGTGCGCGGCGGACGGACGTGCTCGAAGCCAAGCGCGCGAAGGCGGCGTCATGAGTCGGCTCGACGGCGCCACGCCGCGGGAGCTCCTCGACGGGCTCCTCCAGTTTGCGTGCGTCATGGCCAGCTTCCGCCGCGAGCAGAAGCTCCTCGTGCCCCAGCCCTCACCCAAGGGCAAGCGGGGCCTGAAGCAGCGGGCACGCAAGCGCCGGGCCCGCGAGCTCCACCGCCGGCAGCGGCGGACGACGTGGAAGTCCACGCACGAGGCCGCCAAGAGGGCCGAGGCGTGAGCGGCTTCGACGCACTCATGTACGCCGCCGGGCTG
>CBINNW010000237.1:0-3180 GCA_966252115.1 uncultured Akkermansia sp.
CCGCCGCCTTGCTCGGCCTCGCCGCCGTCGGCATCGCCGGCTCGCGCCGCCGCCGCCGCCAGGCCCGCGCCTGATCGACGGGGCGCCTCGCCCACCCACGCTTCTCCGCCCTCATAAGACCCGCCCGGCGCCCGCCGGGCGGGTCCTTCGTTTTCGGCGCACCCGGCCGCCGCGTGTCACCGAAGGACACGCATTTCCCTCCGCTTTTCGTTTCCCGCCGCCGCGCCCGGCCGCTCACACTGCGCGACTCCGCGCGCCATGTTCGTCATCAAAAAAATCCTCGGCCACCTCATCATGCCGCTCCCCTTCGGGCTCGGCTTCGTCGCGCTGGGTCTGCTGCTGCTCCTTTTTCGCCGCCGCGCCCGCGGATGGCTGTCGCTCGTCTTCGGCGTGCTCGTGCTCGCGGTCGCCTCGAATCGCGCCGTCTCCCTCGCCCTCACCGCCTCGCTGGAAAAAACGTATGCGCCCGTGCCGCCCCTGGCCGCGCCCGCGCGGATGGACGACGCCGCGCTACCGCCGCCCGAGGATCCCGCCGACGCGTTTCCCCGGCTGGCGCCGAGCGTGCGGATCGAGGCGCCCGACACGCCCGGGCCGGAGCTCCCCGCGTCCGAGGCCGAAGCCGGACACGCGGACGAGGGCGAGCCGTCCGCCGCCGCGCCGAATCAGACCACGACGCCCGCTCCCTCCGCCCTGCCCGAAGGTCTGCGGGAAGTCGGTTTCGTCGCCATCCTCGGAGGCGGTCATGGCGACGATCTCACCCTCTCCGCCGGGCAGCGGCTCAGCATCTCCGCCCGCGCCCGTCTCATGGAGGGCATGCGCCTCGCCCTGGCCCTGCCGGAGGCCTGGCTGGTGGTCTCGGGGCCGCGCGACCAACCGGAGGTGCAAACCCATGCGCGGGTGCTGGCCGACGCGGCGGTCGAGCTCGGCTTTCCCCGCGAGCGTATTGTGGAAATCGATACTGGCCGCGACACCGCCGAGGAGATCGACGCGCTCAAGCTCCTGGTCGGGGAGGAACGCATCGCGCTCGTCACCTCCGCCTGGCACCTGCCGCGCGCGATGAAGCTCGCCGCCGCCACCGGCCTCGATGCCCACCCCTGCCCGGCCGATTATCTCGGCGGCCGCGACGCCACGATCCCCCGCCTCGCCTACTTCACCTGGGACGCCGACTCGCTCATGAACACCACCCGCGCGTGGCGCGAATACGTGGGCCGCGCCTGGGCCCGCCTCGTCGGCATCTGGCGCGATTAGGACCGGAAGATCGGCCGTAAAGGAACGCGGCGATGCGAGGCGCCGAATGTGGAAAGCTGGAAAATTGGAAACAGAGCCTCGGCGATCCGCCGCGTCGCGTCCCTGGCGGTTTTTCCCCTTCCTGCTTTCCAGCTTTCCCCATCCATCCCCCGCCCCCGCCTCCGCACCAGGTTCCCATCGATTGGGCACGCAAAGGAACGCAGAGATCGCATAGAACCCAACCAGCTCGAACGCGGGAGGCGCCGAATGTGGAAAGCTGGAAAATTGGAAACAGAGCCTCGGTGGTTCGCCGCGGCGCGTCCCCGACGGTTTTTCCCACTCCCGCTTTCCAGCTTTCCACATCCCCCCGCTCCAAAGGCTCCGCCGCCGCCGCACCGTCACTCGTTCGACACCCAAACGTGACGCCCCCGGGCTCGCCGTAACGCACGCCCGCGCCACAGGCTGGCGAAACACCGCCCGCTGTTTCCACCCATGCGCATCGTCCTCACCTCCCACGGTTCCACCGGCGACATCTATCCGGTCATCGCCCTCGCCGTCGCCCTGCGCCGCGCCGGGCATGCCGTGCGTTTCGCCACCATCCCCCACTACCAGGAGGAGATCGAGGCCGCCGGCGTGGAGTTTTACCCGCTCTGCCCAAACTGGGAACAGGCCGACCTCGCCTACTGGATGGGCCGCCTGAACAAGCTCCGAAACCCCATCCACCAACTGCGCGAGATCTACGTCGGCGCCAAGGCCTACATCCCCGAGATGATCGCCCGCATGGACGCGATCATGCCCGAGACAGACCTGCTCGTCTCCAGCTACCTCTTCCCGATGAACAAGGGCATCGCCGACCGCCACGGCGTGCCCTTCGCCACCCTCGCCTTCGCCCCGCACGTCATCCCCTCGCCCGACTACCCGCCGGAAAACATCCCCGCCCCCCGCTGGCTCGGCCGCACCGCCCGCCGCGCCTGGAACCGCTGGCTCTGGAAAACGGGCAACGCCATCGTGGACCGCACCATCAACAGCTCCGTCGCCGACGCCCTCCGCGCCGCCGAGCTGCCCAAGGTGCGCAACTTTTTCGCCAAGCCCGCCGAACGCGTGCTCGTGACCGTGCCCGAACGCTACTTTCGCGTGCCCGGCGCCGAGATCGACGCCCGCTTCCGCTACGTCGGCTACCTGCGCTGGCAGTCGCCGGAAAACGCCGAACTCGACGCCGAGCTGCGCGGCTTCGCCGCCGACGCGCCCGGCGGCAAGGTGCCCGTGCTCACCTTCGGCAGCATGGTTTATGAAAACTCGGGCGCGTGGATGGAGCGCTTCATCCGCGCCTGGCCGCGCGACCGCAAAATCATCGTCCAGCGCGGCTGGGCCCAGTTCCCGCAGTTCGGCGACGCCGCCCACGTGCGCATCGTCGGCAAGGTTTCGCACGACCAGCTTTTCCGCCACGCCTCGGCCGTCATCCACCACGGCGGCGCCGGCACGACCGCCAGCGCCCTGCACGCCGGGGTGCCGCAGCTCGTGGTGCCGCACATCGGCGACCAGAGTTTCTTCGGCTCCGAGGTGGAGCGCTTCGGCTGCGGTTTCCGGCTCAAGAAAAACGTATGGCCGGAACAACTACACCACGCGCTCGACCGCCTGTTGGCCGATCCGGCCCGCGCCCGCCGCGCCGCCGAGGTCGGGGCCGATCTGCGCGGCGACGACGGCCCGGCCCGCGCCGTGACCGAGCTGGAAAACTTCGCCCTCGAACGCCGTCGCGCCGCCCTGGCCCGGTGAGCAAGTCCCGGTCGCGCGCCTTCGCCGTGTAGGGTTGGCCGTCCTCGGCCAATCACGGCCTCGTGTGACGTTGGCCGGTGTAGGGTTGGCTGGCCGTCCCCGGCCAAATTCAGGCAATCGAAAGGCGCATTTGGCCGGGGACGGCCAACCCTACACCAGAGCCCCACGCGTCAGTCGCCG
>CBINNW010000238.1:0-3104 GCA_966252115.1 uncultured Akkermansia sp.
CCGACGCCGTGTTCGCCGGTGATGGTGCCGCCGCGGCGGAGCGTCTCGTCCACGATCTCGGCGAGGGCGGCCTCCACCCGGTGCATCTCGGCGGTGTCGCGTTCGTCGGTGAGGATGGTGGGGTGGAGGTTGCCGTCGCCGAAGTGGCCGAAGGTGGCGATGGTGAGGCGGTGTTTTTGCGCGATTTGGCGGATGGCCCGGACCATGTCGGCGAGTTCGGAGCGGGGCACGGTGACGTCCTCGAGGATGGTGGTGGGGCGGAGGCGGGCGAGGGCGCTGAAGGCGCTGCGGCGGGCGGTGGCGAGGCGGACGGCCTCGGCCGCGTCGGCGGCGCGGCGGAGCGTGGTGGCGCCGCCGAGGCGGCAGATCTCCTCGATGCGGAGGGCCTCGTCGGCGACGGCGGTGGGGTGTCCGTCGGTCTCGACGAGGAGCACGGCGTCGGCGTCGCGAGGCAGGCCGATGCGGGCGAAATCCTCGACGCAGCGCAGGGTGGTCTGGTCGAGAAACTCGAGGGTGCAGGGGATGATCTTGGCGGCGATGATGGCGGACACGGCGGCGGCGGCGGCGTCCATGGCGGCGAAGGTGGCGAGCAGGGTCCGGCGGGCGGGGGGGCGGGGGAGGAGCTTGAGCAGGACCTGGGTGACGACGCCGAGGGTGCCCTCGCTGCCGATGAAGAGGTCGCGGAGGTTGTAGCCGGCGACGTCCTTCACGCACTTGGAGCCGAGCCAGCAGACGGAGCCGTCGGCGAGCACGACCTCCATGCCCATGACGTAGTCGCGGGTGACGCCGTATTTGAGGCCGCGCAGGCCGCCGGAGTTTTCGGCGACGTTGCCGCCGATGGTGCTGATCTTCATCGAGCCCGGGTCGGGCGGGAAAAAGAGTCCGGCCGCCTCGGCCGTCTCGTGGATTTGCTGGGTGATGACGCCGGCCTCGGCGCGGAGGGTCAGGTTGGCCGTATCCAGCTCCAGGATACGGTCCATCTTGGCCAGGCAGAGGACGAGCGAGGCGGGGGCGGGCACGCTGCCGCCGGAGAGGCCGGTGCCGCTGCCGCGGGTGACGACCGGCATGCGGTGTCGGCGGGCGGCGCGGAGGGCGAAGGCGACGTCGGCCGCGTGGCGCGGGAAGGCGACGCAGGCGGGGGCGTTTTTCAGGCCGGCGGTGCCGTCGAAGCCGTAGGGCAGGAGGTCCTCGCGCGCGGTGAGCACCCGGTGCGCGCCGAACTCGGCGGACAGGGCGGCGGCGACGGGGTGGGCGGAGGGGGGGGCGGACGCGGCCTCGCTCATGGTGTTTTCAAGGCCCCGACCTGAGGGGAGGGGGGCGGGCGGCGCAAGAGCGGGGCGGGCGCGCGTCGTTGTTCACACCTGATCGAGGGGCGAGAGGACGCCCATGCCGGGTTTTTGCATGACATGGGTGTAGAGCTGGGTGGTTTCGAGGCTGGCGTGCCCGAGGAGATCCTGGACGGTGCGGATGTCGGTGCCGCTTTCGAGCAGGTGGGTGGCGAAGGAATGGCGCAAGGTGTGGCAGCTGATGGACTTGGTGATGCCGGCGCGCTGGGCGGCGACCTTGATGGATTTGTGGAGGGTGTTGTCGTGGACGTGGTGGCGCCGTTTGCGCCCGCTGCGGGGATCGACGGCGGGGGTCTTGCCGGGGAAAAACCATTGCCAGGCGAACTCCTTGCCGGCGCCGGGGGATTTCGTCTCCAGGGCGCCGGGCAGCCAGACGCCGTCGAGGCCGTTTTCGCGGTCCCGGGCCCAGAGGACGTTGAGCCGATCCCGCTGTGATTCGAGGGCGGGGCGGAGGGCGGCGGGCAGCATGACGACGCGGTCCTTGTCGCCCTTGCCGCAGCGGACGAGGATCACGCCGCGTTCGAAATCGAGGTCCTTCACGCGGAGGCGCAGGCACTCCATGAGCCGGAGCCCGGAACCGTAGATGAGGCGGAGCATGAGGGAGGTGGTGCCCTCGGTCTGGGCGAGGAGGCGCCGCACCTCGTCGCGGCTCAGCACCTCGGGCAGGCGACGGCCGCGTTTGGCGCGGGCGGTGGAGGCGAGGTCGCCGAGTTCGCGTCCGAGCACGCGTTTGAAGAAGTAGAGCAGGGCGGAGAAGGCCTGGTTCTGCGTGCTGGCGGTGACGCGGCGCTCCACCGCCAGGTGCTCGAGGTAGCGCCGCACGTGGTGCTCGGAGAGCTCCTCCCGGGAGACCGGGCCGGTGAAGAGGAGGAAACGTTGCACCGCGTCGAGGTAGGCCTGCTCGGTGCGGATGGAGTAGTGGTTGAGCCGGATGATCTTTTGCAAGCTTGCCAACCACTCGTCCATGCCGGCCGGCGGGCCTTTCGGGGAGGCGGAGCCGCCCGGGGGGCGAAGCGTCGGGTCCGCGCTTCCGCTGGCCCGAATCCGGTAGCGCAGCACGTAGCCTTTGGGGCCGGGAGGCGGGAGGCCGGGCGAAAGCACGGTGCCGGCCTGGATCCACTGCCAGCGCTCGATGCCGCGGGCGAAAAACGTCAGCGCCTGCCGAAGCTGCGCGGCGATCGGAGGGGAGAGCGCGCCGGTGCCGCGGGTTTTGAGGGCGAGGTAGGCCTCCTGCGCGGCGGGCAGGTCGAGGAGCTCGAAATGGCGACGCGCGTGGCGCACGAATCCTTCCATGTGAGTGCCCAGCCAAAACGCCTCGCGGTCGGGCGGGTTTACTCCCGCCGCCTCCAGGATGCGCCTCACCCCCGGCTTGGGGCGTTGGTCGATCACGGCCTCGTGAACGGCGAAGTCCTCTTCCTCAATGCCCAGCTCTTCCTCGAGATACAAAAATGGTGACATGCTCCTGTGTTTTCTTTGCAAAACAAAAAGTCCACCAAAACTTTGGCGGTTGCACCGAGATTGCGGGCTGGCCGGGCGGGGCGATTGCGGGAGGCGGGGAGGGCGCGGGGGTGGAGGGGCGCGGGGGCGCGCGGGTTATACCAATTCGCGTTCCGTCGTAATAAAACCGGTGATTGCAAGCTGTAGGCCTGACCGCTGGTCAGGCTGCCCGACCAGCGTTCGGGCCTACATCGGAGCCGCAGTTCTTATACGTTTGGATGCAAACTGGTATTAGGCCTCGCCGGGCTCGGTCCGGCGGCC
>CBINNW010000239.1:0-3028 GCA_966252115.1 uncultured Akkermansia sp.
GGGAGGTTGGGGGCGAAGCCGCCCTCGTCGCCGACGGCGGTGGCGAGGCCCTTGGCCTTGAGGACCTTCTTGAGGTTGTGGAACACCTCGGCGCCGGCCTGGAGGGCCTGGGAGAAGGTGTCGAAGTTCACGGGGCGGATCATGAACTCCTGGAAGTCGATGGGGGCGTCGGAGTGGGCGCCGCCGTTCATGATGTTCATCATGGGCACGGGGAGCACCTTGGCGTTGGGGCCGCCGACGTATTTGTAGAGGGGCTGGCCGAGGGAGTTGGCGGCGGCGTGGGCGGTGGCGAGGGAGACGCCGAGGATGGCGTTGGCGCCGAGCTTCGACTTGGTGGAGGTGCCGTCGAGCTTGATCATGAGCTTGTCGATGCCGACCTGGTCGCAGGCGTCGAGGCCGACGAGGACGGGGGCGATGACCGACTTCACGTTGCCCACGGCGGCGAGGGTGCCCTTGCCGAGGTAGCGCTTCTTGCCATCGATGCCCTTCGGGAGAGCGGTCTTGGGGGCGGCGGAGTCGCGGAGCTCGACGGCCTCGTGTTCACCGGTGGAGGCGCCGGAGGGAACGGCGGCGCGGCCGAGAGTGCCGTCGGCGAGACGCACGTCCACCTCGACGGTGGGGTTGCCGCGGGAGTCGATGATCTCGCGGGCGGTGATGCTGGTGATGGTGGTGTTGCTCATGTGGTGAGGAAGTCTTCGGAGGGCGCCGACGAAGCGGCGTGAAGCGCGCGAGCGAAGCGAGCGACCGGAGGCGAGGGAAGCACAAATCGGGCGCCGCGCGGCTTTGGGCAGGAAACGCGGGGTTGGTGGAGGGGGGCGGCGACGGCGTGAAGCGATCTCGACAACGAATTGCGAAGCGCCCAGCGTGCCGGCGTTTCCAACGCTTCCACCAACCCACCCTATCACTCGCATATCATGAGCACTCCCGGCGCAGACAAAAAAATCACCGCAGGCATCCTGGGCATCCTTCTTGGCTGCCTCGGTGTTCATAAGTTCGTCCTCGGTTACACCAAGGAAGGCATCATCATGCTGCTGGTCTCCGTGCTCACCTTGGGCATCGGCGCCGGGGTGATGGGCATCATCGGCCTGATCGAGGGCATCCTCTACCTGACCAAGCCGGACGAGGAATTCGTGGCGACTTACGTCACGGGCAAGAAGGGCTGGTTCTAAACGCGATCCGCTTTTTTCGACGGCCCAAAATGAAAAGCCCCGCGCTTCGTGGCGCGGGGCTTTTTGGCGTTCGTCGCCGCGGCCGATGCGGCTCGGGGGCGGATACGCGGAGCGGTTTATTTGAGGATCATTTCCTTCACCGTCTTGCCGGCGGGGATCATGGGCAGGACGTGCTCGGTGTAGGGGACGATGACGTCGAGGACGTAGGGGCCGTCGTGGTCGAGCATCTCCTGGAGGGCTTCGCGCAGCTCGTCGCGACGGAAGACACGGCGGGCCTTCACGCCGAAGCCTTCGGCGATCTTCACGTAGTCGGGGTAGATGCCGCCGGGGTTGTCGGGCGAGCCGACGTTGTTCTTGTCGCCGAGGATGGTGTTGCCGCGGATGCTGTTGTAGAAGCGGTCTTCCCACTGGACGACCATGCCGAGGTGCTGGTTGTTGAGGATGAGGGCCTTGGCGGCGATTTTCTCGATGTGGCAGGTGGCGAGTTCCTGGACGTTCATCAGGAAGGAGCCGTCGCCGTCGATGTCGATGACCTGCTTGTCGGGGCAGGCGACCTTGGCGCCCATCGCGGCGGGGTAACCGAAGCCCATGGCGCCGAGACCGAGCGAGCTGATGTAGCGGCGCGGCTCCTTGAAGGGATAGAACTGGGCGGCCCACATCTGGTGCTGGCCGACGCCGGTGGTGATGATGGCGTCGCCCTTGGTGAGCTCGTGCAGCATCTCGACCGCCTCCTGGGGAACGATGTGGCGGCTCTCCTCGTAGCTGAAGGGATAGTCGCGTTTCCAGGCGGCGCACTGGGTGTGCCAGGGCTTGGTGTCGGGCGGGGTGAACTTGGCGGCGGCGATGAGTTCGTTGAGGCGGCCGAGCGCGTATTTGATGTCGCTGGCGACGGGGAACTGGACGCGTTTGTTTTTGTTGTGCTCGGAGGCGTCGATATCGACGTGGACGATGGTCGCGCCGGGGGCGAATTTGTCCACCGCGCCGGTGATGCGGTCGTCGAACCGGGCGCCGAAGCAGAGCAGCAGGTCGCACTGATCGACGGCCCAGTTGCCGAAGGCGGAACCGTGCATGCCGAACCAGCGGAGGGAGAGCGGGTGGTCCTCGGGGAAGGCGCCGACGCCCATGAGGGTGGTGGCGACGGGGACGTTGACCTTCTCCGCGAAGGCGCGGAGCTCGGCGGCGGCCTCGGCGGAGATGATGCCGCCGCCCGTGTAGAGGATGGGGCGCTGGGCCTTGGCGATGAGATCGAGGATGTTTTTGAGCTGCTCGTCCGAGGCGTGCGGGAACTCGGTGAGGCTCTTGTTGGCGAACTCGACGGTGGCCGGGAAAACCGGCGTGAGCTTGGCCTGCTGGACGTCCTTCGGGATGTCGATGATGACGGGGCCGGGACGGCCGGAGCGGGCGAGGATGAAGGCCTCCTTGAAGATGCGCGGCAGGTCGGCGGCGTTGAGGACGAGGTAGCTGTGTTTGACGATCGGCAGGGTCATGCCGAAGAAGTCGGTCTCCTGGAACGCGGACTTGCCGATGAACTTGGAAAAGACCTGGCCGGTGATGCAGACCAGCGGGATCGAGTCCATGAAGGCGTCGGCGATGCCCGAGACGAGGTTGGTGGCGCCGGGGCCGGAGGTGGCCATGCAAACGCCGACCTTGCCCGTGACGCGCGAGTAGGCCTCGGCGGCGAAGACGCCGCCCTGTTCGTGGCGGGGGAGGATGACGCGAACCTTGTCGCTGCGGGCAAAGGCCTGGTGGAGTTCCTGGGAGGCGCCGCCCGGGTAGGCGAAGATGACGTCCACGCCCTCGCGCGCGAGGCACTCGACGACGGTGTCGGCGCCGTTCATGGCGCGGCCGATCTCGGGTTG
>CBINNW010000240.1:0-2994 GCA_966252115.1 uncultured Akkermansia sp.
CGAAAGGTGCCGTCAGATTGCCTCGATACGACCCTCTCGACTGAATTTCTACGGCTTAGGCGGCCCATGAGGACGCCGCGTCGCGCCGTGCGACTTTTTTCATGGCCTTTGGGCTTTCCCCGCCCGCCCCGCCCTCTGTAGTGCTTACCCTTTCGCGCCGGAAAACACGGCCCCCTTCCCAACCTCATCCAGTCTTTTCCCATCATGGCCCTAGACCTCAACCTCCTGTCCCAAGCCGCCAACCAGGCCCGTGGCCTCGCCATGGACGCCGTCCATAAGAGCAACTCCGGCCACCTCGGCCTCCCCCTCGGCGCCTCCGAGATCGGCGCCGCGCTCTACGGCGGCGTGCTCTCGCACTGCCCCAGCGAGCCCCGCTGGCTCAACCGCGACCGCTTCGTGCTCTCCGCCGGCCACGGCTCGATGTTCATCTACAGCTGGCTCCATCTGAGCGGCTACGACCTGCCCCTGGAGGAGGTGAAGAACTTCCGTCAGCTCCACTCCAAGACCCCCGGCCACCCCGAGTTCCACGAGACCCCCGGCGTCGAGTGCACCACCGGCCCCCTCGGCCAGGGCATCGCCAACGCCGTCGGCTTCGCCGTCTCCGGCAAGATGGCCGCCGCCCGCTTCAACACCGAGGCCCACACCATCCTCGACAGCCACGTGATCGCCCTCGCCGGCGACGGCTGCATGCAGGAAGGCGTCGCGCTGGAGGCCGTGGCCTTCGCCGGCCACCAGAAGCTGGACAACCTCATCCTCATTTTCGACTCCAACGACGTCACCCTCGACGCCATGGCCGACAAGTCGCAGAGCGACGACTTCGCCAAGCGCTTCAAGGCCCTCGGCTGGGCCGTCCAGACCATCGACGGCCACGACATCGCCGCCGTCGCCAAGGCCGTCAACAAGGCCAAGAAGGCCACCGGCGCGCCCCAGCTCATCATCGCCAAGACCACCATCGCCAAGGGCATCCCCGAGGTCGCCGGCACCAACAAGGGCCACGGCGAGGCCGGCGCCAAGTTCGTTGACGCCGCCCGCGTAAACCTCGGCCTGCCCGCCGACCAGCACTTCTTCGTCAGCGACGAGGTCCGCGCCCTCTTCGCCGGTCTCAAGAAAAAGGCCGAGCGCAACCTCAAGAAGTGGAAGAAGGTCTTCGCCGAGTGGGCGGTCGCCAACCCCGAGAAGGCCGCCCTTCTCGCCAGCCGCGAGACCGTCGTCTCGGCCGAGGACCTCCTCGCCGCCGTGCCGAACTTCGCGCAGGACGTGAAGCTCGCCTCCCGCGCCGCCGGCCAGCAGGTGCTCCAGCCCCTCGCCGCCAAGCTGCCCCTCCTCATCGGCGGTTCGGCCGACCTCTACGGCTCCACGCTCAACTACATCGCGAGCGACAAGGACTTCGATCCGTCCAACCTCGCCGGCCGCAACATCCGTTTCGGCATCCGCGAGCACGCCATGGCCGCCATCGCCAACGGCATCGCCTACGACGGCATCTTCAAGCCTTCCGTCGCCACCTTCCTCGTCTTCGCCGACTACTCGCGCCCCGCGATGCGCCTCGCCTCGCTGTGCAAGCTGCCCGTCACCTACATCTACACCCACGACTCCGTGGGCGTGGGCGAGGACGGCCCGACGCACCAGCCGGTCGAGACCGTCTCCGGTCTGCGCGTCATCCCCAACCTCGACGTCATCCGCCCCGGTGATCCCGAGGAGACCGCCGGCGCCTTCGCCGCCGCCCTCAGCCGTCAGGACGGCCCGACCCTGCTCGCCCTCTCGCGCCAGGCCATGCCGATCCTCAACGACATCCCGGTCGAGGCCCGCCGCAACGGCGTGCAAAAGGGCGGCTACGTCGCCGTCCAGGAGACCGCCGAGCTCACGCACATCCTGCTCGGCACCGGCACGGAACTGCACCTCGCCGTCGCCGCCGCCAAGCAGCTCGGCGCGGGCGTCCGCGTCGTCTCCATGCCCTCCTTCGAGCGCTTCAACCGCCAGTCGGCCGAGTATCGCGAGAGCGTGCTGCCCGCGTCCTGCCGCAAGCGCGTCGCCATCGAGGCGGGCGTGACCGGCCTCTGGTATCAATACGTCGGCCTCGACGGCAAGGTGGTCGGCATCGACCGCTTCGGCATCAGCGCCCCGGGCGGCACCGTGATGAAGGAGCTCGGCATCACCGTCGAGAAGCTCGTCGCCGCCGCGCAGAGCCTGTAAGGGCCCGACTGCATAACTGCGATCTCGAGAGCCGGCCCGGGCTTGATCCGGGCCGGCTTTTTTTGCGCCGCGAAATCGGGTTTGGCGGGGACTTTTTTGCCACGGAGGGCACGGAGCGCGGACCCACGGAGGACACGGAGGTCCCGTCCGGCGTCGGGTGGCGCTTCCGTGGTGGCGGCGGCTTAGATTTTATAGGAATGAGGGCGCGGTCTGGAAACGGTGGGGCGCGACCGCCGGGCGCGCCGGTTCGAGGATAAAAACACGGCTGCGCGACTCTTTCCGAAACCGGTATCAGGCGGCGGGCTGGTCGAGGATGATCGTCACCGGGCCGTCGTTGATCAGACTCACCTGCATGTCCGCGCCGAATTCGCCCCGCGCCACCGGCGGCGCCTCGGGGCCGAGCGCGAGGGCGAGCTGGTCGAGGAAACGTGAGTAAAGCTCGCGCGCCTCGGCGGGCGGCGCGGCGCGGTGAAAATCGGGCCGCGTGCCCTTGTCGAGCGTGCCGAACAGCGTGAACTGGCTGACCACCAGCACGCCGCCGCCGACCTCGCGCAGCGTGCGATTGAGTTTTCCCGTCTCGTCGGGGAACAGCCGCACGCCGGCGATTTTCCCGGCCAGCCGGGCCCCGGCCGCAGCTGTATCGCCTTTTTCAATACCGAGCAGCAGCAGGAAACCCCTTCCGATGGCCCCGACCTCCCGGCCGGCGATGCTGACGGAGGCGGACGAGACGCGTTGCAGGACGATGCGCATGGCGGCGCACGAAAGCTCCTTCCGGAGGCGGCGAAAAGGCCGAAGCGAGGGCGC
>CBINNW010000241.1:0-2901 GCA_966252115.1 uncultured Akkermansia sp.
GTGCGTGGCATCGGCATCGCCTTCGCGGCGCGCCTCGTCCACGGCGTCGCGCATGCGGTAGGCGTCGGCGGCGGCGTAGTCGCCGCGGGCAAGGGCGTCGAACACCTGCTGGTCGGTGCCGCCGAGGGCATCGCGCACGTCTTCCATCACGCCGGCGTGGTCGCGGCCCAGCGCGGCGAGCTGGTCGGGCGAGAGCGAGCGCATCACGGCCTCGATGCGCGCCTCGTCGTCGTTGAAGATGCCGGTGGAGTCTTCCAGCTCCAGGCGCGCGCCGGTCTCGTTGTCGCCGGTGAGGTAGGCGCTGGCGGCCTGGTAGTCGGTGGTGTCGGCGCCGAGCTTGTCTTGCAGGTCGGCGTCGAGGTGCCGGCCGCTGTGGCGATGGGCGTAGACGTTGCTGTCGAGCGCCTGGCCCTGGTTGAGGGTCATGCCGCGCAGGGCGCCGACCACGCCGGCTTCGTCCACGCTGCCGGCGAAGCCGCCGCCCATGGCGGAGGTGACGTTGTTGGAGCGGCCTTCCAGCGCGGATTGAACGGTCTGCCCGGCTTGCGTCAGCTGGGTGGCGAAGTAGGTGGCGGGTTGCGCGCGCTCGTCGTAGTGGGCGACTTCGTCGAGCACCTGCTGGTCCAGGCCACCCGCGGAGGCGCCGCCGCTGGATGCGGGGGCGCTGCTGCCGCCGCCTCCGCCGGCTCCGGTGGCGGAGGCGCAGTGGCTGCAATCGGCGGCGGGTGCGGGGGCGCCACCACCACCACCTCCTCCGCCTGCGCCTCCACCGCCGCCTCCACCTCCTCCGGTGGACGCCTCGGCGCCCGTCAAGAGGCCTTGCAGCGCAGCGGCGGCCTCGGCGCGCTTCTGGCCGATGACGCCCGCCATGCGGGTTTCGAGCGGCTGGGCCCAGCTGGCGGCGGAATCGCTCACGGTGCTGGCCAGGCCGTCGAAGGCTTCGACGAAGCCGGCGCTGCTGGTGTCGAGCTGCACGCGCGCCTGGGTGCCCTGCTCGGCGAGCTGGGCCTGCAGCTGCGTGGCTTCGTCGGCACTGCCGGCCACGTGCTCGTCGCGGCGCGTGGCGAGGCCGGCATCGAGGCGCTGCTGGTTGCCTTGCAGGCGCGCGTCGAGCTGGGTGGCGCTGCGGCGCGTGCTCTGGCGCACGTTGTCGGGGCCGTGCTGGGCCGTCTGCTTCAAGGCCTGGGCGCCGCGCGGGGCCGTGTCGCGCAGGCTCTGCTCGTAGCCCTGCACGCCGCGCAGGTAGGTGGGCAAGGCGCCGCGCGCCGCCGCCTGCACGCCGCCCACGGCGCCCTGCGATTCGTGGTGCAGGCCGCCGAGGGTGCTGCGCGCGCGGCTGTTGAGGCGGCTTTGCGTGGCGCGCTGCTGGGTGCGCACCTGCTGCACGTGGCTTTGCGTCAGCTCGGTGAGGGTGCGCTTGCCGGCGGCGGTCTGCTGTCGCAGGGTGCTGCGTGCGCGAGTGAGTGCGCCGGCCACGGCATCGCGGCCCTGCTGGGCCATGGTGTCGTTCTGCGTGCCGAGGGCGTCCTTGTAGCTGCAGCTCATGCTGCAGGCGCTGCTGTCGCGCGAGGTTTCCCAGGCGGTCTTCTTCTGCTTGAAGCGGGTGTCGAGCCCGGTGGCCTCGGGCTCCACCCAGCGCGGGATGCGCAGCTGGCGCTTCTCGTTCTTGGCGCGCTCCAGCCACTCGCCCTGCGTGGTGGAGTAGTCGGTGGTGCGGGAGTCGCGGAAGTCGTTCAACTCGGCCAGGGCCAGGTCGAACGCCGTCTGCGCGTTGCGGATGGCGCCGTTGTAGGCGCCGATGTGGCCGGAGACCAAGCCGGCGACCACGCCGTCGATGTCGCGGGCGGCGTTGCGATGGCCGGCGGAGATGAGGCCGTAGGCGCTGCGGCCCGCGGCGGCGATGGCGCGGCGCGTGGCGGTGGAGGCGCTTTCCAGCGACATCTGCGCGAACGCGCCGGCCTGCTCCACGTCGGCCACGGCGCGGTCGCCCGCCTGCTGCACGGCATCGCGGTCGTGGTCGTGCGAGCGCACCACCTCGCCGGCCGCCAGGCTGTAGGCCTGGGCCATGTAGTGGGTGATGCGGTTGGCGCTGGTGACGAAGGTTTCCTGCTCGCCGCGCACGTCACGAGTGAGGTCGGCCCAGCTGCGGTGGGCCTGTTCGGCGGCCTCGCGCTCGCTGCGGCGTTTCTCGCGGGCGTCTTGACCGGGCTCGGCGGGGGCTGGTGCAGCGGGGGCCTTGCCGGATGCAGAGCCGGATGCGTTGGCGGGCTGCGGCGCCGGGGCAGCGTTGCCGGCGGCGGGCGCGCGGGGGAGCAGCGCATCGACCGACAGGCTGGCATCAGCCCACTCCGGCGCCAGGGCGTCGAAGGCGAGCGGGGGTGTTTCGAGGGGCGCGTCGGCCTGCTCGATCACCTCGACGGGGAGCGAGGCCGTGTCTTCTGCGGCTTCATCGTCGCCGGGGCCGGCGGGGCCACCCGAGGCGGCTGCGGGCGCGGCGGCGGCACCCGCGGGGGCGGCTGCAGTGTCCTCGCCAGCCTCGGCCGTGGGAGTGCCCTCGCCGGTGTCGCTGGCGGCGGTGGCATCCGCAGAGGACTCGGGCGCCTCCTGGGCATCAGCCTCTTCGGCCTCTTCGGCCTCTTCGGGCGCATCGGGCTGCGACTCGGCGGAGGCCATGGCTTCGGCGCTGCCGGTGGGGCCCGCCTGCTGCGCGACCGCCACGGAGGTGGGGTCGGGCAAGGGGCGGTCGGCACGCGCCTCGGGCTGGGCGGCGGGAGGGGGCGGCGCCGGGGCGAGCGACTGGGCCGCCGTCTGGCGGGCGGCGAAACGGGCCTGCGCCGCGCTGAGGTCACGCTCAGGGGGCGGATGGCGGCGGGCCTGCTCGGCCAAGGCCGCGTCGCGCTG
>CBINNW010000242.1:0-2885 GCA_966252115.1 uncultured Akkermansia sp.
ACGCCCTGGCGTGCCAGGTCGATGGCGGCGTCCCGCAAGGTCACGGGGTGTAGCTGGGTGCGATGCCGGCGCCGCCACTCCACGGACTCGGTGCCGCAAGGACGCCGCGCTCCAGCATGGTGGCACGGAGCTCCACGTGCTGGCGCACGTCACCCACGACGCGCTTCTTGGTGGCCTCGATGCCCTCGGGGAGGAGCATGTTCCCCTCGCCCCAGAGCGCCGTATTCATCGGGACCTTGGGATGCTCCAACTCGAACATGGCGCCGAGGTTCTCCTGGCTCTTGCTCAGGCCGTGGGCCTTGGCCAGATCGCCCTTCGTGTCCTGCGCCAGCTTCGAGTCGAGCAGCGGCAGACCGAGGCGCATCATCGCCCCATTGATGAGCGGGAGGTCGAAGCCCCTGATGTAGTGACCCGTCACGACGTCGGCCGCGTCGTATGCACGACGGAACCGCTCCAGCATGTCGCGCTCCTCGTCGAGCACGTTGCGCGCGTCGAAGCTCTCGCCGATGACGGCGACCTCGACGCCACTCCAGACGCCGACGAAGTGCCAGGCGATGGCCGTGGGTTGCTTCGTGACCCACTCGCCGTACCAGGCGATGGGGCGACACTCGACGTCGAAGTCGAGGATGCGGACTTCGGCCTTACGCTCCAGCCGCACCGTTGCCCCCGAGCACGTCGTCGACGGTTGCGCGAAGCGTGCGGAGCTCGCGGCCCGATAGCGCCTTGTCAAACTCCTTCAACGTGTCCGGGAGGACGTCGTTTATCTCTTCGTCGGCCGCCAGCGAGTGCTTCAGGCGGATGAGCACGCGGGTGGCCTTGACGACCTTGGCGCGCTCCATCTCCTGGGGTGACTTCTTCTTCACGGTGCTCCTTCCAACTCAGCGATGCGCCGGCGCTTCCGCTCGATGCGGGCGCGGAGGTTTCTCTTCGTGCGCGCATATCTCTCGGCCGGGGTCTGCTGGGCCCGGCGGTGCTTCACGGAACAGCGCCAACCGCTCGCGCGGTCATTGCGCCGCGTCATCGGCTCGCCGTGACACGGACATAGGGGCCGCCCGTGGGTGACGGCCCCGTCCGTCGTCATGCCTACGCCTGCGCCAGGAAGTAGGCCCGTCCGATCTTCGTGAGCTTGGCCGAGACCTCGCCGCCCTCCTCTTCGAGGTACGCCTTCATGCCGTGGAGCATGGCGTCGCGGCTCTCGGCGCCCGAGCCAATCGGGAAGGAGAGCGTCCGCTCCTCTTCCTCTCCGTTCTCGGGGTTGGGCACCCGGATGGAGAGCTCGTAGTTCTCGTTGTCGAACTTGTGCACCTGGCGAATGGCCGTGATGGCGAACGGGATGCCGCCCTCGGCCAGCGCCTTCTTCTCCGCGGCGCTAATGAAGTTGCCGCCGCTTTGGTACTTGTCGAAGTCGAAGCTCAAGCCTCGTCCTCCTTCGTGTATCCGTTGGCCCGGGCAAGCTCGCCCGCGCGTCCTTCGTCGAACTCTTTGGTGGCGTCCCGGTAGCCCACCCCGTAGGCCGCGCGCAGTAGCGCGCCGACCACGGGGGCGCTGGCGTCGTCGAGACTCAGGACGTCCCAGGTGATGGCCCAGACCTCGGCCAGCCTCGTGTCGACGTCGACCTGGAGCCGCTCGAATCGCTCGGCGCGGTCCATCAGCCCGGCCTCTTGACCGTGTCGACCACGCCCTGGAGACGGGTGACGGTCAGGCATCCCAGGAAGCACTCGAAGAGCTCGTCCGGGAGCGTAAAGACGGCCTTCTCGTACTTGCCCCGGGACGTGGGGCGAACCACGATGCCGTACTCGATGGGGGCGCCACCCGGGATAAGCTCGGCCTCGGTGCCGTCGTCGAGCCCGACGAAGTCGGCCCGGGCGTAGCCCACCAACTGGAGCGCCGTGTCCGTGTAAATCTTCGGGCTCGTCTTGACGTCGACGACCGCCGGCACGCGGGTGCCGCCTACATTGATGGCACAGAGGAGGTCAGGCGTCCCGGCGTAGCCGTGCTGGCGGGAGTAGACGGTCTGCTCACTCCAGTAGACCTCCGGCTCGTGGTCGACCAGGAACTCCATGAGGCCCGCGACCATGGCCGCGGTGGAGTGCCAGAGCTCGCGCGGCACGCGCCGCTCGACGAGTTGCGCCTCCACGTCCTCGTTGGTTAGCTCCTTGCCCGCCAGGAACGCCTCAAGCGCCGAGTGCACGACCGTGCCGCGCTCGATTTTGTCGGCCGAGCTTCGGAAGCGTGCGCCCTTGAGGTAGTCGATGGCCGCCTTGTCGCCGTCGGCCGCCTGGAGCGCCTTCCATGCGGCCTCCTTGTCGACGGCGCACTCGGCCGTCATCTTGGCGGCCCAGGGTACGAGCCATGGCTTGGGGAGCGCGTCCTTGGCGGACGTCACCGAGATGACCTCGAACTCGTGCGGCGGTAGCGGGGGCCAGGCATACGTCCTGGGCCCGTTGCTCGTGCGCTGCTTCGCCTGGCGGGGGGTCGTCACCTTCGGGGAGCTCCTCTCAACCGCGGCATGAGCCGCGCGTCGTCACGCGCCTCGGGCACGAAGGTGCCCCGGCGTTGCGCGCGCTCGCTCTTGGCGCGCTTCTCGTTCTGGGCGTAGCTGAAGAGCACGCGCCCGACGTCGACCTCCTTGCTCATCAGTCGAGCGCGTCGTCGTCGCTCACGAGCGTGTCCGCGAGCTCGTTCTCCAGGAACACGCCCGCCACGTCGTCGGCCAGGTGGCCGCCCGCTTCGAGCGCGCGCTCGGCGAACTCGAACACGGACTCAAGCTCGCCGGCGCGGGTATGGCTCGGCGGACATTCGCTCATTCGGTGCTCTCCTCGGTCTCGTGGTCGGGGCGCGTCGACGCCCAGAAGTCGCTCGTCCAGTGGGGGCGCGGGTTGGCC
>CBINNW010000243.1:0-2871 GCA_966252115.1 uncultured Akkermansia sp.
TTCACCCGGACGTCGTTGTTCAGGTTGACGTTCTGGACGCTGGCGTAGGGGCTGGCGGCGGCGGCGGCGCCGGCGGACGTGTTGGCCGGACGACTGCCGAAGAAGATGTCGGAGTCGATGAAGGGGGTCTTGTTGTTGTTGGCCGTGGTGAGGGCGAACCAGTTGTTGTTGGTCTCGTTGGTGGGGTTGCCGGAGCCCCAGTTGTCCACGGCGGAGTTGAGGCCGTCGTCCCACTCGAAGGAGCCGCCGATGGTGGCGTTGGGGGTGGAGACGACGGAGACGTTGCGGATTTCGTGAATCTCCATCTCGCCGCCGGTGGCGCCGGTGAAGCCGATCTTGAAGGTGTCGGGCCGGTCGTAAGCGGAGAGGTCGGCGGTGAAGGCGACGATGTAGTCGGCGCTGGAGCCGAATTTCATCTCGATCACGAGCTGGTTGTTCGCGTCGAGGGTGAGGCGGAAGGCGCGGTAGCTGGTGCCCGTCTGCGAGGGGCGGGTGGTGTTGTTGGGGAAATCCATCTGGCCGCCGCCGCTCAGGCTGGAAAGGTCTCCGGAGCCGGTGATGAAGGCCCAGTTGCTCGACTCGGGGCCGCGGACGGCGATGGAGTTGGGCGTGAAGGCGGTGCCGCCGACGCGGCCTTCGGTGGGGTTGGAGTAGTTGCCCCAGTTGTCGAAGGCGATGCCGAGGTAGCCGCCGGCCATGCCGGGGATGCCGCCGGGCACGCCCGTGGCGGCCTCGTTTTTCTGGGCATAGCCCATGGAGCCGCCGTAGGCGCCGGGCACGAAGGACGAGGCGTTCACGCTGCCGTCCACGAGGAAAAAGCTGATGCCGTCGGCGCCGGCGGTAGAATTGGAACGGCCGTCGTTCCAGAAGGTGTATTCCATCTCGACCTGAATCTGGGCGCCGACGGAAAAGATCTCGGTGTCGAGCAGGGCGTAGGTGGACTGGTCGTTGGTGTTGGTGTTGAGGCGCAGCCAGCCGTTGCCGTCGGTATCGGTGCCGTTGGCGGCGGTGAGGTAGGGGCTGGTGGAGCTGCCGAGGCCGCCGAAATGCCAGCCGGTCGCCGAGGTGCCGGTGAAGGTTTCCTGAAACACCGACTGCGCGAAGCCCGCTCCGGCGGGCAGGGCGAGCAGGGCGGCGAGCAGCTTCGCCCCGGGGGAAAAACGCCGGGGCGACGAGCCGCGTCGGACGAGGGGGGATTTGGAAAGCGCGCTCACTCGTAAAGCAGTTGTGAGTGCCAAATGTGTCCGGCTCCTCCTCCCGGCAAGGTGGGAGACTACGGACTCGGCTCGGTAGGTGCGAGTTTACCTAGGAGCCTGGGACTGGAGTCCCAAAAATAGCGCGGGGGTGGGGCGGAGATCGTCACCCAAGGCGGCGCGCCCGGCGATCGCGCCCTACCTGTTACGGGCCGCGGTGCGCGGTGCGCGGCGGCGGCGGCGGAGGGCGGCGAAGGCGGTGAGGCCGCCGCAGGCGAGCAGGCCGAAGGCGGCGGGCTCGGGCACGGGGGCGGCGGCGTGCGGGGTGATCATGAAGTAGTCGCTGCTGTAGTCTTCCCAGGTGGCGGTGCCGTAGCCGTCGAAGACGATGCGGTTGATGTGGGCCTGCTCGGTGGTGGTATCCAGACCGGTTTTCTTCACGAGGAAGTAGTCGGCGGCGTCGATCCAGTTGCGGACGGTGAGGAGGGCGTCGGTGGCGATGTTCAGGACGTTGATGACGAGGAAGGACGGGGCGCTGGGGCTGCCACCGGAGAAGTCGATCACGCTGTTGCCGGTGACGGTGAGCTGCTGGAAGGTCTCGAGACTGTCGCCGAGGTCGAGGACGGCCTGGTTGTCGGCACGGTTGCCGACGGTGCCGCCGCGGAGGGTGACGGTGGAGTTGTCGTTGATCTGCTCGTCGGCGAGGATCTTGACCGTGTCGGTGCCCGCGCCGTCGCCGACGGTGAGGTTGCCGGCGATGGCGGTGGCGCCGCCGGATTTGTTGAGGGCGAGGGTGCCGGCGTTGACGGTGGTGGTGCCGGAGTAGGTGTTGGAGCCGGAACCGGAGAGGGTGAGGGTGCCGTCGCCGGATTTGGTGAGGCCGGTGGTGTTGGAGTTGTTGCGGATGACCGAGGAAATGTTGAGGCCGCCGGTGCCGTAAACGTGGGTGATGAGTTCGCGGTTGTTGGAACCGCCGACCTGGAGGTTGGTGGCCGAGATGAGGGATCCGGTGGTGCCGGTGGAGAGGATGCCGCCGGTCTGGACGGTGAGGGTGCGCGAGCCGGTCTGGGTGACGTCGATGCCGTTGCCCAGGATGAGGGCGCCGACGGTGCGGTCGGCGTCGAGCTGCTGGTCGGCCGTGGTGTTGGCGATGGTGGAGGAGGCCCACAATCCCTGGGTGGTGTTGGCGCCGTTGTTGGGCGTCGCTTCGGCGCTGCCGGAATCGCGCTGGAGGAAACCGGTGGGCGAGGTGCCGTTGCCCGCCACGGCGTAGGCGAAGATACCTTGCTCGGCGGCGGATATGCCGGTGGGGGCGGCGTCGAGTTTGAGGTCGGTGCTGCTGTCGTCGCGCAGGAAGAGCAGGGTGGACCCGGTTTCGCGGGTGAGGCCGTTGGCCTGAAGCATCAGGCCGCTGTTGGCGGTGCCGTCGCCGACGATGATGGTGTTGGCGGTGCCGCTCTTGAGGGTGAGCGCTCCGATGTCCTCGGTGATGTAGGTGCTGCTCGTGAAATTGAGGGTGCCGCCGGAAAGAGCGATGGAGGCGCTGTCGCCGATGCGGTCGGTGTTGGCGGCCGAGGTGTTGTCGAGGACGAGGGTGCCGCCTTCGCCGACGGTGAGGGCGGAGGACTGGGCGATGTCGCCGTTGGCGCCGGAGACGCGTAGTTCCCCGCCGGATACC
>CBINNW010000244.1:0-2810 GCA_966252115.1 uncultured Akkermansia sp.
TCGAAGGGAGGGCGGACAATGAAAATCCTTCCCTCCTCATCAAGCGGTTTTTTTAATGATTTCTCTACACGCTCGTATACAATCAATTAAAACATACTCTTCCGTCAGAAATGATCTCGCCCCACCCAAAAAAGCCTCTCGTCGGACCAGAATAGCCGCCACCTCCAGTCGCCACCCCGGCGCCCCCTGAATTCAGGGCCCAACACTGGAAAGCGCCTCTTAAAGCGCTAACGACCCTATCCCATCAGAACGTCCCCCCAAGGGACGCTCTTTGGGATAGACCCGAGGTATCACGGAAAGGTGTTCCGCACCGATGTCTGCGGGCGGCAGCCCCCATCCGCCGCAAACGGCGAGGTATGAGCTCAGGTCTCGTCACTGGATGCCCTGCGGGCGTCCCGGTGAGACGCTCGTTTTAGCCGGCGCGCCTTGGCCCAATACGGCTCTTCCTCCTCGCCCGCCATGATACAGCCGAGGGGCTCGATCTCGCCGACCACCGTCGCCAGGCCGAAACGCGCGATCTGCGCCTTCACCTTGGCCGCGTCCTTGTAGCCGAGCGGCGACTCCGACAGGTCCGGCGCGCCGTTATACCAGCGCACGTCGAGCCCCGCCGTGGTGTCGGCCAGCGCCTGTTTCACCCGCGCCGGATCGAGCTCGCCGTCGGCGTCCTTGTAGGGACGCAGCATCGCGGAACGCGACAGGTTGCGCCCCGCCCCGTGCGGGCAAAACGACAGGTAGTCGGCGTTGTCCGCGCCGAGCACGAGCAGGATCTCGCGCGCCATGTTGAGCGGGATCAGACCGAGCAGCGGACGCCCCTCCGAGTCGCGCCAGGCCGGCGTCGCCCCCTTGCCGTGCAGAAACACCTCCCCGCGTTTCCACACGAAGTTGTGCTCGTTGCCGAGCCGGGCAAGCGGGCGCAGACCCACGCGGCGCAGAAACGCGTCGTGGAGCACGGCGTGGTTCTCGCGCGTCCAGCGGGCGATGTATTGCAGGGCCTCCCAGTAGGCGCGGCCCTCCTCGGTGTCGGCCGGCAGCCAGCACGCCGCGTCGGGGATGCCCCGGGCAAACTCGTCGCACCAGCGGCGCGCCGCCGCCTGGCCGCGCTTGTAGAGGTCGGCCCCGAGTCCGCGCGAGCCGTGGTGGGTCACGAGCACGTGCAACTCGCCGGCGCCGTGGCCCGCAATCGTCTCCGCCAGCCCGGCGTGGCCGGCGGCGGCGATGGCGGCGCGCTGCGCATCCGAAAAACGGATACGCCCGAGATAGGCGAAGTGGTTCCCGTCGCCCTGCGTGCCGAGGAAGTCCTGGGCACGGGAGCGCAGCCCCTTCAGGAAGGGGTTCTCCCATACCGGCTCGTCGAGCACGGCGGAGGTGAACTGCTTGCCGCGCGGCCGCCCGCCGGCGCCGAAATGCGTCACCGCCTGGAGATGG
This sequence comes from uncultured Akkermansia sp., assembly GCA_966252115.1. Classification (GTDB taxonomy): domain Bacteria; phylum Verrucomicrobiota; class Verrucomicrobiia; order Opitutales; family Opitutaceae; genus IMCC26134_A. Next base: position 1,426 of record CBINNW010000244.1, read on the forward strand.
TCCATCAGCTCCCCGACCGGATGGTTGGCCGGGAAGAAGGTGGCGAACATCGAGCAGCAGATGTCGGCCGAGTGCGCGCCGGGGATGATGGCGTTTTCCACCGCGATCACCCCGCCCACCGGGATGGTGGCCGCGCCGCCGCCGGCCGGGCAGGTGTCGGGCATCAGCACGCCGGCGCGGACGACCGGCGTGTGCAGCAATTCGGTGATGCGGGCGCGCGCCGAGGCGACGTTGACCGCCTCCTCCGGCGTCTCCGCATCGACGGCGAGCGCGAGCGGCGCCGCGTGAACGCGCGGGGCGATCAACGGCTGCGTTTTCGGGAACTCCCGCTCGAGCCGGGCGAGCGCCATCTCACGCTCAAGACCGGACGCCTCGAGTTCGCGGGCGCGACGAAGCGCGGCACCGAGACGACGGTTTTCGGACCACCCGGCGGCAAGCAGGTCGCGGGCTTTGATTTCCATGTTCATGGGAAAAGAGAAAAATTGGGTTTTGAAAAGGTTCGGGACACCGGCCCGGCCTGGTCGAAAACGGGAGAAACCGCAGTATGAAGTTTACGGTTTAACGAATGCGTTTTGAAGGCTGAGCGATTGAACGATGACGGTTAACGATCGAGTCGTCGTCGGTGGTTAAACACGGTGGTAAGCCGTAAGGGTCTGGTGAAAGACCGGAGCGGATCGCGCGTATTCGGCACGAGCCGGGCCGGGCCCGAAAGGGGAAAGGATTTAGCTAGCCGGCAAACGGAAGACGGACGGAGGCGTTGAAGCCGTCGATTTCGTCCTGGAGCGAATGGATCTCGGCCTCGAAGGCGGCCACAAGACGATCCACCTCGGCACGGGTGATTTCGGCGACGTAAACCACCGGAGTCGCATCGCCCCCAAAGACGCGCGCCGAGACGTCCTCCGTGTGCTCACCCTCCTTGGTGTTGAGCGCCTTGATGAAGGCGATCAACCCGCGAAGCTCGGCCTGAAGGTTGAGCTGACCGTAGATTCCGACCTTCACGTCGGAGGCGCCGGCGTTGGCGGCGGCAAGCACGCCCTTGAAGGCGGCAAGCCGGCGCGACCGCTCGACCATGTCGTCGAAAACCGCGCGGACATCGGCGCGCACGGCGTTGGCTTTGCGACGCGAGTTTTCGCGCTGCACGATCTCGCGAAGACGCGCCACCTCACCGGCGAGGCGATTTTTCTGCTTCAGGGCTTGGGAAAGGGAGATGGTGTTCATGATCTGGATAGGGGAACTTGTTTGGAATGAGTGAAGATTAGCGAAACCCCGGACGGGCGACCATCGCTTGCTCCGCCTAAACCCTGACTCTCTGGTCATGATTCAGCGGTGCAGGAAATGCCGCCAGTCCGGGTGGCGCGGCTCGCGCAGCGCGGCGACGACCGGCA
>CBINNW010000245.1:0-2802 GCA_966252115.1 uncultured Akkermansia sp.
TTGGTTGGGTAACCCATGCGTCTGACTGAATACTACATCTAGTAGATATGCTAGAGCAAAATACCCGGCGTATCAGCGTGCAAACTAGTGCGCTTCTTCTAGAAAAACCAAACTCGAGGCGGGAGCTTCCAGCTCCCGTCCGTTCGTCCCCGAGCCACCGTTCTCCGGAACCCAGGGCCGCCGCCCGTCGCCAAGCGCCCACCAGATCGCCTGCTGCCGGCCGCCCGACCACCCGCCACCCCCGCTCCGGTCCCCTGCGATCCCGTTCGTGCGACCGCCACGCGCGATTTTTTTCAAAAGCCATGTCGGGTTCGGTGCGCCCGTTTCGCTTATGGCGCGGACCCATATGCCGTCCATCGGACGCCACGCGGGGACAAACCATACCTCAACTAAATGATTATGAAGCACCTCAAACGCAACACGAGCGCCCTCCTCGTGATCGCCGCCCTCGGCGGCTCCGTCGCCCACGCCACGCTGATCAGCCACGACTCCTTCTCCGGCTACACCCTCGGAGAGCTCCCCTCCACGACTTCACCCGCCGTCCCCGGCTACACCGGCAACTGGACCGACGTGGACTTCGGCGATCAGGAACCCGCCGTCACCGCCGGTTCGCTCACCTACTCCAACCCCCTCTACCTCGGCTCCAGCGGCGACCACGTCAGCGTGCCCGTCAACCCGGGCGGCGGCGAAATCGAGGCCAACGACAGCGGTCGCGTTTTCCGCGTCCTCGACGGCACCCTGGCCGTCACCGACGCCACCGTCGGCACGCGCTACCTCAGCTTCCTTTTCCAGAGCGGCCAGGAGACCGGCGCCACCGTCTATCAGATGTTGGCCTTCTACAACGCGGACACCGCCGACGGTAACCGCAACTTCGACATCGGCCTCACCACCAACGGCGGTCAGCCCGGCACCCAATACAACTTCGGAGTGGACAACAGCTACACCAGCACCGGCGTGGCCGCCTCCACCGACGTGCGTCTCTTCGTCGTAAGGTTCGACCTCTCCGCCACCGCCGGCCAGGACTCCGTGACCGTATGGGTCGATCCCACGCTCGGCGGCGGCGATCCGCTCGGCGGCACCAGCGTCGGCAGCACCACCCTCACCTTCGACCGCCTGACCTTCTCCGACTACGACGGCAACTCCGCCGCCTGGGACGAGATCCGCTGGGGCACCACCTTCGACAGCGTGACCCTCGCCGCCATCCCCGAGCCCTCGGCCTTCGCCGCCCTGGCCGGTCTCGCCTGCCTCGGCGCCGTCGCCCTGCGCCGCCGCCACCGGTCCGCCGCCTGATCGATCACGCCGGCTCCGCACGGAGCGTCGACGCACCGTCCGTCTTCCACGCCGCCCCGGCCCCCGTTCACCCACCGGGCCGGGACGGCGTGTTGTTTCCCCCCGTCCCGGCGCCCCGCCCCCGCGCCCGCATCTCCCATCCGCCCCGTTCCCCGGGCCGCTCGCGCCCCCCCGAGCCCATCCATCCCCCGATGATCCGCATCCGCCCCTGTTCGCCCCGCCGCGCAAAAAGCCTCGTCCTCCCGCTCCTCTCCCTCGCCCTCCTCTCCGCCGAGACGGCGCAGGCCGGCCTGCTCGGCACCGAGTCCTTCTCCGGCTACCCGCTCGGCGAACTTCCCGCCGCGGCGAGTCCCGCCGTCCCCGGCTACACCGGTGACTGGACCGACATCGACTTCGGCAACGGCGAACCCGCCGTCCTCGCCGGCTCCCTGCGCTACGACGACCCGCTCTACCTCGGATCGAGCGGCGGCCGCGCCGGCGTCGCCACCAACGCGCTCGGCGGCGAGATCGCCGCCGCGAACAGCGGACGCGTTTTCCGCCTGCTCGACGACTCCACCAAGGTCACCGCCACGACCACCGGCACGCGTTACCTGAGCTTCCTTTTCCAGAGCGGCCAGGAGCTGGCCGGCTCCACCGTTTACCAAACGCTCGCCCTCTACGACGGCGGCACCGCCGACGCCGCGCGCAACTTCGACGCCGGCCTCACCACCAACGGCGGCCAGACCGGCACCCACTTCAACTTCGGCGCGGACAACGCCTACGCCACCACCGGCGTCGCGGCGGACACCGGCGTGCATCTCTTCGTCGTGAAGTTCGAGCTCGGCGCGACCGCCGCCGGCGACACCGTCACCGTCTGGCTCGACCCCGTGCTCGGCGCCAACGATCCCGCCGGCGGGGTGACCGTCACCGGCAAGGACATCACCTTCGACCGCCTCGCCCTCTCCGACTACGACGGCAACTCCGCCGCCTGGGACGAAATCCGCTTCGGCACCACCTTCAACGACGTCACCCTCGCCGCCGAGCCCGACACCACCACCGACCCCGTGCCCGGCACCCTCGACCAGGACGCCACCGGCATCACGCTCACCACCCCCACCGGCCTCACCCGCGTCGAGATCTGGGGCGAACGTGTCGCGCGTATCCGCCACACCCCTACATTCACGTTGCCATCGACCTCCAGTCTGGCGGTCAACACGAGCCCCGGCCCGGTGGCGTGGCAGTTGCACAACAACGGCGACCACCTCCTCCTCACCACCTCGCAACTCGCGGTCCGCGTGGAAACGCCGGGCGGGCGGGTGAGTTTCCTCGATTCGTCGAGCGCGCCCGTCCTCGCGGAGTCCGCCTCCGGCACCTCCCTTTCGCCGACCATCGTCGGCGGCACGCTCCCTCTCGCCAGCCACGTCGTCAGGCAGAGCTTCGACCTCGCCTCGGGCGAGGCGATCTACGGCCTCGGCCAACACCAGTCCACCGTCATGAACTGGGTCGGCCAGAGCGTCACCCTCCAGCAGAAAA
>CBINNW010000246.1:0-2798 GCA_966252115.1 uncultured Akkermansia sp.
ATTATGTGTGCTTCCCAAGCATGAGAGGTCGGTTCGACTCCGACATGGCGCACCAAACCACCGCCCCGCTTTCGCAGCCGGGCGGTTTTGTTTTTTCCATATCTTCGGGACATCACCCAGCGCGAGCCCGGGAGCTTGCGGGCGGGGGTTTTCGTCGTGTGCTGACGCCCTCCGCATGAGTCTGAAAATCCACGTCCTGCCCGCCGGTCCCATCGAGACCAACGCCTACCTGCTCACCGACGCCGCCCTCGGCGAGGCCGTCTTGATCGACGCGCCCGGCGACGTGTGGCGCGACGTGGCGCCCCTCCTGCGCTCCAGCGGCTGCGCGCTCCGCGAGCTCTGGCTCACCCACGGGCATTGGGACCACATGCAGGGCGCCGCCGAGTTGCTGCGCGCGACGGGCGCGAAGGTCGTGGCGCATGCCGACGACCGCGTGCTGCTCGAGACGCCCGGCGTGATGGAGGTGTTTTTGCCCGAGACCATCCGCCTGGAACCGGTGCGCGTGGACCGCTGGGTGGGGCAGGGGGAAAAACTCGCCGCGCTCGGTCGCGAGTGGGAGGTGCGGCACGTGCCGGGACACTGCCCCGGCAGTCTCCTCTTCTGGTGCGAGGCCGAGGGCGTGGCCTTCTGCGGCGACGCGATTTTCCGTCGCGGCGTGGGGCGCACCGATTTTCCCGGCGGCAGCATGGAAAAACTCGAACGCTCCATCCGCGGCCAGATTTACACGCTCCCTCCCGCCACCGTGCTCCTCCCGGGCCACGGCGAGGCCACCGCCGTCGCCGAGGAGATGGCGGCCAATCCCTTCGTGCGTCCCTGATCCCCTCGCGCCCCCTCGCGATCCATCGCGACCTCGCACTTCGATTTCCCCATGCCAACCGATACCGAGCTCATGGCCCACGCCCTCGGGCTCGCGCGCCGCGCGTGGGGCGCCACCCATCCCAACCCCATGGTCGGCGCGCTCATCGTGGAGGACGGCCAAATCGTGGCCGAGGGCTGGCACGCGCGCGACGGCGGTCCGCATGGGGAGCGCGCCGCGCTCGCCGCGCTGGGACGCCCGCCGCGCGTCGGCGCGACCATGGTCGTCACGCTCGAGCCCTGCTCCACCGCCGGGCGCACCGGCGCCTGCTGCGACGCCATCCGGGCCGCCGGTGGCATCGCCCGCGTGGTGATCGGCGCCACCGATCCAAATCCCGCCCACGCCGGCCGCGGCGCCGGGGTGCTGCGCGCCGCCGGCATCGAGGTGAGCGAGGGCGTGCTCGCGGCGGAATGCACCGAGCTCAACCTGATCTTCAACCACTGGATCACCACCGGCCGGCCGCTCGTCGCGGCCAAGATCGCCACCACCGCCGACGGCTGTTCGCGTCCGCCGGCGGGGACGGATCGCTGGATCACCGGCCTCGAGGCGCGGGCCGATGTCCACCGTTGGCGGCGACTGTTTCCCGCCATCGCGGTCGGCGCCGGCACCGTGCTCGCCGACGATCCCGCCCTGACCCGACGCTGGAGCGACGCGCACGGCGTGGCGCGGGAGGACTGCGGTTGGCGCTTTGTATTCGACGCCACACTACGCAGCGCGGCGACCCTGCCGGGCGCCGACGAGGCCGGCGCCGGGGGCGGCGTCGCGGCCGACGGTGCCCTGGGCGGGGCCGGGCCGCGCGTTTATTCCGACGCCTGGCGCGAGCGCACCGTGGTGGTGACGAGCCCCGCCGCCGACGCCGCCCTGCGCACCCGGCTGGAGTCGCGCGGCGTGCGCCTGTGGATTCAGGAAACCACGCGCGGCCGGCGCGGTTGGGACGAGTTTGCGGCGCGCTGCGCCGCAGAGCGCATCAGCGGGGTTTATCTGGAAGGTGGGGCCGAGTTGCTGGCCGACGCGCTCGCCTCAGGCGCGGCGGGCTACGGCTTCCACTACCGGGCCGCGCGGGTCGGCGGGGCGGGGTGGGGCGGGCGCGTCGATTTGCCCTTCGCGGCCGACGCCCGGGATGAAACGCTCGGCGCCGACACCCTGCGGCGCGGCAAAATCGCGGCACACGCTTGAAACCATGAAAACCACCCCGACCACGATCTACCTCGCCTCCGGCAACGCCCACAAAGTCTCCGAGATGCGCGCGCTCGCGGCGCGTGACGGGCTCGCGGTCGAGATCCTCTCCGCCAAGGCCCTCGGCGGCATGCCGCCCGTGGCGGAGGACACGGGCACCTTCGTCGGCAACGCCCGCAAAAAGGCCCGCGCCCTGCGCGAGCTCGCGCCGCCCGGCTCCGTGGTCCTGGCCGACGACAGCGGCGTGTGTGTCGATGACCTCGGCGGCGGTCCCGGCGTGGAGAGCGCCTACTTCGCCGGGCCGCAGGGCGACGCCGCCGCGAACCTGCGCAAGCTCGCCGAGGTCATGCGCGGCGTGCCGGCCGGGCGGCGCGCCGCGAAGTTTTATTGCCTGCTTTTCCTCATCGATGAGCACGGGGCGGAGCACGTGTTCGAGGGCGAGTGCGCGGGTGTGCTGCTCGACGAGCCGCGTGGCGGCGCGGGGTTCGGCTACGATCCGCTTTTTGTGCCGGAGGGTTTTGATCAAAGCTACGCCGAGCTGGGCGACGAGGTGAAGGGCCGCCTCAGCCACCGCGCCCGCGCCTGGGCCGCGCTGGCCGCCTGGTGGCGAGGGCGCTCGTAGGTGGGCCGCACGCAGCGTGCCGCGCCGCGCCTACCGCCGGCGGTGTTCCGATGTGGCGGAAGCGCGGAAGCGCTTTCGTCCGGCGAGCCCCACCGAAACGAAATGTATCGGTAGTCCGTTGAAGGAAACCATAAGTTTCGGGGA
>CBINNW010000247.1:0-2784 GCA_966252115.1 uncultured Akkermansia sp.
ACGGCCTGCAACAGATGGCCAGCCACCTCGCCGCCCACCCGCAAGCCAGCTCCGTGCAGATCGTCGCGCACGGCAACCAGGGCGACCTGTGGCTGGGCAGCACTTACCTCAGCGCCGACACCCTCGGCGCACACGCCGAACAGCTCTCGCAGATCGGCGCCTCCCTGCAGCAGGGCGGCGACATCCTGATCTATGCGTGCAACACGGCGGCCGGCAGCGAGGGGCTGGCGTTCGTCAACTCGCTGGCGCAGCTGAGCGGGCGCGACATCGCCGCCTCGAGCAATCGCACGGGTGCCGGGCATGACTGGAACCTCGAAGTCCAAGTGGGCAGCATCGAGGCGGCATCCGTGCTCTCGGCCACGGCCCAGGCCGCCTACCAGAACGACCTGGCGACCATCACCGTCACCAGCAACGCCAACTCCGGCGCAGGCACGCTGCGCCAAGCCATCAGCGACGCCACCAGCGGCGACACCATCACCTTCAACAGCAGCATGACGGTCAGCCTGTCGACGTTCGCGTCGGGCAACTCGCTGCTGCTGATCAACAAGAACCTCACGATCGACGGCGACCTCAACGACGACGGCACGGCCGACGTCACGCTCGACGGCCAGTACAACGGCCGGGTGCTCGAGATCAGCAGCGGCACCGTCGCGCTCGACGGCCTGGTGATCCAGCACGGGCTGGTGTCGGGCAACGGCGGCCGGGGCGGCACCTCAGGTGCCACCACGGGGCTGCCGGGTTCGGACGGCCTCGGCGCCGGCGTCCTGTTCAGCGGCGGCACCACCACGATCTCGCATTCGACGATCACCCAGAACGCGGCATCCGGCGGCGGCGGCGGAAGCTCGTTCTCGGGCTCATCGTATGGCGGCGGTGGCGGCGGCGGCTTCTCCAGCAAGGGCGGTGGCACCGGTGGCGGCGACTACGCCAACGCGACTGGCAACGCAGGCGGCAGCGGCACTGGCGGCAGCGGCAGGGGCAGCGCCGGGTTGGTCGGCGCTGGCGGCTCCACGACCGGCGGCGCCGGTGGCGGCGGCTACGCCGGCTTCACCGTTGGCGGCAGCGGCGCCACGGCCACCGTCGGCGGCTTCGGTTCCATCGGTGGTGGCGGCGGCGCCGCGGGCTACGGCTCGGCCGGCGCCGGTGCGGGTGGCACGGCGGCCGGCGGTATCGCGATCCAATCGGGCGCAACCGTATACATGTCGAACACCACACTGTCGAACAACCTCGGTGCCGGCGGTGGCGGATCCGCCCGGGGCTCGGGTGTGACAGGCGCCAACGGCGGCATGGGTATCGGTGCCGTCCTCGTGAAGGGCACGCTTCACTACCAGTCGTCCACGGTCACGCTGTCCAGCAACGACGGCGTGGGCGGCAGCGGCGGCGCTGGCGGCTCGGGCAGCGGCTCCGCCGGCACAGCGCAGGACAGTATCCAGAACAGTGGAGGCACGGTCGATGCCGCCTGGGCCCCTGCCGTCCCGCCGAGCATCACCAGCGCCACCTACAACGCCAGCACCGGCGTCCTCGCCGTCACGGCGGCCAACATGACCACCGGCGACACCATCGCCGTCAACAAGCTCACGCTCACCGGCGAAGGCGGCGAGACCTACACCCTCACCACATCCAACGTCACCGCATCGAGCGCCACGGCGTTCTCCGTCACGCTCAACGCCACCGACCAGGCCGCCGTCAACCGCATCCTCAACAAGGCCGGCACCAGTTCCACCGGCGGAACCACGTTCAACCTGTCTGGCGCCGACGACTGGGACGCGAGCTACACCAGCAGCGACACCTCGGATGCGACCAACGCGGTGACGGTGAGCAACGTCGCGGCGCCCACGATCACATCCGCCACATACAACGCGAACACGGGTGTGCTGGTGGTCACCGGCACCGGCCTGCTGTCGTTGACAGGCTCCAGCAACGACATCGACGCCAGCAAGCTCACGCTCACCGGCGAAGGCGGCGCCACCTACACGCTCACCGATACCGCCGACGTGGACGTGACCTCCAACACGTCGTACACCTTGACGCTGAGCGCCACCGACAAGGCCGCGGTCAACCTGATGCTGAACAAGAACGGCACCAGCTCGACCGGCGGCACCACCTACAACCTGGCGGCCGCCGAAGACTGGGCCACGGGTGCCGATGCCGCCGTCACCGTGGCCGACACCACCGGCAACGGCATCACCACGAGCAACGTGGCAGCGCCCGCCATCACGTCGGCCACTTTCAACGCCAGCACGGGCGCGGTCGTCGTCACCGGCACCGGGTTCCTGTCGTCGTCGGGTGCCACGAACGACATCGTGGCCAACAAGTTCACGTTCACGGGCGAAGGCGGCGCCACCTACACCCTGACGGATACCGCCAACGTCGAGATCACCTCGGGCACGAGCTTCACGCTGACGCTGAGCGCCACCGATCTCGCCGCCGTGCGCCAGATCGTCAACAAGAACGGCACCAGTTCGACGGGCGGCACCACCTACAACCTGGCCGCTGCGGAAGACTGGGCCGCGGGTGCCGATGCCGCCGTCGTGGTGGCCGACACCACCGGCAACGGCATCACCGCAAGCAACGTGCCCGTGCCCACGATCACGTCGGCCACCTTCGACGCCAGCACGGGAGCGGTTGTCGTCACAGGCACGGGGTTCTCTTCTTCATCGGGTGCCACGAACGACATCGTGGCCAACAAGCTCACGTTCACGGGTGAAGGCGGCGCCACCTACACCCTGACCGACACCGCCAATGTCGAGATCACCTCGGGCACCAGCTTCACGCTGACCCTGAGCG
>CBINNW010000248.1:0-2692 GCA_966252115.1 uncultured Akkermansia sp.
TGGGCGGCGCCCCAGACGAGGTCGATGCGGCCGGTGCGGGGCGTGGCGACGAGGTTGAGCGGCACGGCGGGCACGATCTGGAGGAAGGCGGCGATCTCGGTGGCGGAGAGGGCGTGGTTATAGACGCGGAACTCGTCGATGCGGCCGGCGAAGAGCGGGTCGGCGGCCCACTGGGAATCGGCGATGGTGTTGGCGCTGGGCTTGAAGTCGCCGGGGTTGATGGTGATGGCGGCGTTGGTGGCGGCGAGGGCGCCGTTGACGTAGAGCCGGCCGGTGTCGCCGGCGAGGGTGACGGCGACGTGGACCCACTGGCCGGTGGAGAGGGTGGTCGTGGTGAGGACCTGCTCGGCGCCGCCGTTCTTGATCGCGAAGCGGAGGCCGCCGGCGGAGTTGGGCGAGAGGAACAAATACTGGTCGGTGCCGGTGCCGAAATCGAAGATGCGCTGGTTGTCCGCGCCGCCGTTCCAATAGACCCAGGCGGCGACGGTGAGGTCCTGCGAGTCGAGGGCGGCGGCGGGCAGGGTGACGACGTCGTCGATGCCGTCGAAGACGATGCCGCGGGCGACGCGGCCGGTGGCGTAGGCGGGCGAGCCGAGGGCGGTGCCGGGGTGGCGGCCGGTGGCGTCGTCGAGGTTGTCCTCGAAGGCGAGGTGGGCGCGGAGTTCGAAGGGGTGGACGGTGATCGTGAGGGTGGTCTCGGCGAAGGCGCCGGTGTCGTCGGTCACGCGGAGGGTGAAGGTGTTGACGCCGACGTCGGCGACGCCGGGGGTGCCGGAGAGGGTGCCGTCGGAGGCGACGAGGAGCCAGGCGGGGCCGGAGACCTTGGTCCAGACGAGGCTGGAGGTGGAGTCCACGTCGGAGGCGTCGGCGGCGACGGACTGCGTGAGGTAGGGCTGGTCGCGGGTGACGGCGGACTTGGTCAACGAGGGGGCGGACCAGACGGGAGCGTCGTTTGTATTGATAACGGTGATACGCAGGGTGGTGTCGTCGGTGGCGCCGGTGGAGTCGGTGACGCGCACGACGAAGACGTTGTCGCCGACGTCGGCGTTGGCGGGGGTGCCGCCGAGGACGCCGGTGGAGGAAACGGTGAGCCAGGCGGGGCCGGTGAGTTTGGCGTAGGTCAGGGTGCCGCCGTTGGCGTCGGAGGCGTAGGCGGCGAGCGTCTCGCCACCGGGGGAGAAGCCGTAGAGGGCGTCCTCGGTGGCGGTGGGGAGGTCGAGGGTGTCGGAGGCGAAGAGCGGGGCGCTGTTGGAGCCGCCCTGGCCCCAGAGGGCGTAAACTTCGGAGCCGGAGAGGGCGTGGTTGTAGATGCGGAAGTCGTCGAGGCGGCCGTTGAGCAGGGGGTCGCCGTTCCACATGCTCCGGCCGAGGTAGCAGAAGGGTTGGCCGAAGAAGGGTTCGATCCAGTCGATGAACTCGGCGTCCACGGGCTTGCCGTTGACGTAGAGGGTGCCGGTGGAGCCGTTGAGGGTGACGGCGACGTGGGTCCACTGGCCGGTGGGAAGGACGGGGCCATAGAGCGTGGCGCCTTCGACGCCGCGGGAGGTGGTGATGGAGAAGCGCATGCTACCGCCGGCGGAGGGGGTGAGGTGCATGTTCTTCTCGATCTCGGTGCCGAAGTCGAAGATGCGCTGGTTGTCGCCGCCACCGTTCCAATAGACCCAGGTGGCGAAGGTGATGTCCTCGTAGTAGCCGGAGGCGGCGGGGAGCCGGATGTGTTGGTCGGCGCCGTTGAGGGAGACGGCCTGGCCGCCGCCGAGGGCGGGAGCGCCGGCGACGAAGGCGGGCGCGGTGACGCCGCCCTTGAGGGTGGCGTGGCGGGTGCCGACGGCGTCGGTGGCGGCGCCGTCGAAGGTGTAGCGGGTGACGAGTTCCTGGGCGACGCGGAGGGGCGAGCTGTCGAGGTCGCCGGAGGGGGTCTGGGCGCTGACGATATAGTGGTAGGTCGTGTCGTTGACGGGCGACGTATCGGTGAAGAAGAGGTCGTTGACGGGGGCGGTGCCGAGCGTGGTGTAGGGGCCAGCGGCGTTGGTCGCTCGTTTGATGGTGTAGCCGGTGGCGTGGGCGGTGCCCCACCAGGTGAGGTTGACGCGGTTTTTGCTCCAGTGGGCGACGAGGCCGCTCGGGGGGATGCCGACGGCGATGGGATCGCGGGCGTAGGTGAGGCTGCCGAGGCCGAAGATGTCCACCTGGGAGGGGTGGATGCCGGGATTGGGGAGAGGCTCGGGGCGGGTGGCGGCGGCGGCCTGGCGGCTCCAGGGCGCGTCGATGCCCTTCACGTTGACGTAGTGGTTATAGACCAGCTCGTAGTGGTAGTATTGACTGAGGCCGCGGACGTTGCCGGAGAGTCCTTCGGAGTAGCCGAGGGAGGAATTGCGGTGGGGGATCCACGGCACTTCGTTCCAGAGGTTGTATTTGGCGTTGTATTCGAAGGCGCGGAGGACGCGGTTGTTGTCGTAGCCGAAGAGGTCGTCGCCCTGGTTCCAGGCCATTTGGCAGAGGAGGGCCATGGCGTGCCAGCCGCCGAGATTGTGGGCCTGGTCGCGACCGCTCTCCTCGGTCTGGGAGAGGCCGTTGGAGAAGATATACCAGGCGGCGCGGTCAACGCGGGTGTTGCCCGGACCGGCCAAGAAGAAATCGACGGCCTGTTCGTAAACGGCGCGGTTGTCGCAGAGGATGCCGATGGCGGCCA
>CBINNW010000249.1:0-2541 GCA_966252115.1 uncultured Akkermansia sp.
GGAGCGGCATCGCTTCCCGTTGCGGCCTCGTGCGTCGGTCGCGCGGCGGCACGCGTTGACCCGGCGGCGTTTCCTTTTACCCATCCGCCACCGCGTCGCACGCGGGTTCCCCATGCCCGGAGTCAACTTCATCCAAGATCTCGCCATCATCCTCGCCGCCGCGGCCGCGCTGGGCTGGCTATGCCAACGCGCGGGCCTCTCGGCGGTGGTCGGTTATCTCGTGGCCGGCATGGTGGTGGGGCCGCACACGCCGCCCTTCGCCTTCGTCACCGACCAGGCGAGCATCGCCACCGCGGCGCAGGTGGGCCTCGTGTTCCTGATGTTCTCCATCGGCCTGCGGCTGAGCCTGCGCCGGCTGCAGCGGCTCGGCGCCGGGCTGTTGCTCGCGGTGGGGCTCGGCGCGGTGATGACCTACTACGCCACGCGCGGCCTCGGCGTGGTGGCGGGGCTCGACGGCACGCAGACGCTTTTCCTGGCCGCGATGCTCATGGTCTCCTCCTCCGCGATCATCGGCAAGGTGCTGCACGAGACCGGCACCGGCCACGAGCGGGGCGGGCAACTCGCCATGGGCGTCACCGTGCTGGAGGACGTCGTGGCGGTGGTCATGCTCACCGTGCTGAATTCGGTGGTCGCCCTCGGCGCCGGCGGCTCGATGGCGAGCGTGGACGGCGCGGGCGGGGCGGGCGACGCTGCGGCCGGCTCCTCGGCCGGTGGCGCGAATCTCGGGGCGACCATCGGCGGCTTCGGCGCCTTCGTGGTGTTCGCCGGCATCATGGGCCTGCTCATCGTGCCCTGGCTGCTGCGCAAGCTGAGCGTCAAGGCCGACGAGGAGCTGCAAACCCTCGCAACCGCCGCCATGCTTTTCGGCCTCGCCATCGTCGCGTATCGCGCCGGCTACTCGCTCGCGCTCGGGGCCTTTTTGCTCGGCTGCATCGTGGCCGAGACACCGCACCGTCACCAGGTGGAGCGCATCTTCGAGGGCATGCGCGACGTTTTCAGCGCGGTGTTTTTCGTGGCCATCGGCCTGCAGATCGACGTGGGCGCGCTGGTGGAGGCGTGGTGGATGGTCCTGGGTCTCGCCGCCTTCACCGTGGTGGTGCGGGTGGGCGCCATCTCGACCGGGCTCACCCTCATCGGCACGCCCCATCGCGACGCCCTCCGCGCCGGTCTGGTGGCGACGCCCATCGGCGAGTTTTCCTTCATCATCGCCCAGCTCGGCATCGCGGCGATGGTGGTGCCGCCGATCTACTATCCGCTGGCGGTGGGGCTTTCGCTCCTGACCTCGCTGAGCGCCCCCCTGCTCACGCGGCGCGCGGAGCCGATCGCCGAGCTCATCCTGGCCCGTCGTCCCCGCTGGCTCGTCGCGGTGCTGGAATCGTATCAGGAATGGTTGGAAAAACTCCGGCAGCGACGAGCGGGCAGCATCCTGTGGAAGCTCAGTCGCAAACGCGTCATCCAGATCGTGGTCGAGCTGCTTTTCGTGGCGGGCCTCCTGGTGTTCGCCGAGCCGATGGAGGACGCCCTGCGCGAGTGGCTGGGCGCCGACTGGCTGTTCCCCGGCGGACCGACCGTCCTGTTCTGGCTGGTCCTGGTCGGCGTGGCGCTCGTGCCGCTCTTCGCGGTGTGGCGCAACGTCGGCGCGCTGGCCCTGATCATCGCGGAGTTTTCGACCCAGACGCAGCCTCCGGCCAAACAGGAACGCATGCGCGTCCTGATCGCCAACGGCATCCGTCTGGTGGCGACCGTCGCGATGGTGGTGTGGGTGGGCTCCTTCGCCCCGGCCGGCACCGCGCGCTGGACGCTGCTGGCCAGCGCGCTGGTGGTCATCGCCCTGCTGCTGTTGTTGCGCCGCCGCCTGATCTACTGGCACAGCGAGCTCGAGGTGGGTTTGCAGGACGTGCTCGGGGAGGGGGCGCCGGGCCGTATGAGCGCGACCTCGGTCCCGTGGATGGGCAGCAAACACGAGGAGTGGGAGCTGGGTGTATCCGATTGTGTGATACCGGATCTGGCCGAGTGCTCGGGCCGGAGCCTCATGCAGCTCGACCTGCGCTCGCGCTTCGGTTGCACGGTCGTGGGCGTGGAGCGGCAGGGCTGCATGATCACCCTTCCCGGACCGAACGAGGCGCTGTTCCCGCGCGACAAGGTGCTTCTGCTCGGGACCCCGCGCCAGACGGCGGCGGCCAAGGCGGCCATCGGGGCCGTGGCGGCGAGCGATCCCTCGGATTTCGACGTGGTGGGTCTGGAGACGGTGACCGTGCCGGCGGGCAGCCGGGTGGCGGCGCGCAGCCTGGTCGAGCTCGCTCCGGCGGCGCGGCACGGCGTGCAGCTGGCGGGCATCCGACGCGGGCCCTTGCGCATCCAGAACCCGGGCGCCGACGAGCGTCTGCAAGTCGGCGACGAGCTGCTCGCCCTCGGCACGCCGGTGAAGCTGCGGGAGTTCAAGGCCTGGGTGCGCGAGGTGGAGCCGGCGCGCGAATGATGAATCATCCTAGTGTAGTGCCCGATAAATAATGAAACATAAGCTGAAGTGCGAGGTCGGAG
>CBINNW010000250.1:0-2479 GCA_966252115.1 uncultured Akkermansia sp.
GAACACCCGCCATTCGGCCAAGGGGCGGGGCAGGCTGCGCAGGAGGCGGCCGGCGTGGTCGAACACGCCGATGGCGGAGCCGTCGGCCAGCGAGGCGAAATAGGTGCGGTCCGCCGCGTCGTAGCCGAGCGAGTATCCCTGCACCGGCTCTTCCAGAGGCAGCTCCGAAACGAAACGGCCAGCCGTGGAGAAGCGCAGCAGGCGCGTGCTCCGCGCCTCGGGCAGGACGATAAACTCGTCCTTCACGGCGTCGTGGGCGATGCCGTGGACCGGCGCCGCCAAGCCGTCCAGCGGGATGTGGTTCTCCAGCTTCCCATACAAGTCGGTCTCGATGAGGGCGGGGCCGGTCGGATCGGTGAAAAACAGATGCCGGTCACTCGAGCGAATCGCCAAATCCTCGCCCCCGAGCGGCAGGTTCACCGCGGTGAACTCGCGCTTCAACTTGCCGGCCGGCCGGTCGATGACTCGCACCAGATTGCCGGGGAAGATGCGGAGAAACAGATGGTCGGTGAACGGGTCGTAGGCGATGCCGATCACCTGCTCGGCGTTGTCCACGAAGGCGGGCACGAGCGCCAGCTCGGCGCCGTCGCGCGGATCGACGTCGCGCAGGGTGGACGCCTCGCCCGGGGAACGCGAATAGAGGTAGGCGTGGGCCGGGCCGGGCGTGCTGCACCCGACGAGGGCGCCCGCCGCGACCAAGCCGGCGGCCAGACGAATCATGGTGTTTAGGGCCTTTCGCTTTGCGCGGGGGCGGGACACCACTAGCCCCTCCGCATGAAGTTCGCCCTGATCAGTGGCACCAGTATCATTCATTCACCCCTCTTTTCGACGTGGCCCGAACGCACGGTCGAGACCAAATACGGCCCCGTGGTGCTGAAGGAGCACGAGGGGCGCGTGGTTCTCAACCGCCACGGCGCGGGCCGGGCGCCCTTGCCGCCGCATCGCATAAACTTTCGCGCCAACCTCGCCGCGCTGTCCGAACTGGGGTTTCGCGACATCGTGTCCTTCAACTCCGTCGGCTCGCTGCGCCCGCAACTGGCGCCGGGCACCTTCGTCTCGTGCTCGGACTACGTCGGGCTCCAACAGGGGCCGGCGACCTACTTCGACGACGAGCTCAAGGGCGGCGCTCCGGGCATCGCCAACAATCTCGTGCCGCGGATCGTCGAGGCGCTCGCGCCGGAGTTCGCGGTCGCGACCGGCCAGACCTACGTGCAGATGCGCGGCCCGCGCTTCGAGACCAAGGCCGAGATCCGTGTCATCCGGCACTGGGGCGATGTGGTCGGCATGACCCTGGCGCACGAGGCCGACCTCTGCACCGAGCTCGGACTGCGTTACAACTCCCTCGGCATCGTGGACAACTACGCCAACGGGCTGGAGGGCACCGCCATCGATTTCACCAAGTTCCGGGCGCACGTGCAGGACAACCAGCCGCGGGTGAACCGGTTTATCGCGCGCCTGTTCGAGATCCTGGCCTGAACAACGGAGTCATCTTCATGAGCCCTCTCCCCGTCACCTCCGCCGATCCTTCGCCTCGCACCCTGCGCGTCGGCGTGCTCGGGCTCGGCATCATCGGCGCCATCTGGGCCCGGCACTACGCCGCCGCCGGCGTGCTCGCCGGAGCCTGGAATCGCACCCCGCGGCCCGATTTTCCCGCGTGGCGCGACACCCCGGAGGCGGTCGCGAGCGCCGCCGAGTTAGTCCAGATCGTGGTCGCGGATCCACCGGCGGTGCGGGGGCTGGTGGAGCGCATCCTCCCGGTGCTCGGGCCGGGCAAGATCGTCGTGCAGTCCAGCACCATCGATCCGGCCGCGAGCGAGGAGTTTCGCGCCGCCGTCACGGCGACGGGCGCGCGGTATCTCGAGGCGCCCTTCACCGGCAGCCGGCCGGCCGCCGAACAACGGCAGAGCGTCTTTTATCTCGGCGGCGACGCTACGCTGGTGGCCGAGGTCGAGCCCACGCTTTCGCTCGTATCGACGGTGAGACTACGCATCGGCGATCATCGCCAGGCCGCCGCGCTGAAGCTGGCGATGAACCTCAACATCGCGGTGCAAACCCAGGCGCTGATCGAGGCCCGGGCGCTGGCCGCCACCCACGGAATCGACGACGAGGTGTTTTACGGCGCGCTGTCCCGCAACGTCGGCTACTCCGGCCTGGTGAAACTGAAGGAGCCGAAACTGCGCGTCGGCGATTTCTCGCCGCAGTTTTCCGTGAAACATCTGCACAAGGACCTGCGTTTGGCCTCGCTCGCCGCCGGTTGCGCCGAGCTGCCCGCGCTCGACGTGGTCCGCGAGCAGTTGAAAACCGCCGAGGCGCGCGGCCACGGCGAGGAGGACTTCATCGCGTTGACCAAGGTGCTGGGCGCCTGACCCGCTGCTGGCCCGACCGCTGGCATGGCAGCCCGACTGCAGGCCCGACCGTTGGCATGGTGCCAGACATCGAGGACACTTGGAGTGACAGACATCGAGGACACTTCCGAGTG
>CBINNW010000251.1:0-2464 GCA_966252115.1 uncultured Akkermansia sp.
GCGCCGTTTGCCCAAAGCTCAAAGTGCTCCGCTCGCTCCGCGAGCGGCCATCGCCACCCGGCCCGCTCCACCCGCGAACGGCCATCGCCGCCCCGCCCCCGCTGCCTTAATCTAAAATTAAGGTTCAGTATGATAGGCTCGCGAGCCTCTAGCCCTGCACCCGCTCGTCCCGCTCGCCGCCATGCCCTCCGCTTCCCGTATCTCGCCCAAGCGTCTCGCCGCTCTCGCCGTCGCGCTCCCGGTCGTTTCCTGCCAGCTCTCCCTCGCCGAAACGACCACCTGGCTCGGCATTGTCAGCAAAGCCTGGGGCAATGGCGCGAATTGGAGCCCGAGCAGCGTTCCCGCGAGCGACACAGACGTGCTCTTCGATGGCGGTGCCTACCTTTTCACCGTCGATCTCGGCGCCCAGAATCGCACGGTTGCGAGCATCACGATCGACTCCGCGACCGCCTACTCCTTCACGGACTCCATCCCCGGCCAATCGCTCCTCACCTCCTCCATCGACGTCGAGAGCGGGACGGGCCACAGCTTGGCGATCCCCATCGTCCTGACCGCCGACGCCACCTTCCTCGTCCGCACGGATCTGACGGTGAGCGGCGTGATCAGCGGCGCCTACTCGCTCACCAAGCAAAGCCAGGGCACGCTCACCCTGACCGGGGCCAACACCTACTCCGGCGGCACCATCATCCAAGGCGGCACCTTGCAAATCGGCAACGGCGGCACGAGCGGCTCGATCCTCGGCGACGTGGATACGGGCGACGCCGACTCCAACGGCACCCTGGCCTTTAACCGCTCCGACGACATCACTTTCGACGGCCTGATCAGCGGAGCCGGCGACCTCACGCAATCCGGCTCCGGCAGCCTCACGCTGACCGCGGCCAACACCTTCAGCGGCGCCACGAACATCAACGCCGGCTCCATCGTCCTCGGCCACGCCTCCGCGCTGCAAAACAGCACGGTCAACATCAACGTCGCCAACGGCCTCGACCTCGGCGGCGCCGACGCCACGCTCGGCGCGCTGGCCGGCTCGGGCGGCCTCGCGCTCGCCGGCGGCATCACGCTCACCGTCGGCGGCAACGACGCCGACACCACCTACTCCGGCGTGCTCAGCGGCTCCGGCGCGCTGACGAAAACCGGCGCAGGCGACCTGACCTTGAGCGGCAACAACACCTTCACCGGCGATACCCGGATCGACGGGGGGCGCATCGTCTTGGGCGGCTCCTTCAACCAATCCCTGCAACACAGCACCGTCCACCTAAACGTGGACCAAGGTCTTTCTCTCAGCGGGAACAGCGCTTACGTTCTGGGCGGTCTGGCCGGCACCGGCAACTTGGCCATTCCGGGCGACACCGAAGAAATCGATCTCGGAGGCAACGGGACCGACACCACCTATTCCGGCGCCATCACGGGAGGCGATTCCACCCTTATCTACAAAGACGGCACAGGCACCTGGACGCTGACCGGCACCGGCCACGACACCGGCGCGATCTTCGAGATCGATGGCGGCGCGGTCGTTTTCGATGGCGCCGCCGGAAGTTTTCAGAAGTTGGTTCCGGGTTCCGGTGCGCAGGTCGAGTTAAGAAACGGCGCATCGATCGACAGCGACGCGAGTGTCGAAGGCGGGACGCTCCTGGTCACCGGCACAGGCACCTATCTGAAGTCAGACTCTGTGGTGAACTACGGTGCCGTCACCATCGAGGACGGTGCGATCCTGGAGAGCGCGTCCACCGCCATGTCCAGCGGCGGCACGCTGACGATCCGCCAGGCCACGGGTGAGTTTGGACTTTTGAGCGGGTTTAGCGGCGACCGGATTTATCTGGCGGATCCCTCCGGAGACTCGGCCCTGACCCTCGGCGGCGACGGAGCCGACGGTCTTTTCCGGGGCGTGATCGCCGATGTGGACGGCGCCGATCCGACCAACGGCATCGGCTCGTTGAAAAAAATCGGCTCCAACACACAGGTCCTCACCGGCGCCAACACCTACTCCGGCGGCACCACGATCCGCGGCGGCACCCTGCAAATCGGCAACGGCGGCACGAGCGGCTCGATCCTCGGCGACGTCGATACCGGCGACGCCGACTCCAACGGCACCCTGGCCTTTAACCGCTCCGACGATATCACTTTCGCCGGCCTGATCCGCGGCTCCGGCGGCCTCACCCAATCCGGCTCCGGCAGCCTGACCCTCAACGCGGCCAACGCCTTCACCGGCGCCACGAACATCAACGCCGGCTCCATCATCCTCGGCCACGCCTCCGCGCTGCAAAACAGCACCGTCAACATCAACGTCACCGACGGCCTCGACCTCAACAGCCAGAGCGCCGTCACCCTCGGCGGCCTCTCCGGCAGCGGTGCCCTCGCCCTCGGCTCGACCGCTCTCACCGTCGGCGGCAACGACAGCACCACCACCTTCTCCGGCGTGCTCAGCGGCACGGGATCGTTGACCAAGGAGGGCACCGGCACCCTC
>CBINNW010000252.1:0-2426 GCA_966252115.1 uncultured Akkermansia sp.
GCCGTCGATCTGGAAGGGCGGGTGGGCGTCGAAGAGGTTCGGGTAGGTGCCGCCGCCGTTTGTCATCTCCGTTTTGTTGGTGGTGACGTAGCGGAGCTGGTTGCGCAGGAGCTTGAAGGCGTGGTCGCCGTCGCGGAGGCGAGCCCAGAAGTTGATCTTCCAGGCGAGGCTCCAGCCGGTGCCGTCGTCGCCGCGGAGTTCGAGGGTCTTGCGCGCGGCCTGGGCGAGATCGGGCGTGGTGAGCGGCGAGATCTGGGTGCCGGGGAAGAGCGCGAAGAGGTGGGAGACGTGGCGGTGGCGGGGCTCGGGGGCGTTGAGGTCCCAGTCGCCGCTCCACTCCATGATCTGGCCGGCCTTGCCGATCTCGGGCGGGCGGATTTTGGCGCGGGCGGCGGAAACGGTCTTTTGGAAGTCGGCGTCGAGGCCGAGGGTGCGGGCGGCGAGGAGGTAGTTGGTGAGGAGGTCGTGGATGATCTGGCGCTCCATGGCGGCGCCGGCGTCCACCTGGGCGACCTTGCCGTCGTCGGTGCGGAATTTGTTTTCCGGCGAGGTGGAGGGCGCGGTGACGAGGCGGCCCTGCGCGTCGGGCGTGAGCATGGCGAGGTGGGCCTGGACGGACTCCTTCATCGCGGGGTAAACGGACTTCAGGAACTCGCGGTCGCGGGTGAAGGCGTAGTGGTCCCACCACATGCGGCCATACCAGGCGCCGCCGACGAAGAAGGTGCCCCAGGGCAGGGCGGAGCCGGGGGAGGTGTAGCCCCAGGCGTTGGTCTGCATGGCGAGCATCCAGCCGGGGGCGTTGAAGTAGGCCTTGGCGGTTTTGCGGCCGGGCTCGACGACGCTGAGGTTGAGGCGCGCGGCGGGCAGGAACAGCTCGGCGAGGTTGGCCGGGCCGGCGGGCCAGTAGTTCATCTGGTAGTTGATGTTGGACTTGTAGTCGGCCTTCCAGGGGAGGTCGAAACCGTCGCCCCAGATACCCTGCGAGTTCGAGGGGAGCGGGTTGTCGGGGCGGCTGGAGGAGATGAGGAGGTAGCGGCCAAACTGGAAAAACAGCGTGGCGAGCGAGGGATCGTCGGCGCCGTTTTGGAAGGCCTTGAGGCGCTCGTCGGTCGGGGCCTTGGCGGCGTCGGTGGAGCCGAGGTCGAGGGTGACGCGGCGGAAGTATTTTTGGTGGTCGGCGACGTGGTCGGCGAGGAGGCGCTCGTAGGGCTTTTCAACTACGGCGGCGAGTTGTCGTGTGACGATGGGCTCGGGGACGGGGCCGCGGTAGTTGGCCTGGTGGTCGAGGGCGTAGCTGGTGGCGCAGGCGAGAAGGACGATGGCCTCGTCGGCGTTCGTCACGACGAGGCGGTCGCCCTCGGCGCGCACGGAGCCGCCCTTGGTCAGGACGCGGACGCGGACCTGGTAGTCCACGTTTCCCTTCTCGTGGCCGTTGCGGTTGTTGTGTTTGTAGTCGGTGTTGCCGCTCATCACGAGCGTGTCGGAGCCGAGCGCGGTGGTGGTGGCGGAATGGCGGCGGGAGAGGCCGAGGGTGAAGGAGACGCCGGCCTTGCGGGTCGAGGCGACGCGGGTGACGAGGGCGCGGTCGGGCGCGCTGGAGAAGGTCTCGCGCGTGTAGGTGGCGCCATCGAGCTGGAAGGACACGCCGGCGACGGCGGTGTCGAGGTCGAGCCAGCGGCGGTAGGCGGCGGGTTCGCCGGGCGGCAGGGCATGGTCGAAGCTCAGGTCGCCGAGGGTCTGGTAGGAAGCGCTGTAGGCCCAGTCGAAGTTGCCGCGCGCGCCGGTCATGGTCTGCGCGGTGAGGTCGGAGGCGGCCTTGTAGTCGCCGGCGGCGAGGAGGCGGCGGATCTCGGGGAGGTTTTTGTAGGCCTCGGGGCGGTCGGTGTCGGCCTGCGGACCGCTGGACCAGATGGTGACGTCGTTGAGCTGGAGGCGCTCCTGGCCGGGTTTGCCGAAGACCATGGCGCCGAGGCGGCCGTTGCCGACGGGAAGGGCCTCGACCCACTCGACCGCGGGACGGTCGTAGTGGAGCGTGAGCGGCGAGGCCGCCAAGGCGGAGGCGGCGGAGGCGAGCGCGAGGCCGACGCGGAACAAGCCGGTCTTGATCATGGAGGAAAGGGCGGGGTTGGACATTACTTGAGGGTGATCTTGAAAACGATGGCGGCGTCCGAGGCGGGCGTGGCGGAGGCGGGGGTGACGGTGAGCGCGTCGGCGTCGAGCGACCACACGAGGGTTCCGGTGGCGCCGAGTTGCTCGACCTGGGCGACGGGACGGTCGAGCAGGGCGGCGGATTGGCCGAGGGACTTCAGGGCGACGGGACCGGAGGGCAGACCGCAGACGATGGCGTAGAGCACGCGGCCGTCCTTGGACGCGGTGTAGCGGACGTCCTCGGCGGTGAAGGGCTTGCCCTTGCCTTCGTTGAAGCC
>CBINNW010000253.1:0-2366 GCA_966252115.1 uncultured Akkermansia sp.
AGCGGAACACCTGTTACCCACAAAGCGGAACGAAACACGGCGGTCCCGCCCTACCTCTTGGCTGCGACTGATGGGCGGAGTCCCGGGCGGGGCGGGATGGATGACACGGACAGGAATGTCCGTGCTCCCTCCTTTCCCGATCAACGGCCGACCAGCACGCGGTAGAAGCGGCGGGGCTCGGCGGGGTCGTAGGGCGTTTCAAATACGATCGGTTCGCCGTCGCCCACCACCGGCTCGCCGACATCGAGCCAGCCGCCGGTGGCGAGGTCGGTGGTGGTTTGCAGCTGGTAAACGTGTCCGGCAACCGAGGTGGCGGTGGTGAGCTTGGCCATGGCGGGTAAGTCGCCGACGGCGGGCATGAGCACGAGGCTCGGGGGAGTCGCCTCCGTCTCGTCGAGCAGGGCGGACTCGGGCGTGGCGGCGAGTTCGGCGGAGTCGGGGCCGTCGTAGGCGGCGTTGCCGGCCGAGACGACGTAGTGGTAGGTCGTGCCGTAGCTCAGAGCCGAGTGCAGCCGCTCCACGTCGGGCAGGCCGGCCGAGAGCACCGTGTAGGGGCCGCCGCTGGTGGTGGCGTATTTCACCGTGTAGCGCGTGGCGCCGGGCACCGGGTCCCAGGCGAGCGTGAGCTCGAGCGGGCCGGGCGTCGCGGCGAGGTTTTGCGGCGCGGAGAGCGGCGAGGCGAAGAGCGCGATGTCGGCGGTGGTGAGCGCCTCGCTGTAGATGCGGAAGTCGTCGAGCGTGGCGGTGAGGTGGGGATCCGCGGCGAACTGGGAACGGCCGAGGTAGTTTTGCGTGGTCGTGCCGAGACTGGCGGGCGTGAGCGTCATCGCGGTGTTTTGGCCGACGAGGGCTCCGTTGAGGTAGAGGCGCGCGGTGGTGCCGGAAAACACGACGGCGACGTGGGCCCAGGAGCCGACCGGGATGGCGGTGGAGCTGACGATGATCTGCTCGGCGACGCCCGGGGTGCGGATGGCGAAGCGGAGGCGGTTGGGGTTGGCGCCGGTTTGGGGCGCGAGGAAGAGGTAGTTGTCGGTGCCGGTGCCGAAGTCGAAAATGCGCTGCCAGTTGGCGAGCGAGGCGATGTTTACCCAGGTCATGATCGTGCAGTCGGTCAGGCCGGCGACCACTCCGGCGGGCAGGGCGACGTGTTGCGACGCGGCGGAGGCGAGGGAGAGGCCGCCGTCGAGACGACCGGTGGTCCAGGCGGGGGCGTTGACGGCGGCGCCGTGTTGGCCGCGTCCGCCGGAGTCGGCGACGGTGGCGCCCTCGGTTTCATCGAGGCGGTAGCGGAGGTGGAGCGTGGAGGGGGTGACGGACGCCTCGGGCGAGTCGGCGCTTTCGCCGGAGGAGCCGACGGCCCGGACGACGTAGTGGTAGGTGACGCCGTTGGTGAGGCCGGTGTCGGAGTAGGTGAGGGCGGTGATGCCGTCGGCGACGATGGTGTAGGGGCCGCCGGATACGTTGGCACGTGAGAGGGTGTAGGAGGTGGCGGCGACGCCGGACGGCCAGGAGAGGGTGGCGCCGCCGTTGGCCGGGATGGCGGAGAGGCTGGCTGGCGATTCCGTGGCCGGATTGGCGAGCGCGACGAGTTCTTCGGCGCCGAGCGCACGGCTGTAGATGCGGAAGTCGTCGAGGGCGCCGTTCAGGTAGGGGTCGGGCCACTGCGATTTGCCGAGGTAGTTCTGCGTCGTCTGGCCGAGGGCGGAGGGGGCGAGCGTGACAGAGCCGGAGCCGGCCAGGGCGCCGTTGATGTAGAGCGAGACGGTGTTGCCGGAGCGGGTGACGGCGACGTGGGTCCAGACGTCGGCGGTGAGGGCGATGGAGGTGCCGTTGACGCCTTGTTCGCCCACGGATGGCGTGCGGATGCCGAAGCGGAGTTTGGCGGCGTTGGGCGCGGTGCCGGTGTATTGGGTGCTGAGGAACATGTAGTTCGTCGTGCCGGTGCCGAAGTCGAAGATGCGTTGCCAGGTGGCGAAGGCGTTCACCTTCACCCAGGTGGAGACGGTGAAGTCGGTGAGGCCGGAGACGATGCCGGCGGGGAGCGTGGCGTGTTGGTTGGCGGTGGCGGCGAACTCGAGGCCGTGGCGGAGGTGGCCGGCGGTCCAGGCGGGGGCGTTGACGAGGGCCGCGTCCCAGCCGTTTCCGCTGCTGTCGGTGGCGGTGAGGCCGGCGGCGTCGTCAAATTTCAGATGGGCGAGGAGGTCGGAGGGGATGGCGGTGACCTCGGCGGAGTCGGCGCTTTCGCCTTTGGCGTTGGTGGCGCTGACGACGTAGTAGTAGGGCGTGCCGTTGGTGACGGCGGAGTCGGCGTAGGTGGTGCCGGTGACGCCGTCGGCGACGGTGGTGTAGGGGCCGCCGGATACGAG
>CBINNW010000254.1:0-2365 GCA_966252115.1 uncultured Akkermansia sp.
CGGGTGCGGCGTCGATGTCGAAGCCGGCGGGGAAGAACTCGCTGCGGCGCGTGGCCACATCGAAGGCGCTGCGCGGCAGCAGGCCCACCGGGGGCAGGAAGCGGGCGAAGCCGGCCGCGAGATCGGCGGGGCGCGGCGAGGGATCGCCGGCCGCCGCCACCTGCTCGGCAAACTGCTCGATGCGCGCCTGCCACAACGCCGGCAGCCGGCTGTCGGCACCCAGCGCGCCACCGGCCAGCAGCAGCCGCGCGTCGCGCGAGCGGCCGCCTTGCCGCACGACGCTGGCGCGGTCGAGCCACACGGGGCGGCGCGCGGCATCGAGCCGCACCATGGCCACGGGGGCGCCCCACTCCTGCCACGGCAGCACGGCGCCGCTGACCAGGGCGGCCTCGGCCTGGAACACGGTCCAGGCGAGGTGGTTGCGCTGCGCCGCATCGGGCGCCTGCAGGCTGCGCCACTCGGTGGGCCACACGTACCAGAGCAGCCGCACGCCATCGGCGATGCGCCAGTCTTCGAAGGCGGCGGGGTCGCCCGTCTGGCCTTCGTCGCAGGCGCTGCGGTCGCAGGGGTCGAGTGGGTCGAGGTTGGCGGTGTCCACCGTGACCGGCTGCAGCACGAGGATGCCGATCGCCGGCAGCGTGGCCTGGGCCGCGGGCACGAGCGCACCCAGCGTGGCGCCGAGGCCGCGGGGGCGCAGCGAGCCGTCGGCGCTCGGGTCGGACACGCCGCTGCCGTTGGCGAAGAACCCGGGCGGGGCGACCACCGGCACGTCGGCGAGCAGGCATTCGAGGGGGCGGTTGAGCACCACGTCTTCGCCGCTGGCCGCCAGCGCGCGGCCGCGCTCGATGCGGATGCGCGTGGCGGCGAAGCCGGTTTGCCCGGCCACCGCGGCGGCGCTCACCTCCAGGCCGGTGACGACGCCCGGCACGCCTTCCTGGCCGCGCAGCGCGATGCGCCCGGCCTGCCACTGCTGGCGCTGCTGCAAGGTGGCGGCCGTGAGGGCCCGGCCGGGGAAGACGTTCGGCCGTCGCAGCCAGAGGGCCGCGGCCTCGGTGGCGTTCTGCGGCGACAACGCCACCACGCGTTCGCCGGGAAGGGGGTGGGCGATGGGTCGGAGGCTCATGGTGCTTGCTGCCGTGATTCAGTGGGGCGCGGGAACCGCTTCAGCCGCCGGTCTTGCGGGTGGGGCGGCGGGTGGCGGCGCGCTGGCGCGCGGCGGCCTGCTGGGAGGACTTGGCCGGGCTGGTGGCGCGGGCCTCGGCCGCGGGCGCGGCCGCCTTGCGCTTGGCGGCCGGCTTGGCGGGAGTGGGCTCGGGCATCGCTGGCTGCGCGGCCGGCTTCTTCCGGGTCTTCGCAGGCGCCTCGGTGTCGGCCTCGGCCGTGCGGCTGATCGGCACGGCCGGCATGGGGATGAGCCGGCGCGCCAGCGTGCCGACCTCGGCCTCGGGGGCGGTGCGCGCCGTGGCGTCGAGCGCGCGCCATTCGTCGTTGCCCGCCAGGCGGGCCAGTGCGGCGCGGTCCACACCGCCGGTCGCGCTGCGCTCCAGCCGCACGAGGCCCTCGCCCACCGCCTGGTCGCCCAGCTCGGCTGCCACGGCGAGCACGGCGGCCTGGTCGAGCGTGGGTGTCTCGGCGCGGCGGGCGGCGAGCGCGCCGAGGGTGGCGGCGGTGAGTGCTTCCGACGAAGCGACGCGCGGCGTCGCGAGCAGGTTGAGAACACGCGGAACAGCCAGCGTGGTGCTGTTGGCGAGCACGTTGTCGAGCGAGGGGGTGAGCCCCAGGCGGTCGATGCGCTCGCGCACCTCGCGCTCGACGATCACCTCGTTGCGGCCGATGACGGCCACGGGCGTGCCGGCCAAATCGTCGCGGTAGGCAAGGTTGCGGCGCCGCACGTACCAGAGGCCGGAGAGGTTCGCCAGGCGCGCCCATTCGGCATCGGCCGGGGTGCTCACGTCGGGCGCGGCCAGCGGCAGCGGCAGGCGCAGCCGCTGCAGGATCTCCAGCGGCTTGCGCTGCGCCACGAGGTTGGCCGCGGCGGGCTTCAGCGTCCGCTGGCGCGATTGCAGGCGGGCCAGCACGCTGCGGAACTCGGCGCGCGGCACGGGGGCGAGCACAAGCACGGCGGTGAGGTCGAGCGCGGCCTCGGAGGCGAGGAAGTCGATAGGCGGCAGCGCGAGCGACTCCTCGACCAGCGCGGGGAGTTCGTCGTCGGGGATGACGGAGAAATCGACATCGACCTCGGCGGGGAAGTAGCGCTGGGTGAAGTCGCGCGTGTCGATGACGCCCGGGGGCAGCGGGCCGGCGGGCGGGAGCGCGGGGAACTGCGTGGCGGCGGCGAAGGGCCGGCCGCGCATCTGGGCCACCA
>CBINNW010000255.1:0-2347 GCA_966252115.1 uncultured Akkermansia sp.
ACTACCTCAGCTTTTGGCTCCGCCATTCCGCCACGTCCATTCACTGAAATCAGCGGAGAACCAAATTTGACTGTCTGGATGCCGGTTCGGTTTACCCTTGGCGCCTCGGTGCGCTGAGCTCGCCGGTCCCTTTCCTCGCCCGACCCTGCCCGGCTCGGTCCATCCCCCTTCCGCCCCCGTCGCTCATGAGCATCCACCCCCTCGATATTTTCGCCATCGTCGCCTACCTCGCGGTGATCGTGTATCTGGGCCGCAAGGCCTCCCACGGTTCCTCGAACAACGAGGAAAGCTTCTACATGGCGGGGCGAAAGCTCGGTAAACTTTACCAGTTCTTCCTCAACTTCGGCAACGCGACCGACGCCAACGGCGCCGTCTCCACCGCCTCGCTCGTTTACCAAAAGGGCGCCTCCGGCGTGTGGCTCTCGCTGCAAACCCTCTTCATGAATCCCTACTACTGGTTCATGAACACGTGGTTTCGCCGCGTGCGCCTGATCACGGTCGCGGATCTGTTCGAGGACCGCTTCGGCGGACGCGGGCTCGCGACTTTCTACGCGTGTTTCCAGGTCATCGCCACCGTCGTGGTGATCCTCGGTTTCGGAAACCTCGTCGGCTACAAGGTCACCGCCTCGCTCATGGTGAAGCCGGAGGTCTCCTGGTCCGCGCAGGAACGCGCCTCGGTGGAGGGCTACCGCGAGATGAAGACCCTCGAGCAGAGCTTCGCCGCCGCGAGCATCGACGAGGCCGGCCGCGCCCGGCTCGACGAGCTGCACGAGCTCAACAAACGAGGCGAACTCCGCAGCTACATCTCCTACCTCGACAGCACCGCCGGCAAGTGGGGCTACTACCTGATCTATACCCTGATCGTCGGCTCCTACATCGTGATGGGCGGCCTCGCGGCGGCCGCGATCAACGAGGCTTTCCAGGGCGTGCTCATCGTCGTGTTCTCCTTCATGCTGATCCCGGTCGGCCTCACCGCCATCGGCGGCTGGGACGCGCTGGGGGAAAAGGTCCCGGCGGCGAAGTTCCTCCTGCTCAACCCCGAACCCGGCACCGGCATCGGCGGCTGGGAGCTGGCGGGCATCCTGTTCGTATCCTTGATTCAAATACACGGCATCATCGGCAACATGAGCGTGTCCGGCTCGGCGAAAAACGAGTTCGCGGCCCGCTTCGGCGCCGTCTCCGGCACCTACGCCAAGCGCCTCATGATCATCATGTGGGCTTTCTGCGGTCTCATCGCCATCGCCCTCTACAGCGGCGCCCAGACCCTGGCCGATCCCGACTCCGCCTGGGGCACCATGGCGCTCCAGCTCCTGCGGCCCGGCTTCCTCGGCCTGATGATGGCCGGCCTGCTCGCGGCCAACATGTCCACCGTCGCGTCGCAGACCATGGCCGTCTCGGCGCTCTTCGTGCGCAACGTGCTCAAATACCTTTCGCCCGGCATCTCCGAGAAGGGCTCGGTCCTGGCCGGCCGCGTCTCCATCGCGGTGATCCTTTTCATCGGCATCATCGCGGCGGTGAACATGGACGACGTTTACTCCGTCGTGCAGCTCCTCATCACCGTCAACGTGCCCTTCGGCGCCGCCGTGATGTTGATCTTTTTCTGGCGCAAACTCACCGCCAAGGCCGTCTGGACCACCGTCATCGTCTCGGCGCTGCTCAACATCATTTTCCCCTCCTGGATCGGGCCGCACATCCCGGCGCTCGCCCGCAGCCAGGAGCTCACCCGGGAGGTGGACATCGGTCGCGGTCGCAGCGCGCCGGTCTTCTTTGAAAAAGTCACCCGTCTCGACGCCGCCGATCCGGACAGCCCGCGGGTGGGGTCGAAGCGCTTCCATGTCGAACTTTTCCTGCTCGACCGCGCCGGCCTCGACGTCGCCGCGTTCACGCCCAGCGGCCGCAACGCCGCGCGTTACCTCTTCGCCGGGATTTTCCCGTTTGCGGTGTTGATCCTCGTGAGCCTCGTCACCCGCGCGCCGGCGCCGGAGCGGGTGGACCAGTTCTTCGGAAAAATGAAAACGCCGGTCGGTGCCACGCCGGAACTCGAGGAGCGGGGCATGGAGGAGACGCGTCGCAACCCGCGCCGCTTTGACCACACGAAGTTGCTCGGGCCGGGATCGAACTGGGAATTCGGCAAATGGGACCGCGTCGATGCCATTGGCTTCGTCGTCTGCCTCGCGATCTCCGGCGGCATCCTGGCGATGTTCGCCCTGCTGCTGAAGGCGGCGTCGAACGGCTGAGCGCGGCATCCCGGCCGCCGCCGGGTGTCACGGGAAACGATGTCGGCTCCCGGCGATTCAGGAAGGTAGGGCGCGACCGCCGTGTATGGACTCGGGTCAAGGGTAACAGG
>CBINNW010000256.1:0-2336 GCA_966252115.1 uncultured Akkermansia sp.
TGCCGCGCAGGCCGAGCTCGCCGCACAGGGCGCGCAGGGCGTCCCGACGCGCCGGGAGCTCCTCGGTGGCGAAGGGCGTGAACTTGTAGGCGGAGAGATTGAGGACGGAGGCCATCAGACCGCGAGGACCTCGGCGAGTTTGGCGGTGTTTTTGCCGCCGCCCATGGCGGAGTCGGGGCGGCCGCCGCCCTTGCCGTCGAGCGCGGCGGCGAGGCCCTGGATGATCTTGCCGGCGTTTTTGCCGGCCTTGATCGCGGCGGGGCTGCACATCGCGACCACGCTGGCCTTGTCGCCGAGCACCGCGCCGAGCTGCACCACACCCTCGCCGAGCTGGCCGAGGACCTGCGAGGCGAGCTGACGCAGCGCCTCGGGGCCGTCCACCGTGACCACGGCGGAGACGAACTTGAAGCCGTCGCGTTCGGTGGCGTCGGCGACGAGTTTGCTCGCCTGCGCGGCGGCGGCGGCCTGTTCGAGCGCGGCGAGTTTTTTCGCCTGCTCGGCCTTTTCGGCCAGCACGGAGGCGAGGCGTTGTTCGAGCTGGTTGAGCGGCGCGCCGACTTTTTCCGCGAGGGCGGCGAGGCGGGCTTCCTCGCTCGCCACGTGGTCGTAAGCGGCCTGGCCGGCGACGGCCTCGATGCGGCGGGTGCCGGCGGCGATGGCGCCTTCGCTCACGATCTTGAAGAGGCCGATCTCGCCGGTGGTGTTGACGTGGGTGCCGCCGCAGAGCTCGCGGCTGTAGCCACCGATGTCCACGACGCGGACGCGTTTGCCGTATTTCTCGCCGAAGAAGGCCAGGGTGCCGGCGGGCTTCTTGTCGAAGTCGGTCTCGTAGCCCTCGACCTTGGCGTTGTCGAGGATGCGCCAGTTGACGATGCGCTCGATCTCCTGGAGCTGGGCCGGGGTGACGGCCTCGAAGTGGGAGAAGTCGAAGCGCATGCGGTCGGGCGCGTTGAGCGAGCCAGCCTGGCGCACGTGGGTGCCGAGCACGCGACGCAGGGCGAAGTTGAGCAGGTGCGTGGCGGTGTGGTGGCGCTGGATGGCGCGGCGGTGGATCATGTTGACCCCGGCCTCGACGGTGCGGCCGCGCAGGGCGTGCAGGAAGTCCTCGGACACGGGCTGCGAGCCGCGCGGGGCCTCGGAGAGCACGTGGCCGGCGAGGTTGGAGACCTTGTGCAGGTGGCGGCCGGCCTTGTCCTTGATGGTGTCGCTGATCTGCACGGTCTGGCCGTCCACGAGGAGCACGCCGCAGTCGCCGAGCTGGCCGCCCATCTCGGCGTAGAAGGGGGTCTCGTTGAAGACGAGGAAGGTGCCGGCCTCGGCCGTGACAACGTCGGTGACGGTGACGGCGTAGGACTGGGATTTGTCGATGACGTAGCCGATGAAGGGCGTGGGCTGGGCCTCGGTGGTGGCCTCGCCCTCGGTGGCGGCGACGATGATCTCCTTCTTGGTGGAGGCGCGGCCGCGGGCGCGTTGCTGCTCCATGAGGCGCTCGAACTCGGCCGTGTCCACGGTGAGCCCGCGCTCGGTGGCGAGCAGCTGGGTCATGTCGAGGGGAAAGCCGTAGGTGTCGTAGAGGAGGAACGCGATTTCGCCGGAGATCAGCTCAGCCCGCTTCGGTATTACGCCGATATCCTCCATTATAGCGGTGGTAATGCCAGAGGTGTATTTCTCGAAGACCTGAAGACCTTTTTCGATCGTCCGCCCAAAACTCTCCTCCTCGGCCCGGATCCAGCGGCGGACGTTGTCCTGCTGTTGTTTCAGCTCGGGGAAGACGTCGCCGAGGCTCTCGACCACGGGGGTGACGAGTTGCTCGAAGAAACCGGTCTTCAGGCCCAGCTTGGTGCCGTAGAGGATGCCGCGGCGGAGGATGCGGCGGATGACGTAGTTGCGGCCTTCGTTGCCGGGCAGGATGCCGTCGGCGATGGCGCAGCTGATGGTGCGGGCGTGGTCGGCCAGCACGCGGAAGGCGATGTCGATGTTTTCCTGCTCGCTCAGGCCTTCGCGTTTGGTCGGGACGGTGCCGGTGTAGGTCTTGCCGGAGAGCTCGGCGACCTTGGCGAAGAGGGGCGCGAAGACGTCGGCGTTGTAGTTGGAGGGCTCGGCCGAGAAGTCGGTGCAGTTCTTGGTCGTGGCGAGGATGCCGGCGACGCGCTCAAAGCCCATGCCGGTATCGACGTGTTTGGCGGCGAGGGGCGAGAAGGTGCCGTCGGCGTTGGCGTTGAACTGGATAAAGACGTGGTTCCAGATCTCGATACAGCGGGGGCTGGACGAGTTGACCAGCACCCGGCCGGCCTGCTCGTCGTCGCTCGCGTTCAGGTTGAAATGGATCTCGGAGC
>CBINNW010000257.1:0-2313 GCA_966252115.1 uncultured Akkermansia sp.
CCGTCCGCTGGAGTGCAACCCCGCCGGGGACGGCCCACGCGGCAAGAATGCCGCGTAGAGGCGGCGCTCCGTGGCCCGCGCCGGCACGTCACGCGTTCCGTCCGCTGCGCTCCCGGCCCGCGAGTCGTGCCCGTCCTGACGTGACCGGCGGGGACCCCGCTGCGCCCGGCTGGCGCCGGGCGCGCCTCAACCCGGCGCAGCCAGGCCGGGACAAGCCCGGCCGCGCGGCGCCGGGGTCGGCGCGCCCTCTCGCGGGCCGCAAGCGGCCCGTCTCGTCCAGCGGTTCGCCCTCCTGCGTCGGGCGCAGGGGGCCGCATGGCCCCCGCTGCGCGAAACCGTGGGCTCGCCGCGGCTGCCGCCGGGCGTTTGGTCGCCCACGGTTTGGGATCGGGTCGAATGCCTGCGCGGACGGCTTGGCGGCTGCACTCCGCTCTTGCGGCTCCGTTCCGCCGCCAGGCCGACCGCTCCGGCGGCGGCGCGCGGGGCGCGCCTGGACAACTCCGACCGCCGGGGCGGTCTGCGCGTCGCTTGCGCTCCTTACCGCCTACGCCTCGCGCTGACGCGCGAGCCGCCCGGCGCGCTGCGCGCGCCTTGCGCCGGGCCTAGCCCCCGGCGCGAACCCGGCCGCGCTGGCGCGCGGCCTCAGGAAGCGGCGAGAAGGCCGCGAAGCATCTTCACGGCGGCCTTTTGCTCCGAGCGGGGACGGAGCGCGACTTGGGCGGCGAGTTGCTCCAACTCCGACACCGGGCCGGGCTTGGGCGTGGCGCGCGGCGGCGTGTCGTTGAGCAGCTCGCCGACGGTGACGCCGAAAAAGTCGGCGACCTTTTGAATGACCTCGAAGCTGGGATTGCCGGAAACTCGTTCGTAGTAGGCGACGCGGTCGCGGGTCATGCCGAGCTTCGCGCCAAGCGCGGCCTGGGAAAGGCCTTTGGCGACGCGAAACGCGGCCATGCGTTTACCGAAAACAGGGGCGGGTTTGGTGGCGGGACGACCTCCGGGCATGGGCCAATGATAGGCGAGTTGTGCAGTCCGCGCTTGCATGATGTTCTATAAACAACACAACTCCGGCGCGGATGAAAACCACGAAGTTTTCAAAAACCGGCGGAAACGCCCCCGCCACCCCTCTTTTGCCATGAGCACCACCACCGAAACCGAACCGAGCGCCGAGCGCGCCGCCGCCAGAGCCGAGGGCAAGGCCCTCGTTTTGTTCGCCCTCATCAAGGCCTCTTCAAAATACGCCTACCAAGGCCGCTACAGCGGAAAGCCGGTGGCGATGCAGGTAACGCACCTCGAAGCCGGGGAATACGCCTTCCACCTCGAAAACGGGAACCGCTATCGGCGGGAAGATCTCACGTTCTACGTCGAGGGACCCGACGGGAAACTCGTCAAGCTGCGCTGACGCCATGAGCCACGACGACGGACGGGGGACGGTCACGGTGTGGGTGGTGCTGCCTGCGACGATGCACGAGGCTGCGGAAGCGCTGGCGAAGTGCTACGCCGACGAAGGCGCCGAGGAGGTGTTGACCGCCTTCGCGCTCGATCTGGCGGCGCTGCGGGCCGGGCGGCGCGGGCTGCGGTTGAGCTGGGTTTTGGGCTGGCTGGTTTGCACGGGGTGGCCGCGTGGCGGGCGAAAGGGGGGCGCGTAAATGGCCCTGCTCACCGATGCGGAGATCGAGAAAATCAAGACCGAGACCGACCTTGCCGCCGTGGTCCGCGCCCGAGGCGTCGAATTACGCCCGCAGGGCGGCGACCTGGTCGGGCTCTGCCCGTTCCACGATGACAAGACGCCCTCGCTCCATGTCACGCCGGCAAAACGGCTTTGGCGCTGCGTCTCGTGCAACGCCACCGGCAACGTCATCCAGTTCGTCCAACGCTTCGACGGGGTGAGCTTCCGCCACGCGGCCGACCTGCTCGCCGGAGGCGCGGCGTTCAAGGCTCCGCCGACCTGCGGGCCGGTGAAGAAAAGCACCGTGCCGAAGCTCGCGAATCCGCTGGCGGGCGTGGCGGCGCAACCCTTCGAGGACTACGCGGCCGACCAGGAGGCTTTGCGCCGTGTCGTGGACTACTACGCCGAGCGCCTTACGGCCAACCCGGCCGCGCTCGCCTACCTTGAAAAACGGGGCCTCGCCGACCCCGATTTGCTCCGCGTCTTCCGCATCGGTTTTTGCGATCGCACGCTAGGGCTTCGGATGCCGCAGAAGAACCGCGCCGAGGGCGCGGCGTTGCGCGCCCGCCTCGTCCGGCTCGGCGTCATGCGCGAGAGCGGGCACGAGCATTTTAGAGGGCAAATCACCGTGCCCGTCGTCAGTCTAG
>CBINNW010000258.1:0-2285 GCA_966252115.1 uncultured Akkermansia sp.
TCGGATACGTCGTTGATGACCATCGCCCAGTCCGCGCCCTCGTTGACGATGCCGATGGCGGCGAGGTAGAGCTCGGCCGCCGCTCCGCAGTGTTTGCCGGCGGCGCTCATGGCGTTGGCCCGCCAGGTCTCGATGGACTGTGTCAGCAGGCCCCGCTGCTCGGCGGCGTTGGTCACGGCATCCTTGACCGCGAAGCTGGTGCTGAAGGCCTCGTTGAGCCCGTTGTAGAGCAGCTGGGCGGCGACGGCGGGGTTGATGTCGTCGTCGTCGTTCTCGAGCCGGATCGTGAAATGCCCGTTGGCGTATTCGACATCCTGGTCGCCCAGCACGTCCTCGAGGCTGATGCTGTGGCCGAGACTCTCGTAGGTGGAGAGGAGGATGGTGGAAAAATCGTCGGGATAGATGAAGGCGTAGGCCGTCTTCAGGTCGCGCAGCGAGACGGTGTCGCCGGGTTGCCGCCAGTCCTGCCCGTCGATGGGCGGCGGGGCGGTGGCGCCGCCGCCCGCGCCCCCGCCGGCCTGGGCCCAGCGGGGCAGCCCGGCGAGCATCGCGGCCAGGGCTTGGCCGTCGTCGGGCGGCGTCTCGGGAACGACCGGGGTTCGGTCCATCTCGAAGGCCTGCCCGTGCAGGAGAAGTTCCCAGAGCAGCTCGTCGCCCTCGGCCGAGGCGTCGGCCACGGCGAGTTCGGCGGGCAGGGCGGTCTCGCCCGGCAGGAAGACGCGGGGCCGGGTGGAGGCGGCGTCGGCCACCACGTAAACGCCGGGCTGGCCGGCGACGGTGAGCTCCTTGATGGGGAAGGTGTGCCCGTTCACCCGCACCTGGGCGCCGGTGGCGATCAGGGAGCTGGTGACGCCCAGCCGCATGATCAGCGGCTCGGGGTGGCGCACATGGCTGCCGGGCAGATCCTCCACCACATGGACCTGCATTTCCCGGCCGCTCCACATCAGGTCGTCGGGCTCGAAACGCAGGCTGGCGGCGGCGCTCTCGTGCCAGAGGCCCGTCCGGCGGTGGCTGCGGCCCGTGACGGGGTCGGTGTAAACGAGCCGCACTTCGAGCACATCGACGGCGGCGGCCCCGAAGTTCGTGGCCGGGGAGATGCGCAGCTCGGCGGAGCAGTCGCGCCCGTCGGTGGGCAGGACGCCGAGATAGATCCCGGAGTCGGGCGTGGTCTCGGTGAAAAGCGGGGCGGGATCGGGAAAGGGCGCGCCGCCCCAGGCGGCCCGCAGGGTGTCAACGACCGCGGGCGAGGACGAGCCGGGCAGCACGAGGACGAGTTTTTCGCTGTCGGGCAGGCTGCCGGAGCGGACCCGCCAACCGAGGGAGACGAGCGCCTTGTCCCACGCCTCCTGCCCCGCCGCGTTGGGCGCGGTGGTGGCGGTGACGAAGTAGCCGCGCGGCAGGGGCTCGGGCACCACCAGGGTGCGCTCGAAGTGGGTGGTGGAATCGACCACCCGGAAAAGGTCGTCCGCCGGCGTGTAGTCGAGCGGCACCTCCACGGGCTCGGCCACGCCGTCGATGCGCAGGTAAACCGAGCCCACGCGCCCGGCGGGGTCGGACAGGAGCTCGGAGAGGCGGTCGCGCACCGTGCCGCTCACCCGAACCGAAAGCGCGCCATTGGAGCCAAGGGCGGCTTCCTCGACGGAGATTTCGATCTCCGGCGTGGGTTTGCCGGCGAGCACGGAGTCGGCGAGCCGGGGCGCCGGGGCGGCCGTGCCGGACACGTTGTCGGAGGGCGTGAGTATCTCCATCGGCAGGAGCAGCGCCGCCTCCTCATATTGCTGCGCGGAGGGCAGCGGCTGCCCGGCCGCGTCCTGCACCCGCAAGAGGTTCCACAGCATGACGCCCTGGTTGTTGATATCGACCACGGCACCGCTGGATATCCACGCCTCCGGCAGCCGGAAAGGCAGGGGGCGGCAAGCGCCGTTGCGCACGTGGGGCGACTCCAAGCGATTGTTGAGGACGGTCAGCAGATTAAGATCCGTGACGAAGCTCTGGGTTTGCGGGTTCCAGATCTGCGGCGAAGCGGACTTCCACTGGCCGTTCTCCTGGTAACCGAACCAACTGGAAAAACCGGACTGCAGGCCCACCGCGACGGCGGGGTAACCGTCCAGACCGTCGGTCAACCGAGCGATGCGGGGCGGCGAACTGGCCCCCGCCGCGTCCGCCAAAAAGTTGACCGCCCCACCCTGCCATACGACCAACTGCCAGTCGTTGGTTTGCGGCGTGGAGGTCGTGATCCCGATCACCGATCCCTGGGCCGAGAGCATGTTGGTGACGGTCTCCGA
>CBINNW010000259.1:0-2278 GCA_966252115.1 uncultured Akkermansia sp.
CGAGGGCCCCACCGAAAGGTGCCGTCAGATTACCTCGATACGACCCTCTCGACTGCATTTCTACGGCTAAGTGAAAGCCTCGCTTAGCTTCCCGCGCCGTATGTCTAGCATGCCGGACGTGATTCTGACCGCGCCTCCCCGCCGCCTCCTTTTCCGCCTCGTTCACCGGACTTTCCGGATCTCCGTCGGGCTCCCACGCCGCCAAAGCTGAGCATGGTCCGGCCGTCCGCCCGCGTCCGCGCCTCCGCCGGACCCACGTCCGCGCGCACGCGTGGTTGTTTTTCTATTCCGGAGTCCGCCGCATGAGCGCCGCCGCCCGTATCCTCATCGTGGACGACGAGGAGCCCAACCGCTTCACCTTCGAGTCCGCCCTCTCCCTCGACCGCCACGAGCTGCACCTGGCCGCCAACGGCCCCGAGGCCTGCCGCATGGCACGGGAAATCATGCCCGACCTCGTGCTGCTCGACGTGATGATGCCCGGCATGGACGGCTTTCAGGTGTGCCGCCGCCTGCGCGCCGACCCCGTCCTCGGCTCGGTGCCCATCCTGCTCGTCACCGCGCTCAGCGACCACGCCTCGCGCCTGGCCGGCATCGAGGCGGGCGCGGACGATTTTATCTCCAAACCCTGCTCGCTGGAGGAGCTGCGGGCCCGCGTGCGGGTGATCGCCCGGCTCAACCGTTTCCGCGCCATCGCCGAACAGCGCGGCCACTTCGAGCAGCTCTTCGCCGTCGCGCCCTCCGCCCTCGTGCTCGTGTCGCCGGAGGGACGCGTCTCCACCGCCAACGCCCGCGCCACCGAGCTCTTCGGGCCGCTGGATCCGGCGCCGCTGAAAGGGCGCTCGCTCTTCGCCGGCCTGCCCGGCGGCACCATCAGCCAGATCGCGGACCTCGTGGCCCGCGCGAGCCTGGACGAACCCGGCCCGCCCGGCTGCACGCAGATCTCGGTGCCCGCGCGCGAGGGCGAGCGCATCTTCAACGTCCGCGCCACGCGTTTCGAGGCGCACGGCGACCCGCTCGTCTTGCTGGTCCTCAACGACGTCACCGCCGAGGTGCGCGCGAAGGAAAAACTGCTCGTGCTCAACGAACAGCTCGACGGCCTGGTGCGCGAGCGCACCGCGCAGCTCGAGACCGCGAACGAGCTGCTCCTCTCCTACACCGCCTTCGTGTCGCACGACCTGCGTTCGCCGCTCTCGGTGGTGCGCGGGTATCTCTCGATGCTCGAAAGCCACGGCCAACTGCCCCCCGACGCCGCCCAGCTCGTGCAGGGCGCCGGGGTCGCCTCCGAGATGATGGAAGGCATGGTCGCCAACATCCTCGCCATGGCGTCGGACGAGCACCACGGCCGCGTCGCGCCCGTGGCCATCGACCCGCGGCCCATCCTCGAGAAGCTCGCGTGGAAAATCTCCTCGGTCCTGCCCAAGCCGCGCCCGCGCATCGTCGTCGGCGCCGTGCCCCGCGTGTATGCGGCCGCGCCCCTGGTGGAACGCGTTTTCTACAACCTCCTCGCCAACGCGGCCAAATACGCGGCGAAAGATCGCGAGGCCCTGATCGAGATCGGCTCCACCCCCACCGCGACCGGCACGGCGATCCACGTCCGCGACAACGGCATCGGTTTCTCGCCGGAGCAGGCGGAGCACATCTTCGGCGCCTTTTCCCGCCTGCCCGACGCGGAGCACCACGAGGGCCTGGGCCTCGGCCTCGCCCTGGTGTCCCGCCTCATCGGCGCCCATCAGGGCAAAATCTGGGCCGAAGGCCGCCCGGGCGAAGGCGCCACCTTCTACGTCGAGTTCCCGACCGGGAGCGAAGCCCTGCGGTGATGAAGTCCGGACTTTGACATCGCATTCTGTTCCCCCGCCCCGGCTCCGTTTCCTGTTTTCCCGCTTTCCACATGAAACCACGTCCGCAGGGGGATGAATGAATGTGGAAAGCTGGAAAGGTGGAACCGGAAGGCACTGACGTCGCGGCACCGTGGCTCCACCGGGAGCGCCGGCATCTTGCCGGCTTTCCAGGCAAACAGCCGGCAGGATGCCAGCGCTCCCGAGGGCGAAGCCCGGGCTTTGACGTCGTATCCTGTTCCCCCCGCCCCGGCTCCGGTTCCTGTTTTCCCGCTTTCCACATGAAACTACGTCCGCAGGGGTGATGAATGTGGAAAGCCGGAAAGGTGGAATCGGCAGGCACTGACGTCGCGGCACCGTGGTCCACCGGGAGCGAAGCCCGGACTTTGACGTCGTATCCTGTTACCCCCGCCCCGGCTCCGTTTCCTGTTTTCCCGCTTTCC
>CBINNW010000260.1:0-2278 GCA_966252115.1 uncultured Akkermansia sp.
TTTCCAGCATGCGGATGGCGCCGGGCGTGGTCATGGTGAGCTCGATGGAGGTGAGACCGCCGGCGGCGAGGGCGCGGGCGCAGTCGAGCAAACCGTCCGGGCTGTCGGCGCGGATGAGAGCGATGACCTTTTCGGTGCTGAGCTTTTGGAGGATGGCGGCTTTTTTCATGGGCGCGGGAATGGCTGGGTTTCCGGGGAGGAGGGGAAACCGGAGCCAATCCCCCGCCGCGGGGAGCGGCAAGCGCGGGGGCGGCAAACAGTAGCACAAAGCCGCCCGCGGCGCCGCGGTGCGCGGCGCTCTCCCTCGCGCCTACGCGAAGGGCGGCTTGGTCGCCGTGGCGGTGAGCGAGATCAGCGCCGAGGCGGCCGCGCCCGGCGAGGGCAGGGCGACGGGAGGCGCGGGCGTGGCGGGTGCGACGGGGGCCGCGAGTGGCACCGCCGGCGATGGCGCGGCCTCGTCGGCGACCGAGGCCGGGGCAAGGGCCGCCGACGCGGGTGCGGACGCTGTCGCGGTGACGGCGGTGGATGGAGAGGTGGAAACGGGCGCGCGGGCGCCGGAGTTGAGCCCGGCGAACCCGTTTTTCGCGCCCAGGTAGGCGCGGACCAGCGTGGCCTGGATGCCGTGATGAACGAGGGCCGCGAGCGCGAGGTTCACGGCCAGCACCAAACTCAGCAGGCCGAGCAGACCGAGCGGCTCCGGATCGATGCGCGGCAGCACCCAGGCGAGGCCGGCGAGCGGGATCGATTGCAGCAGGTAAAATTCGAAGCCGTTGCGCGCCAGCGGCAGCAGCCGGGTCGCCGCGCTTCGCATCGCCCGGGCGAGCAGGAAGAGCAGACCGAAGAGGCCGACCGCGGTCAGCAGGTTGCTCACGCTTTGGCCGAGCGGCACGCGCCAGCCGGCCACGTTTACCGTGGTCTCGGCCAGGCTCAGGCAACAGCCGCAGACATAGGCGGCCCCGAAGACGCCGAGGCGCCGCGGGT
This sequence comes from uncultured Akkermansia sp., assembly GCA_966252115.1. Classification (GTDB taxonomy): domain Bacteria; phylum Verrucomicrobiota; class Verrucomicrobiia; order Opitutales; family Opitutaceae; genus IMCC26134_A. Next base: position 982 of record CBINNW010000260.1, read on the forward strand.
GGAACCACTCCGTGAAGCGCTCGCGGTTTTGGTGGTAAAGGAACCCCAGCCACATGCCGAAGACCGGCTCGGCGATGCGAAAGGGCAGCAGGCCCTTCGGTGCGCAGGCTCCGACCTCGGCCAGGTCGGGGCGGAAATTGTAGGCGGCGAAGAGCACCGCGAAGGCCCAGACGAAGTTCACCGCGATCGCTCCGGTCAGCAGCCCCGTCGCGCTCACTCGGCGTCCGTGCACGAGCAGGAACAGGAAGGGGAACAGCACATAAAACTGGAGCAGCGGAAACAGGAACCAGGCGTAGGGAATGCCGGTGTCCATCAGCACGAGGGCGCGCAGATCGACGTGGTGGCGGCCCGTCGTGAGCAGGGTGAAGGCGGTGACGACGGCGAGCAGGCCGAGGTAGGGCAGGTAGATGCGTTCGAAGCGGGCCAGCGCGTAGCCCCAGGGATCGAGGCGAGGTTTGCGCAACGCGGAGAGGGTGAGCCCGAAGCCGGTGAGGATGAAGAACACGCCCACGCCCTGGTAGCCGAAGCCGAAGACGAGATTGAAGACGGTGTAGATGCCGGAGTGTTCGGGGAAAGCGGGGAACCAGGCCGCGAGGTCGATGCGGGAGGGCGTGGAGGCGTCGATGCCGAGGCCCGGTGGTGGCGAGTCGAGGCCGAAGATGCGCGGCAGAGCGTGGATGACCCAGAAGTGGCAGGCCACGACCATCACGAAACCGATGATTTTGATGAGCTCGAGTTCGGGGAGCGTGTCCCGCGAGGCGTTGTTGTTTTTGGCACCCTTACCGACCGACGGTGGCTGGGAGAGAGTTGTCATGGAGAACCGGGTTGAAACCGACGCGGGCGGGAAGCTGCGGGCGAGGGTTTGGGGTCGCCAATCCGGAAAGCGCCCCGCCGGGTCGGGCAAACTCCGGAAAAGGTATCAGGGAGAAAACGCGTGGGGCGCGGCCTTTTCCCCGGGGGCGGGGCGGCGCGCAAACGCCCGGCGGCGGAAGGTGGGGTGCGGCGAGGGTCCGGCAAGGGGTGGAGCTCGCCCGCCGCCGGGCGCGGCGAGCGGCGCCAAACTTTGGCGGAGCTGCCCGCTGGTCATCCGAGGGCCGCAGACAGCGCCGTTTCGGGAAGCGTCGGGCGGGCGGAGGGTCGCGCGAAGGCCGCAAAGGGCGCGAAGGCCGCAGACGGCGCCGCCGGGAGAAGCGCCAGGCCGGCTTTTCCTTCTCTCCCGCTTTCCACATTCTCCCATCGACCGCTTCGAGAAGCGTCAGGCGGCGCGTCATTGGCATAAAAACCGAAAGCTCCGGCC
>CBINNW010000261.1:0-2264 GCA_966252115.1 uncultured Akkermansia sp.
CGATGAGGTCGATGACCTTGATGCCGGTCTCGAGGATCTCGGCGTTGGTGCTCTGGTCCACGAGGGCCGGGGCGGCGCGGTGGATGGGATACTTCTTGGTGAACTTCACCTCGCCCTTGCCGTCCACGGGAGCGCCGGTGACGTCGAAGATGCGGCCGAGGATGCCCTCGCCGACCGGCACGGAGATGGGGGCGCCGGTATCGAGCACGGTCATGCCGCGGGAGAGCCCTTCGGAGGAGGACATCGCGATGGCGCGGGCGACGCCGTCGCCAAGGTGCTGCTGGATCTCGAGGGTGAGCTTCTCCTGTTTGCCGGCGACGGTGAAGTCCACGGTGAGCGCCTGGTAGATGGGCGGGATGGTGGCGTCGGTGAACTTCACGTCCACCACGGGGCCGATGACTTGAACGATTTTACCGGTGTTCATTTTTTTGGAAAGGAGTCGGAATTCAGGAGTCAGAATTCAGAAGGAAGGGATGCGGGGATTGGGAAAAAGAAGTCGGGAGTCAGCAGTCAGGATTCAGAAGAGAAATGCAGAAGAAAACGGAGGGTGTGGCTCTATTCTGACTACTGAATTCTGAATCCTGACTCCTTTGCGGTTTTATGCTGCGGAAGCGAACTGGGCGGCGGCGATCTCGAGGATCTCCGCGGTGATGCCGGCTTGGCGGGCCTTGTTGTATTCGAGCGTCAGGTCGCCTAGCAGCTTGTTGGCGTTGTCCTTGGCGGTCTTCATCGCGACCATGCGGGCCGAATGTTCGGAGGCGCGGGCGGAGAGGACGAGCTGGTAAACGTGGCGGTTGACGTAGAACGGGATGAGGGCCTCGAGCACCTCGGTGGCGGAAGGCTCGAACACCATGTCGCGTTCGTCGCTCTTGCCGGCCGCTTCCCCTGCGTCGGCCTGGGCGGCGGCGAGGAATTCACCGAGGCTGGCCAGCGGCAGCACGGGGCGAATCTGCGGCTCCTGCACGAGGGTGTTTTTGAAGCGCGGATAAATGACCTCGATGGTGTCGATCTCGCCGTCGAGGTAGGCCTTCACCATGAGCTCGATGACGGGTTTGACCTCGTTGAAGCCGAGTTTGTCGGAGACGGTGAAGTCGGCGACGAGGTCGCGCTTGGTGCGGGCGAGGAACTGGGCGCCCTTGCGGCCGATGGCGTAGAACTTGGCCGCCGATTTCACCTCAAGGGCGAGCTTGAAGAGGTTCGCGTTGAGCGGTCCGCATAGGCCCTTGTCGGTGGTGATGAGGAGGATGCCGCGGGTCTTGATCTCGCGCTGGACGAGGAAGGGATGCTTGACCTCGGCCAGGCGCGGGGCGAGGCGGGCGAGCATCTTGGCCATGAGCTGGGCGTAGGCGCGGCCGGAGAGGGCGGCCTGCTGCGCCTTTTTCATCTTGGACGCGGCGACCAGCTCCATCGCCTTGGTGATCTGGCGCGTGTTTTTGACCGACTTGATGCGCCGTCGGATGTCGCGGGTGGAAGCCATGGGAAGGGAAAAGTAGCGAGTAGCGGGTAGTGGGTAGCGAGTAGTAAAGAGAGCTGCGGGTGGCGGGGCTTGGAATGCTCGCTACTCGCTGCTCACCACTCGCTACTTCCTCAGGCAGCCGTGCTCTTCCAGGCGTCGAGGGCGGCGATGATCTTGGCTTCGAGGTCCTTGTCCAAGGCGGCCTTGGTGCGGATCTCGGTGAGGAGGGCGTCCTGGCGGGCCTTGAAGAACTCGCGGATCGAGACCGAGGTGGCGGTGACCTTCTTGAGGTCGATGCCGTCGTAGTAACCCTTTTGGAGGGCGAAGATGGTCACGGCCTGGAGCTCGATGGAGATCGGGCTGAAGGCGGGTTGCTTGAAGAGCTCCACGATGCGGGAGCCGCGGTCGAGCTGGGCCTTGGTCTTGGCGTCGAGATCGGAGCCGAACTGGGCGAAGGCGGCCAGCTCGCGGAACTGGGCGAGCTCGCCCTTGAGTTTACCACCGACCTGCTTGGTGGCCTTGATCTGGGCGGCGGAGCCGACGCGCGAGACGGAAAGACCGACGGAGACGGCGGGGCGGATGCCCTGGTTGAAGAGGTCGGTCTCGAGGAAGATCTGACCATCGGTGATCGAGATGACGTTGGTCGGGATATAGGCCGAGACGTCGCCGGCGAGGGTCTCGATGATGGGCAGCGCGGTGAGCGAACCCTTGCCGTCGAGGCGGGCGGCGCGCTCGAGCAGGCGGCTGTGGAGATAGAACACGTCGCCGGGATAGGCTTCGCGGCCGGAGGGGCGCTTCAGGATGAGCG
>CBINNW010000262.1:0-2242 GCA_966252115.1 uncultured Akkermansia sp.
GTGGTGGTGGACGGAACGCGGTCCGTGCTGATCAACGGAGACCTGAACATCGCGGCGTCGCCGACCTACGTGGGCGAAGGCATCCTGAGGGCGGACGGGACGGACGCCTACACGGACTTCGAGCCGAGCGCGACGGTGTGGAACGGGATCCTCGGAGCGGCCGGATCGGCCACGAGGACGCTGACGGCGGAGTCGAGCGGACTGGCGCTCTCCGGAGTGACCTTCAGCTACGCCGGGGCGGACGGAGCGGAGGACAACACCGCGCTCGGGGACATCCACGACGGGACCAACCCGACGCCCGCGATGAACCTGGAACGCGACTACCTGTTCGCCAACTACAGCGCGACGCCGCCGGCGACGCCCTTCACCGCGACGGTGGGAGGCCTGCAGGCGCTGGCCGGCAAGAAAGCGCTCCTCCGGGTCTACGCGGTGGGCAAGACCACCAAGACCTTCGGCGCCACCACGACGGCGACGGTGAACGACACCGCGCAGGTGTCGCTGGCTACGCCGAACAACCACCTCAACAGCCCCGCGGGCTACACCAGCGTATACGGCATCATGGGAACCCAGGACGCCGGCCGAAACATCGAGTATAACAACCCGCAGATCACGACCGCGAACTTCGGGGTGGCCACCTCCGCCTACGTCTCCTTCACCGGAGTCGTGTCCGCGGAAGGCACCGTGAGCTGGACCCTCAGCCCCGACACGCGCCCCGAAGGCGGCGGCCTGGTGCCCCTGGTCGGCTTCCAGCTCCTGGTGACCGGCGAGGACATCGCGCCCGCCGCGCCCACCGGAGTCTCGGCGACGGCCGGCAGCGGCCAGGTGAGCCTGAGCTGGACGGCCTCCGACGGAGCGACCAGCTACAACGTGCGCCGCTCGACCACCTCCGGCTCCGGCTACACCACGCTGGTGACCGGGCTGACCGGCACCAGCCACACCGACAACACGGTGACGGCCGGCACGACCTACTACTACGTCGTGACCGCGGTGAAGAGCAGCCCGCCCTCGGAAAGCGGCTACTCCGCGGAAGTCTCCGCGACGGCCGGCAGCACGGCCACCGCCCTGCAAACCTGGCGCCAGACCAACTTCGGCACCACGGAAAACACCGGCAACGCGGCCAACACCGCCGACCCCGACGCGGACGGCCAGTCGAACCTGCTGGAATACGCCCTGGGCACCAACCCGAACGCGGCCGGAGCGCTGCCGGTGAGCGTGGCCCGAGTCGGCGACGCGCTGACCCTGAGCTTCAGCCGCATCGGCGACCCGACCCTGGTCTACAAGATCGAGGCGAGCAACGACCTGACCAGCTGGACCCCCGCGTTCACCTACGCGCCGTTCAACACCGCCGGCAACACCACCTACACCGACACCGTGACCCTCACCGCGCAGCCCCGCCGCTTCCTGCGCCTGGTCGTGACCGCCCCGTAAAGCCGACAACACCCGCCCGGCCGCCGCCACCACCGGCGGCCGGGCCCTCCCTCAAGCCCGACACCACATGAAAACCCCGGACTCAACCCGCCGCGCCCCCCGCCGCGGCTTCACCCTGATCGAACTGCTCACCGTGATCGCGATCATCGGCATCCTCGCCGCGATCCTCATCCCCACGGTGGGCCGAGTGCGCGAGCAGGCCAAACGAGCGAAATGCATGAGCAACGTCCGGCAGATCACGCTCGCGCTGGTCAACCAGGCCTCGACGCACAAGCACCAGCTCTTCCCGAAAAACACCGGGGCGAACTGGCCGTGGGACGTGAGCGTGGAACTGGCCAAAAGCCTGTCCAGCCAGGCGAGCCGGGACGTGTTCTACTGCCCCTCCTCGCCGATGTTGACGACCTACAAGATCGAGGAGCTCTTCCCCTACCCGAACCAGGCCAGCGCGTATGCGGTGACCGGTTACGTGCTGCTGCTGGAAGGGACGACGGGAGTGGTGACCACGTGGCAGAACACGCGCCTGCAAGGCGAATACGACGTGGCGATCGGACCGCTGACCACGCGGCTGCCGGCGAGCCGGAGGGCGCTGGTGGTGGACGCGGTGATCTCGAACGGGCAGAACAACTTCGCCAACGTGACGGGAGGCCTGCAAGTGAACGTGAGCAACCACATGTCCGGCGCCCTGCCCCTGGGGGCGCACACCGGGTATGTGGACGGAAACGTGAAGTGGAGGACCTTCGTGAAAGGAGTGTCGCCGATCGACCCGACGACCTTCACCATGAAGACGAGCACGCAGCCCAACTTCTGGTTCTGA
>CBINNW010000263.1:0-2217 GCA_966252115.1 uncultured Akkermansia sp.
CCTGCGGCCCCCTCCCGGAGTAGTTCAGTGTCAACGCACGACCCGCACGACCGTCAGTGTCAGCTAGCCGCAGAATGGAGTAGCTTTGGACACTTTCCAGGCTGAAAGCCTTACATTTGCTCACCCTCTTGGGGTAGACGACATCTGGCCGAGTAGGTACGCTTGCGCCCAGGTGTCAACGCCGTCCCTTGTCGTCCGTGAGGCCCTCGTTCGGGGTACCGTCATGCTGGCCGTTCTGGCCGTGGCGGTCGTGCACGGCACGGGCGCGCGCCATGTCATTCCGGGCCTGAAGTCTCAGACGCGCTCGGCCGCCATGATGCAACTGAGGCGGCCCCCGAGGGCGCGCCGCCCCGTGGCCAAGGCGCTCTACGACGGGCGCAAGTCCACCCTGATTCGACTCCTCGGGGCCCTCGTGCCCCACGTCAGTCCGCGCGCCTGGCTCATGCCGCCGCGGATTTTGAGGGCGCAAAGGGCGCCCGGCCAGGATGCCGCCTCGGGCGTTGCCCGTCGGTCTCGCTGGCTCGTCCTGGGCGGCATGGGCCGCCTGGGCCCCGGCGCGGGTATCTAGCCCGACGCCGCCCTCTGCGGTGGCGCGTCGGGCTACCCGCACGGGTGTCCTAGCCGCCTAATTTCATAGCCAGGCCACGCCCCCGGGCGCCGCCTGGACCCATATCCCAGGGACATGCCCGGGGGCGTCTGGCAGGAGGCCCCTGGTCCCTTACCGATGACCCCACGCCTGGCAGGGCGTAGGTCAGAAGGGAGACCGACCGATGCCACGGTCGATACGCCCCGCGGGTGCATCCGCGGGCCAGAGCGCACACCAGGGGCCTCCTAGCCCTGGTAACCCAGAGTACAACGGCCAGACCGGCCAGGGCAATGGCTCATTTGGGCCAAACGTCCGCGGTGGCCGTGACCTAGACGCCGGGCCCCGAAATAACGGTGGCCCCGGGGCTAACTCGCCAATGAGTAGCGAGTTCGCCCAACTGATGGAGGAACCGGCCGGAGGGGATTCCCACGGCCGCCGGGCCTCCGACAATCCCAACGTCGAGGGGCGCCACCTGGCGCTCGACGCCGACTCCTGGCAGGCCGCCGAGTTCATGCGCGGTGGCGGCTGGAGCGTCATCTCGATGGGCGGGGGCGAGCGCCAGCGGTCGGGCATGAACGCCCACCGCGGCGTCCTCCACCCGGAGGAGCACGTCGACGCCGACGTCCTCCGGGGCATGGTCGAGGCCGAGCTCGGCTTCTCATACGAGCAGGTTCGCTCGGTCTACCGCCGCGGCCGTCTCTCGGCCGCTACGCGCGAGTTGCGCGGACGCATTGACGCCCGCGTGCTCGCGCTTTCGCGTTCCGGGGCGAACATCGCCCTCCTCGGGCGGGCTCTCGGCTTCCACGTCAACGAATCGGGGGCCTGTGAGGCGCTGAACAACGCGCTCGCGCGTGCCCGAAAGGAGGAGCTCTAAATGGACTGGCGAGACGACTACTACCTCGGCTCGTCCGACTACCCGGCGACGGGCGCGGACGACGACATCGACCCCGACGCCGGCGAATGACGCCCGAGCAAATCGGCCGCGTCGTCGGCGTGTTCCTGGGCGTGGCGCTGCTCGTGCTTTTCGCCGCGGCCGTGCTCTTCCTGGCGGCCCATCTCATCGAGGGCGTGGCCGACGTGCTGCGCCAGGCGGGCGCGTGAGCGAGTTCTCCGCAGGGCTGGCTCCCGAGGAGCTCCTGGAGACGTCCATCGCCCAGGCGTGGGCGCAGGCCGAGGAGCGGAAGGCCGAGGTCATCCGCCTGGCCGAGTCCCGCTCCCAGGCGGCGCTCTCCGAGGGGCTCCACGTCTACGACCCCCTGCCCTACCCCGAGGCCGAGCCCGCGGACGTCCGTCTGTACGAGGGCACCGGCATTGGCTTCCTCTACGGGGTCGAGGGGTGCGAGCACTTTGCGACCGAGCTCGGCGACTGGACGCTGGGCAAGGAGCCACGTGCGTGACCGGCTCGTCGTCGGCTCGCTCTTCAGCGGCATCGGGGGAATCGAGCTCGGGCTCGAACGGACGGGCGGATTTCGCACGGCCTGGCACTCCGAGGTTGACCCCTACTGCGCCGCCATCCTGCGACGCCACTGGCCCGACGTGCCCAACCTCGGCGACGTCCGAGACATCGGGCCCGACGCCCCGCGCGTCGACGTGCTCGCCGGAGGCTTCCCCTGCCAGCCCGTCAGTCAGGC
>CBINNW010000264.1:0-2141 GCA_966252115.1 uncultured Akkermansia sp.
CTCCGGAAAGTTGCGCGCTCACTCCGTGAGCGCAGCGCCGCTCCGGGCCGATCACCGTCCACCCCTCGCGGCGGCCTCGGCGGTCGCGACCGGCGGTCCCACCTTGGTTGCTACCATGAGTCTCCATCCGCGCCGTAACCGCATGGCCGCGGAATCCGGATTGAAGCACCGCCGCCCTTCCCCACCCTGCCCCCACGGTGCCCCCTCCCCCGCCCCAGACAGACGAACCCGCGCCCGGCGAACCGCCCCGCGACGTATTGGCGAGTTCCTCGACCCTCCTCCCGCTCGTCTATGAGGAGCTGCGCCGCCTCGCCGCCGCCCGCATGGCCGGCGAACGCGCCGCGCAGACCCTCCAACCCACCGCCCTCGTTCACGAGGCCTGGGTGCAACTCGAGGGCCGCGGCGGCCGCGAATGGCAAAACCTCGCCCACTTCTTCGGCGCCGCATCCAACGCCATGCGCCGCATCCTCATCGACCGCGCCCGGCGCCGCGCCCGCCTCAAACACGGCGCCGGCCAGGAGCGCGAGGACGTCCAGCGGATCGATCCCGCCGCCATCCCCCCCGACGACGCCGTGCTCCTGATCGACGAGGCCATCGCCACCCTCGAACGCGAACAGCCCGAGCAGGCCCGCGTCGTCGTGCTCAAGTTCTACGGCGGCCTCACCAACCTCGAGATCGCCCGCCACCTCGGCGTCGGCGAACGCTCCGTGGACCGCCTCTGGGCCTGCGCCAAGGCCCGCCTCTTCCGCTGGGTCCGCGAAAACCGCTGAGCCTCGCCGCCCCGCCCCCGTTCATCCGGCCTGGCGGAAACCACCCCGCTTCCGCGCGTATCTCTCCGTCCCCGCCGCCATGACCCCGGACGCCCGCCGCGAACTCGAAGACACCCTCTACTACGCCGCCCTGCAGTTGGACGGCGCCGCGCGGCGCCTTTTCCTCGACCAGGCCTGCGTGGACAACCCCGCCCTCCGCGCCACGCTCGACGAGCTCCTCGCCGCGCAGGAGGAGGCGGAGCGATTCCTCGCCCGCGGACGCGGCGCCCTCGGCCTCTCGCCCGGCGAACACGAAAGCCTCGTGCAAAACCTCGCCACCACCCTCGAGACGCCCCTCGACGAGCGCATCGGCCCCTACCGCATCGTGTCCCGTCTCGGCGAAGGCGGATTCGGCACCGTCTTTCTCGCCGAGCAAAACGAGCCCGTGCGCCGCGAGGTGGCGCTCAAAGTCGTCAAGCCCGGCATGGACACCCGGCGCGTCCTCGCCCGCTTCGCCGCCGAGCAGCAGGCGCTCGCGCTCATGGAGCACCCAAACATCGCCCGCGTGCTCGACGCCGGCCTCACCCCCGCCGGCCGGCCCTTCTTCGCCATGGAGCTCGTGCGCGGCGAACGCATCACCGCCTACTGCGACCGGCACCGCTTCGACCTTCGCCGCCGCCTCGACCTCTTTCTCCAAGTCTGCGGCGCCATCCGGCACGCGCACCAAAAGGGGATCATTCACCGCGACATCAAACCCTCCAACATCCTCGTCGCCCACTCCGCCGACAGCCCGCCCCTGCCCAAGGTCATCGACTTCGGCATCGCCAAGGCCATCACCGAGCAGACCGCCGGGGGCACCCTCGCCACCGGCTGCGAGCAACTCATGGGCACCCCCGCCTACATGAGCCCGGAACAGGCGGAAAACCCCGCCCTCGACGTCGATACCCGCAGCGACATCTACGGCCTCGGCGCGCTCCTGCACGAGTTGCTCACCGGTCGGCCCCCCTTCGACCCCGGCGAGCTCGCCCGCCTCCCCCCCGAAGGCCTGCGCCGCTTCCTCCGCGAACAGGAACCCGCGCGCCCCTCGCTCCTCCTCGCGCGCCTCCCTCCCGACGAGCTCCGCCGGGTCGCGGAAAACCGCTCCGTCGAGCCCGCCCGCCTCCCCGGCCTGCTCCGCGGCGACCTCGACTGGATCCTGCTCAAGACCCTCGAAAAAACCCCCGCCCGCCGCTACGAGACCGTCAACGGCCTCGCCCGCGACCTGCGTCGCCACCTCGACCACGAGCCCGTCTCCGCCAGCCCGCCCGACCCCTGGTATCGCGCCCGCAAACTCGCCCGCCGCCACCGCGGGGCCTTCGCCGCCGCCGCCGCCGTGCTCGCCGCGCTCCTGCT
>CBINNW010000265.1:0-2135 GCA_966252115.1 uncultured Akkermansia sp.
GTGTAGAGCTCGTAGCGGCCGCCCCAGCCGCCCCAATCGGGGTGTTCGGGGGCGTTGAGGCCGTTGTCGATGAGGCCGAGGAAGCTCGGGGTGTCGCCCTCCATCAGGTAGTGCCAGCGTGGATACTCGGCGCCGAGGGGACCCTTGCGGCGGACGGCCTGGTCGAGCCACTCGTTGGTGACGAGCGAGGTGTCGGCGCCGTCGCAGCGGGCGTGAAAGTGGTCGCCGCCGATGCCGCTCCAGGTGGCGTGGTGGTAGGCGCCGCCGTCGTGAAAGCCCGGGCTGACGATGTAGAAGAGGCCGGGGAACTCCTTGCGCAGCCAGGGGCCGGTGTCGTCCTGGTCGGAGATGGCGTAAACGCGGAGCTTGGCGACGGCGCGGGCGAGCGCTTCGGGCGGGCGGGTGGCGCGGATTTTCCAGAGCGCCTGGGCGAGCACGGAGGGGCCTCCCCAGACCGTGACCCAGAGGGGGCGGGGATCGTCGCGGTCGAGGGCGCGGACGAGGAGGTCGGAGCCGGGGGAGTCCTTGCCCGCGCCGACGCCGCTCAGACCGTAGAGGGGGAGGCCTTCGGAGACGAGCGGGAGGAGTTGGGAGGCGGATGGGAAGCCGGGTTCGTGTTGTTCGAGATGGTCGCGGACCCGGCCGTAGGCCTCGACGATGTGGCGGATGCGCTGCGGGGCGACGCGGCCTTGCTGGTGGATCGAGGTCGTGGCGACGAGGCCCTCGGTGTCGAAGTGGTTCGCGTAAACGAGGTATCGCACGAGCGACATGGCGTCGTCGGGCTCGTTCTCGATGTCGGTGAGGACGAAGACGCGGGGTTTGGCGGGGGCGGGGGCGGCTGCGGGTGCAGGGGTGGAGTCGGGGGCGGAGGTGGCGAGGGAGACTGCGGCGGGCGGAGGGGAGCTGGAAGCTCCCCCCACTTTGCGGAGGGCGGGCTCGGTGGCGAAGACGGGCGCGGTGGCTGATGGGGAGCTGGAAGCTCCCCCTACTTTGGGGTCGGGCTCGGTGGCGAGGAGGCCGGCGGACAGGGCGAGGGCGGCGAGCGGGGCGAGGAGGCGCTTCATTTCGGTGGGGCAGGGGAAGCGTGGCCGGCGCCCTCGCCGGCCACACTTTGTCAGGGCGAGACGGGGGCGAGCTCGAAGGCGAAGCGGTAGGGGCGGTCGGCGGGGAGGATGTGCTTCCAGGTGGGCCAGGCGCCCCAGGAGTTTTCGCCGCCGACGCCCATCTGGGCGTGGGCGATGTGCACGGTGACGAAGTCGCGCAGGGGGATGTCGGCAGGATGGCGGCGGTTTTCCAGGTCGTCCTGAGAAAATGGATACGCGCCGACTTCGAGTTTTTGTTCGTCGGCGGTGCGGAAACGCAGGCCGCGGCCGTCGGAGTCGAGGAAGGTGGCCCAGCGCACGCCGGTGCGATTGGCGGTCTCCTGCGGCTCGGAGTAGGGGAACCAGAGTTTGGCGACGTCGCCCGACCAGACGCCAACGGGGTAACCCTCGGCGCGGTCGCGGTGGTTTTCCTCCGGGCCGCGGCCGAACCAGGTCCACCGGCGCAGATCTTTGGCGAGGGCGGCGCTCAGGCCGACGCGTGGTAAACGGGGGAGTTTTTCGCCGGCGGGGCGGAGCTCGAGGGCGACGCGCACGCGGCCGTCGTGGGAAAACCGATACGCGAGGGTGGCGGTGGTCCGGCCGACGGGGAGGGCGAGTTCGTAGGCGACGACGTGGTCGCCGCCCTCGCGTCGGTCGGTGCGGGCGGTGACGGTGGCCGCCGGGCCGGCGCCGCGCCAGGGGGCGCAGGCATGGGGCATGTCGCTGCCTCGGTCGTTGTCGGTGGGCGGGCGCCAGAGGTTGAGGTGGAGCGGGCCGGCGAGAAGCTCGCGGCCGGCGGTCTTGTAGGAGACGAGCTGTCCGGTGGCGTCGTCGAGGACGGCGACGTAGCCGGCTCCGGTGACGGTGGTGCGTTGGGCGGCGGCGTCCTGGACGACGGCGTCGGGCGCGAGCGGGGCGGAGGCCGGGGCGGCGGGGGTGGGCGTGGACCAGGCGAGGGCGAGTTGTTCGCGGGCGACGACGTGGTCGGCGGGGGCCCAGGGGCGTTTGGCGCCCTGGAGGAATTCGAGGTTGAGGTGATACTCGGCGCCGGGG
>CBINNW010000266.1:0-2125 GCA_966252115.1 uncultured Akkermansia sp.
TGACCATCGACGGCACGGATGTCGCGCTCACGAACGGCACCACCGGCACGACCGGCGGCAGCGCTGCGGTCGACTACAGCGTGAGCGTGACCGGCAGCACCGCCACCGTCACCCTCACCCAGGCGGCCGGCCTGGCCACCACCGACGCGCAAAGCCTGCTCGACGCCCTCACCTACCGCAACGACAGCGAAGCCCCCGGCACCACCAGCCGCGTGGTCACGCTGACCAGCATCACCGACGACGGCGGCACCACCAACGGCGGTGCAGACACCGCCAGCACCGCCATCGCCGCCACCGTGGCGATCAGCGCCGCGAACGACGCCCCCACGCTGTCGGGCGGCCCTTACGCGCTCACCGGCACGGACGAAGACACCACCTCGTCCGGCACGCTGGTGTCCACCCTGCTGGCCGGCCTCACGCACAGTGACATCGATGCCAGCCCCTCGTCCGGCATCGCCGTGACGGCCGGCACCGGCAACGGCACCTGGCAGTACTCCACCGATGGCGTCACCTGGAACGGCGTCGGCTCGGTCTCCTCGAACGCGGCATTGCTGCTGTCGAGCAGCACGCAGCTGCGCTACGTACCCGACGGCAACAACGGCGAAACGGCCACCCTCACCTTCCACGCCTGGGACCAGACCTCCGGCACCGCCTCGACCAACGCCACGCGCAACACCGCCGACACCACCACCAATGGCGGCACCACCGCCTATTCCACCGGCACCGCGCAGGCCAGCATCACGGTCACGAGCGTGAACGACGCGCCCGTACTGACCCCGGCCTCGCCCACGCTCACCGGCATCACCGACACCGACGTGAACAACGCCGGCCAGACGGTGGCCAGCATCGTCGGCAGCAGCATCGCCGACGTGGACAGCGGCGCCGCCGAGGGCATCGCGATCACGGGCCTGGTCTCGGGCACCGGCACCTGGCAATACAGCCTGGACGGCACGAGCTGGAGCGACATCGGCAGCGTGTCAGCCAGCAGCGCACTGCTGTTGCGTGCCACCGACCATGTGCGCCTGGTGCCTGATGGTGCCAACGGCACGACAGCGAGCATCACCTACCTCGCCTGGGACCAGAGCGGCGCCACCGCCGGCCAGCAAGGCACCCAAGTGGACGCCAGCAGCAGCGGCGGCAGCACGCCGTTCTCGTCGGCGAGCGACACCGCCAGCATCACCGTGACCGCGGTGAACGACGCGCCGGTGACGACGGCCAGCGGCAGCACCACCGCGTTCACCGAATCCGACGGCGGCAGCTCCACACCCGTGGTGGTGGACAGCGGCCTCACCCTGAGCGATACCGACAACACCACGCTGGCCAGCGCGAGCGTCAGCATCACCGGCAACTTCCAGTCCGGCGAAGACGTGCTCGCCTTCACGAACACCGACGCCACCACCTACGGCAACATCTCCGCCAGCTACAACAGCAGCACGGGCGTGCTCAGCCTCGCGTCCTCGGGCGCCACGGCCACGCTGGCGCAGTGGCAGGCCGCCCTGCGCGCCGTGACCTACACCAGCACCTCGGAGACGCCGAGCACCGCCAGCCGCACCCTCAGCTTTGCCGTCAACGACGGCGGGCTCGACAGCAACGCGGCCACCCAGACCGTGAGCGTCGCCAGCGTGAACGACACGCCGGTCGTCAGCGTGCCGGCCAGCATCGCCTACACCGAAGACACGGCCGGGGCTGTCACCGGCATCAGCTTCAGCGACGCCGATGCCGGAAGCGGCACGGTGGTGGCCACGCTGTCGGTCGGCTCCGGCTCGCTGGCCGCGAGCAGCGGCGGCGGCGTCACCGTGGGCGGCACCAGCACGGCGATGACGCTGACCGGCACGGTGGCGGACATCAACACCTACATCGCCGCGAGCAGCATCAGCTACACCCCCGCGGCCGACAGCACCGGCGACGTGACGCTCACGGCCGCCATCGACGACGGCGGCAACACCGGCACGGGCGGCGCCAAGACGGACAGCGACACCACGACACTGCAAATCGCCGCCGTCAATGACCGGCCCGACATCAGCGCGCCGGCCAGCATCGCCATCACCGAGGATGTGGCGGGCGCGCTCACCGGCATCAGCTTCAGCGATGTCGATGCCGGCTCATCCAGCGTGACCGTCACCTT
>CBINNW010000267.1:0-2036 GCA_966252115.1 uncultured Akkermansia sp.
ACCTCCGTGCCCTCCGTGTCGGCGCTCCGTGTCCTCCGTGACCTAAAAAATCCGGCATCGACAAAAAATGGGCACACGTTTGCGGCCGCACCCACGAGATCCGCTTTTTTGCCACGGAGTTCACGGAGCTCGGACACGGAGCTCACGGAGGCCTGGATGACTCCGGAACCGAATCCGGCGACTGTGGCAGTGACCGCCCGGACTGGTGGCGCGAGGGCCTGCGGCCCCGACCGTCGGCGGGACTCCGTGCCCTCCGTGTCGACGCTCCGTGTCCTCCGTGACCCAAAAACGTCCCCAAAAGTCAGATCTGAAAGCCAAAGTGCCGCAGCAGCACCTTCGCCGTCTGCTCGGGCGCGTCGATCTCGGCGTCGCTGAGCGGGAGACTGCGCAGACCGATCTCGTGGTGGTAAAACCAGAGCGTGTCGGCCGTCACATGCGCGGCGAAAGCGGTCTGGCAGCCTCCGCCGAGCGCGCGCTGAAAGGCCCGTTCCAGCGTGACCGCGCGCGCGGTGCGCCGGTCGAGCACGGCGCCGATGCGGGCGGCGTCGGCTTCGCGGGTCTGCAGGGCGATCGCCGCCTGCCCGACCGCCGGCACCATGTGCTCGGGCCCGAGTGCGTGAAAGCCCACGCCCTGCCAGCCACCGATTCCGAGGCGGCGCAGGCCGGCGGCGGCGAGCACGGTGGCGTCGGCGACCCGATCCTGTCCGATCTTGCGCAGCCGCGTGTCCACGTTGCCGCGGATCTCGGTAAACTGCGCGTCGGGAAAAAGCATGGCCAACTGGAGCCGGCGGCGGGGGCTGCTGGTGGCGATGAGCGCGGGCGTTTCCACCCCTTCGCGCAGCACGAGGATATCGCGCGGATCCTCGCGGGGCAGGTAGCCGGCGACGGCCAGCCCCTCGGGCAATTCGCCGGGGAGGTCCTTGCAACTATGCACCGCCACGTCGGCCTCGCCTCGCAGCAGGGCCTCCTCCAGCTCCTTGGTGAAGAGGCCCTTGCCGCCCTGTTTTTCGAGCGACCATTCGGTGCGTTGGTCACCGGTGGTGACGATCTTGAGCAGCTCGGTCTCGACCCCGAGCGCGCCGCGCAGATGCGCGGCTACCTGCTCGGTCTGGGCGAGCGCGAGTGGACTCTTGCGGGTGGCGAGGATGAGTTTTGGCACGGAAGAAATCAGGATTCAGAATTCAGGAGTCGGAATGGAAACAGAAAAAGCCGGGGCCTTGCGGCGCCCGGCTTTTGATTCGGATTCTGAATTCCGACCACCGACTTCTGAATTCTTTTCGAAATCAGCCCGCGTAGGCTCCGGCGACGCCGGAGATGTTGCGCTTGGGCATCCAGGGCATCATGCCGCGAAGGTATTCACCGGTCTTCTCGATCTGGTGTTTCTCGCCGGCCTTGAGCAGCTTGTTGTAGTTCTTCAGGCCGCCTTTGTATTCGGCGACCCACTGCTTCACGAACTTGCCGCTCTGGATCTCCTTCAGGATCTTCTTCATCTCGGCCTTGGTCTTGGCGTTGATCACGCGCGGGCCTCGGGTGATGTCGCCATACTTGGCGGTCTCGGAGATCGAGAAACGCATGCCGGAGATGCCCTTCTCATACATGAGATCGCAGATGAGCTTCAGCTCGTGGAGGCACTCGAAGTAGGCCATCTCGGGCTGATAACCGGCCTCGACGAGGGTCTCGAATCCGGCCTGGACGAGCGCGGAGGCGCCGCCGCAAAGGACGGCCTGCTCGCCGAAGAGGTCGGTCTCGCACTCTTCCTTGAAGGTGGTCTGGAGCACGCCGGCGCGGGTGGAGCCGATGCCCTTGGCCCAGGCGAGGGCGCACTTCTTGGCCTTCTTGGACTTGTCCTGATAGACGGCGATGAGGGCGGGCATGCCCTTGCCCTCGACGTAGAGGCGGCGGACCATGTGGCCCGGGCCCTTCGGGGCGACCATGATGACGTCCACGTCCTTCGGCACGGTGATGAGGCCGAAGTGGACGGCGAGGCCGTGCGAGAAGACGAGGGTCTTGCCCTTGGTGAGGTTGGGCTCGATGTC
>CBINNW010000268.1:0-2021 GCA_966252115.1 uncultured Akkermansia sp.
AAGCTCGCCATCACCGAATACAGCTGGGGCGCCGAAGGCCACATCAGCGGCGCCATCGCCCAGGCCGACGTCCTCGGCATTTTCGGCCGCGAGGGCGTGTATCTCGCCACCTTCTGGGGCGGCTTGGATCCCGCCAGGCCCATCTACAAGACGTTCAAGCTGTATCGGAACTACGACGGCAACAACAGCACGTTTGGCGACACCAGCGTCTCGGCCACCGTGGCCAATCCCGACAACGTCTCCGCCTTCGCCGCGCAGCGCAGCGGGGACGGCGCGCTCACCATCATGGTGATCAACAAATACCTCACCGACACCACGCCCATCGCCGTGAATCTCGGCGGTTTCGCCGCCTCCGGCACCGCCGAGGTCTGGCAGCTGACCGCCGCCAACACGATCGATCGCCTCGCCGACGCCGACGTGGTGGGCAACAGCATCTCCCTCGTCGCTCCCGCGCAGAGCGTCACCCTGCTGGTCGTGCCCGGCACGAACCTCCCGCCGAGCAACCTCCGCGCACGCTACACCTTCGAGGGCACCGTCCAGGACGGCAGCGGCAACGGCTTTCACGGCACCGCCGCCGCGCCGGTTTACGCGAGCGGCAAGACCGGCGCCCAGGCCGCGCAGTTCGACGGCTCCGGCCCGAGCGTGACCATCCCCGCCTCCGTCACCGACGACTTCACCGTCACGATGTGGGTCAAGACCACCGACAACGGCGGCTGGTCCGGCGCGCATTGGTGGGCCGGCAAGGGCCTCGTCGATGGCGAGATCGGCGGCGGCGGCGCCGAC
This sequence comes from uncultured Akkermansia sp., assembly GCA_966252115.1. Taxonomy (GTDB): domain Bacteria; phylum Verrucomicrobiota; class Verrucomicrobiia; order Opitutales; family Opitutaceae; genus IMCC26134_A. The sequence continues at coordinate 784 of CBINNW010000268.1, forward strand.
TGGGGCACCGCGCTCGTGAACGGAAAATTTGTCCTCGGCGTCGGCTCCACCGGCGGCGACGTCACCGTGGCCTCCTCGGCCAACATCAACAACGGCGTCTGGCGCCACGTCGCCGCCACGCGCGACAACACCACCGGTGAGATGCGCGTCTATGTGGACGGCGTCCTGAGCGGCAGCGGCACCGGCCCGACGGGCTCCCGCTCCTGGCCCACCAGCCTGCGCATCGGCGGTCTCCTCCCCGGCTCCAACTACCTGAACGGCGTGATCGACGACGTCCGTCTCTACGACCGCGTCCTCGCCGCCGAGGAGATCGCCGAGACCTTCGGCCCCGCCCCGACCGCGCCCACCGGCCTCACCGCCACCGCCGAGAGCAACGGCTTCATCACGCTCGACTGGAGCGCCTCCGCCGCGGCCGACAGTTATCTCGTCAAACGCGCGACGAGCCCCGGCGGCGTTTACAGCGTCGTCTCCGCGCCGACCGGCACCCACTTCATCGACACCGGCGTCAACTACGGCACGACCTACTACTACGTCGTCACGGCCGTGAACCTCTCCGACGAGAGCGCCGCCTCGGTCGAGATCAGCTCCACCCCGCAGCTCACCCCTCCGCCCGTCCCCGCCAGCTTGGCCGGCACCGTGACCACGCTCGGACAGGTGGATCTTTCCTGGACCGCCGCGCCCCGCGCCACGCTCTACCGTATCAAGCGATCCACTACAATCGGCGGTCCCTACGCCGAGATCGGCACCTCGGCCACGACCGCGTTTTCCGACACCACGGCGAGCCTCGGCCAGCTTTATCACTACGTTGTCAGCGCCGAAAACACCGCAGGCGCGAGCGCCGACTCTCCGGAGCTGGCGGCGCGTTCCGACTCGTTGGTGCTGCACCTGAAGTTCGACGAGACGAGCGGCAGCGCCGCGAACGATTCCAGTGGCCTCGCGCGCCATGCCGACCTGCTCAACGGCCCCGCCTTCGCGAGCGGCAAGCTCGGCAACGCGCTCACGTTCACCCGCACCTCGTCGCACTACGCCACCCTGCCCGCCGGCATCGTCTCCACCCTCACCGACTTCACCATCGGCACCTGGGTGAAACCCGCCAGCTTGGACACCTGGGCGCGCGTCTTCGATTTCGGCGGCGGCACGAACAACTTCATGTATCTGACGACGCGGCAGTCCTCCACCGGGCGTCCGATGTTCTCCATCAAGGTCGGCGGCGGCTCCGAGCAGCAGGTCGTGGCCGG
>CBINNW010000269.1:0-2008 GCA_966252115.1 uncultured Akkermansia sp.
CCGAGGATGGTGGTGAGGAGGTTGTTGAAATCGTGGGCGATGCCGCCGGCGAGGATGCCGAGGGCCTCGAAACGGTTGGCCCGGACGAGCTCCTCCGGGGTGAGCGACATCTCGGAGGGGTCGCGAAAGACCACCACGAAGCCGACCAGGGTGCCATTGGCGTCGCGGCTCTCGCGGGCGCTCCAGACGATGGCGCGCGGCTCGCCCCCCGGCAGCCGCGGCGCGAGGGCATGGCGGTCGCAGAGGCGGGCCGTGCCGGTGTGGGCGGCCTGGAGGGCGAGCTCGACGGCATCGTCGGCGGGCTGGCCGTCGGCGCGATGCACGAGGGGAAACATCTCCGCGAGGGGGCGGCCGACGACGGAGCCGGGCTCGAGGCCGAGCAGGGAGAGGGCCTTGGCGTTGAGGGCGACGAGACGGCCGCGCGGATCGGCGATCAGCACGCCCTCGGCGAGACTGGAGAGGGCGGTGTCGATCAGGACGGGGGGCGTGGAGCCGGGGGCGGCGCCGAGCTTGTCGAGCGGGAGCGCGTAGCCGGTGACGCGTTGCAGGTCGCCGCGTCGGCCCAGCTCGGTCTGGAAGCCCAGCGCCACCGGCACGGGGCGGCCGGCGGCGTCGCGGAGCTCGACGAGGCGGCGTCCCTCGCCCTCGGTGGCGTCGGCGGGGCGGAAGAGGGCGGGCAGTCCTTCGTCGCGAAGTTCGGGCGGCAGGGCCGAGATCAGCGGCGTGGGATCGGGCAGGAGGTCCTCGCCCTCGCCGGCGCGGGTGTTGAGCAGCCGATGCCAGGCGACGGAGAACCAGTGCTGGCGCTGGGAAAAATCGAGGTCGAAGGCGGCGAGGCCGCCCTGGGTGCAGAGGCGTTGGAGGCGCTCGTCGTTGAGCAGGCTGATCTCCTCGAGCTCCTTGCGTTCGGTGATGTCGAGGTGGAGGCCGCTGACCCGCTGGAGCGCGCCCTCGGGGCCGAAGAGACGCACGCCGATGCAGGAGACCCAGAGGTAGCGGCCGTCGCGGTGGCGCAGGCGGTATTCCACGGCGAAAGGCCGGGCGCCGGCGGGCTGGCGCCGGGGCGCGTGGTCGGGGGCGGCGGCGGTGTCGTCGGGGTGGACGAGCCGGCGCCAGGTGGCGAGGGTGTCGGGCAGCTCGTGTTCGGTGTAGCCGAGCATGCGTTTCCAGCCGGCGGAGGTGGTGAGTTCGCCGGAGTCGAGCCGCAGGTCAAAAAAGCCGACGGCGGCGCGGTGGGCGAGGAGCGTGAGGGCCTCCTGGAGCGGATGGACCGGGGCGATGGGCGAGGCGGAGCCCGTGTCGGGCAGGGCGACGAGACTGGCCATCCAGCGGCCGTCCTCGCCGGTGGAGTCGAGCCGCAGGTGGAAGGCGCGCGAGCCGGCCAGGGGCGTGATGCTCTGGGGGCGGCCGGCGGCGGTGCCGACGAGGGCCTCCCACTGCATGCCAAGCATCACCGGATCTTCGGTGGAAAACTCGAAGCGCAGGAACGACACGAAGAGCCGGCCCCGGAGTTTGTCCGGCGCGGCGCCGAGGGCGGCGGAGGCGGCGGCGTTGGCCGAGAGCACCCGGCCCTCGGCGTCGAGGAGCAGGATGGCGGGGGCTTCGGTCGTGGCGGCGGGAAGCATGGAGAAACGGGCAAACGCGAACGGCGGGCGGCGCGGGCGAAAACGTCGGGGCGGCGAACTCCGGCGGGGCTGGTGTGGGGGCGGCGGTCGGAGGCGTCGAGTTTGTTACCCGTTTTTTAACCTTGGCCGGCGCCGGTCAGGGTGCGGGCGCTCTCGGAGCGCTGCGTGGCGGTGGGCGTCTCGCCGGCCAACCAGCGCTGGACCCGGCCCGAGAGGAAACGGATGTAGGCGGGCGAGTCGTTGAGGCAGGGCACGTGGTGGAAGTGTTCCCCGCCGGCGTGGAGAAACTGTTCCTTACCCTCGCCCTCGATCTCCTCGAGGGTTTCGAGGCAGTCGGCGACGAAGGCCGGGGTGAAGACGACGAGGCGTTTTTTGCCCTCCTT
>CBINNW010000270.1:0-1980 GCA_966252115.1 uncultured Akkermansia sp.
TTGCCGTTTTTGCTCACGATGTCGGCGAGCATGTGGACGACGGTGCGGGCGCTCTTGTATTCGCTTCTATCATACACTCCGCGGTCGTAGTGCCAGCCGCCGAGGCAGGTGCAGGTTTGCCAGGGGGTGGAGACGATGTCAGAGGGCACGCCGCGCTCGATGTCCCAGACGAGGGCGTCGCGCTGGGATTCGTCGAGGACCTTGCCGAAGACGACGCCGGGGTCGAAGCCGCGGGAGACGCGGCTGTTGTAGTAGTGGGCGACGGCTTTGAGGCCGGCGTCGGAGACGGGCCAGAGGGGCAGGACGGTGTCGTCGAAGTAGAGCAGGTCGGGCAGGGTTCGGTTGATGAGATCGGCGGTGCGGTCGTAGAAGTTCTGGCTGTAGGCGAGGTCGGGCTGGCTGACGCCGTTGCCCCAATCCCAGCGGCCCCAGAGGCTTTTTTCGTCCTCGAAGCCGGGGCTGGGCTTGTGGTTCTGGGCGTAGAGTTCCTGCGGGTCGAGGCCCTCCCACCACTTGCCCTTGCCGTCGGCCTTGGTGAGTTTGCCGTCGTAGGGCACGCCGGCCTTGGGGCCGTTTTTGTCGGCGCCCTGGGCGGGTTCATACCAGCTCCAGGCGTGGGCGGAGTGGACGCTGACGCCGAAGGGCAGGCCCTGGGCGCGGGCGGCGGCGGCCCAGCCGGCGATGAGGTCTTTCTTGGGGCCGACGCGGACGGAGTTCCACGCCTGGTGTTTGCTGTCCCAGAGGTCCAGGTTGTCGTGATGATTGGCCATCGCGAAGAAGTAGCGGGCGCCGACTTTTTTGTAGAAGGCGACGAGTTTGCCGGGCTCCCACTTGTCGGCTTTCCAGGTGTGGATGACGTCCTTGAAGCCGAACTCGGAGGGATGGCCGTAACGCTCGCGGTGGTGCTTGGATTGCCAGTGGCCTTCGAGATACATGCCGCGGGCATACCAGTCGTTGGCCTCGGGCTGGCATTGCGGGCCCCAGTGGGCCCAGATGCCGAATTTCGCGTCGCGGAACCATTCCGGCACCTCGTAGGCGGCGAGGGATTCCCAGGTGGGTTTGAAGGGACCTTCGGAGATGGGTTCGGCGGCGGTGGAGACGATCTCGACGGGCTGGGCCGACGAGGGGATTCGCGCGGCGGCGTCGGGGGCGGGCGCGAGCAGGGCGCCGGCGAGGGCGAGGATGGCGGGGGTGCGGGACATGGCGTGCATGGATGACGGGGGCGAGGACGTGAATGGGGGGGGCGGGCATGCGAGCGGGGGGCTCACCTGCTTCGTTGCCGGGGGTGTGAGAGTATCGGGAATCGGCCAAATTGGCTATGGATGCGGTCGTTGAAATTATGTAGGAAACACACATGCCCCTTTCCGGATCCGTCCCCCTGCAATGGAGTTCGACCGTCGTCGCGGCCGCTCCGCAGATATTGACCTGCGTCTATTGCGTTCTGGCCAAGTGGGAGCACGCCAATCTGTCCGCCCCGTATTGGCGGTGGTATTGCAACGACGCTCCGGGGGCGTTTTTGGTCATGAAGAATAAACGCATCCCGATCGAGCCGGGGCGGGTGATGCTGATCCCGCCGCACACCGACTACGACACGGATTGGAACGCCCCGTTCGGGCATCTCCACATTCATTTCGCGCTCGGTCTAAATCGCACGGTGACGCCGGGGAGGATTTTTTATCACACGCCGACGGACGTGGAGCTGGCGATGATCGAGCGGCTGAAGCGGGTGCTCGGGGAGCACCCGGAGGCGAGTCCGTTGACGGCGTCCTTTTTGGCGCAGGCCTTGATCAACCCGGCCTTGGCGGCGATGCCGGCCGATTATTGGGACGGGCGCGTGCCGGATCCGCGGGTGGCCCGGGCGATGGAGCGTCTGCGCGAGAGGGGGGCGGCGGTGGGCAACGCGGAGCTGGCGCGGGAGGCGGGCATGAACGCCAACGCGTTTATCCGAAAATTTCGGCAGGCGGTCGGGCACACGCCGCA
>CBINNW010000271.1:0-1980 GCA_966252115.1 uncultured Akkermansia sp.
GCAGCATCTTCTGGATGGACTCGCGAAGCTGGCTTTCCGAATCGAGCATGAACTGCCCGGAGGTGACGACGCGCTCGCCTGCGTCCACCCCCGAGAGGACTTCGTAGAAGCCGCCCTGGCTCCGCGCGCCGATCTTCACTTCCCGAGGTTCAAAAAAGCCTCCCTCAAGCGCCACGAAGACCGTGTTGCGCTCCCCGCTGCGCAGCACCGCGATGTCGGGCACGAGCACGGCGGAGTCCGCGATTTGCGACGTGAGGTTCACGTCCACAAACATGCCGGGACGCAGCGCGCCCGCCGGGTTCGGCAGAACGACGCGTGCGGCGGCGGTGCGGGTGCGTTCATCAACCTGCGGCAAGAGCAGCCCGATTTTTCCTTCCATGACGTCTGACTGCCCGTAGCTGGAACGGACGGAAACGAGCTGCCCTTCACGCACGAAAGGCACGTCCTTCTCGTAAATTTGCGCGTTGACCCAGACGGTGGATAGATCGGCGAGACGGTAAATGCGTTCCCCGGCTTTCATCATCTGGCCCTCGACGGCCATTTTCTCGACCACCACTCCCCCCACGGGTGCGCGGTAAACGAGGGTGCGCCGAACTTCGCCCGATTTTTCCAGCTCTTCGATCAAATCGGCGGGCACATCAAAAAGTTCCAGGCGGGCGAGCGCGGCGCGCACAAGGGGATCGTCCTTGTCGCCCCGCGTGCGCAGCGCGGTGACGTAGTTGAGCTGGGCATTGTAGAGTTCGGGCGAGTAGATTTCAAACAGCGGCGCGCCGGGCTCGACGGTCGTCCAAGTGGCATTGACGTGGAGACGCTCGATCCAGCCTTCGTATTTGAGGGTGATGTCGCGCAGCCCGCTTTCATCGTAGGCGACGGCACCCACGGCGCGTATCTCGCGCCGCACCGGCCCGCGCCCGACGAGGGCGGTTTTCAGGTTCATGCGCTGCGTGGTGGCGGCGTCGATCTGGATAGTGTTCTCACCCGAGACGTCCTCGCCGTCGTAAACCGGCACCATGTCCATGCCCATCGAGTCTTTGCCGGGGCCGGGCTTCACCTCGCCGGGGATCATGGTGGACTTGTAATACTTCACGACGCGCTCGCCCGAGGCGTTGGCCGCGGGCTTGGCGGAGTTCGCACGCACCGGCGTGAGCTTCATGCCGCAAATCGGGCAGTTGCCGGGGGCGTCCTTAATGACCTGCGGGTGCATGCCGCAGGTGTAGAGCTGCTCGGCGGCATGGGCCGAGGGCATGGCCGCGAACCAGAGCGCGAGCGCGGCCAGCACGGGGACGAGCCAGGATAAGAAGAAGAGACGAGGACGGGCGGGCGATTTCATGAGAGCAAAAAGGAGAGGAAACGGGTTATCGTGATGAAGCGTTGGCGAGCAGGGGCGCGCCGGCCGGGGCCTGCCCGACGACGAGCACGGAAAGATCGGCGAGCACGCGTTCGCGTTCGCGCAGGGCGGCGGCTTTTTCCAGGCGCATATCGAGCGCCATCAGCTCAAGCGTCGGCACGGTGGTGAGGCTCGCCATGCCCGACTGATAGCCGGCCTGGGCGGAGGCGAGCGCGCGCTCGATGCCGGGAAGCGCGGTCGCATCGACGAAGGCGATCATGCGGTCCGCCTCGCGCAGCATGTAGGTCATCTGCGCGAGTTCGGCGGCGAGCATGATTTGCTCGGCGTCGAGCCGGGCGGCGGCGGCCTCCCGGCGCTGCTCGGCGGCGGCGATGGTGGCGGCGATCTTGTCGCGCCAGATCGGCAGGGTCATTTCCGCCTGCGGGCGCACCATAAGCGGGTCGGCCTTAAGATCGACCATGCCGCCGAAGCCGAAATCGGGGACGCGCGACTTGCGCGCGACCGCGACCTCCGCGACCGCCATGCCGACCATCGCGCGCATCGACTCGAGGTCGGGGTTGGTGGCGAGCACTTGCGCCCAGAGCGTGTCATCGTCCGCCGGAGCGGCGGAGGGAGAAAAGCGCGTGGGCCAC
>CBINNW010000272.1:0-1976 GCA_966252115.1 uncultured Akkermansia sp.
CCGCGCCGTCAGGCGCGGCCGTCTTGGTTCGCGCGCCGGGATAGGCGGCGCGCAAGGCCGGAGCGCAGCGCAGGCCGGGCGGCTCGCGCGGCAGCGCGAGGCGTAGGCGGCAAGGAGCGGCACGCGACGCGCAGACCGCCCAAGGCGGTCGGAGTTCAAGGCGCGCCCTGGCGCGCCGCACGCCGAAGCGGTCGGCCTGGTGGCGGAACGTAGCCCCAAGAGCGGAGTGGAGCCGCCAAGCCGTCCGCGCAGGCGGCAAGCGGTGGCGTTCACGCCGCCGCGCGCAGCGCCCTCAAGGCGCGGAGGCTCGCCCGCCTCCCTCCTTGGCGGGCGTTCGATCCGACGGGGAACCGGGGGCGGATAAACGCCCCGGCTTGTCCGGGGCGAGCCCACGGTTTCGCGGAGAGGGGGGCCATGCGGCCCCTCTGCGCTCGGCGGCCGCCTTGCGGACGCCGGGCGCACCGCTGACGACCGCGCGGGGTTTTTGGCTCATCCGCAATCCGGGCGCCGCTCCCGCGCGGGCGAGGGCGACCCCCGACCCGTCCGCCGCGCGGGGGGCGCGTGAGCGCACACCGGCTGCGGGCGGTTGAGGGGGCGCCCGCTCAGCCGGGCGCAGCGGGGTCCCCGACGGTCACTCCAGGGCGGGCACGACTCGGCCGGCGGGAGCGTAGCGCACGCCGGCCGTGACGTGCCGGCGCGGGTCCTACAGGAGCGCCGCTTCGCGCGGGCCGATTGCCCGCGCTGGCCGCCCCCGGCGGGGTTGCACTCCTAGCGGACGGAGCGCGCCCCGCCGCGCGGAGGAGCACGCAGACGGCGTGACGGACCGGCCGCCCGGGGCCGGGCTGGCGCGACGTGTGCCGCTGGCGCTTCGAGGGCGTTTCCAGGGGCCGCCGCCATCGTAACCCTCGCGGACTCATGCGGCGGCGGCGGCCCGTTTTCGTTTACCATGAACAAGCCCCCCCGGCCCGTTTGGTCGTAGCCTACGACCCAAGCGCGGCAATTTGGCCGCAAAACCCGACGCCAAATCGGCCAACCCGCCGAAACCGCTACGACCCCAAAAAAGCTAAAACTACGACGCCAAAAAAATCGGTAACACAGACTCAGCGGAGTCTGCATCATTGACGCGACGGAGGCGTTTCAGGGGACGGATTAATAACTATCGGCGCAACACCGTCGGCTTGGCTGTCGGAAGCACCGGGTTTCCATAATGAAAAGTAAGACTTTATGTCGAAGATGCACTCGCTATCAGGCCAATAGTATCGTGCCCCATGCCTTCTTGAAAAAACATCAAGTCGGGCCGCGATGAACTCCAAGCCCATTAAAACAGCATCAAGCGAAGAGCAGCTGGTTAGAGGGCCATCTGTGCGATCCAAGTTTTCGATTTCAGCCCGAATCAAATAATCCTCCCCTCTCAAAAAAGGCTGCCCTAGTCGCAACACAACCCTTCGCGTTTCCCCGTCGGGAAAGCGAGCATCAATCTCATGGGCAGCAATATCCACGCCGGAATCGCCTTCGAATCTATGTCTAAATTTTTCAGGTATCATAATAATTGGCACCTGCCGACACAGGCACCCCCCATGTTAAAGAGCCGCTCCCGCCCCGACCGCAACAAGCACCAGTCCCCCGGCTCCTCCCGTTGCTACGATTGCGGTTACTCCGGCAACCACAACAATAGTGCCCACAACAGCTCCGCGGTTTTCAGCCAGCCATTCTGCCGCCGTCTCATCCCACGGCTTAGTCCGTGGAGACTCCTTCGCCTCCTTATATTGCCTCATGCAATCTTCCCTGCATTGGCGGCGTTGTCCTCCGCAAACGGGAACATTCAGGCAGCCGTTTAAACATTCTTGATAAGGCCCCCAAGCGGGATCGTCCTCATACATCAAACCAAGGGGATCGATCCTGCGAATCGGATCATTTCCAACATAACCATACAGATTCAGCCCACCCTTTTCTTGTATGGGGTCCCTGCTTGGCCA
>CBINNW010000273.1:0-1966 GCA_966252115.1 uncultured Akkermansia sp.
GTTTGGATAGCGACCTCCGTTCATGCTTCGCGGCGCGCCCGGCGGTCGCGCCCTACCATCAAGAACGGCCAAAAAAAGCCGGCCGCTCGCGTGGATCGGCCGGCGGTTTGCCGGGAAATGGTCGCCCCTCGCTTCGGCCGTTTTCGCGGGCCGAGCCGAGGGGGCGGGGCGGCGAGGTGGGTCAGCGGCCGATGAGTTTGATGAACTCGTCGTTGTTGCGGGTTTTCGCGATGCGGCTGATGGCCGTCTCGCAGGCCTCCTCGATCTTCGCCTGCACGAGGGCGCGGCGGAAAAAGTGGATCGTCTCGAGGCGCTTCGGCTCGATGAGGAGCTCTTCCTTTCGGGTGCCGGAGGCCTGGATGTTGATCGCCGGCCAGAGGCGAAGCTCGGCGCATTTGCGGTCGAGGATGAGATCGCTGTTACCGGTGCCCTTGAACTCCTGGAAAATCACGTCGTCCATGCGCGAACCGGTTTCCACCAGGATCGACGCCACGATGGTGAGCGAGCCGGCCTCCTCGGTGCGACGGGCGGAGGCGAAGAGCTGGCGGGGTTTTTCGAGGGCACGGACGTCGAGACCGCCTGAGCCGGTGCGGCCGGAGTTTTTGGCGGTGTTGTGGGCGCGGGAGAGGCGGGTGAGCGAGTCGATGAACAGCACCACGTCCCTGCCCACCTCGACGAGACGGCGGGCGCGTTCGATGGCGAGGTCGGCCACGCGGATGTGGTTTTCCACCGGATCGTCGTTGGAGGATGCCCAGACTTCGGCGCCGACGCTGCGGCGGAAGTCGGTGACCTCCTCCGGGCGCTCGTCCACCAGCAGGATCATGACGTGGCACTCCGGGTGGTTTTGGATGACCCCCAGGGCCATGTCTCGCAGCAGGGTCGTCTTGCCGGTGCGCGGCGGGGCGACGATGAGGCCGCGGGTGCCCTTGCCGATGGGGCAAAAGAGGTCAACCGCACGGGTGGTCATGCGCCCGTCCTGGCTTTCCAGTTTGAGCTGCTGCTCGGGCGAGATGGTCGTGAGCTGGGTGAAATCGAGTTTCCGCGCCCGATCCTCGATGTCGATGCCGTCCACCGATTGGATGAACTTCATCTTGGGGTTCGGAAAACGCCCTTCGGCGGGCCACGCGGTGCCGGCGACGAAGCTGCCCTGTTTTAGTCGGAAGCGGCGGATCATCTCCTTCGGCACGAAGGTGTCGGTGGGGCGGCGGCGACCGTTTTTGGACGGATCGATGAGCGAGCCGTTGCCGCCGCCGCGGGTATCGATGTCCAGCACGCCCTCGACGGTGAGCAGGTTTTCCGGCGGAGGGGGAGGAGGCGGAGCGGGAGGAAGCGTGGCCTGAGCCGGCGCGGGCGCCGGTGCGGCGGCGGGGGCGGCGGGCGTGGAGGCCGGCGCGCTGGTCTGCATCGGAGCGGCGGCGGCGGGCGGCTGAGTGGCGGCCGGCGCGGTCGGAGCCGGAGCGGTGGCCGCAGCCGGGGCGGCGAGCGCGGGCTGGAGGTTCTGGCCGGCTTGGGCGGCGGCCGCGGCGGCGAGGATGGCTTGGGCGGCGGCGATCGCTTCGGCGCTGGGCACTCCGGCGACCACGGCGGCGGGGACCTGGGCCGGCGCCGGAGCGGGCGCGGGGGCGGGGGCGAGCGGCGCGGGGGCGGCGGAGGCGGGCGCGGCGGCAAGTGCGAGCTCGGGGGCGGCGGGTGCGGTGTCGGCGGGAGCCGCGACCTTTTTGGAGGTGCGACGGGTAGCTGGTTTCTTGGCGGGCATTAGAAAATCAAATAGGGGAGCGAGGATTGCGTATAAACCGGACAGGAAATTCCGCCGGGTGCTTGACGCTGCCAATAGCGGCCGGAATAAGGGCTTCGCGTTTTACTTATCGCGCCGATTCTCAGGCGCGTTGCGAATCCCCAACCCTAACCAGCACCTCAACGTGTCGGATCAAAACATCACTTCCGTGTCCCGTGAAAAACGGGTGTT
>CBINNW010000274.1:0-1940 GCA_966252115.1 uncultured Akkermansia sp.
GGGGGTGCGGGCGGGTGGGGGGGCTTGGGGGCTGGTGCGGGGGAGGGTTGGGTGCGGGTGCTTGGGGGCGTCCTCGGCAGGGGTATGGACGGGGACGAAGGCCACTGCGGGGACGGGGGCTACGGGAGCTGGAAGCTCCCGCTACTTTGGGGACGGGGGCAGGATGCCTCTCGCTACTTTGGGGCATAAAAAAGCCGCGCCCGGCGTGGGGCGCGGCTCTCGCGAAAGGCGGTCGGCCTGGCGGATCGCTCAGGCTTCGAGCTGCGGGCGGGTGGGCTCGGGCCAGTCCACGTGGAAGAACTTGCCGCGGGGCTGGTCAACACGCTCGTAGGTGTGGGCGCCGAAGTAGTCGCGCTGGGCCTGGAGCAGGTTGGCGGGCAGGCGCTCGGAGCGGTAGGCGTCGTAGTAGCTGAGGGCCGACGCGAAGGTCGGGATGCTGATGCCGTTCTCGACCGCGAGGGCGATCACCTTGCGCCAGTTGGCCTGGGCCTTCTGGATGGTGGCGTTGAAATACGGGTCGAGCAGGAGGTTGGCGAGCTTCGGGTCGGCGGCGTAGGCCTCGGTGATCTTTTGCAGGAAGGCCGCGCGGATGATGCAGCCGCCGCGGAAGATCTGGGCGATGGCGCCGAAGTTGAGTTTCCAGCCGTATTCGGCCTGGGCGGTGCGCATGAGCTGGAAGCCCTGCGCGTAGGAGCAGATCTTCGAGCAGTAGAGGGCGTCGTGGATGGCCTTGATGAGGGCCTTCTTCTGGTCGGGGGCGACCTTCTTGATCTTGGGGCCCTTGAGGATCTTGGAGGCGGCGACGCGCTCGTCCTTGATCGCGGAGATGCAACGGGCGAAGACGGACTCGGCGATGGTCGGGGCGGGCACGCCCATGTCGAGGGCGTTGACCGAGGTCCACTTGCCGGTGCCCTTCTGGCCGGCGGTGTCGAGGACGATGTCCACGAAGGGCTTGTTGGAGGCGGGGTCCTTCTGCTTGAGGATGTCGGCGGTGATCTCGATGAGGAAGCTGTCGAGCGCGCCCTTGTTCCACTCGGAGAAGATCTCGCCCATCTCGGCGGGCTTGAGGCCGAGGAGGCCCTTCATGAGCTCGTAGGCCTCGCAGATCATCTGCATGTCGCCATACTCGATGCCGTTGTGGACCATCTTCACGTAGTGGCCGGCGCCGTTTTCACCGATGTAGGTGGTGCAGGGCACGCCGCCCTTGACGGGTTTGCCGGGCGCGGCGCCGAGGATCGGCTTGCCGGTGTCCTTGTCCACCTTGGCGGCGACGGCCTTCCAGATGGGCTCGAGGTGCTTGAAGGCGGCCTTGTCGCCGCCGGGCATGAGGGAGGGGCCGAAACGCGCGCCCTCTTCGCCGCCGGACACGCCGGAGCCGATGAAGAGCAGGCCCTTTTCCTTGAGGGCTTTTTCGCGACGGATGGTGTCGGTCCAGAGCGCGTTGCCGCCGTCGATGATGATGTCGCCGGCCTCGAAGACCGAGGCGAGGCCGTCGATCACGGCGTCGGTGGCCTTGCCGGCCTGGACGAGGATGATGGCCTTGCGGGGGCGGGCGAGGGACTGGGCGAACTCCTCGAGGGTCTTGGTGGCGACGAGACCGCCGGGGGTGTCGGGATTTTCGGCGACGAATTTTTCGGTCTTCTCGGCGGTGCGGTTGTAAACCGAGATGCGGAAGCCGTGGTCGGCGATGTTGAGGGCGAGATTCTGACCCATCACGGCGAGGCCGATGAGTCCGATGTCGGAGTGGGTTTTGGCGGGCTTGGGCTTCTTGGGCATGTGGAGAAAGGTAAAAGGCAGAGCGCTAGGGAGGCGCGCGCCGAGGGCCAATCCCATTTTGCCGCAAACGTGCTCATGCCGACCGTGAGCGGGACTAATGGGCGGTTTTGTGCTAGTGTAGTGCCCGACAAATAGCGTTACTTGTTGTGGGCGGCGCGGGCGCG
>CBINNW010000275.1:0-1939 GCA_966252115.1 uncultured Akkermansia sp.
CCATGGGCATCAACAACCTCCTCGAGATCTTCAACGAGAAGTATTACGAGCACCTGGAGGGCGGCATCCTGGAAAACTTCGGCCGCCTCTTCCGCAACAGCGTGCGGCTCTACATCTACCCCATGCGGCAGGTGGCCTACGACCGCTACATCGACACCGGCCACCACGCCACGACGAACCCGCCCATCCCCCAGCCGCCCTTCGCCAAGGACGTGCTCATCAACGCGCGCAACCTCCAGGTGAAGTCGCATCTGCGAAACCTCTACGAGCACCTGCTCGAGAACCACTACCTGGAGTGCATCGTCGGCTTCAATCGCGACATCCTCGGCATCTTCTCGCGCGACGTGCTGGAACGCATCCGCAACCGGGACGCCACCTGGGAAACGATGGTCCCCGCCCCCGTCGCCGCCGCGATCAAGAAGCGCGGCCTCTTCGGCTACGCGCCCGCCGAGTAGGGCGTTTCACGGGGAACCGCGGCGTGTTTGGACGGTTTTCGGTGGGGCGGGACCGCCGGGCCCGCCGCGAAGATCGGACGGTGATCGCCACCCCAACCGGCGCCCGGAACGGCGCGCCCGGTGATCGCGCCCTACCCGCTCTACCGTAGTCCGGAGCCAACCGCCGTTTCGACGCCCCGCGCCTACAGCTTCACCACCCGCACGCCGGCCTCGTTGAGCAGGGGCTCGACCAGCGGGTCGTTTTTGTAGTCCTGCCGGTAGCGCACCTCGGCGATGCCGGCGGCGGCGAGGATCTTGGCGCAGTTGATGCATGGAAAATGCGTCACGTAGGCGATGCACCCGTCCACCGCGCTGCCTCGGCGGGCGGCGTCGGCGATGGCGTTTTGCTCCGCGTGGACCGTCGCCTGCTCATGCCCGTCGCGCACCCGCGACGCGTGCGCCACGCCGGGCAGAAAACCGTTGTAGCCGGCGGCGACGATGCGGTTTTTCCGTTCGCCCGCGCTCACCAGCACGCAGCCCACATGCAGCCGCTCGCAGGGCGAGCGCGTGGAGAGCAGCACCGCCGTCGCCATGAAATAGTCGTCCCAGGACGGACGCCCCCCGAAACCGGCCGCGGCGGCGGCGATGAGATCGACCGGCGAGGAGACGGAGGAGGGCGCTTGCGACATATGGCGCCGACGCAAGCCGTCGCCCCGCCAAAGGCCACCCAAAACAAAACCTCGCCGCCCCGCCTCCGCGCCCGCCACGGTCCACCCCATGACCACCCTCGCCGAAGTCGTTCGTTTCTGCGACCAAGCCACCCGCCGCCACGAGTGGAAAGACCACCCCAACGCCCTCAACGGCCTCCAACTCGAAAACGACGGTCGCGTCACCCGCGTCGGCGCCGCCGTGGACGCCGGCCGCGTGCCCTTCGCCCGCGCCGCCGCCGCCGGCGTCGATTTCCTCATCGTGCACCACGGCCTCTACTGGACCGCGCCGCAGCCGATGACCGGCGCCCACCACGCCCGCTTCGCCACCGCCATCCGCGCCAACCTCGCCGTCTATGGCTGCCACCTGCCGCTCGACGGCCACCCCGAGCTGGGCAACAACGCCCTGCTCGCGCGCCAGCTCGGCCTCGAGCCCGACGCCACCTTCCTGCAGGCCCCCGGCTCGGCGCCCGTCGCCTGCACCGCACCCTACTCCGGCGACCGCGCGGGGCTGCTGGCCGCCCTGGAAAAAAACTACGCCCGCGTCGTCGCCATCCAGCACGGCTCGGCCCGCCCCGCCCGCGTCGCCTTTTGCAGCGGCAGCGGCAACAGCGCGGTGCCCGAGCTGCCAGGCCTCGGGGTGGACACCCTCGTGACCGGCGAGCTGCGCGAGGAGTGGTATAACTTCGCCGAGGAGCACGGGCTCAACCTGTATTGCTGCGGCCACTACGCCACCGAGGTCCACGGCGTGCGCGCCCTGGCCGAGGCCGTGTCGCGCCGCTTCGGCCTGCCCTGGGA
>CBINNW010000276.1:0-1938 GCA_966252115.1 uncultured Akkermansia sp.
GTCCGGTGGTGTGGAAGGGTCACGGGGCGCAATCCCCGTGACCCCATCCGATCATTCAAGCCGTGTTATTATACGTTTGAATGCGAATTGGTATCAGGCCCCGGTGGGGTGTAACAGGACGTGATGTCACGGCATGGGTAGCAACAAGGGCGGGACCGCCGCGCCCGCCGCGCCTGCCTGCGCGTTTCGTCACGCTCTCGGCGCGCCCGGCGATCGCGCCCTACCTTCCTGCATTGCCGAGAGCTGACCTCGTTTCCTGTTACACTAGGCGCCGGTGTCGAGGCCGACGAGCCAGTTGAAATAATCCTCGATGTTGGGGTAGCCGTCGCCGTCGCGGTCGGCGTTGTGGTCGGCGCGCTTGGGGTCGAGCCCGTTGGCCAGTTCCCAGTCGTCGGGCATGCCGTCGCCGTCGGTGTCGAGCGGGGCGGGGCCTCCGGCGACGGGGCCGGGACCGCCGATGGGCTCGTCGTTTTCGTTGTTCGGGATCTGGCCGAGGGTGCCGTGGGAGAGGAGCTCGGCGATGTAGCGCCGGTCCACGCGGTCGCGCGCGGGCACGGTGGCGCCGGCGTGCAGGGCGACGTGGGCGACTGCGTCGGCGGCGCCGAGCAGACCGGCCCGCGTGGGGTAGTCGTGGGGGAGTTCCCGCCACGCCACCTCGCCGTAGGCGGAGCGTGGCAGCTCGGCGCCGTCGAGGACGCCGTTGCGGTTGTCGTCCTGATAGTTGCCGGCGGCGTGGATGTTGAAGTTCAGGTTGCCGCGGGTGAAGGCGCCGACGCGGGTCTGCGGGCCGTCGATGAAGTAGTTGTTGAGGACGTTGACGTGCGAGGGGCCGGCGGAGTCGCCGAGGATGTAGGCGCCGCCGCCGCCCCAGTTGTAGACCACGTTGTTAACGAATTCGTTTTTGCCCTTCACCTTCGGGTTGCGGGTGTGGTTGTCGATGTAGAGGCAGCGCAGGATGCTCACGCCGCCGTCGGTCTGGACGAGGCCGCCGCAGGAGTGGGTCTGGAGTCCCATGGCGATGATGCTGTCCTGGATGGTGATGTCGCGCGCCTTGCCGTTGATGGAGAAGTTTTCATCGCGTCCCCAGGAAACGGATACGTGGTCGAAGATCATGCGTTCGCCGTCGGCGAGGGAGACGGCGTCCTTGCCCTTGTCGCCGCCGAGGCCCATGCGGAAGCGGACGTGGCGGGTGATGGAGTCGTCGGCGTGGGTGTAGGAGACGCCGTTGCCGTAGATGGTGACGCCTTCGCCCGGCGCGGTCTGGCCCGCGATGTAAACGCGCGGCTTCACGACGATGCGGTCGGTGATCCGGATGATGCCGCCGACGCGGAAGACGACGTAGCGGCCGGGCTCGCCGACGGCGTCGCGGAAGGAGCCCGGCCCGCTGTCGCCGAGATGGGTGACGAGATAGACGGAGGCGTCGCCGCCGCGCGGGCCGGCGGCGCCGGCGCCAAACCCCTGCGCGCCCGGAAAGGCCGGCACCGCCGCGGAGAGCGCGGGGGCCGACGGTGCGGCGGCCGAGATGGCCAAGGCGAACGCCAGCGCCAACGCCCCTGCCGACGAGCGGACGCGGCCGCGCGGGGCGGCGATGGCGGCGGAGGGCGCGCCGAGGGCGATGGCGAAGGCGGGGCCGGCGGGGCGGGGGCGAGGAGAACGATGCATGGGGCGTGACGCGGGGCGGGCGTGGGCGGGACGGCGTGGGGTGACGTGGGAGCGGAGGCGTGCGGCCGGCGGGGGCGTGGAGCGGCCGCGAACCGATCCCGCTGCGGGCGGAGCACCAGTCGGCCGCGCGGGTCGCGTGCGCAACCGGTGCCCGCTTCAGACAGTTTGCGGCGGTGCGCCGGAGCTCGGGCGGCTCGCGCTCGCGTGCCGCTCATACCAGCTACGGGATGGATTGACTCTCAAGGGTAGGGCGGGACCGCCGGGCCCGCCGCCGAG
>CBINNW010000277.1:0-1918 GCA_966252115.1 uncultured Akkermansia sp.
TCCCCTGCTCCCCTCCCCGAAACCTATGGGTTTTGGATCTGCGGAACACCGATACTAACAATGCGATGGAGCAGGTCGTATCGAGGTGATCTGGCGACACCTTTCAGAGGCGCGCTCCCAGCGAAATACCCGGGTATTCCTCGGTCTCTTGCCTCTGAAATGCGCTCGCCATCTCATCTCGCTCCTCCGCTTTCGACTGAATTGTTACGGCTGATCGGCGGCGCGCGGGCGATGGGCGCGACGCTCCGCCACGCGAGGTCGCGTCGCGGGCGGCGCGACGCGCGACGGAGCGGCACGCGGGCGCTTGCACGGGAGCGCCGCTGTGCTCTCGTGATCGCCTCATGCCGCTCGATCACGCCGCCCTGAGAGACGCCTTCGCCCGCACGCCGCTTTTCGAGGACAAAACCTGGCGCCTCGCCCCCGAGGCCTGGCCGCTCACGCCGGCCCAGCTGGACGAGCTGCGCGAGATCGGCGCCGCCTGTCTCGAGTTTCACCGGGCCTTGGAGACGCTCTATCTTCGCAGCGTCGCGGGCAAAAATCTGCTGCGCAACAAACCCCTGCTCGCCCCGTGGGTGGCCGAATACCTCGACCGCGGCAAACCCGAGGCCTTGATCGCCCACGCCCGCGATCCGCGCAACCGCGGCGCCTTTCCCGCAGTGTTGCGGCCCGATCTTCTGCTGACCGACGAGGGTTGGGCGCTGACCGAGCTCGACTCGGTGCCGGGCGGCATCGGGCTGACCGGGTTTCTCAATCGGCTGTATTCGGAAACCGGTGACATCGTCGGCGCCGACGACGCGATGATCCGCGCCTTCCACGCCGCCGTCGCCGCCCTGCGCGCCGACATCCGGAATCCCCTGATCGCGATCGTCATCAGCGACGAGTCCGGCACCTACCGCCCGGAGATGGAGTGGTTGGCGGAGCAACTGCAACGCCTGGGGAAACGCGTTTTCTGCCTCGGCCCCGACGAGATTTTCCCGCTCGGCCAGTCGCTCTGTTTCGATGTCGAGGGCAACCCCGAGAAGATCGACATCATCTACCGGTTTTTCGAGCTCTTCGACCTCGAGCGCATCCCCACCGCGCACTACTTCCTCGAATCCTGGGCGGCGGGCGAGGTGGCGATCACGCCGCCGATGCGCCCCTTCCAGGAGGAGAAACTCTCGCTGGCCCTGTTTCATCATCACCTGTTGCGGGACTATTGGGCGGAGACGCTGAGCGCGCGGGCGCGGGAGCGCTTGCGCGCGCTCATCCCGGCCTCGTGGGTGGTGGACCCGGCGCCCCTGCCGCCCGGTGCGGCGCTGGTGGGGCCGACGGTGGGGGGGCGCGCGCTCACGGACTGGCGAGGCCTGGCCGAGGCGTCGAAGAAGGAGCGGGAATTGATCCTGAAAATCTCCGGTTTCCACGAAAGCGCCTGGGGGGCCCGCAGCGTCGCCTACGGGGCGGACTGTTCGCGCGAGGAGTGGCAGGCCGCGGTGGAAATCGCCATCGCCGACGCGCCCGACAATCTCCACGTGCTGCAAAACTACCGCAAGCCGCGCCGGGTGCGGCACCCGCTTCACCCCGAGCAAGGCGGGGAGGTGGTGGAGGAGTTCGGCCGCCTGCGGCTCTGCCCCTACTATTTCGTGAAGGGGGACAAGACCGAGCTTTCCGGGGCGCTGGCGACCTTTTGCCCGCCGGATAAAAAGATCATCCACGGCATGCAGGACGCGGCGCTTTTGCCCTGCGTGGTGAGGGAGGCGACGCCTCCCGCCCCGGTCGCGAGCGGCGCGGTCGCCATGGCCTAGCAGCCTGTCGGACTGAGCCTTGATCGCATCCGAGTCTACATAAGTCCCTATTCTCGAGGCGGTTCAGGTTCTTACTCACTGAAATCTCATTCGTGCGTATAAACGCCTTCGCTGCCCTAAGTCCGACGGGTGCCTAG
>CBINNW010000278.1:0-1867 GCA_966252115.1 uncultured Akkermansia sp.
AATCTCATTCGTGCGTATAAACGCCTTCGCTGCCCTAAGTCCGACGGGTGCCTAGGGCCCGTTCGCGTGGATCGGCGTCGGCTATAACTCTACAGCCCGAAAGATTAACCCGAATGCCGGCGGGAGTCAGTTGACGCGCCAGTTTATTCAGGACGGGACCCATACCCCGCAGCTTGCGGCGGGGGGCATTCGGGAGCCCGCAGCCCTATTTTTTCTTCACGCCGAAGGCGGTGCCGATGCGGTCGAAAAGTCCGGGCTCGCGCGGTTGGAGGTGCGCGGGGAGCTGGTCGAGGTGTCCGCGATGGCGCGCGACGTCGAGCGGGGTGAGCCCGTCGTAATTGCGGATGGCGAGGAGATCGGCCGAAATGCTGGCCACGGGAATCTGGTCGAGGTGTCCCTCGGCGGCGGCGGCGTGCAGCGGGGTGTCGCCGTGATCGTTGCGCGTCTTCAGCAACTCGGTGGTGATGGCGCCGCGGGGGAGGATCGAGAGCTGACCGCTCTCGGCGGCGGCGTGCAGCACGGTGTATCCGCCTTTGCTGGCCAGACCGAGCGTCTCGGGCACCAGGTGCTCCTCGGGAACGTGGTCGAGATGGTGGGCCAGGGCCGCCGCGTGCAACACGGTGTCGCCGGCGGTCGTGCGGGCGAGCAGGGCCTCGCGGGTCACCAGCGCGCGCGGCACCTGCGCGAGGTGGCCGTTGAGCGCGGCGGTGTGCAGCGGCGTCTCGCCGGTGAGATTGGCCAGCGCGAAGGCGGCGGTGTTCAGATAGACCGGTGGCACGTCGTCCAGATGGCCGGCCTCGGCCGCCTCGTGCAGCAGCGTGTTGCCGAGGTGGGTGCGGATCGTGAGCAGCTCCGTCGTGAGGATGGAGTGGGAGAGAATGCCGAGGTGGCCGTTGGCGGCGGCGATGTGGTAACTGGAAAAGCCGGCGTTGCTGGTGATCGCCAGCAGGTCGTGGAGGAGCAGGCGCGGGGGGAGGGTGGAGGGCGCCTTTTCGTTTTCAAAGGCCCGGTGCAGCGGGGTGTAGCCGGCTTGGTTTTTGATGGAGAAATTTTCCGGCGTGAACAGGGCGGGCGGCACGATGCCGAGGCGCCCGTGGCGGGCCGCCACATGGAGAGGGGTGTTGCCGGTGGCGTTGGGGGTGAGCCAAAGTTCCGGGTCGGACAGCTCGAGCGATGGCGCGAGATCCTGGCCGGAGCGGAGGGCGGCAAGCAGCGTGGCGACGTCCATGGGCGAAGTGCGCAGGTTTTGCGCAACAGGGAGATCCGGCAATCTCGTAA
This sequence comes from uncultured Akkermansia sp., assembly GCA_966252115.1. Taxonomy (GTDB): domain Bacteria; phylum Verrucomicrobiota; class Verrucomicrobiia; order Opitutales; family Opitutaceae; genus IMCC26134_A. Next base: position 1,279 of record CBINNW010000278.1, read on the forward strand.
AGATGAGGCGATTTACCCAGCGGAAAACAATTTGCTAAGTCGCTGGGGGAGTGACGAGTTTATCGGGCATGTCGCAGGCCAGCTCCACCGCCCCCGTCTCCCAACCCAAAGAGGCCGTGCTCGTCGTCGATGATGAGGCCCCCTTGCTCGAGATGTATCGCACCGCGCTTTCACCGTTTTTCGAGGTGGTGTCGGCCTCCACGGTGAAGGAGGCCGAATTCGCCCTGCACAAGCGCTCCTTCCGGGTGGTGGTCGCGGACCACCTCATGCCGGGCGGCAACGGCCTCAGTTTTCTGGTCCATGTGCGCGAAGAATATCCCGAAACGGCGCGTGTCCTGGTCACGGGTTTCATGAAGCCCGAGATGTTGCTGCGGGCGGTGAACGAGGCGGCGGTGTTTCGCTACCTCGTCAAGCCGGTCGAGCTGAAGGAGCTGATCGCCGTGGTGCGAGACGCCGCGCGCAGCGTCGGCGCGCCGGTCTGAGGCCTGTCATGTTTTGAGGTGAAAAGGTAGGACGCGACCGCCGGGCGCGCCGGTTTGGATAGCGACCTCCGTTCATGCTTCGCGGCGCGCCCGGCGGTCGCGCCCTA
>CBINNW010000279.1:0-1862 GCA_966252115.1 uncultured Akkermansia sp.
CGCGCCCGCGCCGCCCACAACAAGTAACGCTATTTGTCGGGCACTACACTAGCACGCTCATCGCCCGCATCGCGGCCTCGCTGCCTGTTCGTGTTCCTACGGCCGTGCCTTTGCCTCCACCTTCTTTCGTGCTGAGTGCCTCGCGGCACCCGCCTTGGTCTTGGCTACGGTTATTGTCACTCTCTCCGAACATCTCGTTTCATATGTTTAGTTCACGCCCATGCCGGGCACACTAGGCCTGACCGCTGGTCAGGCTGCCCGACCCGCGATCTGGCTACATCGGAGCGGTGTTCTGTGCCTTTTGAACGCGAATGGGCATCGGCCGCCGCGAACGCGCCTCCGGTTGACCCCGGGCGGCGTCACGGCGACGCTCCGGCCCCGCATGACGCCCGCCGCCCATATCGACGCCCATGAGGCCGATCTCATCGAAACGCTGCGCCGCCTCGTGCGGCTGCCGACGGTCAACCCGCCCGGCGACCACTACGACACCATCACCCGCCTGCTGACCGACGAGCTCGTCCGCGCCGGGCTCGCCGCCCGCCGTCTGCGCGTGCCCCAGGAGTTGGCCAGGAAACATCTGCCGCCGGAGCAGTGGCACCTGCCGCGCTGGAACGTGCTCGGGCGGCTGCGCGCCCCGCGTTCCCGGAAAACACCGGCCGACCCCGTCCGCACCCTGCACTTCAACGCCCATTACGACGTCGTGCCCGTATCCGGAAACTGGCGACACGGGTCGGCGTTTTCCGGCGCGGTCGAGGGCGGCTGGATCCACGGACGGGGCACCGCCGACATGAAGGGCGCGATCGCCAGCCTGCTCCTGGCCTTGCGCGCCCTGCGCGCCACGCGCACCCCGCCAGCCCTCGACGTGGAGGTCTCCTTCACCGCCGACGAGGAGACCGATTCCGAACTCGGCGCCGGCTGGGTGGTGCGGCACGGGGGCATCCGCCCCGACTACGCCGTCGTGCTGGAGGGCGGCGAGGGGCGCCGCATCGGCTGCGGGCACAACGGCGTCGTCTGGCTCGAGGTGACCGTGCATGGGCGCGCCGCCCACGGCAGCACTCCCCACAGGGGAATCAACGCGCTGGAACACACCGCCCGGCTGGTGCTGGCGCTCCGGGACCACGCGGACCGGCTGGCGAGCCGCACCTTCACCACGCCGGACGGCGAGCTGCGCCGCCCCACCCTCAACGTGGGAGGCGTCTTCTCCAGCGGCGAGGGCGGCAAGATCAACACCGTGCCCTCGCTGGCGCGCTTCAGCATCGACCGGCGCGTGCTCCCGACCGAGACCCTGCCCGAGGCGGAGCGGGAGCTGCGCGCGTTTCTGACCGCCGCCGCCCGCGCGATCCCGAAATGCCGGATCACGGTGAAAAAGGTGTCGGAGAACCACCCCTGTTTCGCGCCGCCCGAGCACCCCTTGGCCACCGCGTTGGCGCGGCACGTTTCGCGCGAACGGCGCTGCCGCGCGGTCTTCGGTTGTTCCACGGGGTTCAACGACATGCACTTTTTCGCCTATCATCTTAAGATCCCCGTGCTCGGCTACGGCCCCGGCGGCGAAGCGTGTCACGGCGTGGACGAACGCGCCTCGCTGCGCGAGTTGCTCGCCAGCGCGCGGATCTACGCGGCGCTGATGAGCGAGGGGGTGTGAGACCGATACGCGTTCTGTCGGAATAAAACCGCTGATCGCAACCTGTAGGCCTGAGCGCTGGTCAGGCTGCCCGACCAGCCGTCGGGCCTACATCGGAGCGGTGTTTTTGTGCCGTTGAACGCGAATGGGTATGTGACGAACCGCTTTTGCGCAGGCGGCTTCCGAAAGGATAGGGGTAGGGACAGGGATGTAACCTGCCCCTCCCTCCGAACCGGACAGG
>CBINNW010000280.1:0-1833 GCA_966252115.1 uncultured Akkermansia sp.
TACATCACCATCCTCAAGGCCCTCCTCGTCCGCGGCGCCGACGCGAATGTCACCCGCCTCGACGACGGCTTCACCCCGCTCCTCTTCGCCGCCCAAAACGGCCACCTCGACGCCCTCAAACTCCTCCTCGCCCACGGCGCCCGCTTCGACGCCCGCGCCAAAGACGGCCGCACCGCCCTCTGGCTCGCCGCCCAGAACGGCTGGATCGCCACCTGCGATTTTCTCCTCGCCCGCGGCCTCGATCTCGAAGCCAGCGACGCCGCCGGGCGCACTCCCCTCGGCATCGCCGCCGAGACCGGTTACCCGCCCACCGTGCGTTACCTCCTCTCCCGCGGCGCCACCGTGGACGCGCCCGACGCCGAGGGCCGCACCCCGCTCGCCCTCGCCGCCAAGCTCGGCTTCGTCGAAAGCGTCGAGCACCTCCTCGCCGCCGGCGCCTCCGCCACCCGCCCCGACGCCGCCGGCCTCACCCCGCTCCACTACGCCGCCGGCGCCCGCGGCCCGCACTTCATCATCCCGCCCGAAGGCTCCCACCTCGAAATCGCGCGACTCCTCCTGAAAAACGGCGCCGCGCCCGACACCCGCACCCCCGCCGGCGAGACCGCCCTCCACTTCGCCGCCGCCGAGGACCGCCTCGATCTCGTTCGCGCCCTCCTCGCGCTCGATCTCCCCGCCGACGCCGCCGACGCCGCCGGCCGCACGCCCCTCCTCGCCGCCGCCACGCGCGGCCACGCCGCCATCGTCGCCACCCTCCTCGCCGCCGGCGCCTCGCCCGACCGGGCCGACCACACCGGCGAAACCCCGCTCTTCGCCGCCGCCCGCGAAGGCCATTTCGAGGCCGCCCGCGCCCTCGTCCAAGCCGGCGCCAAACTCGACCCGCTCACCGCCGACGGCTGGAGCCCGCTCGCCATCGCCGAACGCTACAAGCACCGCCCCATCGCCACCCTCCTGCGCCGTCGCGGCGCCACCGCCCACTCCACGGACAAGCTCCCCGCATCCGCCCTCGCCGCGACCCCGATCCCGCCGGAATCGACAACAACCAACACCGCCGCCGCCGAGCCCGCGCCGGAACACGTCCCCTTCCCCGCCGCCGATCCCTCCGCCCCGCCCGCGCCGGAACCGCTCGCGGTGCAACCCGTCCCGCGCGACTCCATCCCGCCGCACCTGCGCGCCGTGGCCGCGCCCGCGCTCACCCCGCTGCACGTCGCCGCCCGCGAAGGCGACCTCGCCGCCGTGCGCGCCCAGCTCGCCGCCGGCGCCGACGAGGACGCCCGCGACCCGCTCCTGCAGACCCCGCTTTTCCTCGCCGCCCGCGCCGGCCACCTGGAGATCGTGCGCGCCTTGGTCGAAGTCCCCGCCGGGGTGAACCTCACCGACATGGAGGGTCGCACCCCGCTCATCGCCGCCGCGGCCGCGGGCCACCTGAAGACGGTGCGATTCCTCCTCGCCGCCGGCGCGCACCCCAACGCCAGCCGCAACAACGGCGAATCCGCCCTCTGCGTCGCCGTCGTCGGCCGCCATCTCGAAGTCGCCCGCGCGCTGCTCGACGCCGGCTCGCTGTCCACCTTCGACATCTACGGCGGCGCCAGCCCGCTTTCGCTCGCCCGCGACGCCGGCGACACCGAGATGGAAAAACTCCTGCTCGCCCACCGCGCCCGCCTAGCCACCCCGCGCGACTACCTCGCCGCGCAGCAACCCTGATACCCCCCCACCCGCGCAAGCCATCCAGGTGGAACGCGTTGTCCCCAACGCGTTGCGGCGCTCACGGAGTGAGCGCGCTCGAGTTTGGTTTTTCTAGAAGAAGCGCACTAGTTTTCACGCTGATACGGCGGG
>CBINNW010000281.1:0-1812 GCA_966252115.1 uncultured Akkermansia sp.
CCGCCGAGCCGTTCTCGGTGTAGGTGGGTGTGCCGCCGGTGGCCGAGGCGGTGGGCGCATCGTTCACGCTGGTCACGCTCACGGATACGTCGGCGTTGCTGCTCGTGCCGCCGTCGCCATCGTCGACCGTGATGCGCACGGTGCGTGTGCTGGTGGTCGGCTCGGTGGTGTGGGTGTTCGAGTAGGTGAGGTTGCGCAGCAGCGCCTGCACTGCGGCGGGCGAGGCGTTGGCGTTCAGCGAGATGACGAGGTCGTTCGTTCCCGTGCCGCCGGTGTAGCTGCCGATGGTCGTGCCGCTGTAGGTGACGTCGGAGCCCGATATGCCGATCTGGCCCGCGCCCGAGCCTTCGTTGCGCACGGCCACCACGTCTTCGCCGGACACCCGGTTCGTGACGATGGAGACGGTGATGTTGCCGCCGTCGAAGTCGGCGGAGTCGGGGTCGGAAACGGCGGCATTGCTCCCGGCGTCGAGGAGGGCCGCGCTGCCTTCTTCGGTAAAGCTGATGCTGTCGCCGTTCAGGTTGCTTGTGGTGGGGGCGACATTGACGTAGTTGCTCACCGTGATGCCGTTGCCGGTGAGGTCGGCGACGGCCACCGCCGCATCGGCGCCCGCGGCCCAGTCTTCCGCGGCGGCGAGGTTGTAGGTGGTCGCGTCGGACGAGCTGGTGCCGTTCTTGTTCAGTACCGATGTGAGTGCGGCGATATCGGTGGCACTGAGCGACAGCGTGAAGCTGGTGCCCGAGGTGATCTCTACGTTGGCGGTATCGGTGAGCGTGTAGGTGCTGCCGCCTTCGCCGGTGAGGGTGAACTTGTTGGCCACGATGTCGTTCGTGGCGCCCGAGGCGGAGGCGAAGCCGGTGCCGGTGACGACGAACGTGCCGGCGGTGGCGTCGTAGGTGGCGCTCGTGATGATGGGCACGGCCACGTTGCTCGCGGTGATGCCGTTGCCGGTGGTGTCGGCCACCGTGACGGCGGCATCCGCGCCTGCGGCCCAGTCTTCGGCGGCCGCCAGGTTGTAGGTCGTGCCGTCGGTGGAGCTGGTGCCGCTCTTGTTGACGATCTGGAGGACGGCTGCCAGGTCGGTTGCGCTCAAGGTCAGCGTGAAGCTGGTGCCCGAAGTGATCTCGACATTGGCGGTATCCGTCAGCGTGTAGGTGGCGCCGCCTTCGCCCGTGAACGTGAACTTGTTGGCCACGATGTCGTTCGTGGCACCCGATGCGGCAGCGAAGCCTGTGCCGGTGACAACGACCGCTCCCGTGCTGGCGTCGAAGGTGGCCGACGTGATGGTGGGCACGGGAACGTTGCTCGCGGTGATGCCGTTGCCGGTGGTGTCGGCCACCGTGACGGCGGCATCCGCACCCGCGGCCCAGTCTTCGGCGGCCGCGAGGTTGTAGGTCGTGCCGTCGGTGGAGCTGGTACCGCTCTTGTTGACGATCTGGCGCACGGCGGCCAGATCAGTGGCGCTCAAGGTCAGCGTGAAGCTCGTGCCCGAGGTGATCTCGACATTGGCGGTATCCGTCAGCGTGTAGGTGGCACCGCCTTCGCCCGTGAACGTGAACTTGTTGGCCACGATGTCGTTCGTGGCACCCGATGCGGCAGCGAAGCCTGTGCCGGTGACGACGACCGCTCCCGTGCTGGCGTCGAAGGTGGCCGACGTGATCGTGGGCACGGGCACGTTGCTCGCGGTGATGCCGTTGCCGGTGGTGTCGGCCACCACGACCGCTGCATCGGCACCCGCGGCCCAGTCTTCGGCGGCCGCCAGGTTGTAGGTGGTGGCGTCGGTGGAACTCGTACCGCTCTTGTTGACGATCT
>CBINNW010000282.1:0-1777 GCA_966252115.1 uncultured Akkermansia sp.
CAGCGGCGACTTCGCCGCCCGCCCCGGCGACTACGAGTTCGAGTGGCGCTACGCCCCGCCCCAGGACGGCGTCCAACCGCCCACCTACACCTACTCGATGGCGACCGCCCTCGGCACCGCCACCACGGACCTCTGGCAGCTCGCGCAGAACCCGTCCACCGCGCTCCCCTCCTCGTATCCGAGCACTCAATACGAGTTCCCCCGCACCCAGGCGGTCAACAATTCGTCCTACAACACCTCCTCCGGCCTGCCCGGCCTCGTCGCCAAGGCCGTCTCGCCCCTCTCCTTCTCCGGCACCGTGCCCTCGCAGGTGATCTTCAGCGCCGAGCTGGGCAGCTACGACGGCTTCGTCCTCTACGTGAACGGCACCGCCGCCCTCGCCTCGCGCCTGCCCACCGGCGTCGCCACGCCCTCGGGGTTGACCAATACCGACGCCCGCAGCGGCCTCGCGAGCGGCGCCCTCACCTACCAGTATTCCGTCGCCCCGAGCTACTTCACCGTCGGAGACAACCGCGTCGAGGTCGCGCTCTACAGCTCAGCCGCCGCCAACGCCGCCTCCTCGCTCAACTTCCGCATCGACGCCTCCGTCGAGACCGACGAGGTCGTCAAATCCAGCTCTCCCTGGATCAAGCCCAACGGCACCCTCACCAACCTCGTGGTCGTGGGTGGCTCCGCCGACTCCCCGCTCGGCAACCCGCTGCTCGTCTTCAGCGACAACTACTTCACCATGCGCTACCGCCCCAAGGAGGGCGTCACCAACGTCGCCGGCACCGGCTGGAGCCGCTGGATGCAGCCCAAGCTGGTCGAGAGCTGGATCAAACGCGCCCTCGACGGCATCAACCCCTTCACCCAGCGCACCGACGACCTCTTCAACAACCCCGTCTCCACCGACGTCTCCATCCTCACCCAGGCCGGCGAACGCTGGGAGGGCGACGTGTCCCTGACCTTGGACAACATCGACGACTTCGGCCTCATCGAGATCTACGAAACCCTCCTCAACCGCGCCAAAAACCTCTCCATCGACGCCGGCTACGACGACCCCGGCACCAACGACACCCTCCTCCTCACGGCAGGCTACCTCAACGACCTCTACATGGTCCTCGGCAACGAGGCCTCCGACGACGCCGACAACCCCACCATCGCCATCGACGGCGAGCTCGGCGCCGCCGAAGTCAACACCTCCCGCTTCTCCTTCGAGGGCCAGATCCCCAGCCTCATCGAGGAGGAACTCGCCCTCCTGCGCGGCCGCGACGACTTCCTCAGCCCCGGCATCACCGCCGCCCCGTCCTACAACCGCCTCTACTGGAACTACACCAACGGCATCGACTCCGGCGAAACCATCTACGCCCTCAACTACGACATGATGGAAAAGGCCGGCGGCCCCTACGCCGACGGCACCCTCGACGCCTCCGACGCCTACTACCTCTTCCCGCAGGGCCACGGCGACGCCTACGGCCACTACCTCACCGCCCTCACCAACTACTACAAACTCCTCACCTCGCCCCACTTCACCTGGACCCCGCGCAGCGAGTCCGTGGACGTGCTCGGCCAGACCGTGCAGGTGGACTACCAGGACGAGCGCAAATTCGCCGCCGCCGCCGCCGCCGTAGCCCGCGTCGGCGCGCGCACCCTCGACCTCACCGCCCGCGCCTCCCACCGCGACGATCCCTCCGTCGGCTGGGAACACCAACGCGACGGCAAATACAACTCCACCACCGGCGCCACCCGCCGCTGGGGCACCGACGAGTGGGCCGCCCGCGCCGGCCAGGGCGCCTAC
>CBINNW010000283.1:0-1743 GCA_966252115.1 uncultured Akkermansia sp.
TGTCGAAGCTTCTCTTCGGACGAAACGATGCTCTTATAATCGCGGAATCCGGGTTGAGGCCGGGGGCCCGGGGCGGTTGGGGCGCTGGTTGGGTGTCCGCGAGGCTCAAGGCGTCGGGCGAGACGCCCGACGCGGCACCCGGGACGGGTGCGCTCCCCGGACCGGATGAGCAGCCTGCGCGTCACGGTGCGTTTGGGCCGGGGGCGGCTTCGGCGTGGTAGGCGGCGGCGAGGAGCACGACGGGGTGGGCGACCCGCGGAGGTGTTTCCGCGCCGGCGGCGCGGAGGCCGTTTTCGATCTGCAGGTGGCAGCCGGGATTGGCGGTGGCGACGATGTCGGCGCCGGTGGCGAGGAGGTGGCCGATCTTGCGCTCGCGCAGGCGGTCGGCGGTGTCGGGTTGCGTGATGGAATAGACGCCGGCGCTGCCGCAGCACCACTGCGCCTCGGCGCATTCGCGGAGTTCGACGCCGGGCAGGGCGCGGAGGATGGCGCGGGGTTGCGCGCTGATTTTCTGCGCGTGGCAGAGGTGGCAGCTCTCGTGGTAGGTGACCGTGGCGGCGGTGGCGGGGGTGGTGGACCCGGCCGCCGGGCGGGGGGCGCGGAAGCCGATCTCGGCGAGGTATTCGTGGATGTCGCGCAGTTTGCGGTCCCAGGCGGCGGCGCGGGCGGCGTAGGCGGGATCGTCGGCGAGGAGGTGTCCGTAGGTTTTGAGGTGGGAGCCGCAGCCGCCGGCGTTGCTGATGATGGCGTCGAAGTTTTCCGGCGGAAACAGGTCGAGCTGGCGCCGGGCGAGCTGGCGGGCGGTGTCGAGGTCGCCGTTGTGGGCGTGGAGCGAGCCGCAGCAGGGCTGGACGGGGGGCGTGTGGACTTCGCAGCCGTTGGCCAGCAGCACGTCCACCGTGGCGCGGTTGATCTCGCCGTAGATGAGATCCTGGACGCAGCCGGTGAGGACGGCGACGCGGCGGAGCGGCGGAACGGTGGCGTCGGCGGCGGTGGCGGCGGCGGCGGGCCGCTCGATCGGGCGGATGAGCTGGTGGGAGAAACGCGGGCGCACGGCGGGGGCCTGGCCTTCGAGGCGACGCAGGCCGGGCGGGAGGAGGGCGAAGAGGCCGGCGCGGCGGGCCAGGGCCTGGAGGCCGGTGGCCTGCCACGCATACAGGAGTCGGCCGACCAGACGGAGCAGGCGGGGGCGGGTGAAGAGGTGGCGCAGGAGGACGGCGCGGACGGCGGCGCGCCGGGGTGTATCCAAAACTCCCCGACGCTCGACCTCGGCGCGGGCGGTCTCGAAGAGGCGGGGGTAGTCCACCCCGGCGGGGCAGGCGCTGGTGCAGGCGAGGCAGCCGAGGCAGTAATACATCTCCTCGCCGAAGGCGCGGGTGACCTCGAGTTCGCCGTCGGCGATGGCGCGCATGAGCGCGATGCGGCCTCGGGGGCTGTGGCGTTCCAGCTTGGTCTCGTCGTAGGTGGGGCAGGTGGGCAGGCAGAGCCCGCAGTGCATGCACTGTTGGAGCACGGAGTAGTCGAGACCCACGAGGAGATTGGGGCTCGCGGGGGTGGCGGAGGCGGGCGGGGGCACGGGGAGGGGAACGCGGTGCGGCGGCGGAGCGGGGCGGGCGGCGGGGCTCAGTCGAAGATTTTGCCGGGGTTGAGCAGGCCGTCGGGGTCGAGGGCGCGTTTCACGAGGCGCAGCAGCTCGAAGGACTGGTCGCCGAGCTGGCGGCGGAGGAAGGGTTTTTTGGCGAG
>CBINNW010000284.1:0-1732 GCA_966252115.1 uncultured Akkermansia sp.
CCTGTGCGTGCGCTCATCAAGGGGCACGCAATGCCAAGGACGAGCCCGGATTTCCAGCGGGTTGGCTTTATCGGCGCCAATGAAGTTGCTCGCGCTCCGGACGGTACTTTCTGGCCCCGCACTCCAGAGAGAGCGAGCACGCTCAGCTACAAAGACGATGAGTCGCTGAGCCTTTGCATGAGATTCGCCCCCCAAAAAAAAGCCAGCCTCGACAGAGGCTGGCAGTGGCTTTCTGGCGACCTGGTGGCCCCCGTGCTCCCCAGGTTTTAGTCCTCAGGGGCGCATTTTTCTCGCTGTGCCATTTGGCTGAGCTGCTTGGTCAGACGGGAACGAACGGGTTCGGTGGCGTGTTTTTTCTCCGTTCTTCCTCCTCATTGGCCCAATCCAAATGCTCCTTGAGTCTGTCGGCCAAGGTTTGGAAATTGCTCTTGGGCCCTGTCAATTTATCGAGCTTTTCATTGAGGAAGTCGTAGCCTTGTTGTGAACTTGTGATCGCGTTCTTGTTCAGGCCGTCCAAATACTTTCCAGTGGTCATCCACATGGTGATGTAGTCCAGCGCCTGGCCACCACGGAAGCCGGCGGCCTGCCACATGGCTCTGGCCGTCCTGGTGGAGCTCTTCAACAGCTTCTGACCTTCATCGTTCATTAGACGGTAAACCGCATTGCCGCTAATGCCGGTGGAGGTAAGTATGTCGAGGTAGGCCGTAACGGCACCAATAATGAGCGACTTCTTCGCGGCGTCCTTGACGCTGTCCCAGCCTTTCAGTAGTTCCGCTGACTTTTCGTCGACAGCCTCCATGTACAAGATTTGAGAATTCAGTGCGTGTGCCTGAGCAATTTGAGTTTGCGTCAGGTTTTCTCTCCATTTGGCCATGAAGACGGATGCCACTTCTTCTCGCTTGTCTACCAGGGTGACTCCGTAGAGTTTGGCAAATCCTTCATCCACCGAATTCATTGCTTCAATTTCAAGCTGCGTTTTCTCGATTTGTTCTCGATACCACTGCAGCTTGCCATGGTCCTTCACGGTTTCATCCAGGAATTCCTTGGCTTTATTGATGTACGCGTTGACGTCGGTACCGGTGCTGAGTACCTGCGGAAGATCTTGCCCGTCGAGAGCTACAGACAGCTGCGTATAAAGGTTCGTCACATAGGCTTGCTTCGATGCAATGGCTGAGACGCGGCTCTCCAAGCTGTCTCTCCACTTCGCATAGGCCTCCCACTTTTCCGGAGGTAAGCCAGGAGGTGCACCCGGGGGGGCTCCCGGAGTAGCGCCTGGAGTGGTACCAGGAGTTGCACCCGGCGTAGCCCCCGGAGTCGCACCCGGAGTAGCGCCCGGCGTGGCACCAGGGGTAGCACCCGGCGTAGCACCAGGGGTAGCACCCGGCGTAGCACCAGGGGTAGCACCCGGCGTGGCGCCAGGGGTTGCCCCCGGCGTAGCACCTGGTGTGGCACCTGGTGTGGCACCTGGTGTGGCGCCTGGTGTGGCGCCTGGAGTTGCACCCGGCGTAGCGCCTGGCGTAGTGCCCGGAGTCGCACCCGGAGTCGCACCCGGAGTCGCGCCCGGTGTGGCACCTGGGGTAGCACCTGGAGTGGCACCTGGAGTGGCACCTGGAGTGGCACCTGGGGTGGCGCCTGGGGTGGCGCCTGGGGTGGCGCCTGGGGTGGCGCCTGGGGTGGCGCCTGGGGTGGCGCCTGGGGTGGCGCCTGGGGTGGCGCCTGGGGTGGCGCCTGG
>CBINNW010000285.1:0-1686 GCA_966252115.1 uncultured Akkermansia sp.
CGACACCGCCGTACCGGTGAGCGTCGTCGTCGATGCGGACCCAGGTCGTGCCCATGTCGTTGGACCTGTAGACCGCATCCTTTCCATTGATCGTCCCCACGAGGTAGAGGGCGGCCGAGTAGCCGGAGCCCGGAGCGGGTGCTCCCAGGGCGACCTTGATGGCCCCATGCACGTTCGTGTACTCCGCCCCCACCGTGGCCATGGCGGTCAGCTTGGTCCAGGTCAGCCCCGAATCGACCGAATGCCAGAGGTTGTTCGCGTCCGCCAGCCAGACATCACCTTCCACGAACGGATTCACCGCAAGGTCCGTGACGTTGAATCCGTTGGGCCCCCAGGTCTGGGCACTGGCGGTGAAGGTGTGTCCGCCATTCGTCGAGTAGTAGAACCGGGCGCTGTTGGACGGATACCACCAATTGCCCCCGGTGTCGTAGGCATAGACCTTCAGCGGATTCTTGCGATCGGCAACGAGGTGATAGGCCACGGCCGGCGCCGGAAGGTTGGTGGCCGTCCACGACGCGCCCCGGTCAGTCGAGTAGTAGGGAACCTGTCCCCTGATCGCCCAGATGATGTTGGCGCCGTCCGCCGTGACGGCGACTTTGGTTTCATCCCCAGTCGCGTCTGCCGCCACTGGCGGCACGGTGGGGAAGTTCGTCCATGTGACGCCGGAGTCGGTGGAGTACGCCCCCTTTGAAGTCGTGAAGGTCCCGACGCCGACGATGAAGGCCGGGTTGTTCCAGGCCATGTCGATGCCGGTGCCGTTGCCGCCGCCCAGGTCGGGTGAACGGGTCGCCGAGGTCGTCAGCGACGTGTGGACGTACAGGCCGGTGTCGCCGTGACCGCTCGCCAGAACGTAGGGTGCCCCCGGCGGCGGCGCTGCCATCGCCAGGTTGATCATTTCCTCGATCCCGGCCACGTCGAAGGTCCAGTGAGGCTGTGCCGCCGAGTAGCCTTCCGTCGTCGAGAAGATGCCACCACCGACCACATAGGAGATGTGGTTCGGATTGAAGGGATCGATATCCAGGTCGTCGACCCACCCCCAGTAGCCACTGCCGGTGTGGTAGTCGAGGCTGCCGTTGGCGTCACCGGATTTCCCGATTTCCTGCCACGTGGCTCCGCCGTCAGCCGAGCGCATCGCGATCTGCACCCAGGGGGCGTCGCCCCACGTGCCCGATACGCCGAAGGCGATCTTCGCCGTCGCGCCGGCACCGTAGACCGAGAGGCCGCCGATGCCACCGTAATACCTTCCGTCGCCGGACGAAATCAACTCGGTCCACGTGGCGCCATCGAACTTGTAGAGCGACGACGGCCCGGCGCTGCCAGGACCGGAGCCCGACGTGAAAGGCACGTACAACACGCCGTCGGTCGCCCGCGCCAGGTGCGGAATATGAACCGCGCTGGCTCCGATGGTGTTGATGACGGCCGCAGGAATCGATATGGCCGACCAGCTGGCTCCGCCATCGGTCGACTTGTAGAGATATGACGTGAGTCCCGCGAGGTCCTTGTAGTCGGGCGCGATTCCGATGTAGAGGGTCTGGGTCGGACTGCCCGTCGGCGCGAAACCCGACGTCGGGACCGTGACATCGAACACCACGAACTCCACCCCGACCGGACTGCCGCCATTGGCGCTGTCTCTCTCGGCCGTCGTCATCACGTACGAGGACAACGACGTGACCTGGCTCCAATTCA
>CBINNW010000286.1:0-1631 GCA_966252115.1 uncultured Akkermansia sp.
ACGGCGTGCGCGCCCTGGCCGAGGCCGTGTCGCGCCGCTTCGGCCTGCCCTGGGAGTTCGTGGCCACGGAGAATCCGCTGTAGTCCGACGCCCTCTTCCGAAGGTGGAACGCATCGTCCCTGATGCGTTGACGCGGCCCGGCCGCGCCCATCCCACGGAGAAGCGTGTTGAGGACAACTCGCTCCACCGCCGAGCGTAGTCCGCCGCATTCCGCCTCCCTCTTCCGAAGGTGGAACGCATCGTCCCCGATGCGTTGACGCGGCCCGGCCGCGCCCATCCCCCGGAAAAGCGTGTTGAGGACAACACGCTCCACCGCCGAAGCACGCTCCACCGCCGGAGCACGCTCGCGCGGGACCTCGCGCGGTCGGCCGCGTTTTTCCGCATTCCGCGTTCGTCAATCCCGCCTTTCCCGCTTTGTCTCCGCGGTCCGCATGAGCCTCGACGACACGCTTCAAGCCCTCCTTCGCTCCTACGAGACCGCCGGTGGCATCAACCACCTCGACGGCAGCAACCTGCCCTCCGAAGCCTCGGTCAACCAGCTCGCCGGCGACGTCATGCACCTGCTGTTTCCGGGCTTTTTCGACACCGAGCCGCTGCGCCGCGAAAACGTCGTCACCCACACGCGCCAGCGGCTGGAGGCGGTGCAGACCCGTCTGCGCATCGACGTGGAAAAATCCCTGCGTTTCGCGCGCGCCGCCGATCCCACCGCCGCGCTCAACTCCGCCGACCCGGCCCTGCGCGCCGGCGAGATCGTGGATCGCGTGCTCGCGCGCCTGCCCGAGCTGCGGCGCGTCGTGCAGACCGACGTGCAGGCCGCCTACGAGGGCGATCCCGCCACGCGTCACGTCGAGGAGATCATCCTCGCCTACCCCTGCGTGCTGGTCATTTCGCTCCAGCGCTTCGCCCACGAGCTCTACCGGCTCGGCGTGCCGCTCCTGCCGCGCATGATCACCGAATACGCCCATGAACGCACCGGCACCGACATCCATCCGGGCGCCCGCATCGGCGAACACTTTTTCATCGACCACTGCACCGGCGTGGTGATCGGCGAAACGGCCACCATCGGCCATCACGTCAAGATCTACCAAGGCGTCACCCTGGGCGCGAAGTCCTTCGAGGTGGATGCCGACGGCAACCCGGTGAAAGGCGTGAAACGTCACCCCGACGTCGCCGATCACGTCACCATCTACGCCCACGCCACGATCCTCGGCGGCGACACCCGGATCGGCGCCAACTCCATCGTCGGCGCCAACGTGTGGCTGCTGGAAACCATTCCGGAAAACAGCATCGCCTACTACAAAAACGAGAACCTCGTGGTGCGCTCGCGCAAGAAACGCGAGGCCGCCGTCGAGTGCCGCAAGCAGAACGAGCTCGAGGCCTGGAACTGGTCGATCTGAGCCGCGCCCACGCCGGACCGGCGCTCCGTGTCCTCCGCGGGCCCGCGCCCCGTGCCCTCCGTGTCGAAAAACCCCGCCCGCAAACGCGGTGCGTTATACCAATCACGTTTTGAGTTGGGACTTTTCGGGAAGGTAGGGCGCGACCGCCGGGCGCGCCGGTTTGGGTGACGATAGCCGTCCGTCCTCGGCGGCGGGCCCGGCGTGTATGGACTCGGGTCAAGGGTAACAGGTGTT
>CBINNW010000287.1:0-1606 GCA_966252115.1 uncultured Akkermansia sp.
ACAAGTAACGCTATTTGTCGGGCACTACACTAGGGCGCGACCGCCGGGCGCGCCGGTTTGGGTGACGCTCACCGTCCGTCCTCGGCGGCGGGCCCGGCGGTCCCGCCCTACCCTTGAGGGTCAATCCATCCGGTAACTGGTATCAGGCCACGCGGTCGCGGCCGTCGGCCTTGGCCTCGTAGAGCGCGCGGTCCGCCGCGGCCAGAAGATCGGCGGCGTCGCCGCGCAGCCCCGTCCACTGCGCCACGCCGACCGAGACGGTGCAGCCGAGCTCGCGCACGGACGCCACGAGGTTTTCGGCGATGCGGCGCGCCGCCACCGCGTCGAGCTCGGGCAACCACACCGCGAACTCGTCGCCGCCCCAGCGCACCGCGACGTCCACGTCGCGCACGTTGAAGCGGATCTTGTGCGCCACCGCCGCCAGCATGCGGTCGCCGCCCGCGTGGCCGTGGGTGTCGTTCACGCGTTTGAAGTTGTCCACGTCGATCAACAGCACCGAGAGGGCGCGCCCGAATTGGCGCGCGCGCTCGACCTCGCGCTCCAGGAGCCGCACGCCCTCGCGCCGGTTGAAGAGGGCGGTGAGCACGTCGCGCGTCGCCAGCCGGCGCAGCTCGCTGAGCGTCTCGTGCAGGCGCAGGGCGTAGCGCAACGAACGCTCCAGCCCGCGCGGGCTGATCTCGAACTTCACCAGATAATCGATGGCGCCGGCGTTGAGCGCCTCCGTGTCCACGTCGCCCGAGGTCTCGCTGGTGAGGAAGATGACCGGCGTAGTGATGCCCATCGCCACCGCCTCGCGGAGCAGTTCCAGCCCGTCGCGCGGGCCGAGCTGGTAGTCGAGAAGGCAGGCGGAGAATTTACCCTCGCGCAGGGCGAGGAGGCCGTCCTCGTAGGTCGGCGCCCAGTGGAGCTCGAACTTTTCCCCCATGAATTTGGAAAAAGCGGCGTCCACGATGCGGGCTTGGCCACGGTCGTCGTCGATGAGGAGCACTCGGCGCGGAGCTTGGGTCATGGCTCCGCAATGTTCGGGGCTTTGCGCGCCACGCAAGCCTCCCCTTGCGCCGAGCACGCCCGACGCGCCACTTTTCCCGCCATGCTCGAACACCGCAGCCAGATCGAAGTGCGCTACGCCGAGACCGACATGATGGGCGTCGTCTATCACGGCAGCTACGTCCCGTGGTTGGAGGTCGCGCGCACCGCGATGCTCGCCGCCGAGGGCATCCCCTACCGGGAGCTCGAGGCCGACGGCTATTTCCTGCCGGTGATCGAGGTCAACCTGCGCTACCTGCGCCCCGCGCGCTACGCCGACGTGGTGGCCGTGCACGCGCGCATCCGCGAAAAACCCGCCGTCCGCCTGCGCATCGACTACGAGCTTTTCCGCGGCGAGGAGAAGCTGGCCGAGGGCCACACCGTGCACGTGTTCATCGACAAGGCCGGCCGCCCCCAACGCCCGCCGGCGGCGTTCTCCGCGATGATCGCCAAACACTTTCCGTAGGCGACGGTTTGATATCCGTTCGCTTTCCGTCCGTATCCGGACCGGTAGGGCGGGACCGCCGGGCCCGCCGCGGTGGAGGGGCGACCGCCGAGAGGCACTGCGGCGCGCCCGGCG
>CBINNW010000288.1:0-1510 GCA_966252115.1 uncultured Akkermansia sp.
GGAGAAGACGAACAACCAACCGGCTCGAATGAAGAACGAACAAGTCCAACAAACCCAGGCGATCACCGCCTGCAAGATCGAGAGCATCAAGCTGGGCATCGACCTGCACGCCGCCACGGCGATGGTGGTCGCGCAGTTTGACCACGCCCTGCCCAAGCCCGGCCAGCGCATCGACACCGACAAGCTCCTTGGCTGGGTCGCCAAGCTGAAGGCCGCGCATCCCGCCGCCGCCCTGCACGCCTGCTACGAGGCCGGCCCCTGCGGTTACTGGCTGCACCGCGAGCTGATCAAGCAGGGCGTGCGTTGCCACGTCGTCGCCCCGGTCGCGCTCAACGGCCGGCGCAAGACCGACAAGCGCGACGCCCGCGCCCTCTGCGACCAGCTCGACCGCTTTGTTCGCGGCAACACCCAAGCCTTCAGCGAGGTTTACGTGCCCTCCGAACAACAGGAGGACGAGCGCGCGCTCTTGCGCCATCGCCGCAAACTCGTCGGCGAGATCACCCGTTGCAGCGCGGCCGGCCGCAGCGCCTTTCTCCGCCTCGGCCGGCGCGTCCGAGGCTCCTGGTGGCAGGCCGCCCGCTGGCAAAGTCTCGCCGAAGAGCTTCCCGCCCACACCCGCTTCGGCCTCGCCCAACTGCGCGACCAACTCGCCCTGCTTCGCGCCCAGTTGCGCGAGGCCGACCAACAGGTCGCGGCCCTGGCCGAACGTCGCGAGGTGCGGGCGCCGCGCGGCGTCGGCGCGCTCACCTGGATCACCCTCCTGCTCGAGGTCGTGGACTGGACGCGTTTCCACAACCGCCGCCAAGTCGCCAGCTACACCGGCCTTTGCCCCGGCGAACACACCAGCGGCGACAACAAACGCGAGCTGTCCATCGACAAACACGGCAACCCCCGCGTCCGCCACCTGCTCATCGAAGCCGCCTGGCGGCTCTTGCGCTGGCAACCGCAGTATCCCCCGCTGCAAAAACTCCTGTCGGCAAACGGCGGACGCGGGCGCAAGCGCATGATCGTCGCCGTCGCCCGCCGCCTCGCCATCGACGTATGGCGACTGGCCACCGCCCAGACCACCCCGGAGAAGGTCGGCCTCACCGCCACCGACACCCGCCTGATGCCCGCCTGATCCGCATCCCCCGTTCTTTCGCAGCTCGACCCTTTTGGCCCGACCGGCCGAAGACCCTTTGGACTCGGAGCGCGTGCGACGTTCCGCTTGGGCTCAAGCCCGTCTCGTAGATGGCACCGCCTGGGTCCTCCCCCTTTTGCTCCGCAACGCGGAAGCGTCATCTTGTCGTGGCCTGCGGGCTCGACCGATAGCAGTTTGCACCGAGGCAATCCTCGCGTGAGGGCGGACCACGATCCACCGGACTCTTCTTGCAAGTCGGAGCCCAAACGCCTTCGCCCCCTCCGCGGGGGCTCGCCGCCGCCCCCGCACCCCGGCTCGGGGCAACTAATCGTAAGAAAGCAAAACCTCCTCGCTCCCCCTCCCGTCCCTTTCCTCTCACACGAAAATCCG